>JANYDU010000060.1 GCA_025359805.1 Bacteroidota bacterium
TCCTTATTCTGATAAGTTTGGTGGCATGACACCCATTGAACAAACTCAAAAAATGTTGCACATTGCCGAACAAAAAATGGATAGCACTATTCAACTAGTAATCTTCCCGGAAACAGCTTTAGTAGGAAATTTAGATGAAGCTCAATTGGATAAAAATGAAAGTTTTCAACTTATCAAACAATTTATTCAGCACCACCCTGGAATTGAAATTCTCACCGGAGCTGATACTTACAAATTTTATGAAGACCCAAAATTAAGAAGCGAAACGGCTCGTAAATTTGAAGGCAATGAATATTACGATTCATACAATACTGCTCTACTTATTAATGCAACTGCAACAGTTCAGGTTTATCATAAATCAAAATTAGTTCCTGGTGTTGAGAAAATGCCTTATCCAAAATTGTTTGGTTTTTTAGAAAGTGTTGCCCTTAAATTAGGAGGAACAAGTGGAAGTTTAGGGCATGATGATGAACCTAAAGTTTTTGACATTCAACATCACCATAAAATTGCTCCTATCATTTGTTATGAATCTGTTTTTGGCGAGTACGTTTCTCAATACATCAATAAAGATGCTGATTTAATTTGTGTGATAACAAATGATGGTTGGTGGGGAAATACTCCGGGCTTTGCACAGCATTTTGATTATGCTCGATTGCGTGCTATTGAAACCCGAAGGTATGTGGCACGTGCTGCAAATACAGGTATTTCAGGATGTATAGACGCAAAAGGAAATATCCTTTTAAAAACAGAATGGTGGAAAGAAGTTGCAATAAAAGTAGTTGTAAATTTAAATTCCGAAAAAACTTTTTATGTAAAATACGGTGATGTTATTGGAAAAATTTTCGGACTACTTGCCCTTTTCAATATTGCAGTGAATTGGAGAAAGCCCGAATGGGAAGATTAATCTTTTTTGTTTAAATGCTCTTAAAAATATTTAGTCACATCTCCACCAATTTTTGTGGAAACACTATCATACACACATTCATCATCTTGGGTCTCCTTTTACATAATTGATGATAACAATCTCATCCGCATTTATATATTCGATTCCCATTTTAAAATACATGAAAACTTTTTTCTCATTTATATATATTGTTTTTACAACAACCGTTTTTGCGCAAGTAGATACTAAATCGGCACAAGCACTTGCCATAAATGAAAACAATAACGACCCCATTGAGCAATCGGAAAACGAACCCCATTTAAAAAATTTAAAACAACTCACATTTGGTGGCGATAATGCCGAAGCTTATTTTAGTAATGATGGAAAAAAATTAAGTTTTCAATCCAATAACCCATTATGGAATTTAAAATGTGATCAAATTTATTACATGATTATTGATGAGGCCGAAGACAATAAAATTTATCAACCCATGCCCGTAAGCAATGGCGAAGGAAGAACAACCTGTTCGTATTATATGCCTGGAGATAAAAAAATTATTTATGCTTCTACTTTTAAAGGAGGAAAAGATTGTCCGCCTGAACCCGATAAATCAGGAAGGTATGTGTGGGCTATTTATCCTGAATTTGATATTTTTTTAGGAGATGAAAAAGGAAAAGTACTAAAACAAATAACAAGTTCACCCGGCTATGATGCCGAAGCAACAGTATCTCCAAAAGGTGATAAAATTGTTTTTACCTCAACCCGTAATGGCGATTTGGATTTATATATAATGGATATTGATGGAAAAAATGTGCATCAAATTACTCATGATTTGGGCTATGATGGAGGCGCATTTTTTTCTCCTGATGGAACTAAATTAGTTTTTCGTGCATCGCGCCCTCAAGGAAAAGATACTATTGAGTATAAAGAATTATTGACAAAAGGATTAGTAGCTCCAACCAATATGGAATTGTTTACCATTAACGTTGACGGAACCGATATGAAACAAATTACTCATTTGGGAAAAGCCAATTGGGCTCCGTTTTATCATCCTTCAGGAAAGAAAATTATTTTCTCTTCAAATCATCATTCTACAAAAGGATATGATTTTCAATTATGGATGATTAACGAAGATGGAACCGATTTAAAACAAATCACTTTCGAAAGTCAGTTTAATGCATTTCCTATGTTTTCTCCAGACGGAAAAAGATTGGTATTTTCTTCAAACCGCAATAACGGTGGAACTCATGATACCAATTTATTTATTGCTGATTGGGCGGAGTAGATTAGCGAATAGGAATATTTATTAATAAACGAAACTTAAATTTGTTTCCATTATTCTATCCCAAAAAAGAATAATCAACATCTGAATCAATCAACCTTTTCTCTAATACTTTAATACATGATTCAATTTTTTTACTAATAACATTTATAGAGTGTTCATTTTGAATAGGAAGTGTTGTAGGAACCGTTTCAGTTTCGAGAGACTTTAAATACTCTTCTGTTTTTTGAACAATATAATCGGGATCAAACAAAAAGTGAGTTGTTCGTTTAAGTAATGAATTAAAAAATTCTTATAAAATAGCCTTACCACTTTTTCTAAAGTTTGTTCTTTCTCTCCACCCATTTGAATTATTTACGCTAAGATCAAAAAATTTCAATAACACTTTCAAAATCTTTTGGTGCGTACTTAAAAAGCCTCCTTTCTTGC
>JANYDU010000006.1 GCA_025359805.1 Bacteroidota bacterium
CAGGGTGTTGAAGCCATCGCCGAACACAAACATGACCAGGCCAAAAATTCCGACAACTTCAACCAGCGACATGGAAACGATAATGGTCACCAAATGTTAATATTTTTTGTTAAAACCTCAGAACGTTTTTATACCTACCTCTAAAATATATTCAAACACGTTCTTTATTGATCACCTTTACATGTGTGACTACTTTTTATTTTTACGTACTATTTTCAATTCATAAATAAAATTATATTCGCATCGATTTTATACGATACCCAGTTATGAAAAAGATTTTCGCTATTGCATTTGTTACTGTTACTTTATCTTCTTGTCACTATGGTGTGGGCGAGGCTCAAAAAACGCTTGATGCTAATGAGCAATACAAAAACGAAAAAGTAGAATACTCAACTAATCGTGGAAATGATGGTGTGAAAGCCGAAGAAGTTATTGTTTCAGATTCAACTATTGTAGTTGCCGCTGATACTGTTGTTGCTGCACATACAAAATAATTACGCATGCACCAAATAGATGTAAATACTACTCTAAACAAACAAGAGCAGTATTTGTCTTTATTGCCACAAATTGAGGCACTATGTAATGGAGAGCCTGATCTTATTGCCAATCTTTCTAATATTATTGCAGCGCTCCAACAATCATTCAATTGGTGGTGGACGGGTTTTTATTTTGTTAAAAATAATGAGTTAGTTTTAGGTCCGTTTCAAGGTCCGGTTGCATGCACACGTATTGCTTTGGGTAAAGGAGTATGCGGAACATCATGGCAAACAAAAACTACTATAATTGTTGATGATGTGGAAAAATTTCCAGAGCATATTGCTTGCAGTGCAGTTTCCAAATCAGAAATAGTAATTCCCATTTTTAAAAACAAACAAGTAGTTGCTGTACTTGATGTGGATAGTGAACAGCTTTCACATTTTGATAAAACCGATCAACAATACCTCGAGCAATTATCCCAATTCCTCACAACACTTTTCTAAATCATTCATAAATTTTTATACCTTGTGGCTTGAATGATGAAGCAACAAAAGAATATTTATTTTTTAGTATTGGTAGCCTCGCTTGGTTACTTCGTAGATATTTACGACCTCGTATTATTTAATGTCGTAAAAAAAGAAAGTCTCGAATCGTTGGGATTATCAGGTGGCTTATTGCAGGAATATGATGTTTCTCTTTTTAATTGGCAGATGACAGGGATGCTTATAGGCGGATTAATTTGGGGAATTATGGGCGATAAAATTGGTCGTATTCAAGTATTATTTGGGTCTATTTTACTGTATTCATTAGCTAATATTTTTAATGCTTTTGTAAGTGATACTTCCACTTATGCCATGTGCAGAATTTTTGCAGGAATTGGTTTGGCTGGTGAGCTTGGTGCAGGAATTACTCTTGTGGTGGAGAGCATGAACAAAGAAAATAGAGGTTGGGGTACTATGGTAATTGTAACTGTGGGGGCTTTGGGTGGAGTAGCTGCACGCCTAGTTGGTGGTTCGGGTGGTGCTATTGCATCTGCATTTGGATTAACTTTTGAAGCATGGCAAATGGCTTATATTGTTGGAGGAATTTTGGGAATTGCATTGCTTGCGCTGCGTGTTGGTGCATTTGAAAGTGGACTATTTAAAGTGATGAAAGAAAGCAAAGTAGCAAAAGGAAATTTCTTTCAATTATTTGCCAATAAAGAGCGAGCCAAAAAATATATTGCATCGGTTGCAATTGGTTTGCCTATTTGGTTTGTTGTAGGTGTGCTCATCAATCAAAGTCATGTAATAGCAACATTTGTAGGAGTTGATGGAGAGGTAAAAGTTGGCGATAGTGTGATGTGGAGTTATATTGGTTTATCTATTGGAGATTTGTTTAGTGGTGCATTAAGTCAACTATTAAAGAGTAGAAAAAAAGTAATTTTGGTCTATCTTTTTATATTGATGTGCTCGGTATTGTTGTATTTATTTAATCATCATGTTAGTTTGCAATGGTTTCATTTTATGTGTTGCTTACTGGGTGCATCAACAGGTTTTTGGGCATTGTTTGTAACAGTTGCATCAGAACAATTTGGTACCAACTTACGTAGCACAGTTACCAATACAGCTCCCAACTTTGTAAGAGGGGCAACGGTTCCTATTACCAAATCATTTCATGGATTAATTCCAATAATAGGAGTAGGCTTTGCTGCCTTAACGGTTGGAAGTATTTGTATAGCTCTTTCTCTAATTGCCACTTTATATATTAAAGATACCTTCTCAAAAGATTTGGATTACTATGATTTGGATTAATAAACTAGTTTAATTCTGCGATACTACATTTGGGTAATACTAAATATATTGAAACTAGTTTTTATTCATTCTTTTTCTGTAATCAAATAGGCTAAAAATAATGGTGGCAAAACTCACACCTATAAATGAACCAGCAAGCACATCTTCAAAAAAATGTTGCAATAAATATATTCTTGATATGCCGGTTAATGAAGCAACAAGTAAAAATAAAATACCTCTTTTTTTATTGCTGTTGATTAATGATAAATAACAAAAAATGGCGAAAGCTGTTGTGCTGTGCCCCGATGGAAAACTATTGAGTTCATTTATATAAACGCCTTCCACATAATGAAGTTGAACAAAATCTTTCATAAGTATGCTTGGGCGAAAATGATTGGCATAAAATTTATGTTTCATTAACTGAGTAAATAAGGAAGGAATTCCCCAAGTTAATAAAGCACGCCAGCCTTCTTTTCTTAAAAAAATAAAAATGAGTAATACTACCGCGCTTGCAAAAACACCATCACCCAAATCGGTAATATATCTAAAAGCAAAATCTAAAAAAGTGTTATGAATGCTATTTACGGCAAGTGTTATATCAATTTGAGTGGAGCTAAATTGAACAATGACTCCAATAATAAATAAAATAAAATAGGGCCAATAAAACCAACGATTATCACGGATGACTTGAAGAAGCGTTTTTAAATACACGTGGCAAATTTCATTAATTTAAATATATTTTCAGCACTAAAAATATTGTCCTAAATTTCATTGATAAAAAGTCGGTGTGAGCAACATTGGGCAGGTTTGTAAAGAGCATATCGAGAATATTCTTCCATATAAATTGCGAGGAGAACTCGTTCGAAGTGACTGATATAACAGCTAATCATTTTTATGATTTCTTAAATGGAATTTCGCTAAATTTTCAAGTGGCGATTGAATCACTTGTCCAACTTTCATTTCATAACTCACAGCTACTTCTTCTAAAATATCTTTAAACACAAAACCAACAGATCCAACACAATTGAAAGAATATTTTTTGTACTCGGGATATTTACTTACTAAGTTTTTAAAGAAATCTCTGAACGAGTCTCGCACTTTATTTTTAATATATGGATGATCCACGTATTCATCGGCAAATTTGCAAAAGCTGGCTAAATATCTATTGGGAAATTGTGTGGTATAAAGTGTTTGAAAGATCTGTTCATTGTTCTCAATATGAAAACGTTCTTTAAACCTATTATGTAATTCAGGGTCTAATCTCTTGCGCATAAAATCGCGAACAATTTTTTTTCCAATATAACTTCCACTTCCTTCATCGCCCAATAAATATCCAAGTGAATCAATGTTTATTACACAATCATTTCCATCATAAATACAGGTATTAGCACCGGTTCCTAAAATAGCAGCAAAGCCTTCCTTATTTCCAAGCAATGCACGAGCCGAACCTAACAAATCATGACCTACTAAAATTTTATTTGCCTTAGGAAAAGTTCTGGTTAAAGCTGTCCTCAAAATATCTTTTTTAGCTTCTGTAGATGCCCCCGCTCCATAAAAATGAACTTCAGTAACACTATCAGCATCAAATTTTTTTATCAAGTTTTCTGATAAAGAATAATAGATGGCTTCCGTATCTATAAAATATGGATTGTATCCAATGGTGTGAAAAATTTCTTGAATACTTTTTTGAGGATGTATAAGTGCCCAATCTGTTTTTGTTGATCCGCTATCTGCTATTAATAACATAGTGCAATATTGTATTTTGATTGAATAATTTTAAGTTGTTTTATACTCATTTCTTCTTTATAAATATTTTATGTGTATTAAATGATGGGCAGTTATTTCCCATCAGTATTAAAATTTACCGCTTATCTTTTAAATGGCTTCGATATGTAAAAATGGAAACATTTTAGTACTTTGTATTGCATAGTACAAAATAATACATAGATTTGTGCGGTGTTTAATACCAATTAAAATCTATCAGTATGAAAATATTATTAGTAATGATGCTATTGTTCGGGGGATGCAGTATGATGTTTCCTTCAAAATATAAACGCGAAAAATCAGCTATTCAAGAAAAAGCAGTTGTTAAAATGGCACTAAAAAAAGTATAAAATGAATATTGAAAATTCAAAAGCCCAAATGAAAAAAGGAATACTGGAGTATTGTATTCTTTCCATTATTTCAAGAGGCGAAGTATATGCATCGGATATTATTGATGAGTTAAAAAACTCAAAGATGATTGTTGTAGAAGGAACTTTATATCCATTATTAACCCGATTAAAAAATGATGAACTACTCAGTTACCAGTGGATTGAATCAAAATCTGGCCCCCCTCGAAAATATTTTCAACTTACCAAAGAAGGGAAAAAAATATTAAAAGAATTAGAAGAAACTTGGAATGAATTAGTACAAGCAGTAAAATATACCACCACCCAATCAAATAAAAAATAACCGCTATGAATAAAGTATTTAACATTAACCTTGGAGGCTTAGTATTTACTATTGATGATGTAGCTTTTGATAAGCTTAATAAATACATCAATAAACTTAAAGCACACTTTGGAAACACCGAAGGAGCATCAGAAATTATTGCCGATATTGAGGCTCGAATGGCTGAACTCATTCAACAAAAATTATTGAGTTTAACTGATATTGTAGGTGAGCAAATAATTGATGAAGTAATTATTGTAATGGGTGATGTAAATCAAATGGATGATGAATCCAAAAGTGAAAATTCAAACCAAACTCATCAACAAACTGCACATGAATTTGTGGGAGATAAAAAGTTGCGAAGAAATCTGAATGATAAAGTTTTTGGTGGTGTTTGCTCTGGTATTGCGGATTATTTATCGGTTGATTCAACACTCGTTCGTATCTTATTTTTAATTGCATTTTTTATTTTTGGTTCAGGATTTTTGATTTATATAATTTTATGGATAGTGATGAAACCTGCATCATCAGAGGAACTTTCAAGTATTACTCCTCGTAATAAGAAAAAATTATTTAGAGATACTGATGATAAAGTGATTAGTGGAGTATGCGCTGGTATAGCCAATTATATTGGACTTGATGCAGTGTGGGTTCGCATATTTTTTGCTATTGGATTTTTTGTTTTCGGAGTTGGTTTTTGGATATATATAGCTTTGTGGATTGCTGTTCCAAAAGCAATTACCGCTGCTCAAAAATTGCAAATGAAAGGAGACCCAATTGATATTTCAACTATTGAACGTGAAGTAAAAAACACCTTTAATAATGCAAAGCAAAATACACCAAAAGTAGCTAATGAAATGCAAGGAATGGCAAACCGTGCCGGAAATGCTTTAACTGAAATAGCGAGTCTGTTTGTTAAAGTAATCGGCAAACTGGTTGCCATCGTTTTGTTAGTTATTGGTATTTGTGGAATTATAGCATTGGCATTTGCTTACGTAAGTATTGGAGAATTAAAGGAATTTATGATAATGGCAATTGATAATGGTGACATTATTAATGCATTTAGGATTGGATTTTTATTAGCAATTGGCATTCCTCTTTTAGCATTAATTATTACCTCTTTTAGATTGTTATTAAATTTAAAATTTAAAAAAGGTATTGTATATAGTGTATTAGGCATAACAAGTTTTATTGGAGTTGCCATCTTGGTTTATGCATTTATCCAATATTTAAATAGTATTGATGATAAAGCTACATTTACTAAAAATATTTCTATTGAGAATTACGACACTCTTTATTTGCAAACGGCTATCAATAATTTTGAAGGAAAGAAAATTAGATTTAGTCCTGGACTAAACCAATTAAATCTATGTATAAATGATGAGGGTTTGATGCAAGGTACAGCAGAACTCAATATCAAAAAATCATTTTCAGATAGCTCCTACATCGAACTTAAAAAATCGTCAAAGGGAATTGATAAAAGTGAAGCTTTACAATTGGCGGAAGCCATTCAATATGATATAAAAACAAACGGCTCACACATTATTTTTGATGAAGGAATACAAACTCCTAAAGGTAGTAAGTGGAAATTCCCAACTGTTAAAATGAATTTGCGCATACCTGTTGGAACTATATTAATAGCCGATGAAGAGGTGTTAAGAATGTTAAACAGAAATATGGATTGGGATGAAAGGTATACAGGGAAAACTCTTTTGATGACGGACAAAGGACTTAAATGTTTAGATCCAGAGAGTGATACCAATAATAAAGACAATAATTTTGAGCTCAGTATTGAAGATATTGATAACGAAGATTCAGATGATAATGTTGATATCAACATGACCATTCATTCTGATAATGATTCAACAAGTGGAATTCATATTATTAAAAAGAAGAAAAATATTATTATTAAAAACGGCAAAAAAACTCAGGTGGAAGAAAATCAAATCGGACCCCTTCATATCAAAATAGAAAAGTCTGATGACGAAAAAAAATGAAGAGAGTTTTGAGTGATTTTAAAAAAACGAAGAAAAAATTTGATAAAAACATTAAAAACATATATTTGCCATTATCACTTGGCTAAATAAGCCTAAGAAAAAAAGTAATGGTAACTGCTAAAAAGAAAAAAATACGATTAGAGTTTGAAATCAAAGCCTCAACGGCTATGTTATATAACTGTATTAGCTCACCATCTGGTCTTGCTGGATGGTTCGCTGATGATGTTGATATTTATAATAACCTGTACAAATTTAAATGGGATAAGGACGAACAGATTGCTGAAGTGCTAAAAAAAGTAGCAAATAAAGTAATTAAGTTTAAATGGAAAGACTCAAAACCAGATGAGTATTTTGAATTTGAAATTCTTCAGGATGAATTAACAGAAGAAGTAGCATTGGTAATTACAGATTTTGTTGATACGGATGATGAAGAAAACGCCACTCAACTTTGGGAAAGCCAAGTACACGAATTAAAAACATCTTTAGGAGCTTAATCAGCTCCTTTTTTATGCCAATTTTTTAGAAATGGTGGTATAAAATTCAATCGCTTTTTCATCTAACTCATCCCATTTTTTTAAAGAAACTTTTACACTCAATTTGATATAAGATTTTTTATTGAGTTGAGTTATCAGAGCAGTTTTTTTAAGTGAAGATATTTTAATAAAATCTTTGTGTTCTAAATCTTGCTGCCAAAGATCATCACCAATATATAGTTTTACTTTTTCAAATGTTTTGTGTTGAAGAATCTCCGCTAATTGTTTAGTGTTAAATGATGATGAATGTAAAAATATATTCAATGAAAAATATTTTCCCCACCAACACATCGTTCTAAAAAGTAAAATAAATTCGGCATTTTTAATTTTGGGATAATCTAAAACAACATAAGGCAATTGCTGATAATTTTCACCTTTAGTAGTTTTAAACTGCGCTTGATGTAACTCCATCATCACCGTTTCATTAATTGATGAAATGCTTTGTTGCATCAATACACCGAGCGAATCAAAGTGTTGGCAAAGTTTTTGAATAACCTGTTGTTTGATTTTTGGATAGTCTTCACGGCTTAAAAAATCAAATTCAGTTTTTGTCAGTTTTATTACTGATTTTCGCATCGTTTATAAATTTACACAAATATCAACTTGAAGAAGCTAAATAAACTAATAGCGGGAACATTTTTTACATCATTCATTCCCACATTTTTGATTGTGATGTTTATTTTGCTCATGCAATTTGTGTGGTTATACATTGATGATTTAGCAGGAAAGGGATTGAGTTGGCTTACTATCGGTCAGTTAATGTTTTTCTTTTCGGCAAGTATTATTCCTTTGGCATTGCCATTATCTATTTTGTTATCATCCATCATGACGTTTGGTAACCTTGGCGAAACCTACGAATTAGTGGCAGCCAAAGCAGCAGGAATTTCTATTTGGAGAATTTTTAAACCCATGTTTTTTATCATGATTGGCTTATCATTATTTGCATTTTTTACATCCAATATTTTAATTCCAAAAGCCAATTTAAAAAAGAGTGCATTGCTATATGATATTAAACAACAAAAGCCAACTGTTTTAATTAGCGATGGTGTTTTTTATAATGGAATTGAAGGCATAATCATGCGTGTTGGGCATAAAGATAAAAAAACACAAGAGCTTTATGATATAGTTATTTATGATAATAGGCAATCGGGTGGACACTCTGTTGTGATTGTTGCCGAGCGCGGAAAAATTACCATGAGTGGAGATCATCGATATATGTTTTTTACCCTTTATAATGGAGCCAGATATGAGGAAATGGATAAACAACAAGGCTATGATAAATCGTTCCCTCATTCTACTTTAACGTTTAGCGAAGAGCAAATTATTTTTGATATGTATGCTTTTAATTTGAATAGAACAGATGAAAATTTGTTTAAGGATAATTATCAAATGTTAAATGTTGTTCAACTCAAACATGCAATTGATTCACTCGATAATAATATTGTTTTAAAAGGTAATAATTTAGAAAAAAACCTCGATCAATATTTTCATTTGAATGATACTATCTATAAAAAATTTAAATCAAAGACAATAAAAATAAAGGGAAATGATTTAACAACCGAAATTAAAAATATGTCGGCACAGCCCTTTGTTACCAGTGCAATTAACTTTGCTCGTTCAGCAAAAGGGTATGTTGATTTTAGTGTAAACGATATAAATGATACAGAAAAATTAGTAGTGAGGCATGAGATAGAATGGCATCGAAAATTTACACTTTCGGTAGCGTGTTTTGTGATGTTTTTTATTGGAGCGCCCTTTGGAACTATTATTCGTAAAGGTGGTTTTGGAATGCCCGTTGTGATTTCGGTTTTGTTATATATTGTATTTCATATTTTAACAATCACCGGTGAAAAAATGGCTAAAACAGAATCGTCAACTCCAGCATCGGGAATGTGGTTGGCCATTTTTGTTTTGATTCCTGTTGGTTTTTTTCTAACCTATCAAGCAGCAAATGATTCAGGTTTATTTGATAAAAGTGCTTGGGTAAAATTGGTTCATGGTATTACTCGTTGGAGAAACCGCAATCACGTATGATGAAAATTTTGCAAATTATAAACAGGGTTCCATGGCCATTAAAAGATGGTGGCGCACTTGGTTATTTTAATTATATAAAAGGTTATCATGATGCAGGATGTGATGTTACGATTGCCGCATTAAATACCAGCAAACATTTTGTTAATATGGACGAACTTCCAGAAGAAGTTAAAAAAATGGCTGATTGGAGAACTTCATACATTGATAATAAAGTTAAACCCTTAGATGCATTTCTGAATTTATTTTCAAACCAATCGTACAACATTCAAAGATTTATTTCGAAACAGTTTGAAGAATTATTAACTCAACTACTTCACGAAAAACAATTTGATGTGATTGTTTTTGAAGGATTGTTTGTTGCGCCATATTTAGATATTGTGAGTAAAAATAGTAATGCATTAATGGTATTGCGGCAACATAATGTGGAATATAAAATTTGGGAAACACTTGCACAAAATGAATCGAACCCAATAAAAAAATGCTACTTAAATTTATTGACCAAGCGACTGAAAAATTATGAAATAAATGCGCTCAATCAATTTGATGCACTCACCACAGTTACCCAAAATGATTTGAATGATTTTGAAAATATGGGATGCACAAAGCCTATTTTTTCATCGTCAACAGGAATGGATATTAGCCGACTAAAAGTTAATCACACACACATAGAAGTACCCTCTGTTTTTCATATTGGATCGATGGAATGGTTGCCAAACCAAGAAGCAATGCTTTGGTTTATTAAAAATGTTTGGAATAAAATTTTAGAGAAATACCCCAACTTAAAATTTTATATCGCAGGTAGAGGAATGCCAGATTCTTTTAAACAAATGCATATTAAAAATGTTGTTATGTTGGGTGAAGTGGAAGATGCCATTATGTTTATGCAAAGCAAACAAATAATGATGGTGCCTTTGTTTGCAGGAAGTGGTATTCGTATAAAAATTTTAGAAGGAATGGCGCTAGGTAAAACAATAATCTCCACAAGTTTAGGTGCGCAAGGAATTGAAGTGGAAGATGGAAAGCATTTGTTAATTGCCAATACGGAAAATGAGTTTATAAACGCTATTGAAAAATTAATTTTAAATCCACAACTTGCTATAGATTTAGGAAAAAATGCCCATGCACTTGTTGATGAAAAATATGATAATACAAAAGTAATTGCTCGTATGTTAAATTTTTATACAGAACAAATAAATACTACCTAAATTTTAAAATAAATCTGTGTAATATGTAGCTATAAAATAAATAATGGAAAAGCATAAAGTGATAATTATAAATGAAGATGACAAACTTAAAATATGGCTTCAGTCAAGCCATGCAGAGCGTTTTGAAAAACTGATGCGCCTTTGGGAAATTAATAAAATGATAAAAAGTGCTAAGATCAAACATTCAAACTAATTTGATACAATGGATATTTATGATCAAGATTTATTAAACTTTTGAAGATCCTTGAATCATTTCAATGTAAAATATATGGTTTGCTACTAATTTTCATGGATACTCTAGATTTACTGCTGATGTTGATGTATGGATAAAAGATTCAAAAGAAAACCGATTGGCATTTAGAAAAGCACTTGAAAAAATTGAAGAAACAAATTTTGAGTCAATAGAAACAATGCAATTCATACCTGCTACTATTTATATAGCATCAGGAATTGAGTTAGATATTATGACAAGATTGAAAAGTTTTGAACAAGAACAATTTGATGATTGTTATAATATGGCTTAACACGCAATCATATCAGATGTAGATATACCATTTTTGCACATTAATCAATTAATTGAAGAAAAACTCAATCTTGCAAGGCATAAAGATTTAGACGATGCTGAAGCATTACAAAAAATTATAAAAATAAATAACGAAAATAAATAAAAATGAGTTTCAAATTTGATAAAATAGAAGACGCTATTGAAGATATCAAAAATGGTAAAGTAATTATTGTTGTTGATGATGAAGACCGAGAAAATGAAGGTGATTTTTTAACCGCAGCACGAAACGTTACTCCCGAAATTATTAATTTTATGGCAACGCATGGTCGTGGTTTAATTTGCACGCCAATTACTGAACAACGTTGTTTGGAGTTAGGTTTAGATATGATGGTGGGAGAGAACACCGCCACCCATGCTACAGCATTTACTATTTCTATTGACCTTTTAGGTAAAGGATGTACAACAGGAATTTCAGCACACGACAGAGCAAAAACAGTTCAGGCATTAGTTGATTCAGATACAAAACCTGAGGATCTTGGAAAACCCGGACATGTTTTTCCCTTAAAAGCACAATCAAATGGAGTACTTCGCAGAGCTGGGCATACAGAAGCAGCAATTGATTTAGCAAAACTTGCAGGGTTTGAACCCGCAGGTTGTATCGTTGAAATTTTAAATGAAGATGGCAGCATGGCTCGCTTGCCCGATTTAATTAAAGTGGCCGAAAGATTTGATTTAAAACTCATCACCATAAAAGATTTGATTGAGTATAGATTGAAAAAAGAATCATTAGTAAGAAGAATTATTTCTGTGGAGATGCCAACTAAATATGGCGATTTTGAACTCATCGCTTTTGAACAAAAAGATACAGGGCAAGAGCATTTGGTTTTAAAAAAAGGAAATTGGGATGCGGATGAAGCGGTATTAGTTCGTGTACATTCATCATGTGTTACGGGAGATATTTTTCATAGCCTAAGATGTGATTGTGGAGATCAATTACAAAAAGCAATGGAGTTGATAAATGCCGAAGGGAAGGGTGTAATTATTTATATCAATCAAGAAGGTAGAGGCATTGGATTGATTAACAAATTGAAGGCTTATAAATTACAAGAGCAAGGATTAGATACTGTTGATGCCAATGTAAAATTAGGTTTTAAACCTGATGAAAGAGATTATGGTGTAGGTGCTCAAATGTTGAGAGAAATTGGAATTCATAAAATGAAATTGATGACAAATAATCCAACCAAACGTGCAGGATTAATTGGGTATGGTTTAGAAATAGTTGAAAATATTCCTATCAATACCCCATCAAATATTCATAACCAAAAATACATGGACACTAAGAAAAATAGAATGGGACACGAAGGATAATATTCCTAATAAATATCTTCATCAAGCACTATTGTTTTTCGGCTTCTTTCATCATTTGTTCGGCAAGTTCTTTTCCCAAATAGGCATCAATAATTTTATGTATAAAATAAAGAAGAGGAGTGAGGATAATAGCAACTGTAAATTTGTAAATATAATTTACCACTCCAATTCCCAATACTAATTTTAAGTCCCAACCTGCACCAATATAAAAGGCAATAAATAATACTACAAAACTATCAATGAGTTGTGAAACCAATGTGGAGCCGGTAGAACGAAGCCATAAATATTTTTCGCCTGTTTGTTGTTTTACAAAATGAAACACTTTTACATCTACCAATTGCCCAATTAAAAAGGCTACCAATGAGCCGATAATAATCCATAGCCCTTGTCCAAAAATGGCATTAAAAGCCGCTTGCATATTTACAGTTCCATAAGTGGTTTCTTTCATCACCCAAAAATCTGCGGGGGTAAGTTTCATGGCAAAATATACGGCTGCAAATGCATAAGCAACTAACCCTGCGGCAATGTATGAGAATAATTTTACTCCTTTGTGTCCAAAATATTCATTAATAATATCTGTCATAATAAATACAATTGGCCATAACAAAACGCCCGCAGTTAAATTCCAAGAAAGGATGTTTCCAAAAATATTTAGGTTAAGGGAATTGATGCCCAATGTTTTTTCGAAAGAGAAAATTTTTACACCAATAAATTCGGCAATGATGGCGTTGGCAATAAAAAATGAACCGAGTACTAAGAACAAAATATTTCGTTTACTTTCTTTCATGGGTAGTTTAAAATTTAAAACAACATCTGCGCATTTACTAATTTACGCATCAACTTTATCACATCTCAAAGGTTTCCTCTTGATTTGGAATATCGATAATACATGAGTAACCTTTTTCAATAAATTTAGTTTTAAAATGATCTTGCACTTCTTTCTCTCCATGCACTAAAAATAGATGGTTTATTTTCTTTTTATTCTGACATTCTAAAAATTTAAATATTCCTTCATAATCAGCATGAGCACTATAATAATCCATGGTTTCAATTGTTGCTTTTACTTGATATTCTTCACCAAAAATACGAACCATTTTATTGCCTTGTTTTAATCGTCCACCCAAACTATCTGGTGTGCAGTAACCTACCATTAAAATAGTGTTGTTTGGGTTTTCAATATTGTTTTTGATATGGTGTTTAATTCGTCCGGCTTCTGCCATACCCGATGCCGAAATAATAATGCAGGGTTCTTGTAAATTGTTTAATGCTTTTGATTGTTCCACATCACTTATATAGGTTAAGTTTTTAAAACCAAATGGATCGGGATCTTTCTTAATATAATCAATAAATTCTTGGTTATAACATTCTTGGTGTTTACGAATAACCTCTGTTGCTTTTACCGAAAGTGGGCTATCAACAAATACTTTTATGTTAGGTAACTTTCCATCATTATACATTTTATCCAAAGCATACACAAGTTCTTGAGTTCTGTCTACACTAAATGCAGGGATAATTAATTTGCCCTTTTTCTCTACACAAGTTTCTTTAACAACAGCTAATAGTTTTGCTTCCGAGTCTTCAATTTTTGGATGCAATCTATCACCATAAGTAGATTCACAAATAAGCACATCACATTGGCGAAAAGGTTGAGGGTCTCTTAAAATAGTATCATTATATTTCCCTATATCGCCAGTAAAAGTAATATGTAATTTTTTGCCATCTTTTTGTTTTATATCTAAATTTATAACAGCACTTCCTAATAAATGTCCAGCATCAGTATACTCCAAAGTAATCTCTTTATCAATTTGTAATTGCTCGTTGTATTCTACAGGTACCATCATATCCAAAGCACGTTGCACATCATCGGCATCATACAAAGGTTCAAGTATAGACTCTCCTCTTTTTGCTCGATGTTTATTTAAATATTTGGCATCCTCATTTTGAATATGAGAAGAATCAAGAAGCATAATTTCGCATAAAGAAATAGTTGCAGGAGTGGCAAAAATAATTCCTTTAAAACCTTGTTTTACCAATCGTGGAATTAATCCTGAATGATCAATATGAGCATGAGATAAAATTAAATAATCAATATCGTAAGGCACAAAACCAAAGTAACGGTTGAGGTTATTTTTGTTTTCAATTTTACCTTGAAACAATCCGCAATCGAGTAATACTTTTTTTCCTGAAGGAGTTGTGATAAGATGTTTGCTACCAGTAACAACTTGTGCCGCACCATAAAATTGTATTTGCATGAAATTGTGTTTTGTGTTTTTCAAATATACTTTTTGAAATGGTAATTGAAAGCGCTTATCAAGCTAATAAAGCTATTGGTTTCTTAAATCATAAAATCATCAATTATTAAGATAGTATTATACTATATTTTTGAAGTTGTTTGTTATATTCGATTTTGCTTTTGCTCAGATTATTTATGAATCAAGTATTTAGATATACTTTTAGTTTAGTTTTTTTGATATGCTTGTCGTGTTTTTTTGTGCATGCTCAAATTACTATTGTGGGTGATTCTATTGCTTGTAAAGGCTCCCCATTTAAACTTCATGTAGATGTTCCGTCAGCAATAAATACTACCAAATATAGTTTTGCCACTCAATCTTCATTTTCATGGCTTACACCAACAACGCCAATTACAACCACCAATTGGGGTGATGATTCTATTAAAGGACCTTTTAATATTGGATTTACTTTTTCATTTATGTGTGGCGATTACACACAGTTTTATATTGGTTCAAATGGTTGGATAAGTTTTGGTATTAGGAATGATGAAGCCTATGGATATGATATTTCGTGGCACCCAAGCGCTATTCCCAATAAAAGTGTGGAAGCTCCAAAAAACGCAATAATGGGACCTTGGGAAGATTGGGATCCAAGGTATGGCGGGCAAATTACTTATGGAATTACTGGCACAGCACCTAACAGAAAATTAGTTGTTTCTTGGATTGGAATTCCCATGCATTATTGTCCGGCATTAATAGGAACATCTCAAATTGTAATTGAGGAAACAACAAACATCATTAGCAATAATATTTTAAGTAAACCTGGAGGATGTAATTCAACAGGTGTACTTGCCACACAAGGAATGCAAAACATAAGTGGTACATCAGCTTATGTAATTCCCGGAAGAAATGGGTCATTATGGTCTACCACTTATGAATCTATAAAATACACACCTGCATTAGATACAAATTATATTGAGTGGCAAGCATTAACTTTTAATAGTGCTGGAAACGGCACCATTAAAAAATATTTTGGAGCCGATATTATTACTTTTCCCGATACGGTAACTGATTATTATGCTTTCGTTCATAAATGTAATGGCGATATTGTTAATACTAAAATAAGAGTATCTGTTATCCAAGGAATGACCGCTTCTATTGTTTCAAAAGATACTACTATTTGCAAGGGGCAACAAGTGTTATTGCGAGCAAACATGAGTGGGGGTAAAACACAAGGGTATCAATATATTTGGGATACTGATACAACATCAACAGGAATTCACGCAGTTCATCCCGATTCATCACATCAATATAAAATAAAATTAACGGATAACTGTACGGCCCCCGATTCGGGTTATGTGAACGTTACAGTGAAGCCTCCATTAAAAATAAAAACGTTTACGGATAGTACTATTTGCTTTGGTAGAAGTCTAAGAATTGCTCCTCAAATTTCAGGAGGAAATGATTCTACGCGATATTTAAGTTGGGGAAATATTGTAGCATCTAATCAAACATTTTTATTAAAACAAGATACCCTTATTCAACTTACATTAAATGATCATTGCACCACAAAACCAGATAGTGCTGCAATAAATATTAAAGTTAGGGCACCATTAAAAATCAATACCATTAATGACACTACGTTATGTTTTGGTGATACTCTAAAATTAAAAACCATTACAATTGGTGGCGATAGTTTACATTATTTATATACATGGAATAATGGAATTGGAAATGTAGCCAACAAAAAATTTGTACCCGATAGTTCTCATGTATATAAAGTTGTTTTGAGTGATGGGTGCACTCCTGCTAATGATTCGGCACAAGCTTATGTGCGTGTGAGAAGAACTCCTATACTCAAAATTAGAACAGATAGTTTGATTTGTAAAGGTCAACCTATTTTACTTTTTGCACAAACATTAGGTAATGATACTGATGGAATAAGTTTTTTATGGAATCAAAATATTGGATACAATAATTATATCAAAATAAAACCTGATACAACAACCCGATACAGTCTTCAATTTAATGATAGGTGTTTGGCTACACCTTTAAATGATTCAGTTCTTATTTCGGTTCGTGTACCTCTAAAACTGCAAGTAAGTGATACGCTTATTTGTTACGGAAACACCATCAATGTTACAGCTCATGCAAGTGGAGGAAATAGCCCAACATATCAATTTACTTGGAATACGGGTGATACCGGAAGTGTTTTGTTTGGTATAAAACCCAAAATAAAAACCAATTACAAAGTAGTATTAAAAGATAACTGTACTATCCAAAATGATTCGCAACAAATTACTGTTGATGTGCGCTCACCACTTAAAATTATTTTGCCAAATGATACCACACTTTGCAAAAGAAATTCATTAATTCTTAAAGGAATTCCCTCAGGCGGATTAGGAACTTATACTTACAAATGGAACGATAGCTTAAGCCTATTAAATAGTTTAACATTCATATCAAATAAAGATACTACAATTATTTTACAACTAAATGATGGCTGTTCTTCTCCAGCTTTTGATAGCATAAAAGTAACAACTGAAAATAGCCCTAAAGTTAATTTTACTTATAGTGATTTGTACAATTGTGGTAAGGCAATTTTTTCATTTAATCAGCAATCAGAATATGTAAAAGGTTCTTCATTTAAATGGATGTTTGATGATGGCAGTATTATTTATGATAGTAATACCATTTATACATTTATTAAACAAGGATTGCATCAAGTAAATTTATTGGTACGTTCTAAAAATGGATGTGTTGATTCTACCAATAAATCCATTGATGTAATATTTAAAAAAGGTGTGGTTGCAAACTTTACTCAATCGGCAGATGAAGTGGATGTGCTTCATCCCAAAGTGAGTTTTACCAGTTTATCAAGTGATACATTAAAACACAATTGGATATTTGGTAATTCTGGCATTACATCCTCATCCATGTTTCCTGTAATTACTTTTACAGATACAGGTTCATACTTAATATCCTTAATTGTAAAAAGTGTTTCAGGGTGTTTAGATACGATGACCAAATGGTTAAAGGTTGATGACATTTATACGCTGTTTGTTCCTAATTCATTTACTCCAAATAATGATGGATTAAATGATGTGTTTAGACCGATAAGTAGAGGTGTTAAAGATTTTAAAATGTATATTATTGAACGAGGAGGAAATATTATTTTTGAGACGGATGATATAAAAAATGGTTGGAATGGCCGCTTGCCAAGTAATGATGAATGGCCATCTCAAGATGTTTTTGTATATAAGATTGTGGCAACGGATATTAAAAATGAGTCACATGAATATACTGGAACAGCAACATTGCTCCGATGAGCTAGTAATCTAAATATTGCTGATATAATTGCTGAACATAAGCACTTCCATATCGAAACATTTTTACAGAATCTTCTACTGATATAAAATTTTTATATAGAAATAAGTTATCCGTATATCTATAGGTGTAGGCATTGTTTTTATTGTAAAAATAAATCAAGTATTCATCGGCCGAAAAACCAAAATCTTTTGAATATGGATTCAATAAATTTTTGCTCCATACAAATGGTTTCACATCTCCTTTTAATTGATTGAGTAGTGTATTGGCAATATCATGGTGGTTTCCCATTTTGTTTATTTTTAATCCACGGTATTCAGGTTTAATCACATTGCCATATAAAAATCCAACAATTTTTCTACTATGAGGATTATAAAAATCGGTATGTTTTGGAGAGGTGTGGCTGTGGTCGGAACAAAAGATAAATAAAGTATTTTTAAACCAAGGTTGTTGTTTAGCTTTTTGCATAAAATCTCCAATGCACTTATCGGAATAGTGAGCGCCATTCACATACATATTTTCGTCACCACCCCAATCAAAATATTTTGTTTGCCCAGGATAATCATACGGTGAATGGCTGCTCATGGTAAATGCGGTAGTAAAAAATGGTTGTTTAAATGTATTCATTTCAGTTAATACTTTATCAAATAAAAACTCATCATGATAGCCCAATTTTCCTTTTGGTAATTTGTTGTCAAAATCTTTTCCTTCAATAATTCTATCAAACTGGTTATAATAAATGTATCCTTTAATGTTTCCGTAAATTAATTCTCCTCCAAAATAATATGCTGTATAGTATCCATTTTTTTTGAAATGATTGACTATAGATGGGAGTTTTTGAAACTTATCGGGTTGCCTTAAAATAACGGTATTGGGTTGAGATGGAAAGCCACTTAATAAAGAACAATGCCCTTGATCGGAAAGTGTTCCGGATGAATATAAATCAGTAAATAATACGCCATCATCAATTAATTTTTCCATGTTGGGAGCCACACTATCAAAGCCTCCAAGTGATTTTAACAAATCTGCCGACCAACTTTCTAATATCACCAACACTACATTTGGTTTTGGGTTGCTAAGTAGTTGAGGGAATGAATCTTTTTCAACAGCATATAAATCCTTTACAATAATATTTGCAACTGAATCATCATAAATTTTGTATCGGTTTGTTCCGTTATCATACCTGTTTTCAATAAAACTTTGCCCTAAATTCCAAATTGAATTTACAGATGAAAGATTTAAAAAATTTGATTTGCTATAATATGCATCACTTTGCTGAATCGGTATTTGTTGAAGTCCTCCACGTATTCCGATAACAATTAATGCGGGAAAAATGAGCATACCAATTATAGGAACGTACCAATAAAATTGTTGAAGTGTATATTTCATCATCACCCATTTTTTGTAGATGAAAATGAATAATACAATAATGAATAGGATAAGAATTAATCCGCTAAAAATTTCTTTATTGGTGGCAGAGTTCATCACTTCAGTTGGATGTTGCAAATACAAAACAGCTTTTTTATTTAGCTTGGTATGCCACTCATCGTAAATAGAAATTTCGGCAGTAAAAATAATGGTTGAAATGCTTATCAAAATATAATTAACCCACGAAATAATTTTGAGAATAAACTGCCAACACGTAACGGAATAAAATAGAAGAAGAACGGTGGGAATAGCAACAAAATAAGATGTTTGAGAAAAATCCAAATGCCAGGCTGATAAAAAACTATAAGCCACTTCGGAAAATGAATTTCCTGTCCATTCTTCCAAATTATAAATAATAAATATGAAACGATTTGTGGCAAAAAACAACATCCAAAACAAGTAAAGTTTAAGGATGTAGATGAGTAATGGTGTTGTTTGGTGTTGAGTGTTTTTTTGCAATATGATACAAACTATTTTTTGCGAATATAATTAGGAAATTAAAAATAATAGGGTGTTTTTTTTCGGGGTGATTTGCCGTATATAATCAAACATGTATACATTTGACAATTGATAGATTTTAAATTTATTTAATGATAAATCCATTTCAAATAAACGATAAAAAAATAGTTGTAAAATTGGTGGAGCAATCTGACACAGCTAAGTTTGAGGCCGGAGAGGTTCATCCTGTTTATGCAACATTTGCCTTAGGAAGAGATGCTGAATGGGTTTGCAGATTATTTGTTTTAGAAATGAAAGAAACCGATGAAGAAGGCATTGGAACTTTTTTAAATGTGCAACATATTTCTCCGGCATTATTAAATTCCACCGTTATATTTGAATCCACTTTAAAATCTGTTGAGGGAAATTTGATTGTGTGTAGTTTTGAAGCAAAAGTGGGAGAGCGCTTAATAGCAAAAGGTGAAACGGGACAAAAAATTTTGAAAAAAGAAAAGTTAGAAAACATATTTACTAGTATCGAATGAATATAAATTTACAAGGAAAAAACGCATTGGTTTGTGGAGCCTCACGCGGAATTGGAAATGCCATTGCCATGTTGTTTGCGAAGCTCGGTGCTAATGTAACTTTGGTGGCTCGTAATGCTGCAATATTAGAAAGAGTGGTTAGAGATTTAGATACTTCACTTGGGCAACAACATGATTTTATTGCTGCCGATTTTTCAAAACCAGAAGAGTTGAGGGAAAAAATTCAACAAAAAGTAAATACACCAAAAGTGTTTCATATTCTTATCAATAATACTGGTGGACCTCCAGCAGGATTAGCTATTGATGCAGAGTTGCACGAATATGTTTCGGCATTTACCAATCATTTGTTGTGCAATCAGGTATTGGTTCAAAGTGTGGTAGATGGAATGCGTGCTTCTGGTTATGGTCGCATTATCAATATCATTTCTACATCAGTAAAAGTTCCTTTAAAAGGGTTAGGTGTAAGCAATTCAATTAGAGGAGCTGTTGGAAATTGGAGTAAAACCTTAGCTAATGAATTGGGTGTTTATGGCATTACCGTTAATAATATTTTACCGGGTGCAACAGCAACGGATAGGTTAAAACAAATTATTGAAGGCAAAGCATCTAAACAACATCATAGTTTAGATGAAGTAAATAAAGAAATGACGGATGAAATTCCATTAGGACGATTTGCTCAACCAGAAGAAACTGCTTATGCAGCAGCATTTTTGGCAAGTGAATATGCGGCATACATCACCGGAATTAATTTACCTGTTGATGGTGGAAGAACCCCAAGTTTATAAAATTTTAACTCTTAAATAAATAATCAAACAACATGAAAAAAACAATCATCAACACCTTATTTGTTGCCTGTGCAGCATTACAAATTTCAACGGCATCAGCACAATTGCAATTGCCTCAACCAAGTCCAAAAGCATCGGTGATGCAAACCGTGGGACTAACAGATATTACTATTGATTACAGCAGTCCGGGTGTTAAAGGAAGAAACATTTGGGGTGATGTAGTTCCTTTCGATAAAGTGTGGAGAGCGGGTGCAAATTCGGCTACAAAAATCACCTTTTCAAAAGATGTAACTATTGAAGGTGTAAACGTTCCTAAAGGTTCATATTCTATTTTTATGATTCCATCAAAAGGGGAATGGATGATTGTTGTAAATAAAAATGCAACGGCTTCAACAGATGAATACAAACAAGATATGGATATTGTTCGTATTAAAGCTACTCCATCGGAAGCATCAAATCATGAGCGTTTGGTATATTGGTTTTCTGATTTTAATGAAGAGATGACCGTAATTTCAATGGCTTGGGAAAAAACAATGGTTTCATTTAAAGTGAAAGTTGCTACTGATAAACAAGCAGCAGAAAACATTGATAAAACGCTTGGTGGTACTTGGAATATGTATAATAATGCTGCTCGTTATTACTATGATAAAAAGGAATACGACAAAGCATTGGGTTATGTAAATCAATCGATTTCTTTATCTGACCAATGGTTTAATAATTGGGTAAAAGCACAAATACTTGCAGGCAAAGGAATGAACAAAGAAGCTTATGAGCATGCTGCAAAAGCAAAAGAAATGGGAGATAAAAATCTTGATGGTTTTTTCTTTAAACCGCAAGTAGAAAAAGCATTATTGGACTGGGCTGCATTTGCACCTAAGAAGAAAAAATAATTTTTAATATCACGTTTTAAAATGTCGGGTTTCTGAAAAGATATTCGACATTTTTTTATGTTCAATAAATTTATGTTACTACCTTTTGTTTTAAAAAGATATTCAACACACCAGCAATCATCATCACCAATAAACACCCAATAACATTAAGCCATAAGAATGAAACCACATCAGCTAAGTAAATACTTATAATTAAAATTTCTGTTATGATGGCAGCATAAAAAACAGCA
This sequence comes from Bacteroidota bacterium, assembly GCA_025359805.1. Classification (GTDB taxonomy): domain Bacteria; phylum Bacteroidota; class Bacteroidia; order UKL13-3; family UKL13-3; genus CAIUEQ01. Next base: position 22,199 of record JANYDU010000006.1, read on the forward strand.
TGTCCTTCTATTTTTTTTATATAAAATGCCACTAAAAATATCCCTAAAATAGTTCCATAAAATAAGGAACCTAACACATTAACTGCTTCAATTAAACTTCCAAGTTTAGAAGCAAACATGGCTACCAAAATGCTAAATAATCCCCAAAATAAAGTGATGTATTTTGAAGCTTTGTAATAGTGCATGTCAGTTTTATTTACAAACCAAATTCGTTTATATAAATCGATAACTGTTGTTGATGAAAGAGAATTTAGTGCAGCAGCAATACTTCCCCAAGCGGCTAAAAATATCATAGCAATTAATAAACCTATTAATCCTTTTGGAAGATTGTTTACCACAAAATATAAAAATATATAATTGGTATCATTCACATCTGCTGTTTTATCAGCTTGTTTAATCATGGCAATAGCATCTTTTCTATTGGTGAGTGCGAGCTGTTCAGTATTTAATAAATTAGCTTGAAATAAATTAGTTTGCTGTTTATTATTTGTATGAATGGCATTTACCAATTGTGTAGTTTGTATTTGTTTGATGAGATTTATAGAATCGTTTTTAAATTCTAATTTGCTAAACTCTTCGTGATAAGTAGTTGCATGTACTTTTTCAATCTGACTTTGATTAAAAAATACAGGAGCTTTATAATACAAATAGAAAGTAAATACCAAAGCACCTACCATCAAAATTAAAAATTGCATAGGCACTTTTATTAATCCATTCATCAATAATCCAACTTGGCTTTCTTTAATATTTTTTGCTGTGAGATAGCGTCCTACTTGGCTTTGATCGGTTCCAAAATAGGATAGGGCTAAAAAAAATCCACCAATTAATCCACTCCAAATATTGTATTTGTCTTTCCACCAATGGCTATCGGTTACATCAATATGTGTTTCAATAATATTGAGTTTCCCCATCTTATTGGCTACTTGTAGTGCATCACCAAAACCAACTCCTTCGGGCAATAAATGCACCACCATATAACCTGCCAAAAACATTCCAATAAAAACAATAAATAGTTGTTGCATTTGTGTGTAAGCAACAGCTTTTGCTCCACCAGTCATGGTATAAACAATCAGCAATCCTCCCATTACTATATTAGTCCAATAAATATTCCAACCTAATAATGAAGATAAAATAATAGATGGCGCATAAATACTTATTCCAGTTGATAGTCCACGTTGAATAAGAAATAAACTTGATGTTAGTGCCCGAGTTTTTAAATCAAATCGTTGTTCCAAAAATTCATACGCAGTAAAAACTTTTAACTTATGATAGATGGGAACAAACGTGATGCATAATACAATCATGGCTAATGGCAAACCAAAATAATACTGAACAAATCGCATTCCATCGGTATATGCTTGCCCAGGTGCAGATAGAAATGTAATGGCGCTTGCTTGTGTTCCCATTATAGAAAGTAAAATTAAAAACCAACTCATGGAGTTGCTGCTTTTAAAATATCCGTCTAATGTTTTTTCGCTCTTGCTTTTATAAACTCCATAAGTAATTACTGCCAATAGTGTAATCACTAAAACAATCCAATCAATACTACTCATTTTTTAAAATTTGGTGATGAAATGCTAAAAAAAATCTGCGTAAATATATAATCAGAATATTTACATTGCTTGAATAAATACAGAACAAAAAATAATTGAAAGCACAACTATTAACAGATTCATTCGGGCGTGTTCACGATTACTTACGCATTTCACTTATCGATACCTGTAATTTAAGTTGTACCTATTGCGCTCCCGTTTTAAAGGCTATAAAAACCAATAATAATAAAATAATGACAGCTGATGAAATTGAAAAATTAGCGTCTTTGTTTTGTGATTTCGGAATAAAAAAAATTAGACTTACAGGTGGAGAACCCTTGTTACGTAAAGATTTTTCAGACATTATTTATCGATTGGCAAAATTAAATATTACATTGGCTATTACTACAAATGGAGTTTTTATTGATAGTTATTTGAACGATTTTTTAGCTTGTAAAATTCGTTCCGTAAATGTGAGTTTGGATACATTACAAAAAGAAAAATTTAATCAAATTACCAAACGTAATGAGTTTGAAAAAGTAATGTCGAATATACATTTACTTATTCAAAATAATTTTCATGTAAAGATAAATGCGGTAGTAATGAAAGGTGTTAATGAGAACGAAACCCTTGATTTAATTATGCTATCCGAAAATCTTCCGATACATATTAGATTTATTGAATACATGCCATTTAGCGGAACAAGTTGGAATAAAGAACAGGTGTATGATATTAAAAATATCATCGAGGAAATGAGTAATAAATTTGAAATTGAAAAACTTATCGATGATAAAAATGATACGGCAAAAAAATATAAAGTGAAAAATTTTAAAGGAACTTTCTCCATTATTACCACAATGACAGATCCTTTTTGTGAAACCTGTAATCGTTTGAGATTAACTGCAGATGGTAAAATGAAAAACTGTTTGTTTGCCGAAGATGAAACAGATTTGCTAACACCTTTGCGTGAAGGGAAAAATATTTCGGAGTTGATTTTTAAAAATGTGATGCAAAAACATTGGCAACAAGGCGGACAAGAAATAAATGAGCATACACATAACCGCAATATGATGACGATTGGCGGATAATTATTAAAACATGATAAGCGTTCAAGAAGCCATATCTCTCATTCAAAAAAATTGCAAACCTCTGGGTATTGAAAAAAGAAAAGTTTACTCAAGTTTAGGATTTTTTTTAGCATCCGATATTTTTTCTCCTATTTCATTGCCACCATTTAACCAATCGGCAATGGATGGATTTGCTTTTAATTTTGATGAATATCAAAACAATAAATTATTGGTTGAAAATGAAATTGCAGCGGGTGATAAAACGCAACAACTAAAATCTGGAACAGCCATAAGAATATATACAGGAGCGCCTATTCCAATTGGTGCTGATACTGTTGTAATGCAAGAAAAAGTTGAAATAGAAAACAATATTCTTATCATACATGATGAACAACTTAAACAAGGAAGTAATATTAGAAGTGTTGGTGAGCAAGTTAAAAATGGAGAAAAAGTTTTAGAAAAAGGTCAACTACTTACACCCGCAACTTTATCGTTTATTGCTTCATTAGGAATAAATGAAATAGCAGTTTTTATAAAACCTAAAGTAGCCATTGTGGTTACCGGAAATGAATTGCAACAACCGGGATTACTTCTTAAAGATGGACAAGTTTTTGAATCAAATTCAACTGCATTATTGCAAGTTTTAAAAGCAATGTATATTGATGATGTAGCAGTTTTTATTGTTCCCGATGATGAAAAATTAATAACAGAAACATTTAATAAATTACTGCATCAAAATAAAGTAGATGTGTTATTGGTAAGTGGTGGTGTTTCGGTTGGTAAGTATGATTATGTTGCAAATTGCTTGCAGAAATCGGGTGTACAAAAAGTGTTTCATAAAATTAAACAGAAGCCCGGAAAACCTTTGTATTTTGGAGTATTAAACAATCAGCTTGTGTTTGGGTTACCCGGAAACCCAGGGTCTGCATTCACTTGTTTTTATGAATATGTTTATCCGGCAATTCAACAATTACAATATAGTAAGCAACCATTTTTGAAAAAAATATTTTTGCCATTATCAGGAAATTTTACAAAAAAAATAGGACTTACTCATTTCTTAAAAGGTAAATTATTTGAAAGAGGAGTAATGATGATGTCTCATCAAGAATCTTATAAAATGAATTCATTTGCTGAATCGGATTGTCTAATAAAAATTCCAGAAGAAACTGAAAATATTATAGACGGAGAATTGGTGGAAGTGCATTTATTACCGATGTAAATTTTAGTTAAAAAATTTTAATACGTGATGTGCCAATACTTCACCATCTATTTTTTCAAAAGGATGAGCAGTATTTGGTAAAACCATCAACTGCGCTTGCTTTAGCTTTCGATAAATCTCAATGGTTTCTTCCACATTTGATGTAATATCTCTATCACCCACTCCAAGTAAAATAGGGAAATTCATTTTATCGAAATCATCATCAATTAAAAAATGTTGTTTAGTTAAATTTTGCATCATATCACCAGTGCTTTGCAATACATTTTTCCACATTTCCATTCCGTGTAGTAGCATTAAATTATTGGCAAAAGATGGAACTTTTAATAACATATTTTCTGCATTAAGCATAGCAATTTCTTTTTTTGTAGAGGTGGTATCCCATTTAAATTTTACGTTTAGGGTAAATATTTTTTCAACTCTATCAGGATGTAGTTTTGCAAAATATAATGCAGCATAACCACCCATACTAAAACCAAACAGATTTATTTTATCAATTTTTTTAGCATCTATATATTTTAAAATATCATCGGCAAAAATAGGAAACGTGTATCCTAAAGGATTTATTAATGTGCCACCATGACCAGAGAAATTAATAGCTTCGGCAGCAAATTGGCTTTTAATATGAGGAATTAACGAGTCAAATTGATTTTTAGATGCCAATGCACCATGCAGCAACAATAGTGGTTTCATAATTCAAATATAAGTTAAAGCCGATATCTACATCAACTTTACATTAAGTAAATATTTTATTTCTTAAACCTTTTTAATCTTATTCTATTTATTAATTTCTTTCTTTGCACTCTCAAACCAAATTAGATGAATCATGAAAAAAATTAGCATATTAATTACCATCCTTATTATAAGTACTGTTTCTGTTTTTGCTCAGGATTGGAATGGAGAAAAACAAACCTCACAACAACGTGCCGAAAATTTTGTGAATAATATGAATGAGAAAATACCACTTCGTAAACCACAAAAAGATTCATTAATAACAGTATGCAAAACTTTTTATGATGATATGCAAACGTATCGTACTGAAGGAAATATGGAAGTGGTAAAAGCACTCGCTCAAAAAAGGGATAATAATGTGAAACAGATTTTATCAAACGATGAAAAATACGCTGCATATATTACTTTCTTAGCCGATTTAAAAGCACAACGAGAACAACGAATGAAAGATGGTGGAGGGCAAGGTGGACGTGGTGGACAAAGAAGTGGTGGTGGATTTTAGTATCGAGTTTTCATCTAAATAGTTATAGCATAATGTCAATGAATTTTATTTTCAAACAGTTTAAATCTTATTGTGTCCTATTTTTTTTCATTTTTCTTTTTCATTTTTCTTATGCGCAACAAACACAATTAAGCGGAAAATTTATTAGTAAAACGGATAACTCATCTTTAGTTGGTGTGGGTGTTTTGTTGATCAATCAAAAAGATACCAATCAACGAAAAGAAACTTCTGCTGATGTGAATGGCGTATTTAAATTTAACAATATTAAACAAGGCTCATATATTTTAAGAGCATTTTACATTGGGTTTAAAAATTATGAAACTAAAATTATAGTTACCCAAAATGAACAAAATATAGGAACAATTAAATTAGAAGAAACAGCCACAAAACTTAAAGATGTGATTGTTGAAGAAAAGATGGTGCGTTCCATTCAACGAAATGATACTACCGAATATAATGCTGCTGCCTTTAAAACCAATTCGGATGCCAATACACAAGATTTAATTACAAAAATGCCAGGCATAACAAATGATAATGGAACGGTAAAAGCACAGGGGGAAACGGTTCAAAAAGTATTAATTGATGGAAAGGAATTTTTTGGTGATGATGCGGCCATTGCCTTAAAAAATTTACCTGCCGAAGTGGTTGATAAAATTCAAGTATTTGATAAGATGAGTGACCAAGCACAGTTCACAAAATTTGATGATGGAAACTCACAAAAAACTATCAACATTACTACTAAGAGTGGAAAAAGCAACGGACAATTTGGGAAAATTTATGGCGGTTACGGAACAGATGAAAAATATACTGTTGGAGAAAATTTAAATTTTTTTAGTGGCAAACGTAGAATATCTGTAATAGGATTATCTAATAATATCAACCAACAAAATTTTTCTACTCAAGATTTATTGGGAGTGGTTGGAACACAAGGAAATCAAAATAGAGGTGGACCTTCTGGAGGCATGGGTGGAGGTGGTAGAGGTCCGGGTGGACCAGGTGGAATGGGCGGAGGAAACAATGCCAATAATTTTTTAACCAATCAGCAAGGCGGTATCAATACCACTCATTCTTTGGGACTAAATTATTCTGATATGTGGGGCAAAAAAATATCGGTTACGACTAGTTATTTTTTTAATGATGCTATTAACGGAACTTCAAGTGATGTGCAGCGAAAATATTTTTTAGGCTCTGGTGTCAATCAATTTTATAATCAAACCAATGATGCTACAAATGACAACCTCAATCACAGAATAAATATGCGGTTTGAATATAATTATGATACGTCAAACTCTATCATTGTTACTCCAAAATTAAGTTTTCAAAACAATTCATCGAGCAGCACACTATTTGGAATTAATTCCATTGATATCGTTCCTTTAAATCAAACAATCAGTAAAAATAATGCAAGTAATAGTGGGTATAGTTTTTCAAATAATATTTTACTCAGGCATAAGTTTTTAAAATCTGGCAGAACCATTTCATTAAACTTAGGAACAGATGTAAATAATAAAAGCGGAAACAGTTCATTAACCTCTACAAATCAATATTTTTTTCCTAAAGATTCTTCGGGTTTGCTTGAACAAAAAACGACTACTGCATCAAATGGATATACACTTTCATCGGCTTTAATTTACACCGAACCCATTGGAAAAAGTGGTCAACTTATGTTTAATTATTCTCCATCTTACGCAAAAAATATTTCGGATAAAGAAACTCATTCAAAAGATACTTCCACACAAGAATTTACTACCCTTAGTAAAACCTTATCTAATAAATATGATAACACATTAATCACCCAACGAGGTGGAGGAACCTATCGTTTTCAAAATGAAAGAACTAATTTTATGATTGGATTAAACTACCAATTGGTACAACTTTCGGGAACAGAAACTTTTCCTACTTCATTTACTTTAAGTAAAACATTTAACAATGTGCTTCCCAATGCTATGTATAATTACAAATTTTCGAAGAATAGTAATTTAAGAATGTATTATCGCACTTCTACAAATGCACCATCTATTAGTCAACTTCAAAGTGTAATTGATAACTCAAACCCATTATTGCTTTCATCAGGGAATCCAAATTTGGTACAAGAATATTCGCATATGTTTATCACTCGTTACAGCTTAGCCAATGTTGAAAAAGGAAGGTCGTTGTTTTTATTTTTGAACACCACTTATACAGCAAATTATATTGGGAGTTCAACTTATATTGGTAAAGGTACTTCCTTTATTATTGATGGAGTTACTTTAAACAGAGGTGCTCAACTTACTAAACCACAAAACTTGCAAGGGTATGTTAATATTGGAACTTTTTTAACGTATGGATTTCCGGTAACATTTCTTAAAAGTAATTTAAATATAAATACAGGAGTTACTTATAATAAAACTCCAAGTTTAATAAATGATGCGCAAAATGATGCCAGTACTTACGCCTTAAATACCGGTTTGGTTTTGAGTAGTAATATTAGCGAAAAAATTGATTTTACAGTTTCCTATTCTCCTTATTATAACATTGTAAAAAATTCCATTCAAACACAGTTAAACAGTAATTATTTTAATCAACTTTCATCGGCAAAATTTAATTGGTTACCTTGGAAAGGACTTGTTATTGCTACTGATGTAACGCATACTTATTATACAGGTTTGGGTAATGGATATAATGTAAATTTCTTTTTATGGAATGCTGCAATAGGATATAAGTTTATGAAAAATAGAGTTGCTGATATTAGAATTACTTCGTTTGATTTGTTGAATCAAAATAACAGCATTTCACGAACGGTGACTGGAACTTATATTGAAGATACCAAAACACAAGTGTTGAAGAGATATTTTATGGTGGTATTTACATACAATATCAGAAACTTTAAAATGGGAGTGGCAAAGAAGTAGTTAGGAGTTATGAATGATGAGAGAGGAGTGATGAGAGGGGGAAGTGATTTTTTTGTTTTACCAATATTCACATCAAAATTTAAAAGTAACCTGCAACATAGTTAATCTGATTTGACGAATATCTGCTGGCCTTGTAGTCATAATATGATTAAATAAATTATTGATGATTGCATTTATTTTTACATGTTTATTGAGTTCATATCCAAAACGTAAATCCCAAATAAAATCTCCTGCAATATTTTCCTCACGTGCTTGTTGTGAACCCAGAACTAAATTGGTAACAAAAACTGTATCTACATTTTTCATGTAGCTGTTATATTTCATACTCACACCCATTGAGTATTTTTTGTACCCAACTTGCACGTCCAATTTGCCCAATTCTTTGTATCTATATTTTAAAAAATTCCCGTCTTTATTTGAACTGGTATTGCTATATGTTAATCCTTTTGCTGGAGCTCCTAAATCATATGCATATACTTTATCTGGCTCTAATGAAACAGGATTCATTAAAGTATATCCTGCTAAAACTTTCAAATCAATTGCACCAATTTTTCCTTGTCCACCTAAAGAAAAATCCAATCCATCAATTTTTGTTTTCCCAACATTGAAAGATTGAAATCCAAAACTTTTATAAGGATTATTAGAATCAATTGGAGTCCATAATCCAACATTAAATTCTACCATGTTTGCGTATTCGGTATAAAAATAAGCAGCATCTGCAAAGCATGTCCATTTATTAATTTTAAATCCCTGCTTAATTCCAATTTCAGAATTCCATCCACTTTCTGGTTTTAAAGTTGGATTAGGAAATATATTTACAGCACCAACTGAAGTTTGAATATATCTTTCGGCAATAGAAGGATAACGATATCCTTCTCCATAAGATGTTCTTAAAAAAGTACTTTTAGTTACTTCAATATTAAGTCCTGTTCTAAAAATTACGCGGCTATCTTGTTGTTCATTTTGTTTAAAATTTTCCCAACGTGATCCCGCTGTAAAACTTAATTTTTTGTACCTCAAATCCACTTGTAAAAAAGGAGCAAAATTTTTGCTGTTGTGAATACCTTGAAACAATGGAGAATTACTTTCGATGTATGTTCCTGCAATTCCACCGGTAATAACGCCAAGTGATTTTGGTAATTCTTTTTGTGCCTGATACTCGCCATACACAAGCCATGAGGAATTATCTTGATTCACTGTTGAGTCAGGCGATTGAATATTATTGATGATGTTTAAGTAGCGAGTTTTGATGCGATGTTTAATACCAAATGTGTAAAATTCTACATGCGGGTCAAAAGAATAATTGTATGATTTATCTTGAGTTTTTTGATAATTTAGTGCCACCAAACCTCCTTGAGGATATCCATTCCATAATAAAAAACTGGAGCTGTTTTGATACATCTCACTTCCATTTATTCCATAAGTTAAGCCAGCAATTTTTTTAGAGTGATAAGTAGTCTTAAAAGATAAACGTAATCGTTCGTCATCTTCTCCAAAACGATAGCCATCATCTTTTAAATAATTGGCTGCAATAGTTAAATCCCATTGTTTGATTTTGTGCGAATGAAAAGCATTAAATCCAATTTGTAATTGGGTATTATTAGTCCATTTTAAACTGTCTCTTGAAGGTTTACTATACCAACCAAATATTGGAGTGATGCTAGTAATGGGTTTATCTTTTGGTGATGCGGTTCTAATATTTATTACACCATCCAATGCCGATGAACCATATAATACAGAAGCAGCACCTTTAATCACTTCTATCTGTTGAATATTTTCTGTAGGCAAAAATTTCCATTGCACTTGGCCTGCGTCTCCTGATAAAAATGGCATATCATCCAACATCACCAATACGCGCGAACCCGCACCATACGACCATCCGCTTCCACCTCTAATATTTATTTGTCCATCCACCACATTCACACTTGGAATTTGATCCATAAAATTTTGAAGGTTGGTAGTAATTTTATTTTCGATGAGATAAGGTTTGATAACCTCTGTTGAAACAGTCATTCGTTTTACTTCTTGTTCATATTTTCCTGCCGAAACAATAACTTGATTTAATTGATTGGTAGAAATTTTCAACTTCACATCGTGTTGTAAATTTGAGCGAATAGAAAGGGACTCTTTTTTATCTGAATAGCCGGTATATTTATAGGTAATTTCTACGTTGCCATCAGGTATATTCAGTTGATAAAAACCTTTTGCATCACTTATGGCACTCATTTTATTATCAACTAAAATAGTTACACCAATCAATTTTTCATTGGTTTCATCATCGATAATAAATCCACTCAATATAAAATTCTGAGCTGATGAATAGCCCCAAAATATCATCAACATAAAAACAAAAAAGAGATGCTTAGTATTTATGTGAAATGAGTAAATTGCCGTCATAAATTTTTATATACATGAAACGTTTTGCCAAAATAACTTTTTTAATTGTAACCACTATTTTTTTTAATAACTCACAATTAATAGCACAATGTACACCTTCTAATAGCCTTCCTACTTGGGGTATTTTTCCAGATTCGATGGCTGTTGCGCATGTTAATACGCCCTATCAACAAGTCATGCAATTTAAATCGTCAACAGATACGGTTGTTAATATTTCTCCATTTGGAAATGTACACGTAACTATAGATTCGTTAAGAATTTCAAGCGTTATTGGATTGCCCTCTGGTTTTACTTATCAATGCAATAAACCAAGTTGTAGTGTTATTGGAGGAGAAACAGGTTGTGTGTTAATTACAGGTACTCCAACTCAAGCAGGTAATTACCCTTTAACGGTTAATATTTTAACAAATGGAAGAGCAAATATTTTAGGAAGTATGGTTGCTCAATCTCAAACAAATCCCAATAATCATTATTTTATTTTAGTGAAAGGAACGAGTGGAGTTTTTGAAATTGTGAATGATGAAGCACCATTAAAAGTGTATCCAAATCCTGCTCACGGAAAATTAATGGTGGAAACAAAATCATTTTCAGGAGAGAAAGTAACTGCAAAAATTTTTGATATCAGTGGAAAATTAGTGAGTTCAGAAAATATCATTACGCAATCACAATCTTCAACTGACATTAGCAAACTCAATGTAGGAATTTATTTTATTGAAGTTACTGACGAATCAAAAGTATATAGAGCAAAATTTGTTGTTGAGTAAATTAAGTATTCCTTTCTTCTTTTTTGAGGGTTAACCTTATCAGTATATTTTATTAACTATTGCAGATTGAAAAGAGCAGCATCATATCTATTATTTTTTCTGTTGATGTTTTGTATTCAGGCTTCTCAAGCCTCAATTATTAAGGGAAAAATTACCGATGAAAATAATGAACCTTTAAGTTTTGTTACTGTTTTTATTAAAGGAACCACAACTGGAACTACTTGTAACGAACAAGGTTTTTATGAACTAAAATTAAATGCTGGAGTATATGATATTGGCTTTCAGTATATCGGTTATAAAATAAAATTTGAACATCTTGAAATAAAAGATGACGAAACCAAAACGTTAAATATGATGCTTCAATCAGCATCTTATTCTTTAAGTGAGGTAAATGTAAATGCTACTGCCGAAGATCCTGCATATCCAATAATAAGGCAAGCAATGTCCATGCGAAAAATATACTTGTTTGAACCCAAAGAGTTTAATTGTTTGGTATATTTAAAGGGCATGCAACGCTTAACAAATGTTCCCAAAAGAGTATTGCTTTTTAAAGTGCCAACGGATATTAAACCGGGCATCGTTTATCTCTCCGAATCCTTATCAGACCTAAGTTACAAACAAACTGATAAAATAAAGGAACGGATGATAAGCAGCAAAGTAAGTGGCGATAATAAAGCCTTTAGTTTTAATAGAGCAGGAGCTATAAAATTTAATGTATATGAAAATAATATCAATTCATTTGGATTAAACGAACGTGGTTTTATTTCTCCATTGGCATCTAATGCGTTTTTATTTTACAAGTATAAATTAGAAGGGGAGAGCAAAGAAAACGGACAAACAATTTATAAAATTAAATTAATTCCGATACGAGAACATGATCCTGTTTTTAGAGGGCATATTTATATTATAAAAGATAGTTGGCGAATTCATAGCACCGATTTATTATTGAGTAAAGCGGCACAAATAGAGTTTGTAGATACGCTTTATATTAAGCAAGTTTATGGGCAACAACAAGGTGGTGTTTGGATGCCAGTTTCTCAACGTTTTATTTTTCAGTTTGAAGCTTATGGTTTTAGAGGAAATGGATATTTTGTGGCAGTGTATTCAAAGTACAAAGTAAACTCTATGTATCCTGAAACATTTTATACTAAGCAACAACAACAAATAAAAATGGATGAGTTAGTTCCACAAATAAAAAATATTCCTAAAGTAAAAGTGGATAAAAGAAAAGATAAAGACACTTCATTGTTCTCGAAAAAATATTTTAATAATGAAGTGATGATTGTTGATAAAAAAGCAAACAATAATGACGATGCCATTTGGGATAGTGTGAGACTAGTTCCTCTGACAGATGAAGAGCGTGTAGATTATAAAACTAAAGATAGTATTGTGGCTGTGCATGAATCAAAACCTTATTTGGATTCTATTGATAAAATTGACAATAAATTAGGCGTATCTGATATTTTTATAACGGGTTACTCGTATAGCAACAGTTTTAAAATGAAATATTATTCAGTTACGCCATTGTTTGCCGTTGTGCAATATAATACGGTTGAAGGTTGGGTATTAAATCCTCGATTAGCCATTTCAAAAACGTATGAAGATAATCGGTATTACAGCATTATACCTAATTTACGTTATGGCTTTGCGTCACAAAAATTTTATGCACGATTAAGTTATGTATACCAATCTGATGCGGTAAAAAAAACGCTATGGAATATATCGGCAGGGCAATTTGTTGAACAGTTTAATGGTAATATTCCTATTACTCCGGCAGTAAATACTTTTTATACTTTATTAGCCGAACAAAATTTTTTAAAAGAGTATCAAAAAAGTTATGTGAAGTTGGGCTACTCATCAACCATAATTAATGGAGTGAGTTTAAATGCAAATATGGAATATGCCCAACGAAGTGTTTTGGATAACCATACCGATTATACTTTTAATGATATAAAGAATAGAACGTTTACTTCTAATTATCCACTCAATACGGAATCCATTCAAACAACATTTATTTCTCATCAAGCATTTATTATTAACGTAGGTTTTACATTTAGGTTTGCTCAAAAATATATTTCACGCCCTGATGCTCGATATACGTTTCAATCAAAATATCCTGTGTTAAGTTTTGGATACACCAAAGGAATTAATGGTTTTGGGAGTTCAGTTGATTTTGATAAAGTTACGTTTGGTGTTACTCATGATATGGATTTTAAGTTGTTTGGTAAAAATTCAATAGAGCTAAAAGCTGGTGGATTTATCAATTCAAACAATTTATATTTTATGGACTACCAACATTTTAGTGGCAATCAAACTATTTTGGCATTGCCCGGTTATCATGGTTTTCAATTATTGGATTATTATTTTTACAGCACTAAGCAATCATTTATTGAAGCACATGTTAATCATCATTTCAATGGTTTTTTCATTAATAAAATTCCATTGATGCGCAAGTTAAAATGGCAAGAAGTATTTTCTCTTAATTATTTGAAAACGCCTTCATCACCAAATTATATTGAACTTGGAGCAGGCATCGAGCATATTTTTAAATTTATGCGTGTTGATTTCTTCTCTTCTTTTGAAGATGGTAAGCACATGCGTAATGGAATTGTGATTGGTTTTGGATTTTAATTGTAGCAGTATTTTTACAACACTTTTTTCTCAATCTTTCCATAAAAAAGGAAATAAAATATAGGCCAAGGCAATAACGATAAAATCAATAGCAAGCAGTACAAAAAGATCGGGCCAAATAACAGAAATATCCACACCATCCATAGCTTTTTTACTGGCTTTAATTAATACCAATAACATCGGAATGATAATTGGAAAACTTAATACTGGCATTAGTAAATTGCTGTTTCCGGCTTTAGATGCAATAGATGATAACATTGTGAAAGTGGCAGCAAAACCAATACTTCCCAGCAGCATGGCAACAATATAAAATAGCATATTGTCAATAACATTTCCCATCAATGCAACATATACCACCAAACAAATTATGGAGATAAGCATCATCAAAAAAACATTAAAAATTGTTTTAGATAAAATGATGGCTTGCGCATTGGCAATTCCATAATAATATAATTGTCGGCCTTTGCTCTCGGCAATAAAACTTTTTGCTACAGCACTCACCGAAGTAAATAATAATATCAACCAAAATAGCGCATTCCATGTTGGAGGATTTAGTGTTTTGATAGATAAAAAAACAACAAATACTGATGATACCACATGCAATAAAATTCCATTAATGGCATAGCGTTGTCGCCATTCCAAAAGCACATCTTTTTTTATTAATTGAAATACATGTTGCATGTTTTAATCCTTATAAATGATATGTGTAAAATCAGGATAGAGTAAATATTTTTTTCGGATGAGTTTATAGTTAGCTAAATCTTTTTTCCAATAACTTCTTATTTCTCCTTCGCTCATTCCTTCAGTAATTTGTTTCCGGAGTTGATCAGTACCTGCGAGTTTTTCAAAAAAATCGTTAAAAAATTCCACTTTATTGGAATCGTTTTTATACAAATCCATCAAAAAAAACAAATAAATTTTTCCCGAATCTTTAATAAAATTAGTTGCAAAATTAGTGAGCAAAAATCCTTTACATTCTTTGTTTTCTAATGGAGGATGTTCAGCCACTCCAGGAATGGAATGAGGTGTAAAACGGTAATCACCAATAGCTACTCCAGGCTTGCCCACGCATTCAAAAGGCTTGTTTGTTCCTCGCCCTAAACTATATGAAGTGCCTTCAAAAAAACATAAACTTGGATATAAATAAATGGCTTCCATAGTTGGCAAATTTGGTGATGGTCTTACAGGTAATTTATACATCGAATCGTGATTGTATTGCTGCACTTTTATAATTTTTATTTTGCACTGCATTCCATTGGTTAACCATTTTTCACCGTTAATCATTTGTGCATATTCACCTACCGTCATACCATGCACAACGGGCACAGGGTGCATACCTATAAACGATTGAAATTTCATATCCAAAACAGGTCCATCCACATAATGTCCGTTTGGATTTGGCCTATCTAATATTAGGAGTTCTTTATTTTGTTCGGCACAAGCCTCCATCACATAATGTAAAGTAGAGAAGTAAGTATAAAATCTTACGCCTACATCTTGAATATCAAAAACCACTATATCAATATTTTTTAAATCGTCAACAGTTGGTTTTTTGTGCGCACCATACAACGAAATAATTGGCAATCCTGATTGAGCATCAATGGTACTTTTTACTTTTTCGCCTGCGCTGTGATCGCCTCTAAATCCATGCTCTGGAGCAAAAATGGTTTTTATATTTATATGCAGTGAAAGGAGTGAATCAACCAAATGCCTCTTCCCAATTAATGAAGTTTGATTTACCACCATTGCAATATTTTTTGCTTTGATAAGAGGTAAATAATTTTGTGTTTGCTCGGCTCCAACTTTAATTTGTGCATAGGTTTGGCACAATAAAAAAAATGAGAGTAAGAAAAAAATATTTGGCTTATTATATTTGACCATTCTGTTAAACTAAAAATTTGAACTTTCCATTTTTCATTGCTAAACGACTTTCTACAAATAGGCAATCGGGTTTTTCCGGGTTAATCATTCGTATTGCTATTGCTGCTGTGGCTATTAGCATCGCGGTTATGATTATTGCTGTGGCTATTGTAAAAGGTTATCAGTATGAAATCCGCAATAAAATTACAGGTTTCAGCAGTCATATTCAAATTTCGCGTTTGGATATGAACAATTCCTTTGAAACTACTTCGCTAAAAAGCGATAGCCTGATGGAACATTTAATTGCATCGCAGCAGGGTATTCAACATATACAAAAAATTGCTATTAAAGCAGGAATTATTAAAACCAAGGATGAGTTTGAAGGTATTGTTTTAAAAGGTGTTGACAGAGATTATGATTGGAAATTTATTCAACAACATATCCAACATGGAAAGGTGCTTTTTTTAAATGATTCACTCACCTCAAATGATATTGTGCTATCGCAAAAAACAGTTGATAAATTAAAGTTAAAAATGGGCGATGCAGTAATTATTTATTTTGTGCAAGACCCACCTCGTGCAAGAAAATTTACACTTGCCGGAATTTATAAAACTGGTTTTGATGAAATGGATCAACTGTATGCTTTTGCCGATATGCGCCATGTACAAAAATTAAATAATTGGCAAAGCAATGATATTAGCGGTTACGAAATTTCAATTGATGATTACAAACAATTGGATGTAATGGCTGATAAAATATTAAGTTTTGTACCTTACAATATGGAAGTAAAAACCATCCGACAAATTCATCCGCAATTATTTGACTGGTTAAATTTATTGGATTTAAATGTGGTGATAATTATTATTTTAATGATTGTTGTTGCTTGCATAAATATGAGTACCGCATTACTTATTTTAATTGTTGAACGTAGCAATATGATTGGTGTGATGAAGGCATTAGGAACAAGAAATTTAACGGTTGCAAAATTGTTTTTATACATGGCAACTTATTTAATGATAGGAGGGATGGTAATTGGAAATATTGTTGGTGTGGGGTTGTGTGTATTGCAACAAAAATTTTCTTTATTTAAACTCAATCAAGAAGCGTATTATTTAAGTGAAGTACCTATTCAATTTACGCTTAACGATATACTTTTAATAAATGTTGGAGCTTTTATTGTTTGTATTTTGGTGATGATTATTCCATCCAGATTTGTGCTGCGAATTACTCCAGTAAAAGCGATTAGGTTTGAGTGATTGAAATTTATATTTTGCCTCATTCTATTGATTTTGTAGGGCGTAAATTCAGCAGCCAATTTCAATAGTCGTTTTTGTCATTCTCATTTAGTGTTGATAGAGATTCATAAAATTGAGACCAAGTATTGATGCCAAATTTAAATATATCATTACCTTAATTATTATATTTTCAACAACATTGATAATTCAATTTTAAATTCACTTAGCAAAACACCGTTTGTAATATTACTTAATTTCGATAAAAAATATGAAATCAAAAGTTATCAATATTATACTCAATAATGTTTACTCAATAGGAGTTTAGCAGATGATAATTCACACGAAAATTAAAATACTTTTAGTAACACTCTTCCCTTTAATAGGAGCGCACTTATCTGCGCAAAATAATTTGAGAGGTCTTATTGTTGATAGTTTAACAAATAATCCTATTCCTTTCGTAAGCATAGGAATTGAGGGTACAAATAAAGGAACTATATCTAACGAAAAAGGATATTTTATACTTAAACAAGATTCTTCTAAACCATTTTTTTTAAATTTTTATGCACTAGGATATGCACCCAGAAAAATAGCTATTCAAAATGAACAAGAGATTACAGTTAGATTAGCTTCTGTTGGATATAAATTAAATGAAACCACTATTAAAGCAAATGAAGGCGAAAAAGTATTTATAAAAGCCTTACAAAAACTTCAAAGCACTCCGAAATTTTTATATCAATCAGATGCATTTTTTAGATTAATTACTAAAACAGATGACACCTGTACAGAAATGATTGAAAATTTTTATACCACTTGGCTTGGTAACACAGGTATTAAATATTGGGAAATGGAACATGGTAGATACGCCTTACCTAAGAATTATGTTGAAAAGGGACTTTTTAAAAGTTTAGATTTTTCACAAATCATTAGATATGCCGACATCCTGAATGAAAATACTACAGATAAAATAAACTACTTACCATTTGTATTTGATAAAAGATATTTAAAATACCTCTGGTTTAATATTGATATGCGAATAGAGGGAAAGGATGATACCATTATTAAAATTGACTTTAAGCCTAAGAAAAAATTCGCAAATAAAATAGCTACATCCGGAAGTATATTTATTAGTACCAAAACATTTGAAGTTTTGAGAGTTATTCAAAAATGGGATAGATGGGATGAAAACCCCTTGATACATTCTACTGATAATAATATTGGAGTTAAAAACTTAAAAGCAGAATTCGATATCACTTTCAATAAAAATTCAAAACAGGAGTTATTGATAAAAAATGTAATACTTAAAATTGGTTACGATATGTTTGATAATAGAACAATGAAAATAATTCATAAGATAAATACCTCTTCAGATTTATTGTTTTATAATTATTCTAATCAACAAATTGAAAAAAATATTGAGGTAGAAGATGATGAGCTAAGTATTGATTATAATGATATCAAGCATCGGATTTATATCAAACAATATTGGGATAATAATGCTGTTTTGGAAGAAACCCCTTATGAAAAATCTATTAGAGAAGATTTTGAGAAAACAGGATCATTTGGAAATATTTTTAATAATGCTAACGATACTCTTGAAATAATTAATAATAATTATTTGATGTGGCAAAAAGATAAACGTTTGCATCTTGATGATTTAAAATATAATTCTTCAACAATATACGACCCTCATAAAATAGAAATAAGATATGAAGGTACTAAAATAGGCGGCATGTTGGGAGAATTGTTTTTTGCATGGAATTGCTATAATGATTCCTTTTATTATGTTGTATTGCCCTTATTAGATTTAAATTTGAGTTGGATATTACCAAGTGAAATTAGTTCATCTCCAACCGGGTTTATTTACCAAAAATATTTCGACTTATTAGAAATACATAAAAGAATATTAGTTAAAAAATTAGATTCAATAAGTCTCCAATGTATGAATAAAAAACTAATTATGAATTTATATAAATTAGAAAAAGAAGAATTTTATACAGAGAGTAGAAAAATGATTTTTGAGTGTTGGGGAGGTGACGAATCTAGCAGAATGCGCGGTTCTTACATATGGGAAAAACTTATTGAAAACAGATTGAAATAATAGTTCTTATAACTTACTACACAACATTTTTTTTCATTATAAAAGCATCCTCGATACTTATTTTTTAGCGAAAGGAATTACTAAATATAATTCTTATTCTGAAATAAGGGCACAGTTAATGGTGGTTAATTCATTTCATCACTTTCAATCACACCATCGCGTAAGCGTACTATTCGCTTAGCTCTACGTGCAATATCTTCTTCGTGAGTAACAACAATTACCGTGTTTCCTTTTTGATGAATAGTTTCCATCAACTCCATAATTTCATAAGAAGTTTTGGTATCTAAATTTCCTGTGGGTTCATCAGCTAAAATGATGGAAGGATTATTAATAAGTGCACGGGCAATAGCAACGCGTTGTCTTTGTCCTCCCGAAAGTTCATTCGGTTTATGATCCATCCTATCTGAAAGACCAACGCTTAATAAAGATTTTTCGGCTTTATCAATTCTTTCTTTTTTGCTAAATCCAGCGTACACTAAAGGTAAAGCCACATTATCTAATGCAGTACTGCGAGATAATAAATTAAATGTTTGAAAAACAAATCCAATTTCTTTGTTTCTAATTTCGGCAAGTTGGTTGTCGGTTAGGTTACTCACATCAGTATTGTTGAGCATATATTTTCCACTTGTAGGCGTATCCAAACAACCTAAAATATTCATAAGTGTAGATTTTCCAGAACCTGATGGTCCCATTAAAGCCACATATTCTCCACGATTAATGAGTAAATCAATTCCTCGTAATGCTTGCACTTCTACTTCACCAATGGTAAAAAATTTAGTGATATTTTTTAATTCAATTATGGGAGTCGACATCGTTATTTTTATAATTGATTTAATATGTTAATTGAGACGAAGAATTTTTATTTTTCTAAAAACTTAGGTACTCTAAAATAATCCGAATCTTTTGAAGGAGCATTTTTCAAAGCCTCTTCGTGAGTAATTTCTTGTGTTACTTCATCATCACGCAATACATTTACTTCATTAGTCATAAAAATTAATGGTTCTACATTTTCGGTATCTAATTCATTTAGTTTATCAATAAATGTGATGATGCTACTCAAATCATTTTTTAATTTTTCTTTTTCTTCACCATTAAATTCGAGCTTGGCAAGGTCGGCAAGCTTATCAATTGTTTCAATACTAATATCCATATTCTGCTAATTTGCTTTCAATAATACCAAAAACTTTTTGCTTCAATTCATCAATTTGATTAACGGTCATTCCTTTGGTTGAAATAGGTTTATGAACAAACTGAATAACTTTTCCGGGCATAAACTGAAACTTTCCCTGATCAGGTAATACCAACCAATTGCCAATAATGGTAACGGGTAAAATATCCATTTGTTTATCGATGGCTAATTTAAAAGCACCATCTTTAAATTTCATGAGTTTGGGCACACCCCTGTGAATGGTGCCTTCCGGAAATACAACAATACTTTTTCCGGTATCTAAATGATCCATTGCTTTTTGATATGCTTTAGCTGCTTGGCGGGCATTTTTTCTATCAACGGCAATATCTATGGTGCGAAAAAAAATGCCAAATACAGGAACTTTTGCCAATTCCATTTTTGCCATAAAATTGAAATCCAATCTCAACTTTACGGTTAATGAAACAATATCTAATTGTGATGTATGATTGGGTGCGATGATATAAGGTTTTTTATGATCGAAAGGTTCTTCAATAATTTGTTTTACCCTAATGGCTCCGAAAAAAAATAACCATCTACCCCAAAACCTGCGCAACATGTGCGCATACGAATACCAATTAGGATTGCTGAGTGTAATTAAAAAACCTGGGTAAAGAATTACAAATCCAATAAATGTCCAGAAGCCAAACCAACAAGCAAATAAAAATTTTAACGTATTTTTTATCCTAATCATCAAATCATTTTTGAAGTAAATATATTTCGAGAATTGAGCATTCCTAAAATCACAATTATTATTGTCCCCATTTTTCGGGAGCCATTCTCCACTCGTTTAATACCGCAATTTGGTCGGGCTTTACAATTCCTTTTACGGCAGCAACATCAATCAAAGTATTATAATTACTTAGTGAATAAAAAGAGCAATTTGCATGGGAAAAATTTTGCGCAGCAGCATCAAATCCATAAGTAAAAATAGATACCATTCCTAATACTTCGCAACCAAACTCTCTTAATACTTCAATAGCTTGCAAACTACTTTTTCCAGTTGATACTAAATCTTCAACCACTACTACTTTTTGATTTGGATTGATATCACCTTCCACTTGTTTTCCCATTCCATGTTTTTTTGCTTCTGATCTCACATATCCAAATGGAAGTTCTAATTCATCTGCTGCCAGTGCACCCGGAGCAATTCCTGCAGTAGCTACTCCAATAATAGCTTGTGCGTTTGGATAGTGCAATTGAATTAATTTCCCCAACTCTTTTTTAATGTAGGTTCTAATTGCGGGATGTGATAACGAAAGCCTATTATCGCTGTATATTGGAGATTTCCATCCAGATGCCCAAGTAAAGGGATTATTTGGTTGAAGTTTTATAGCGTTAATTTCTAATAAATATTCTGCTATTTTCGCAGACACGTTTTCAGATTGTTGCATCGCACAAATGTATAAAATTTTCATCAACGAAAAACCTTTCATCATTACATCAACAGATGTAGCTGAGGAACGCTTTGCAAAATGTAAACGAGTTTCATATAATCCTTCAATGATTTTAGAGTATATAAAAGATTGTGAGGGGATGAAATCGAAAGGGATTGTACTGATTATTGATGATGTGGAGTTGGGCTTCAAAGATTTTTTTACTCATTTTGTGGCTATTGAAGCAGCAGGTGGAGTTGTATTTAATAGGCTTGGAGAATTATTACTCATTAAACGTTTAGGAAAGTGGGATTTACCAAAAGGGAAAATTGATGGTGATGAAACGAATGATGAAGCTGCCATACGCGAAGTAATGGAAGAATGTGGAATTGAAGGGTTATCAATAAAAAACAAATTAGAGGACTCATACCATACATACAAAATGCACAATCACCGATTTTTAAAAATTACACATTGGTTTGTAATGAATACTTCATTTGATAAAAAATTAGTTCCTCAATTAGAAGAAAATATTACCGAAGCCAAATGGTTTGATTGGAAAAATTTGAATCTCGAAAGCTTAGATACTTATCTCTCTATTCGAGATTTATTATTGGAAGTAAAATAATTTATTGTCACCTTATTCCTTTTTATGTACTTAATAAAATAATGTGAATAAATTAATGTAAAATAAGGATTTAAATTGACAATTTGTTTTTATCATTGAAGTGTGATTTTATATTTCAAATACTAATTTTTAAAATGAAACAATTGTACTTTAAAATTTTTCTTTTCACCTCAGCAATAGTATTAAGTTTATTTTCTGCAACGGCCCAAAAAACAGAATTTGGAGTGATGGCGGGAGGTGCAATGTATTATGGTGATATCGTGAATGATTTTGATTTAAGTACAACTAATAGTTCGTTTGGATTATTTGGAAGATATAGAATTGATGAAAACGTTGCTATAAAAGGTTATTTAGGTTATTGTAGGGTGGGAGGTGCCGATTCAAATAGTAAAAGTGAGTTTCAAAAAAATAGAAATCTTGCATTTTGGAGTGATATATATGAAGGTTCTGTTCAAATCGAATTTAATTTTGTAAAAGATATTATAAAAGGAAGAAGGCTTAGAAATAGATTTATTCCTTATACTTTTATTGGAGTGGGAGCTTTTTATTTTAATAATTATGCTTTCAATCCAAAAACTAATCAACCCGTAAAACTTAGCACTCTGCATACAGAAGGAAAAGGATACGATCCGTATTCATATTGTATTCCTTTTGGTTTAGGGTTTAGGTATAAAATAAATTCAAATGTAAATTTAGGAATAGAAATTGGTGCCCGCTATACAGGTACCTCATACATTGATGATGTTGGTGGTATTACTTCAACATATCCTGAAATATCAAAATTACCATATGAGTTGAGCAGGGTTATGTATGATAGGTCTAAAATACCTAAAAATCCCGATACTGGAGTAGGTTATGGCAAGCCAGGAAAACAGCGAGGTAAGGTTTCAATAAATGATATTTACGCCACGTTTAATATTACTTTAGGCATTAGGTTATTTTATTTTAAAGGTGGTGTTTTACACGGAAAAGATGTGAAACGGTATAGGTATTATTAAAAAATATAATAACTAAAATAGCAGTTTTTTTTTACACGTTAAACACATCAACCAACCTTATTAATTCCGAATTAAGTGGTTTGTTTTTATTGATGGCATCATCATAACTTGTAAGCACCACTTTATTATTCATTAAGCCCGCCATTTTATTTGTTTCTCCTCTCAGCAAAGCCTCAACAGCAGCATTTCCTAATCGTGAAGCCAATACCCTATCATAAGCAGTGGGAGAGCCTCCACGTTGTATATGCCCAAGTATAGAAACACGAGCATCAAAATCTGGAATTTGTTTTTTTAAACGTTCTACGGTTTTGTAAGCACCACCTTCTTCATCACCTTCGGCAACAACAATAATTGAAAATGCTTTTTTACTTTTATTACTTCCCGAAAAATAATCAGTTAATTTATGCCAATCGTTTTTAATTTCAGGAACTAAAATTACTTCTGCCCCACCAGCAATTCCACATGCAAGTGCAATAAATCCTGCATGTCGGCCCATCACTTCAATAAAAAAAACTCTATCGTGAGAATCGGCAGTATCCCTAATTTTATCAATGGCTTCAACAGCAGTATTTATTGCCGTATCAAAACCAATTGTAAAATCTGTTCCGTATAAATCATTATCAATGGTTCCGGGTGCACCAATAGAAGGAATTCCAAACTCATCATAAAATTGTTTTGCTCCAGTAAAAGTTCCATTACCACCTATACATATTATTCCCTCAATAGCATTTTCCACTAAATTTTCATACGCACGTTTTCTGCCTTCATAAGTCATAAAATCGGCACTGCGAGCAGTTTTTAAAATAGTTCCTCCACGTTGTATGGTATTGGATAATGAACGAGAAGTGAGTGGAATAATATCTCCTTCAATCATTCCATTATATCCTCTCATAATACCCATTACTTCCACATTGTTATATATAGCTGTGCGCACCACCCCTCTGATACATGCATTCATTCCGGGAGCATCTCCTCCTGATGTAAAAACTGCAATTTTTTTCATGTGGTAAATTTATATAAAAGCCTATTTAAAAAAATAAAATCGAATTTAAATTTTTGGTGATTTTTTTATTTAAAAACTATTTTGATTTACCAATTATATTATTAAAAAATAGTAACATGCAATGATGTTAACAGTAAACTTTAATCCATTTCCAACTATTGAAACCGAAAGGTTAATACTTCGAAAAATTTTAATGAGTGATGTAGAAGAATTGTTTTTAATAAGAAGCAGGATTGAAACCATGAAATATATTGGAAAGCCTTTGGCAATAACAATTTCAGAAGTAGAAGAACTGATTCAAAAGATGAATGATAACCTCGAAAATAATTTAGGAATTGCATGGGGGATTTCCTTAAAAAACGAATCTAAAATAATTGGCAGTGTTGGTTATCATAGGATTGAAAAAGAACATTACCGTGCCGAAATTGGTTATCAATTATTACCTGATTATTGGAATAAAGGTATTATGAATGAAGCTGTAAAAGCTATTGTTGATTATGCTTTTAATAATATGAAATTACATAGTATTGAGGCTAAAATAGACCCTAATAATATTGCATCTGCTCAACTGTTGAAAAAAAATAAATTTATTTCTGAAGCACATTTTAAAGAAAATTATTTCTTTAATGGCGAATTTATTGATACAGAAATTTTTTCATTACTGAATAAAAATTAGTTGTTTGTGTCAATGCCTAATGAGGCGTACCTTGCACCACTTTGCCACGAGGCAAAAATAAACAGATGAACTATTCACAAACGCTTACCCATTTTAATATTGAAACACTTAATGATATGCAGGAAGCAACCATTAGTGCTTTCTCAAATTCAAACGATATTGTTTTAATTTCGCCAACAGGGTCAGGAAAAACCCTTGCTTTTTTACTTCCATTACTACCCATTTTAAAACAAGATAAAATTGGAGTTCAGGTTTTAATTATTGTTCCATCACGTGAATTAGCTATTCAAATTGAACAAGTTTTTAAACAAATGAGCACTGGATTTAAAAGCAATTGTTGTTATGGCGGACATGCTGTGAGTATTGAAAAAAATAACCTAAAACACCCGCCAGCCGTGCTTATTGGAACACCCGGAAGAATTTCTTATCACATTGAAAAAGAAAATGTAAGTGTGAGTGAAACTGCTGTTTTAATTTTGGATGAGTTTGATAAATCATTAGAGGCTGGCTTCAAAGATGAGATGTCGTTTATTATTTCACACCTAAAAAATGAACCTAAAAAAATACTCACCTCTGCAACTGCACTTAAAGAAATTCCAAAATTTGTTGGTTTAAGTAATGAAGCAATTTTAAATTTTACTAAGCAAGAAATAGTTTCATCACTAAAATTAAAATCAGTAAAAGTAAATGGTGATGATAAATTAGAAGCACTGATGTTATTGATTGGAAAATTAGGAACACAATCGAAAATCGTTTTTTGTAATCATCGTGATGCGGTAAATAGAATTAGCGAGCAACTCAAAAAATATGATGTAGCACATGGCGTTTATCATGGAGGATTAGAACAAATTGATAGAGAAAAAACACTCATCAAATTGAGAAATGGAACTACTAAATTACTCATCACAACTGATTTGGCTGCACGTGGTTTAGATATTCCTGAAATAGAAGCCATCATCCATTATCAATTGCCTCCAACAGAAGATGTGATGACACATAGAAACGGAAGAACAGCAAGAATGAATGCGACAGGTACAGCCTATTTTTTATTAGATCAAAAAGACCATCTCCCTAAATTTTTAACCGAAACTCCAGAAGAAGAAACCCTGCCTGAAACATTTATTGTTCCAAAACCCAATGAATGGAAAACGCTTTATATAGCAGCAGGCAAAAAAGATAAAATAAATAAGATGGATATTGTGGGTATGCTATTGCAAAAAGGCGGTTTACAAAAAGATGAATTGGGTAAAATAGAAGTGTTAGACTATGCTGCCTATGCGGCTATAAAAAGTAATAAAATTGAAAAAACTATTTCCTTAATTCGTGAAGAAAAAATAAAGAATAGAAAAATAAAAATGGAAATTGCTTCATAAATTCGGAGTACTAATTATTAAAAATAAAACATGAAAATAATTGTAACAGGTGCCACCGGAATGGTGGGCGCAGAAGTGATTCGACAAGCCATTTTAGATAAGGATATTGAAGAGATAACAGCTATTGTGCGCAAGCCTTTGGATATCCATCATCCCAAAATAAAAACTATTCTTCATCAAAATTTTTCAGATTATTCTTCTCTATCTAATGTATTCAAAAATAATGATGCATTGATTTGGTGTTTGGGGATTTCACAATCGCAAGTAAGCAAAGAAAAATACAATGAAATTACTTTTGATTATACGCTTGCAGTTGCAAATGAAATTCAAAAAATAAACCCTTCTCTTACCTTTTTATTTTTGAGCGGAGAGGGAGCAGACAGAACTGAAAAGAGTAAAACTATTTTTGCTCGTGTAAAAGGGAAAGCTGAAAATGCTTTGATAAAATTGGAGATGAAACACCTTTATATTGCTCGCCCCGGAGGAATAAAACCTATTCATAAAAATCCAAATACAGCGTTTATTTATAAACTGCTGATTCCCTTTTTTCCTTTACTCGAATTGTTATTTCCAACCAAAATGATTAATTCTGTTCAATTAGCAAAAGCCATGTTAAATATTGTAAAAACTAAACCACAGGAACAATTATGGTATAATATGGATTTAAAAAATTTATCGAAAAAACTTTAGCTATTGTAATGTAAAAAATGAATTTGAGTTTTACGATATTGATTGCCGAATACAAAATGAAAATATAAAAACAGAACAGAATTTATTCAATAATAAAAATGTTTAAAACTTGTACATTTCTCAATATATTGAACCCTTAATTTGCAACATATAACCATCTATAAAAATGATTTTATCTGATAAAAGAATACTTGAAGAAATTGATAAAGGAAATATTTTAATTGAACCTTTTCGTAAAGACTGTTTAGGAACAAACTCCTATGATGTGCATTTAGGGAGGCATTTAGGAACATATAAAGATAGAGTGCTTGATGCGCGTGAACATAATAAAATTGATTTGTTTGAAATTCCTCAAGAAGGATTTGTGTTACAACCGGGCACTTTATATTTAGGAGTAACTGCCGAGTATACAGAAACACATGCACATGTTCCTTTTTTGGAAGGCAAATCGAGCACAGGGCGTTTAGGAATTGATATACACGCCACAGCCGGAAAAGGTGATGTGGGATTTTGTAATACGTGGACGTTGGAAATTTCGTGTGCGCAACCCGTGCGTATTTATGCAGGAATGCCCATTGGACAATTAATATATTTTGCAGTAGAAGGTGAAATAGAAACGATGTATAATACAAAGAAAAATGCTAAGTACAGTAAACGTACAGTTAAGCCTGTGGAAAGCATGATGTGGAAGAATAAGTTTTAAAAAAATAAATTTTAAGCCTATGTTATTAACTCAAAAAAATGTAGTTGACGGAGCGAAGCGTGCATTATGAATTGGAAAGCGAAGCCTGTAACTCACAATAAAAAACAACGCATTGCGGTATATTTTGAAAATAATACTGAATGGAATAACCGTATCAAAAAACTTGAAGATGCTAAGTGGAGCAATACTTTAAAAGCATGGCATTTACCAGATACGGAAGAGAATAGAAAAAAATTTAAACTCGATTTGCAAATAAATTTATCTTCTACACATCTAAAAAAGGTAGAAGAATTTATAAGATGGCTTCGTTCAAAAAGGTATAGTGATAATACCATAAAAACATATGGTGATGCTCTACTTTCCTTTCTTAAATATTATCATTATAAATTAATTAACGACATTGATAATGAAGATGTAATTGCGTTTAATAATGATTTTATTTTAAAAAATAAACTATCGGCATCGTACCAAAATCAAGTTGTAAATGCCATTAAATTATTTTTTATTAAGATTGAAAATACCAAACTAAATGTGGAATTGGTTCATCGTCCTAAGCGTCCAAAATTGTTGCCCAATGTATTAAGTAAAGAAGAAGTGAAAGAACTTTTGGATGCTACACAAAATCCAAAACATAAAGCCATGCTAAGTTTAATTTATGCTTGCGGATTAAGATGCAGCGAAGTATTAAACCTTAAGCCAGAGCACTTAGATACAAAAAGAGGAGTATTGATTATAAAAGAAGCAAAAGGAAATAAAGATAGAATTGCACCATTAAGTATTAAGATAATTGAACTACTTAGAACTTATTATTTGAGTTATAAGCCCCAAAAATATTTATTTGAAGGACAAGAAAAAGGCAATGCTTATGATGCACGAAGTTTACAAAATGTACTAAAACAAAGTTTGAATAAAACTACTATTAAAAGACCAGTAACACTTCATTGGTTGAGACATAGTTATGCTACACATTTATTAGAAAACGGAACAGATTTGAGATATATACAGGAAATATTGGGACATAAGAGTAGTAAAACAACAGAAATTTATACTCATGTAAGCACAAAAAGTATTCAAAAAATAATATCACCATTTGATAATTTATGATGATAAAAGATACATTTGTTAATGAAAGCAAACAGTCACTCAATGGCGCATATCTACCCCAAATGGGTATGCTATGTATTATTGTATGGCGTATATAAACAAGTTATAGGTTACTGCAAAAAGACAAAAATAATCAGACGAGTTTTCAAATTTCATTTCGTTCTCAGACAAAAATGTTGCGACTTTTTTTTCATTCGCTCGTTGACATTTTTTAAATGTTGACATCAAAAAAAGTTTTTTGTTTCAGACTTTTTTTAAATCGGCAGACAATTTATTTTTTCGTTTGCTCAAAATATTTTCATTCGACATTCTAAAAAATGTTGTGGTAATTTTTTCAATTTGTTCGTTGACATTAAAAAAAAATTTCATCAACTTTTTCGTTTTCGCTTGTTGACATTTTTTTCATTCGACACTCAAAAAATATTTGCTGACGGCAAACAGTTGGCAACAACTTTTCCAATTCTTGCGCTATTTTTTTCTTACACAATGTTCTTTGAAAACAAAAATAATAGCATATCATTGCTTACGGATAAAAAACACTTAGGTGTAATTTAATTTACTTTTGATGATGACACACGTCCGTATAATTTTATAATTTATGAAAATAATAAGAATACATACAATCAGTAAATCAATGTTAAGAAAAATTGGAGTAATTTTAGTGGTAACTTTTTTTGTGCTGTTGGTATCATTAAATTCATGTACTCCGAGAATACCACCTGATCCCGGACCTCCGCCACCAGTTTTGTATTGTTATACTCAGATAGCAGATCCTCAGCTTACAGTATGTCCAAGCAATAGCCCGACTAATTTTGGCATTTTGACTAGTGCAACTTTGAGTATAAATGTAAGAGTTTTAGTTTATAATACTGCTCATATTTTGATCCCATGGGTATATTCAGGTGTGACAAATCCTAATAATTTTACTAAGTCTGATCTTATAACAAACCCAAATTCTCCTAGTTCTATATATGATTGCTTACCCGCAATAAAAGTTCCAGGGAAAGTTCCTTTTATAATAAAAGTTGATATTGTGGGAGATTGTTGCAAAGATTGTCAAACTTGCTCAGATCCGAGTGGTGATTATTATGGAAGACCCGAATGGATGGGTGTTAGTGATGATATAAAATATAACGTTTACACAAAAGGTAATTTTATGAAAGAAGTAATTTTGAACTATTCATCAACGTGTAAACCAGACAAAGATTGCAGATAAAAAAGTTAAATGATTTCTAAACAATAAAATTATGGTATCAAATAAAAAAACATATAAATTAATATTAGCAATATCATTATTGCTGACAATTTTTGGGTGCAAAAGGGATAGCAAAGAAGCTGATGCGGTGTCAAAAGGTAAATCGTTAATTCACGCATTAGCCAGTGTTGGAGGAATGTCTGAAGGTGAGATTAATTATTCGGTTTATTGCAATACAGATTCTGTTAATCATAGACTTGATTCAAATATTACATACAATGGTAGTGCTCAGTTTTTTACTGATAATACTTTTGACCCTTCACAATGTGAAGATGTCGGTACAGTTAATATTGGTGGAATCAATTTCAATACAAATAGACCTTATTGGGGTGGTAATGCGTATTATTTTACATTAACAAACAGAGTAAGTGGCATAAATAATTCACAGTTTGGTAGTGTTGTTAATTTCGGAATATCAGGCGGTGGGTCATATGCTTCAGGTAATGTTAATATATATGTTCCTCAAAGAATATTTTTATCCCCTTTGCCACCAACATGTGGTAACAATACAATATATCAAAGTCATCTGCCATATATAATAAATTGGAATCTAGATCCAAGTAACTCACAAGTAGCAATCGTAATAGAATATGATGGATTTAGATCTCATAGAAACAATCCTTTATTAGCTGATGATACTTATCTGACTACAATTTCTACACCTGACAATGGATCATATAGTATAACTTCATCAGATTTATCAAGTTTTCCACTTGGAAGTGTTTTAAATATCTATGTGAGTAGATCAGGTCTTGGACTTATTAGTACAAGTGGAAAAACTATTAGTGTAGTTGCATATGCATACACAAGTAGAGGCTTTGACTACAAGCCTTAATAAATTTATTCATTTGATATATTTTGAAGTAGATTTTAATATTATTTCTTCTATGATTATTATTATTTCTTAATAAACATAACTTCACTTTAAAAATAATATTTTGACTTTTAGCCGTAATACATTTGTTGTGAAAAATAAAATTCAAATATTTATTTTCTTCATAGTATTGCTTGGTTCATGCAAAAGAGATGATGAAGTTATCCCTGTCACTAATACTATATATAGTGGCATCATAAATTACTTTGCTGAAGATATTGAGTATGATTCTGCATATTGGCCTTATATTACAAATTCGCTAACATATAATGCTTATGGTCAGTTTTATAAAACGCCCCAAATGTCAGGAAATGAATGGGAGTTAGTGGGTGATTTAATGGTTGGGAATTATAATGTACCCGTTTATAACTACACAAGGTATGAATTTGCAAGTTTTCAGCGAAATGATTCAATTAATATTACACAATTTGGTAAGAAAATTAATTTTTCAATAAGTGGTGGTGGTGACTACATTGCTGCTTTTTCATCTGTTTACGTTCCAAGCGTAATTTTCATTCATTCACCAAAGGAGTTTAATGATATTCATAACAGAAGTGACTCCATGATTATTACGTGGAATTCTGATCCAAATAATAAAAATGTTGAAATTAGTCTATATTACGATGGAACAAAGTCTCAGGCAAATAATTCGCTATTAGATTCATTAAGTTATTTTTCTGTTCCAATTATTGCTCCCGATAACGGACAATATATTTTACCTTCTTCACTATTTAAAACTTTTGGCTCAGGAAGTGTAATTGAAATTATAATAGATAGAATTGGAAAAGGTGAAATGAAATCTAACAATCATTTAATAGAAATAAATGTTAAAACATCCTCATTATTTGGTCGAACATTGAACTGATTCAAATTATTTAAAATTCACTTTTGCATAGTAAGTTACAAGTGAATATTGCAAGTTCATCAAATATTTAACAGATTAAATATTTTGTATTTTGAAATAATAAAATCATATACGTTTGACGACAAAATATTATCATTCGACATTCTAAAAAAATATTTGCTGACGGCAAAAAATTTGGCGACAATTATTTTTTCGTGCGTTGACATTCAAAAATATTTTTGTGCTCAGACTTTTTTTTAGCAAAAGTTGTTGCGACAAAATCTTGTCACAGTTTGCAGCAACCTATAACATGCGCTTGTAGCAAGTGGCGGTTTCATTTTGATTTGAACTTTTAAATTCTAAATTGCATTACGTTTTGTGTGACAGTTTTGTGGTTCTTATTCGCCACCTGCTGCAAGCGCAGGAACGTTATCGGCAACTTTGGACGACAGTTCAGCTTTGAATTTTACAACGTAAATAATTGCGGTCTGATACTTTAAAATTGCTGACAGAAAAATTAAAACACATGACGACAATCGCAGACCTTAAAAACAAAGTTGACGAAATCAACAAACTCGTTAATGAAAAAATTGTTTCTGATCTTGAGGACACCTACCCAATTACGGACGGCATTATTGACATTGAAAAGTATTTCAACGCTAAGTATAAAGTTCTATGGATACTAAAAGAACCTTATGATGAATTTGACGATGAAGGCAAACCATTCGGTGGCGGTTGGGGTTTAGACGAAGCAATTAGACCTAAACAAAGTATTCACGAGTTTACAGGTGGCAGACCAACATTTAAACCAATGATTTATACTTCTTGGGGTATTCTCAATGACTTTTGCCTTTGGGACGACATGGACAATGTTGAACGCGACCCGACAATGTTAGACGCTTTGAAAAGTATAGCATATATCAACGTGAAAAAACTTCCGGGTTACACGACAAGTCATCGCACTGTAATTGAATATGCGTATCAACAGCATAAAGAAATTTTATTGAAACAAATAGAGTATTACAACCCAGACATTATTATTGGTGGTTCAACGCTCTATAATTTTTATCAGGACTTAGGCATTTCAAGAGAACAGTTACAACGTAATGACAGCGTTAATTACATCATCAAGGGCGACAAAATATTTATTGAAGCATATCACCCTGCCCAACGCTCAGGAACAACAGGTGTTTCGCAAGAAAAATACTGCAATGACATAATTAACTCGGTAAAAATTTGGGCAACTAACAAAACAGAAAATGCAGTTTAAAATTCTCCTTTCAATTTTCAGCTTTCTGCTTTTTAGTTTGTTCGCAAACGCATCAGAAACTTATCAAGCGACTACACAATTAAATATTCGTAGCGGTACAGGGACAGCTTATGAAGTTGTTGGTTCAATTTCACAAGGCGACAAAGTTCTAATTGACACAATTATTGCAGGTTGGGGGCAAGTAATTGTTGACGGACAAGTAAAGGGATTTGCTTCAATGAAATATATGACAACAGATTTCAAGGACTATTCAAACAACTCTAAATCTGACAGCAAAGAAAAAAGTCCTTGGACAAGCGTTCTAACTATTCTATTTCTAATTGGACTTGCAGTTTACCAGCTTTTCTTTAAAGGTGGCAAATCAAGTGGCGGCTCACTATCAAAATCTTTTGTACCTAAACCCAAACCAAACAAATGGTATTTCTGCAAGCACTGTGCAGAGAAAGTTCAATCACCCAAACGACCAAGTAGTATGGGTTGTTCACGGGACAAATTTCATCAGTGGTATGAGCTTGCTGAAGTCGGAGAGAAAAATTATAGTTGCAAAAATTGCGGGACGACAATTTTGGCAAACAAACGACCAAGTAGTATGGGCTGCTCAAGAGACAATTTTCACCAATGGTATGAACTCTAACCCTATGACGAAAGACAGAAAAGCAGCCGATAACAGCACATTTGCAATAGGCGGGGTTCAGTGCTCCGCAGACAGTTTAGTGGTAGCCAAAAGTATTGTGCTCCGCATAAAGTTCAGTGGTAAAAATCCCGCCCATCGCAAATCTGCGAACCGTTATGGGGCATATTATGAGATTGACAATTATATCGACATTTATACTTTTGACATTACCAACTTTTTGTTTTTCACAGACAAGACAATGCAGTTGCGCAACAGACTCTTTTATTACTCAAAATACGGCAAATTGTGAGACAATATATTTGCGTGACAGTTCAAAATTATATTACCAATTCAATTGCGATTCTATTTGGCTGACACTTGAAAATTCAGAAAAGCATATTGTATTTTCAATGACGACAGAATTTTATTCTTACACTTACAGGTTAGGTTACCAATTTTCAAAAGAGTATGACAAATATTTATTGTTTAGAAGTGGTTGCCCCGCAAATGGACCGTGCAACTTCGTGCTTGTAGACAAAAAAAATGGTAAGACAATTAAAGAATTACACGAACTTATTTACGACCATGAAAGCGATAAATTTTATGACTTTGTTATTTATTTTACTAACCCTTCTTTAAGTTCATTGACTCTTGATTTTATTGACAAAAATAAAAGTTATAAAATACCTGTAAATCCAAGACATTTCAATGCAATAATTCCGGAATACCAGTTTGACAAAATTTTGTTAGAAAATAACATCTTGACAATTGAATATAACTACGACAAAGACGACAAAGGAAAGTCAGAAAAAATTCAATGGGCGACAAAAAAAATCAAAATCGACCTAAAGAAATACGCCCCATAACATGCGCTTGTAGCAAGTGGCGTATTTGTTTTGGCGGCAACTTTTTTTTTCTAAATTGCATTTGTTATGCGTGACAGTTTTGTGGTTTTAAATCGCCACCTGCTTCAAGCGCAGGAACGTTATAGGTAAGCGCAAGACAGAGGTAAATAAAATCTTCGGCTCGACAAAAATCATTTTCACGCAGACAAAAAAGTTGGCGACTTTTATTTTCGCTCGCAGACAATTTGAAAAAAGTTTAGCGCAAAAAATGTATTCG
>JANYDU010000008.1 GCA_025359805.1 Bacteroidota bacterium
CTTTTTTAATACGTTCTTACTTTTTTATCTTCATAAAGTTTTTGTCTTTTTATGCTTTAACTTGCTCTAGCACTTTAAATGGAGAATCCGCTTAAACAACCCCCTCCTGTCCGCACAACTATACTACAGAGC
Organism: Bacteroidota bacterium; assembly: GCA_025359805.1. Lineage (GTDB taxonomy): Bacteria > Bacteroidota > Bacteroidia > UKL13-3 > UKL13-3 > CAIUEQ01. Next base: position 133 of record JANYDU010000008.1, read on the forward strand.
TTTTACACATGGCCTTCCCAGAATCGTTTTGTTACCGAGTGGAGTCCCAGTATATAAAAGAAACGGAAATAATTACCCAAAAGATGATTGTAGAATAAATGTTTTTAGGCATAAAAATTTTTTAATAATCAACAAAGTATAGGGATAAAAAAATGGGTAAAATAAAAAGCCATTGTAAATCATATTTACAATGGCTTTTTATTTGTGATCCCGCTGGGATTCGAACCCAGGACCCCTACATTAAAAGTGTAATGCTCTACCAGCTGAGCTACGGAATCATACTCGCTATTTTTATTTAACGAGGGTGCAAAAATAGAGGCATTTTTTAATTAGCCAAACCCGCTCCGAAAATAATTTCGATTACTTACTCACATTCCTTGTGCACTAAGTGTTTAGCACTAAAAAAAATGTTTTTTTAGTTTTGAATTGCCACAAATTAAGTCTGAAATCCGAGCTTATTTGCTTTCCATTACAATAAATGGAACAATCATTTCTTCCAAAGATATTCCTCCATGTTGAAACGAATTGTTATACATGTTTACGTGGTAATTATAGTTATTTGGATACACCATAAAGTGATCTTCGGCTGCAAATACAAATCGTGAACTTACATTTAGTTTTGGCAAAAATGCTTCTGATGGATCTTTAATGGTAAACAAATCACTCTCATTGTAATTCAAATTTTTTCCTTGTTTGTATCTTAAGTTTGTGCTGGTATGCCTATCGCCAACAATTTTTACAGGATTGCTCACTCTAATGGATCCATGATCAGTAGTAATTATGAGTTTTGCCTTTTTACTTGCAATGCGTTTTAGTGCATCCATTAAAGGAGAATGTTCGAGCCAAGAAGCAGTAATGGAGCGATACGCAGCTTCATCTTCAGCAAGTTCTTTCATCACATTCATTTCGGTGCGAACATGACTTAGCATATCAACAAAATTGTAAACAATTACATTAAATTTATTGCTAAACATATTTGGAATATCATCTACCAAACGCTTGCCTGCATCTAAGTTTGTAATTTTAGTGTATGAGAATTTATCTTTATATCCCAAGCGTTGAAGTTGTGTGGCTAACAATTCTTGCTCGTGCATATTTTTACCTTCATCTTCCTCTTCATCTACCCAAAGGTCAGGATATATTTTATTGATTTCGGAAGGCATCATTCCTGCAAAAAAAGCATTACGCGCATAATGTGTAGTGGTGGGAAGGATTGTTAAATAAGTTTCATCACTTACTAAATTAAACAACTCACTAAATTGATTTTGCAACATTTTCCATTGATCGTAACGGAAATTATCAAGCAATAAAAGAAAAACGGGTTCATTCACATTTAATTCGGGATACACTTTTTTCTTCATCACAGTATGGCTCATGGCTGGAGTTTTATCATCGCTCTTGCGCAAAAAATTAATATAATTTTGTTTCACAAATCGAGTCCATGCTCGGTTGGCTTCGCTCTTTTGCATCAACATAATTTCATCCATTCCCGTATCCTGACTTTTACTTAACTCCAATTCCCAGTATACTAATTTTTTATAAAGGGTTTCCCAAGAAGTATAATCCAAATCATCGTTTAACTCCATTCCAATTTGACGAAACTCTTGTTGATATCCTTGAGCAGTTTTTTCACTCACCAAACGTTTATTATCTAATTGTTTTTTGATAGATAGTAAAATCTGGTTGGGATTAACAGGCTTAATTAAATAATCGGCAATTTTACTACCAATGGCTTCCTCCATTATATGTTCTTCTTCACTTTTGGTAATCATAATTATAGGCACATCAGGCTTAGTGTTTTTTATTTGAGTAAGTGCTTCGAGTCCTGATATTCCTGGCATATTTTCATCTAAAAAAATAATATCAAAATGATTATTTTTACTGGCTTCTACGGCATCCAATCCATTTGTTACTGGTGTTACTTCGTAGCCTTTACTTTTAAGAAATAAGATATGAGGTTTTAATAAATCAATTTCATCATCAGCCCATAATATGTGTGTATTCTGCATAAAAATCTATTTTTGTTTTTTGAGATTACGAAAATAACGTATTAACAGAGTTTTATTGTGCAGCATTTGAATAACAAGAAAAAAATCATCAACGATCCTGTATATGGATTTGTAAGAGTGCCGAGTGAATTGATTTATGATTTGATTGAACATCCCTATTTTCAGCGCTTGAGAAGAATAAAGCAATTAGGGTTATCAAACTTAGTTTATCCAGGAGCATTGCATACCAGATTTCAACATGTGATTGGTGCTATGAGTTTAACGGTTCAAGCCGTTGATATTTTACGCACTAAAGGAATTGATATTTCTGATGAAGAAAAAGATTCAGTATGTGCAGCTGTATTATTGCATGATATGGGGCATGGTCCATACTCACACGCGCTTGAAGAAGTGCTTATTAAAAATGTTGATCATGAATCTATTTCTTTGGCATTTATGAATATACTAAATGAAGAGATGAATGGGCGATTAAATTTGTGTATTCAGATTTTTAAAAATGAATATTCGAAAAAATTTTTACACCAACTAGTTTCGAGCCAATTGGATATGGATAGGTTGGATTATTTACGCAGAGATAGTTTTTATACTGGTGTGCAAGAAGGGGTAATTGGGCACGATAGAATTATCAATATGTTAAATGTACACCATGATGAAATGGTAATTGATGAGAAAGGAATTTATTCTATAGAAAAATTTTTAATAGCTCGAAGATTAATGTATTGGCAAGTGTATTTGCACAAAACGGTTGTAGCTGCCGAAACTTTATTGGTAAAAATTTTACAACGCGCTTCGCAACTTGCTGATAATGGTATTGAGCTATTTGCGTCTCCGGCATTTCATTATTTTTTATATAACAAACCAGGTAAAGAAATATTTTTTTCAAATTCAGATGTATTAAAATTATATAGTGAACTAGATGATTTTGACATCATGTCGTCTATAAAAGTTTGGTGCCATCATGAGGATAAAATTTTAAGTGAATTATGTCTGATGTTGCGCGACAGAAAATTATCAAGAATAGACATTCAATCTACCCAATTTAATAAAGATGAAATGGAGAAAATTAAATTAGAAGTAGCCGATAAAAAAGAAATTTCAATGGATGATACACACTATTTTGTTTATACAGATAGTGTAAAAAATAGTGCTTATAGCCTTGATGGTTTTAATATAAAAGTGTTGTTTAAAAATGGGCAAACAATGGATATTGTTGAAGCCTCTGATCAGTATAATATTTCGGCACTTTCAAACACTGTTACTAAGTACTTTTTATGTTATCCAAAAAATATATAAATTGCCTGCTTATACAGAATGTAAAAATAAATGCAAATAACTGTAGCAGAACTTAGTAAGTTATTAAATGGAGAAGTAATTGGTAACCCCGAAATAATTGTTTCTAAAGTAGCCAAAATTGAAGAGGGCGAAATTCATGCCTTGTCGTTTTTAGCCAATCCAAAATATGAACAATACTTATATATAACAAAGTCTTCGGCAGTATTAGTCAATAAATCTTTTCAACCCACATCACCAGTATCCACAACCTTAATTAAGGTAGATGATGCTTATGCAAGCTTTACTTTTTTATTAGAAAAATTTGGAAATTCATCATCACAAAAAATAGGAATTGAACCCACTGCGGTTGTCGCGTCATCAGTTAAAACGGAAAAAAAAGTTTGGATTGGAGCATTAACTTGTGTGGAGGAAAATGTAGAAATAGGAGAGGGTTCAAAAATATTTCCACAGGTGTATTTAGGCGAAAATGTGAAGATTGGAAGCCATTGCATTATTTATCCTGGAGTTAAAATTTATCACAATTGTGTGATTGGAAATAATTGCATTATTCATTCGGGAACTGTTATTGGAAGTGATGGTTTTGGATTTGCTCCATTACCTGATAGGTCGTATAAAAAAATTCCTCAAACTGGAAATGTAATAGTGGAAGATGATGTAGAAATGGGTGCAAATTGTTCCATAGACCGAGCAACAATGGGAAGTACTATTATTAGAAAAGGAGTGAAGCTGGATAATTTTATTCAAATTGCACATAATGTTGAAATAGGAGAACATACCGTTATTGCATCACAATCGGGTGTGGCAGGAAGTACAAAAATTGGCAAGTATTGCATTCTTGCTGGACAGGTTGGAGTTGTGGGGCATGTAAGTATTGCTGATGGATCCATCATTGGAGCACAAAGTGGGATTAGTGGAAACATCAAAGAACCCAATTTAAAATGGTTTGGCAGTCCGGCTTTTGATTATAAAGATGCGCTTAAATCGGTTGTTGTGTATAAACAATTACCATCAATTGAAAAACGAATAAAAGAATTAGAAAATACCATTTTAGAATTACAAAAAAATCAACAATTATAATATCATCTCTTTTGTTTTAAGTTGATGAATTGAAAAAAAATAACATGAAGCAAACAACGATAAAAAAATCTGTTTCGATAAGCGGAGTTGGTTTACACACCGGACAAGAAGTAATGATGACGTTTAATCCGGCACCTGATAATCATGGAATAAAGTTTCAACGAATTGATTTACCAGGCAAACCAATTATTGATGCCGATGTAGATAATGTTACGGATGTTTCAAGAGGAACAACCATTGAACAAAATGGAGGAAAAGTTGCCACTGTTGAACATGTAATGGCATCACTCGCAGGATTAGAAATTGATAATTGCCTTATTCATATTAATGCTGATGAAACACCCATTATGGATGGGAGTGCACGTTATTTTATTAAGGTGTTAAAAGATTCGGGCATTCAACATTTAGAAGCAGAAAGAGAATATTTTACTATTCCACAAAACGTATATTACCATGAAAACGATAGGCAAGTAGAGATGATTGCCATGCCATTAGACGATTATCGGTTAACAGTTATGGTTGATTATAATTCAACCGTTTTGGGGAGTCAGCATGCTTCTATCACCAGTTTAAAAGAGTTTGAATCAGAAATTGCATCGTGCCGAACTTTTTGTTTTTTACATGAATTGGAAATGCTTTACAACAATAATTTAATTAGAGGTGGTGATTTAAATAATGCTATTGTAATTGTTGATAGAGTAATTGAAGATGATGAGTTGGATCACTTGGCAAAAATGTTTAATAAGCCAAAAGTAGAAGTTAAAAAAGAAGGCATTTTAAATAATGTTGATTTGCGTTTTCATAACGAACCTGCTCGTCATAAACTGTTAGATTTAATTGGTGATTTAGCATTAATAGGTGTTCCAATAAAAGCTCAAATTATGGCTGCTCGACCGGGGCATGCAGCCAATGTTGCTTTTGGTAAAAAAATAAAAGCGCTGATTAAAAAAGCCCGAAACAATGTTCATGTTCCTAAATACGATCCTAACAAAGAACCTGTTTTTAACACACAACAAATTTCAGATATGTTGCCTCATAAATATCCTTTTTTATTGGTGGATAAGGTAATTCAAATGGGAGCAAGCCATGTTGTGGCTATTAAAAATGTAACGATAAATGAACCGTTTTTTCAAGGACATTTTCCTGGAAACCCTGTAATGCCGGGAGTATTAATTATTGAAGCAATGGCTCAAGCGGGAGGGGTTTTAATTTTATCGCAAGTAGAAGATCCAATGAGTTACAATACGTATTTCATGAAAATTGATAATGCAAAATTCAAGGAAAAAGTATTACCGGGCGATACGTTAATTTTTAGGTTGGATTTAATTTCACCCATTCGCAGAGGTGTATGTGTGATGAAAGCCAATGCATTTGTTGGCGATAAATTAGTTTGTGAAGCAGAATTAATGGCACAAATAGCAAAAAAATAAAATCAAGTTGTAGCAGTAAAAATGGTATTCAGTATTCATTTTTGCATCTACACATTTAATCATCATCACATTAACAAAACATGACTCAATCATTAGCATATATTGATCCCCAAGCCAAGATAGCAGCCAATGTTGTTATTGAACCTTTTACAACTATTCATAAAGATGTTGAGATTGGCGAAGGCACTTGGATTGCATCAAACGTTACCATTTTTCCGGGTGCACGTATTGGTAAAAATTGTAAAATTTTCCCGGGTGCAGTGATTGCTGCAATTCCTCAAGATTTAAAATTTGATGGCGAAAATACCATTGTAAAAATTGGCGATAATACCACCATCAGAGAATGTGTTACCATAAACAGAGGTACAGTTGATAAAAATAAAACTGAAGTGGGAAGCAATTGTTTATTGATGGCTTACGTGCATTTGGCGCATGATGTTACTGTGGGCGATAATGTAATTATTGCCAATGGAGTTCAGGTTGCAGGGCATGTAGATATACATGATAACGCTCGTATTGGCGGGCTCTCGGCAGTTCATCAATTTGTAACTATAGGAAGGCATGTGATGATAGAAGGAGGAAGTATGGTGAGTAAAGATGTTCCTCCATTTGTTAAGGCTGGGCGTTATCCATTATCTTATGAAGGTGTAAATTCAATTGGATTACGTAGAAGTGGTTTTACTTCCGAAAAAATAAATGAGATACAAGATATTTATCGTTTTTTATTTGTTCAAAATAGCAATATGAGTAAAGCAATTTTACAAGTAGAAGCAAATATGAATGTATCCTCTGAACGTGATGAAATACTTGGTTTTGTTAAAGATTCGGAGCGTGGTGTGATGAAGGGATTTCAAAATCGTAAATAATAAATTTTGAAAATACTATTGGAACAAGTTGGCAAAAAGTTTAACCGTCAATGGTTGTTCAAAGATATCAACTATACATTTGATGAACATAAATCGTATGCAATTATTGGAAATAATGGCAGCGGAAAATCTACTTTACTTCAACTCATTTATGGTTTTCAAACTACAAGTATTGGAAACATTGTTATCACACAAAATCAACAAACTATTCTTCCATATCAAGTTCATCTTTATGCTGCATTTGTAGCTCCATATTTAGAATTATTAGAAGAGTTTACATTGTATGAAATGCTTATGTTTCATTTTCAGTTTAAAGAAAAAAGTGCTTCACTTTCTGTTGATGAAATGATTGAAATTAGTAATCTTCAAAGCAGTAAAAATAAGCAGATTAAATTGTTTTCATCGGGCATGAAACAACGGCTTAAATTAGCACTTACTTTTTTTAGTAATGCTCCGCTTTTATTATTGGATGAACCTTGCAGTAACTTAGATGCACAAGGCATTGAGTGGTATCACGAGATGATTAAAAATGTTATTGGAAAACGGACTGTCATCATTGCCTCTAACCAAAATTATGAATATGATTTTTGTGATGCAGCATTAAATATTGCGGATTTTCGGCATCAATAATTTACGTTCACTTTAATAATTATCTAACACTTAAAAAAGAATTAAAAATGGAAATATTAATCACAATTTTACTTGTATTAATCGGCATCATAGCTTTACTTCTAATCATAGCACTTTTTACGAAGAAAGAATATAATGTTCATTGTGAAATAATTATCAATGCATCCCAACAAAAAGTTTTTGGCTATCTAAAACAACTAAAAAACCAAGACAACTTTAACAAGTGGGTAATGGCTGACCCAGGTATGAAAAGGGAATTTAAAGGAACAGATGGCACGGCTGGATTTATTTACGCATGGAATGGAAATGCAAAAGCGGGTGAGGGAGAACAAGAAATTAAAGCAATTACCGAAGGAAAAAGTATTGAAACGGAAATTCGTTTTGTAAGACCTTTTGCAGGTATTGCCTATGCAAATATGGTTACAGAATTTGTATCCGATAAGCAAACAAAAGTGACTTGGAGTAATAAAAGTAAAATGAAATATCCAATGAATATGATGGTGTCAATGGTAGAAAAAATGCTCGCGAAAGACATGGATACAAGTTTATCAACGTTGAAAAATATTCTTGAAAAATAATCAGAACACTTAAAATCAACCGTACATTACTATAACTTTATCTCTATTTCTTCTTAGCAACTATTCAACCGCACAATAAATTTCGATAATTTTTTTGAAAAAATTTGCGTAACTAAAAAGTTACTTATATATTTGCGTAACTTTTTAGTTACTGATTATGCAAAAAGAAATCAAAAACGAATGGATTTATGAGCAATCTCCGAATGAAGTTTGGGAATATCTCACACGAGCAGAGTTAATTGCACTTTGGTTAATGCCAAACAATTTTATGCCAATTCATGGGCACGAATTTCAGTTTACTGTAAAACCAATTCCAAGCCTTGATTTGGATGGAATTTTTCATTGTAAGGTGCTTGAAATAGTTCCTTTTCAAAAACTCACTTATAGTTGGAAAGGTGGTTCAGGCAATGGAGTTTTTACGCTCGACACGATTGTTGAATGGACTTTGGAAAAATATGGCAATGGAACAAATCTGTTTTTAAAGCAATCAGGTTTCAAAGAAACTAACCTTTCGATCTTTACATCAATGACCAATGGCTGGCAAGAACATATTCAAAAAATGATTAACCATTTAAATGCAATTAGTAATGACAGTACAAAGGTTTGACGCATTTCAAGTTATTGCCGATCCAAGTCGTAGGCACATTTTGCAGTTGCTTTCAAAAAAAAGTTTAACGATAAATGCGTTGGCTGAAAATTTTGACATGAGCAGACCGGCTGTTTCAAAGCACATAAAAATTCTTTACGGTGCAGGATTTATTTCAATCACAGGAATTGGTAGAGAAAGGCATTGTATACTCAAACAAGATGGCTTCAACGAGTTGCAGGATTTTATCGACTACTTTGATAAGTTTTGGACAACTAAACTAAAAAAATTAGAAACCATTTTAAATAATAAATCGAAATGAAAACTCAAGATTTTACAACTACTATTATGGTGCAACAAACACCGAAAGAAATATTCAACGCCATTAATAATGTTAGAGATTGGTGGCAAGGAGAAATTGATGGAGATACAAAAAAACTCAATGATGAGTTTACTTATCGAATGGAGGAGTTCCATTTTTCAAAACAAAAAATAGTTGAAGTTATTCCTTATGAAAAAGTGGTGTGGCTTGTTACGGAAAGTAAACTAAATTTTACTAAAGACAAAAGTGAATGGACGGGAACAAAAATAATTTTTGAAATATCTGAAATAAATAACAAAACACAACTCCGTTTCACTCATAGTGGTTTAGTTCCCAAGTTTGAGTGTTACGAAGATTGTTCAAATGCATGGACCCAACTTGTTCAGCAAAGTTTATTGAGTTTAATAACTACAGGCAAAGGCAAGAAGGTTTTTTAAATAACTAAAAAATAAAACAAATGGAAAATCAAAATTACAACGCTACCATCATGGTAAACCAACCAGCAAACGAAGTATTCAAAAGTATTAACAGTGTTTCTAAATGGTGGGTGGAAAATTTAGAGGGCGATTCACACAAACTGAATGATGTTTTTAAAATTGATTTCACTGGAAACAATTTTGTAACTCATAAAATAATTGAGTTTGTTCCCAACAAAAAAGTAGTTTGGCTTGTTACGGATTGCTATCTTGGATGGCTTAAAGACAAAACAGAATGGACAAATACTAAAATGAGTTTTGAAATTTCGACAAAAAACAATTCAACAGAAATCAGTTTTACACACATTGGTTTAGTTCCCGAAGTTGAGTGTTATGAAATGTGCATAAAAGGATGGAATCAATATGTAAAAGGAAGTTTGTTTAAATTAATAACCGAAGGAAAAGGAGCACCTCAGCAAAAATAGTTTTCAATTAATTGTTATTGATAATAGATTAGAATTATGCTTTATTGAAAAGGGGCTGTATAGTTTTAATAAGTGCATTTTTTTTCAAATAGGTTAATCCATAATTTTTCGGAAATTCGCACCCATAAAATTATGGAAGAAAAAGTTCTCATTATCGATTTTGGTTCACAATATACACAGCTTATTGCTCGCAGATTAAGGGAGTTAAACGTGTATTCAGAAATTCATCCTTGCACAAATATTCCAGTATTGGATGATGATATTAAAGCAGTTATTTTATCTGGAAGTCCATACTCCGTTAATGATGGCATTTTACCCAATATTGATTTAAGCCAATTTAGAGGAAAATATCCTTTGCTCGGAGTATGCTATGGTGCGCAATTATTAGCCAATCAAAATGGAGGTAATGTTACTGCATCAAAAATTCGTGAATACGGCAGGGCAAAATTAAAAGCTATTCATGATGATGTATTGTTCAAAAACATTCCACTCGATTCGCAAGTATGGATGAGCCATGGCGATACCATTCAACAAATCCCTTCCAACTTCAAAATTATTGCAAGCACAGATACTGTAAATGTTGCCGCATTTAAAATTGATGGTGAACCTACTTATGCCATTCAGTTTCATCCCGAAGTTACCCATAGCACAGATGGAAAAACGTTGCTTCATAATTTTATAAAAAATATTGCAGGACTTAAACAATCATGGACACCTACACATTTTATTGAAAGCACAGTTGCAGGGTTAAAAGAAAAATTGGGCGATGATTATGTGTTAATTGGACTTTCAGGTGGTGTAGATTCATCGGTTGCAGCAGTTTTAATGAAAGAAGCCATTGGCGAAAACCTTTTTGGAATTTTTATTGATAATGGTTTATTGCGCAAAAATGAATTTGAACAAGTGCTTGCTGCCTATAAAAATATGGGACTAAATGTGGTTGGTATTGATGCAAAAAATAAATTTTTAGAAGAGCTAAAAGGTATTAGCGATCCTGAAACAAAACGTAAAACCATTGGCAGAGTTTTTATTGAGGTGTTTGAAGAAGAAGCCAAAAAATTAAAAGATGTGAAGTGGTTGGTTCAAGGAACAATATATCCTGATGTGATTGAAAGTGTGAGTGTAAAAGGACCTTCGGCAACAATAAAATCTCATCATAATGTGGGTGGATTGCCAGAAAAAATGCACCTCAAAATTGTGGAACCTTTGCGCATGCTTTTTAAAGATGAAGTGCGCGCAGTAGGAACAGCTTTGGGCATGGAGAAAATAATTTTAAACCGTCATCCATTTCCAGGGCCAGGTTTAGCTATAAGAATTTTGGGTGATATTACTGAAGATAAAACACGCATTTTACAAAATGCAGATGATATTTTTATTAGTGAATTAAAAGCACAACATTTATACGATTCGGTTTGGCAAGCAGGTGCTATATTTTTGCCCATTCAATCGGTTGGTGTAATGGGTGATGAAAGAACGTATGAGCATGTTATTTGCTTAAGAGCGGTTACATCTGTTGATGGAATGACTGCCGATTTTTGTCATTTGCCACATGAGTTTTTAGGACATGTTGCCAATAGAATTATTAATGAAGTAAAAGGAATTAATAGGGTGGTGTATGATATTTCATCAAAGCCTCCTGCTACAATTGAGTGGGAATAAATTTAGAGACAGTAGAGAATATTGAGTGATAAATTATGAGTTCGAAAAAAATAAATGAGTGATATGGTTGCTGTCAAATACGTAAATAAAAGTTTATTTCTGTTCCTGTTTTTGTGTTCATCCGCTCATCTTATTGCGCAAAAAAAATCAAACAATATTGCTATGGTAATGCCTTTTTGTAGCAAACAAATATTGGCTAATCCTGATTGTTATGATGCGCAGCTGGGAAACCTTTGTAGAGAATATTATCAAGGAGCATTAATTGCTTTAGACTCATTTGAACGTGCAAAAGTGGCTGTTACACTAAGTGTGTTTGATACTGAAAATGATAGTATGACTTTGCTTCGTATTCTTCAAAAAACACAATTAAAAAGTTCAGAATTAATTATAGGTCCAGTATTGCAAGGTGGAAATAAATTGATGAGCGGTTTTGTAAAAGAAACGGGAGTGTATCATATTTCTCCTTTAATGACATTTTCAAAAACACGTTTAGATGATGCATTTTGGATTTCTGCCAACCCTGATATTCCAACTTATGCCACGTTTTTGTATAATTATATTGTAACTCAAAATCACGATTCGGCAAATATTATTATTGTTAGTGATAAATCTCCGCTTGATAAAAATATTACAACAGTACTCAAACAAATTATTCCTAAAAGTAAAACCGTTAGCATCAAATTTGTTGAGTACGAAAGAGGATTTAACATGATTAAATATCTTTCGCAATCATTAACCAATCATATTATTTTACCTTCAAGCAATGAAGCAACAGTAAATGGAGTTTTCAAAAATATTAAAGATACCAATGATGGTTTTACAATGACTACTTATGGTTTTCCGCAATGGCTCGAGTTTAAAAATATGGATTATGAGGTGTGGCAACGAATGAATGTAACAGTGCTTTCGCCTTATTTTATTGACTATGATAATGAGCAAGTGAAAATCTTTATTGAATCTTATCGTGCACGATTTTATACCGAACCCACCGAAGCTGCTTTTAAAGGATATGATCAACTATTGTTGTTTGGAATGGAGTTAGCAACAAATGGAAAAAATTTTATCTCAAAAATGGAGAACAAAACATTTTCTACACTCAATACCCGTTATTATTTTAAACGACAAGAGGAGGGAGCCAGCTACCAAAATTATTTTTTAAATGTGTTGAAATTGGAAGAGTTGAAATTGAGAAGAGTGAATTAGGGTTAAAACAAACTCAATTTCTTACCCAAAAGTTTTTGTTCATGATCCAATAAAAATTGCTTGCGTTTTAGTCCGCCTGCATAGCCTGTTAAACTTCCATCACTACCAATTACTCTGTGGCAAGGAATTACAATTACCAAAGGGTTTTTACCATTAGCACTGGCAGCTGCACGAATTACTTTTTCATCGCCCAATTGTTTAGCTAATTGCAAATAAGAAATTGTTTCGCCAAACGGAATGGTCAATAACTCATTCCATACTCGTTGTTGAAAGGGTGTTCCAATTTTTAGTATGGGAAGATGAAAACTATGAAGTGTTCCATTAAAATATTCGTCCAACTGTATACAACATTGATGCAGCGCTCCAGATGGTGCCATATCATTTTCAAAAGCATCCTCTGTAAAAATAATGGAATCAATTTGCTCATACGTTCCCGTAATTTTTATGTTGCCAATTGGTGATTGATAATATGTAATACGTTCTTTCAATTTGAAAAAAGGAAAATTTTAACGGCATCAAAAAATTGCTGAGGTTTATCGGCATGAAGCCAATGTCCGGCATTTTCAATAGTTTGTATGCGTGAGTTTGGAAATAGTTTTTTTATTTCGGCAAAGTCTTTTTCTTGAATGTATAAAGACAAACTGCCCTTTAAAAATAACACATCACCCAAAAATTGTTTATCAGAAAAGGTTTGTTCCAATACATTTTCATAATCTCTATCCAATGTTTCAACATTAAATTTCCAATGGTATTTTCCATCATCACTTCTCTCCAAACCCTTCATAATAAATTGTCGTGTTCCAAAATCTCCAAGATAAGGCATCATTGCTTCTTCCACTTCTTTGCGGGTTTGAGTGGTTTCTAAACTTACATGGTGTATGGCATTAAATATATCATCATGACCATGGTTGTAGGAACGTGGAGCAATATCAACCACAATTAATTTATCTAATAATTCTGGATAAGTTAATGCAAATTGCATAGCAACTTTTCCACCCATGGAATGACCCATCATATTTGTTTTTGTAATGCCTTGTTGTTCCATAAAATCCTTTACATCCTCCACCATTAAATCAATAGTATGATGCTCGGTATGTGGAGATTTTCCATGATTACGTTGGTCGATAGTATATACTTCAATATCGTTTTTTGCCCATTCGGTTGCAAGCGTATGCCAATTATCTAACGAGCCTAAAAAGCCATGAAGGATAATTAATTTGGTATTGCTTTGTCCGTATTTTTTATAGTTTAATTGAAGCATTTTTAATCGGTATTAGTTAGTCTAGGGGGTCATTTCGCTTCTTGTCCAAACTTCAGTTTTGCCCATTAATGAAATACCCACATATCCTCTAACTTCTAGGGTATTACTATTGGTAAGTTTCATTTTACAGCTATACGTTTTTCCTGTTTTAGGGTCATAAATTTCACCATTTATCCATTGCTTTTCTTTTTCATTAAATTCAAATCCTTTTAATAGCAGCATTCCCAAAATATGACGAGACCTTAATTTTTCATCTGGATTTTTCTCATCTGTTTTTGGCTTTCCATCTGTTTTATTTGGTATTTTTAGCCAAGCTATTTTTCCATAAAAATAGTTACCACCTTTAAAGATGGTTATTTTAGCTTCTTTGTTTGCAGTGAGCCAAGTTCCAATAATTTCATCACCAAAAATGGTAGTGTTTGAAAATGCTGTTGCGGTATAAAAAAGAGTGATAAGGATCAGTTTTAATCGAAACATAAAGTAAATAAATTTGTGAGTGAAATATAATCAACAAAACTATAAAACTTTTTATTAGTTATTATTTGTATGATAAAAGTAAAAGTTGGAGGAGTGCCTGAGCATTTTAATTTGGCTTGGCATTTGGCTATTGAGGATATGGAATAGGATAATTTTGGATAAACCCTTGATGTGATTAAATTCGCAATTGTTACAAGAATAAATGCAATGGTAAAAGTTAAGAAAGAAGGAAGTGGGCAAGTTTTTAAGAATCAAACATTAGAGATATTTACTCGAACAAATCCTATGCTTCATATTATCACTTATGGTGGAGCAATTTTATTTTTTCTGTATTTAAATTCAATAGATGTAAAGAACTCCATCTTGTTTTTTTTATCAGGAATGTTTGTTTGGACTTTGATGGAATATATCTTACACCGTTATATATTTCATATTAAATATCCCAAATTTCAATATATGATTCATGGCATACATCATGAGTTTCCCAGAGATAAGGAACGTTTGTTAATGCCTCCTGTGCCGGGTATCATTTTATTAAGCATTATTTTTTGTTTATATTATTTGGTGCTCCGTAAGTATACTTTTCCATTTATGGCAGGAGTAGTTTTTGGATATATGCTTTATACCTTTGTGCATTATATTATTCATGCTTGGAAACCTATATCTGGGTTTAAATATTTATGGACACACCATCATAAACATCATAATCCTGCATTAGAAAATACTTCATTTGGAGTATCAAGCCCGTTATGGGATTATATATTTGGTACTATGCCTCCAAAGTCATCAAAATAATTAGTGTATATCAAATGTTTTGGCTTAATAACACCATTTCAACGAATTTAAATGAAATCATTTTATACAATGCGTTTTAGTTATTTGGATTCCCACTTTTAATTAAGCATTTAGGAATACTCCATTTGCCTTTGTATAAATTTAAGTCGATGATATGTTCATCACAAGTCAAAAAATTTTTATTTAAATCTTTTTTTAGCGTCACCACTTTGCTTTGTTTTACACTATCAATTATGGTTTGAATAAGCAATAAATTTGTTTCCTGTTTTGGATGATGTTGCTTAAAATATTTTCCAATTTCTAATCCAGTTTTATTATTCATCAAATCCATAACGGTGCTCATAGAGTCTGGTGTTGCACCATCTTCTAAATTTCCGTTTTTAAATGTTTGGTAATTTCCTTTCTCGTGGGCAATACCAAGCTTTAATGCTTTTTTAGGATTGATGTTTTGTGTAAGTAAAGCCATCCAATAGGTATGTCTGAAAGCATCTAATTGATCTCCATTTCCGCTGCCTTGTAGTATTGCATTTTTTTTCAACGAATCACAAACAACTAAAACAGACTTGGATAAATAAAATGTTTTTTTAGCTACAAATACATGGCTAATGCCCCACCATTTTTCGGCACTTGATACACTTTTAAAAGTACGCCACGTTTGTGCTTGAGATTTAATGGTTGTTAGATAAAAAACAATTAAGATGCTATATTTTAAATGTAGTTTCATGAATAAAAAATAGCCTACCTTAAAGTAAGCTATTTATGTTTTTATTTTTTTAGTATAGATAGATTATTCACCTTGTTTTTTCTCCAATAATTTAAATACATCGGCACTAAAACCTGTAAATGAAAACCCTCCATCGTGGAAAAGATTTTGCATCGTAACCATTTTTGTATAATCACTAAACATAGAAATACAATAATCGGCACACTGCTCAGCACTCGCATTTCCAAGAGGTGATAGGGCATTTGCATAATCATAAAAATCACCAAAACCTTTTACGCCACTTCCGGCTGTTGTCATTGTTGGCGATTGTGAAATGGTATTTATTCTAACTTTATTTTTTTTGCCGTAATGATAACCAAAGCTGCGTGTAATAGATTCCAATAATGATTTTGCATCAGCCATTTCACTATAATCAGGAAATACTCTTTGCGAAGCAATGTAAGTTAGCGCAAGCACCGAGCCCCAATCATTTACCGCATCCATTTTATAGCAAGTTTGCAATAAACGATGAAACGACATCGAAGAAATATCAAAAGTTTCGTGCATCCATTTATAATCCAAATCAGTATAGGTTCTACCTTTTCTAATATTTAAACTCATTCCAACTGAGTGTAAAATAAAATCCACTTTGCCTCCCAAAATCTCCATCGATTTTTGAATCAAATTTTGCATATCTTCATCTTTGCTTACATCACAAGCAATAATTTGTGCGTTGTTACACTCTGCTGCCAGCTTGTTTATTTCACCCATGCGCATAGCAATTGGTGCATTGGTTAATACAAATGTTGCACCTTCGGCATGTGCTTTTTGTGCTACTTGCCATGCTATTGATTTATCGTTTAGCGCTCCGAAAATGATTCCTTTTTTACCTTTTAAAATTCCGTTTGCCATTTGCTTAGTTGTTAGTTGTTAGTTGTTAGTTGTTATGAAATTTTTCAAGTCGCAAAACTATTCAAGTTCTGCAACTAATCAACTCTGTTAAGTTTTGTATACAAGTTTATGTTTTTGCCTTTAGATTTGACAAAATCTTTTTAAACAGTGACTCGATATATCATTTTTATATTTTCTGTAATCTCATTCTCCTTGTTTGCACAACAAAAACAATCGTTTAGTAAAGCGGAGTATCAACATGGAAAACTCACCCCTTTGCGCACTTGTTTTGATGTAACAAAATATGAAATAACAATTAAGGTTGAACCTGATAAAAAAATTATTTCGGGAAATAATGCCATCACATTTAAAGCGGTTAACGATTTTAAAAAGCTCCAATTAGATTTATTTAGTGTGATGCAAATTGACAGCATTATCTTTAACAATAAGAAACTTTTATTTACCCGCGATAGCAACGTAACGTTTGTGGATATGGGAACAACGTTAAAGAAAAACTCAATTCACACACTCACTGTTTTTTATAAAGGTAATCCGCCCATTGCTAAAAAAGCTCCTTGGGATGGGGGTGTGGTGTGGGCAAAAGATAGCAATGGTTTTGATTGGGTAGGATTGGCTTGTGAGGGCTTAGGAGCAAGTTGCTGGTTGCCTTGCAAAGATCATTTAACGGATGAAGCAGATACCATGGTGATGCACTTAATTGTTCCCGAAAATTTAACAGGAGTTTCAAATGGAAAATTATTGTCAACCCAACAATTTGAAAATGGATTTAAGCAATTTAATTGGATGGTTTGTAACCCAATTAATAATTACAATATCACCATTAACATCGGAAACTATGCGCATATTCATGATGTATATCAATCGAAATATAATAGCACTCAAAAACAATTAAACTTAGATTATTATGTGCTAAAAGAAAATGAAGAAATAGCCAAAGCACATTTTCAACAAGTGAAACCCATGTTGGATTGTTTTGAATTACGTTTTGGGGTATATCCGTTTTGGAAAGATGGATATAAATTGGTAGAAACTCCTTATTGGGGAATGGAACATCAAAGCTGTGTATCATACGGAAATGGATATGAAAATAACCGCTGGGGGTTTGATTTTATTATTGTGCATGAAAGCGGACATGAATGGTTTGGGAATAGTTTAAGTTGTAATGATCCTGCCGAAATGTGGATTCATGAATCGTTTACCACATATAGCGAAACGATTTATATGGAATGCAGGCAAAGCTATGAAGCATCACTTCAATATTTAAAGGAACAAAGACAAAATATTCAAAATAAACAACCCATTATTGGGCCGTATGATGTGTATTTTCATGGAAGAAAAGACAATGATATTTATTACAAAGGTGCTTGGATTTTGCAAACATTAAGAAGCACAATTGATAATGATGAGAAGTGGTTTAAACTGATGCGTGAGTTAAATGATACTTTTTTGAGAAGCAATGTTTCTACAGAACAAATTATTCAATTTTTTAATGATAAAACGGGTAGGAGATGGGATCAATTTTTTAAGCAATATTTATACACCACACAAATTCCTGTATTTGAATATAAAATTATTGATGTAGGAAAACGATTGGAACTTCATTACCGTTGGGCTAATACAGTTAAGCTTTTTGAACTGCCTATAAAAGTAATAGTAACTAAAGAAAAGTATGATTTTGTAACGCCCACACGTAAATGGCAAGTATTGGATTTAAACTTTTTTAACCCCGATGACTTTAAGGTTCAATCGGATAGATTTTTGATTGAAGTAAAGAAGTTATAAGCATAAAAAAAGCCATCTAAATCAGATGGCTTTTTTATATAGCAATTAGTATTACTGAGTTATAGTAGCATTAATATCAAACTGAAACGATACCTTAACTGTAGTAGATATATTAATGGGTTGATCATTCTCTCCAACAAAATTAAAGTCGAAATACTTTTGATCGATAGAAGGGAAAATATCAAAATTATTGGCATTAATAGTAAAAGAAGTTAACCCTAAAGTTAATGGGTTAGGAGAAAAGTAAGTTTGTGCAGCTCCTCCTATTGTAGAGGTTGCATTTACAAATTTAAAAAAGTCAAAATTACTCATACCACTTGCAAGTGTAAAAGTGATTGTTTTTAATACGATTGATTTAATTTGAGATCTCTTCAAATTATTACTTGATAAAAGGCTGTCAATATTAATGTAAATAGAATCTCCATTCATATTAAAAGGACCAGTAGTTGGTGTAACAGGTATTACATAAGATTGCCCTGCTGTATTGTATCCAACTGTAACAGGAGTGGATTTTATTTCTGCCACAGCTTGGGTTAAATCTTTTTTACAAGATGAAAATAAAAAGCTGGATGCAATAAAAAGAGCTAATGAGAATGAAGTAAATTTTTTCATGTTTTAGTTTATTTGTTTGAAACAAAGATTAATAAAATTAATGAAAAACAAAACATTACTATACACATGTACAAGCAAGTGGCTACTTTTTTATAATAAACGTACTTCCTCGTTTAGTATTTGGTAGCATGGTTTTAATATTATTTAATTATAGTATGCCAATAAACTTGAAAGCAATGAGCGTTCTGTTGGATTTATAGTATTTAAAATTGCTTTACTAATACTTTTAGCCTTTGGATCTTGAAAAAATAACATTAACGGGGTGAATAAATCTTTCAATTCCGAATCTTTATCAATTTTTGAACTAATGCTTAATACACTTTCTGGGCTTTCCTCCACCAAATCTTGGTTATCAATAAGGTCTTCATAAATACGGTGTTCGTCCTGAAATTCATCTTCATCTACTAATAGAAATTCGTATAAAAAATCGTCAATATTTAAATGTACATCATCATCATTGCACTCGCTAATGTACAACAAAATATTTAGCATTTCTGTGCCACGTTCTAATGTTTTATCTTCAATATCTAGCCATTCTTCAGAATCAAGATACTCTTCATCTTCAATATAATTTGCCAAGTGATGAACCATCATCAAATCAAAAATATATTCATGAATAGGTCCAAAATTTTTGTAGTTATTAAGCAACTCATCCAAAGCAGAAACCTTTTCTAAAAAATTTCCTTCCTTAGTAAAAATTGGTTTTAAGTTATTGAATAACGACTCTGAAAAATCGGGATTATAATTTTGAAGCATGGCTTCAAGTGCTTTTATTTCGGGCATAAGTTTTTTTACGAAGATGAAGTGTTGATATTATATTTTTATGAATTTATCTTTATTAATTATAGCGATTACCTTTCCAGTAAGTTCAGTATTTAATACGGGCGAATTTTTTGATTTGGATTGATTACTTTTTACATCGTACATCCATTTAGTTTTAGCATTGAAAATGGTGAGTTCAGCTTTTGCTCCTTTTTCTATTTTAATAGCATTTAGTTTTAAAATTTTTCTTGGGTTAATGGATAATGTTTGTACTAAAATATTGTTATCGAAATTTTTTGGAGCATGCATATTAAGCAACGAATACGCAGTTTGCAGCATAATCATTCCTTGTGCAGCATAATCAAACTCTACATCTTTGTGCTCTATATCTTGAGGATGATGATCTGTAACAATACAATCAATTGTACCATCTATTAAACCATCCCATAATGCTTTTTGATCGGCTTTACTTCTGAGGGGAGGAGTGAGTTTAAAGTTGCTATCAAAATCAACTAATGATTCATCAGTAAAAATCAAATTGGCAACTGCAACATCACAAGTAACTTTTATATTTTGCTTTTTTGCTTTACGAATAATATCTACACTTCCTTTTGATGAAATATGTGAAATATGAATAGCGGCATCAGCATATTTTGCGAGTTCAATATCTCGGGTAATGATTAATTCTTCGGCAATATTTGTAATTCCTTTTAGACCTAAACTTGTGCTCATTTCTCCTTCGTGCATGTTGCCGCCAACGGTTAAATTTGCATCTTCACAATGGTTTAATAGTAGTCCGCCAAAAATTTTCCCATACATTATAGCACGTAACATTACACCTGCATCTGCAATGCTTCTGTTCCCATCTGTAAATCCAACTGCGCCTGCTTGGTGCATATCAAACAATTCATTCATATCCATTCCCTCTCTGTTTTTTGTAATGGCTCCATAAGGGAAAATATGAATGGATAATTTCTCTGCTTTGTTTAAAACATATTCTATATCTGCTTTTGTTTGAATAGTTGGTTGTGTAGAAGGAATGCACGCAATACTTGTGAAACCTCCAGCTATGGCAGCATTTGCAGCACTCGTTAAATCTTCTTTAAATTCAAAACCGGGTTCGCGCAATGCAGCACGCATATCAAACCATCCTCCACTTATATTAGCTCCATTTGCATCAAATTGTTTGATGGTTTTATCAGTAATCGATTTTGTACTGAGTGTAATATCTTCAATAAAACCATTATTAATTAGCAGGTCACATTTCTTGCCGTTAAAGGCCGATTGTGGATCACAGATGATGGCATTGGTAATGAGTATTTTCATTTTTTATTTTGACTGTGGTCTGAACTAAAGCAATTTTAACAAAAGTATTTCAATCAACACAAAAAGCAAACACAATAGTACACACACTCTCCAAAGTTGTTTGCCCGTTAGTTCCTGACTAATTTTTTGTTGAAGCACTGTTGCATCTTCACTCATAATTGAAGCCTTAATATTTTTTGTTAATTCTTTTTCATCAAGAGTTTGCATGTAGGATTCGTCTCTTTTATAATTCATGGCAAAAAACAGTTCATCAATTTTATTTTCTTTTTTTTGAAGTTGATAGATGCCTGCTTTTTTTAACTGATTATCAATATTAACTTCACTGTTTGCATCTTGTTGTTTTACATCACAAAGCATATCAATTCCATTTCCAAAAATGTGTGCAATTTTCTCTGCACCTTGCCAATCAAGGGTTGTACTTATCCATTTATCTTTATCAATGGTGTAATACAAGCGAGATTGAAAGGTATTTTCTAAAGCAAGTTTGAGCATAAATGGAACAAAAATGGCGTGTTGAGGAAGGTTACTCCAATCTGTATTTAAAGGAGTGGTAAGTAAAATGAGTTTTCCTTTTTTGTAAGTTGATTGATAAATAAATGGCAATCCATTATTGAGTTGCATCAATGAAACTCCTCGCGAATTGGTATTTTTAATTGTTTCGTAATATTGGAAAATGGTTGGCAAATCAATATTCTTTGGCACTTTTTGAAACACATCGGCAAAAGTTTCTTCCTGTATATTGATGTGATCGGCTTTTAAATTTTGTTTAACGGCAACACCATATCCAATAGCATTTAATTCAGTTAAAAAAGTATTCAATTCTTTGTTTGATGATTGTGCAGGAGGAATAATTAACAACAATCCTCCGTTTGAAATATATTTTTTTAGTTCTTCGGAAAGTCCTGTTGATAAGGTTTGAGGTTCATTTAAAATAATGAATTGTTGTTTGTTAAACAATAAATAATCAATTTGATTTTGGGTGCTATTTTTTAACAGATATGCATTATCGCCTTCAAATATTTTGTTAATAAACTTATTTTCTTCACCTCCGTTAATACATAAAATATTACTTGACGAAGAAGGCTTTATTACAAAAAATAACTTATCATCAAAAGTAATGGGGTGGTCTAAAATAGAAAGTTCGGCTTGTTGCCAACCATCCGCTGTTAATGTAAAAGAAAGTTCGGTATCCACTAATGATTGAGCAGTACAATTTATAGTTACCAATGCTTTTTGAGCTTCATTTAGTTTCAATGCTACTGTAATGTTTTCTGCATCTTCATTACTGCTGTTTCTAATGCGTACTTTTAATTTTATAGGAATATTTAATCTTACAATTGGGCTTTCTAACCAACATGAATCAATAAATAAATTATGTGTGATATTGGATTGAACGGGAATAAAATTTAACAACAAATTAGAATCATTTTTTAGATTAAAAATATCCGTACTGTTTTTTTGAAAATCGGAAATGATATAACTCACTTGCTTGAGTTGAGCAACATTTTCAAAGGCTTGTTTTTGTCTGGATATAATTTTAGAAAGTGATTTTGAAGCAGCACTCATTTGAACTTCAT
Source organism: Bacteroidota bacterium (assembly GCA_025359805.1). Taxonomy (GTDB): domain Bacteria; phylum Bacteroidota; class Bacteroidia; order UKL13-3; family UKL13-3; genus CAIUEQ01. The sequence continues at coordinate 22,894 of JANYDU010000008.1, forward strand.
CAATATTTTTTAATGCATCGGCTTTGCTTACCAAACGTTGTTGCTTACCTTCAAAATCGTTGGTAATAATTTGAAACTGCTCATCATTTCCATAAGCTTTAACAATACTTCTGGCTTTGGTCTTAGCGGTTTCAAGCAAAACTCCATCTTTACCTTCATTGCCCATCGAAAAAGAATTATCAATAAAAATACTTACCGCTTTTTGTGAAGCCAAATTGGAAGTTTCTTTGAAAGGAATAAATGGTTGAGCAAATGCAAATACTAAAAATGCAATAGCTAAAATACGCGAAAGTAAAATGAGTAATTCTTTAAGTTTTTGTCTTGATTTTGTTTCTTCCTGAACTTGTTTTAAGAAACGTATATCGCTAAAAATAATTTTTTTATACCTGCGAAAATGAAACAGGTGAATAATAATTGGAATAGCAACAGCACTTAGTGCAAATAAAAATGACGGATAAACAAACTGCATTTCGCTTGCAAAATAGCGGAAAAATTCAGAAGTTATTAATCACCTTTTTCAAGTAAAAATATTTCTTCCACATTTTTTTTAAATACCCTCGCAATTTTTAACGCCAAAACTGTTGATGGAACATACTTATTAGATTCCATGGCATTAATGGTTTGCCTGCTTACTCCAATTAAATTGGCCAAATCTTCTTGGGTAATATTTTTAATAGCTCGTTCTATTCTTATACTATTTTTCATAAGCTGATAACCTTGAATTTTTATACAAAATATAATTAAAGCGAATAAGAAAGATGATAAGCAGGGTAAATATATTGAATATAATAACGGAGTAAAATCCTCCACCATAAACAAAAAGTATTGCTGCAAGTAGTAATCCATAATTAACATAAGTAGCCCACAATAATGATTCTAACCTTATTTTAGCAATGTACTCATCTTCGTTTTTTTCTTTTGAACAAGCAACTAATAATGCTCCAACAATAATGAGTATCCCCAAAATTTCATCAGAGATATTATTTTCTAATACGCCCATTACAGTTTTCTCACTAAAAAATCCTGGGTCATATATGGCGAATACTTTGGTGTTAAAAAATGGAAGTTGAATATTTAAAAAATAAATAATAATTCCTCCAACTAGAGAAGGAACGAACAAAATCCATCCAATTTTCTTGAACCGATTTGGAAATAAAAATCGTGTTTTCATATATAAATTTATTTAACTACAAATTCAAAAGTAAAATAAACTTTACATTTTGACAAATAAAATTTACAAAAAGACGTAAATAGTTTACGGTATAAAATTTTTTAGGAATGAAAATGAAGTTTTAAAAAGGGGTTATTTCTTCATCAACACAGCACGTTTTATGTTTTCGTAAAATGCACTTTGCTCTACCAAATTAAAATTACATTGGTTGCTTACCGTTGATTTTTCTTCGCATTTGCAACCAATAATTTTTCCGTTTTCTTTAAATGGTTTGCAATTATTGCAAGCTGCCGATGAGCAGGAAACATGAGGTAAAAGAGGGGCTGCAAAAAATGAACGCGTTTTTATATCGTATTGCAATTGGGCAGCCATCATTTTATAACGACCTTTTAAAACGCCAACTCCAATTAAATAATGAAAGGCATTTACAGATTCAATTCTAAATTCAGAAAATTGAGTACCATCTCCCAATGTGCGTTGCATGGCTTTTCTCAAAATGGATGTGTCGGCAGAAATGAGGTATTCATTTCCAACAGTTTTTCCTATTTCAAATTTATCTTGAGCATAAATAAAAGAAGAAATAAATAGTAAAAAGGTTACCAAGTAAATTTTTTTCATCCAATATGTTTAATTGATAAGGTGTGCAATAAAATAGGCCGCTGCTGCTGCCAAAGCACCAATAAATAAAATTTTAAATGCACCTTGCAATGGAGGCTGACCAATAATTTTTGTTTTAAAATATCCAAAAATAAACAGACAAATAGCTGTTACAATGCACGAGTAAAAAAGCCCGTCTTTGGCGTTATCAGTAAAAAAATGGAAGTAAGCAGAGAGCGGAACAATTCCTCCAATAATGTATGAAATGCCAATAGTTAAAGCACTTTGGCGTGCACGATTAATATCTGGTTTTTCTAAACCTAATTCATAACGCATCATAAAGTTTACCCATTTGTCTTTATCTTTTGATAGTTCATCCACAATTAATGTTTGAGCTTCATCACTCAAACCATAATCCTGAAATACTTCACGCACTTCTTGTTTTTCTTTTTCAGGAAAATGATCCACTTCAAAATATTCACGTTTAAGTTCACTATCGTAATGGTCAATTTCAGTTTTTCCTGCCAAATATCCGCCCAATCCCATAGCAATTGAACCTGCAACAATTTCGGCTAAACCCGCAGTTACAATTACCGAATTATTTTGCATGGCACCAGTTAAACCCGCAGCCAATGCAAAGGGAACGGTTAGTCCATCCGACATGCCAATTACAATATCGCGCACCATTTCCGATCCACTAAAATGTTTTTCTTCGTGTGTCATATTATTTTAATTCTAAGTATATATAAACTGGAAAATGATCGCTAAAACCATTTGTATATTTTTGTCCAGCAAAAGTTCTTAGCGGTGCACCTTTATATTTTTCATCTGTTTCTAACATCCAATCTTGTTTGTAAATACTTGCCGAACCTTGTTTATAGCAAATCTTATTTTCGCAATTTGCAATAGGCTTGTTCATCATAATTTGATCTAACATATCCCATTTTTTTCTGTATTGGAGAGAACCTTCGCCTTTTTGCTTTAACTCATACATCGCATTAAAAATATCATTGGCATTTTTTACATCAGCCAAATTTCCTTTAGCAGCGAGGGCAGAATCAATACTTTTATCAGTTGGCTCATCATTAAAATCGCCCATAATTACGTAGCCTTGTTTTGGGTTTGCTAATGAAATGCTATCGCAAATATGTTTTAATACGCTTGCCACATGAATGCGTTTGTGCTCGCTTGCTTCTTGTCCGCCAAGGCGCGAAGGAAAATGATTGACAATAAAAATAATTTGCTCTTTGTTTTTGGCTTCCAATTTCACCACTAAAATATCGCGGGTTTTACTATCAGGATTTTCGATAAAATGAATAGGATAAACCAATGATGAAATGAGTTTTGATTTTTTACTGTTAAACAATAAAGCATTATCAATACTGCGCTCATCTGGCGATTCGTAATGCACAAATTGGTACTTATTTTTTTTCAATTGCTCATTAGCTACTAAATTGTTTAGCACATTATCATTTTCAATTTCGCACATTCCAATTATATCAGCACCTTTATTATCATTCATAGAAGCAATCACTTTTGCCATATGATTTACCTTGTTTACATATTTTTCGGTATTCCATTCTTTTTTTGCAGCGGGTAAAAACTCATTATCATTTTTATGGGGATCATCTATGGTATCAAAAAAGTTTTCTTGGTTATAAAAGGCAACAAATAATTGTTTTTGTGCCGATACAAATTGGGCAACAAAAACGATGCTTAGTGTTAATAGTATTTTTTTCATTTCGAATCAAAAAAAACACAACACATCCAATACTTTTTAAATATTTATGAACAGTGGGAATTTGGAAAATTATAACAAGTGTTTATAGTGAATGTATGAAACAAAAAGTCTCAGTGTTCATCAACATTCAGTAATTCAGAAAGGTCAATTTCTAGACCTGTACAAATATCCAATAGATACAGATAAGAAGGATTAACTCCACCTGATTCAAGCCTGTAAATAGATTGATGATCCTTACCAATACTATATGCCAATTCCTTTAAGGTTAAACCTTTCTCTATTCTTAGAGTTTTAACTCTTTTGCCTAATTTATTAAGTTGTGATTTTTGGAATTTATTGATTGGCATTAAGAACCAATAGTAGCAATACAGGATAAAAATTAATTAAACGAATCCGTGTAATTGTTAAATTAAATTATTATTGTTGTATATGTAATTAAAAATTGTTTGAAAGATTATATATTCGATAAGCATTTAAATAAAACAAACTTGAACAAGCCTTATTTAACATTTTTTTTAATTCTTTTACTCCAAGCGTCAATTTGTTTCGCGCAGAGTTCCAAACCAGATATAATGCTTGGCATCGGAAGTTCTTATAATATAATTAATCAATCAGGTATAGGATTTCAAACCGGTGCTTATGGTTTAAATATTGGTTTCTTTACGCTTAAACCATTACATAAAAAACTCTCAGTACTATTTGGGTTTGATTATAATTATAAATGGATGGATAACTATAATAATCAGGTCTATTATGTTTCTAATTCAACAAATGTAAATTTAAACACAGGTATTCATCAACAGTTTGTTGAAACCCCATTCATTTTTAAATACAACCATCATAATTTTTCATTTGGTGCAGGTGCTATATTTTCATATCTCTTTGCTTCAAAATTAAACCAGCAAGTAACGGGTGATTATAATTCAACTTATACAAGTAGGGTTCTTTACTTTGAATATACAATTGAGAATAATCATTACACATCAATGTTTAGTAGAATAAATGTTGCTCCATCACTTAATATAGGATATAGATATAACAAGAAAATCACAATTGAATATTTCTGTTCCTATGATTTAATAAGTAATCCACAATTACAATATCAATTCAATACATATAATCTTTTATCAAACAATTTATTACTTACCTTTAAAATCAATTAACATGAAAAGTCTAATTTTAAGAAGCCTACTCCTGACATCATTTGTATGTTTAGTTATTTGTTTAGTCACCTTTGGGGGATGTGATTTAAAGAATCCTCATGATGATGCTGCAAAGCCCAATTTTTTAAAGAAGCAAACCACATTAAATAAATCAGGTGGTAGTGGTAATTGTAATTGTGTTTCAGGATATATTAATCCGAATTGCAACAACTGTGTTGGAAATGATTTTATGCATGGTGGCGACCAAGTAGTTTACCATGTATCATGGAGTGGATGCACGTCACACACTGTTTTAAACTGTGCGCCTAATGGTGTGTTTTCAACATTAACTTTTTGTTATGCCAGCCCATCGCCTGGAACCAATGAGTGTAATTTATTGATGCAAATAGATACCGTACCTAATTGTATATCATGTTTAACGCCCTCTTTTCCTTATTGTCTTCAAATGAAAGCGAGTTGTACAAAAGCTCCTAATGGGAAGGATTATGAATTAACCTGTGATTATAAAGACCCGATTTCGGGTGACGACATATCTTTAAAAACAACCATTACCATATCACAAGATCCCGCAGTTACTATTTGTTGTACAGATGCTCAAGGAAACCAATCATGTTGTAGTGGAACAATGTATTAAGTGTGATGACAAAGTATAAAATTTTAGCATTTTTTTTGATAATCTGTTTGAGAGTAACTTCACAGGAATTCAAAGACAGATTATCTATTAAGGTAGGATTTTCTAACTCTACACAGTTGTGGGGATATACTCCATTTAGTCATATAAGACCACCTGAAAAAAGTATTCAATCTATTTTTTTTAATGTTCAATATGCGCAACCTATCACAAAAAAATCAGATATTACAATTGGTTTTCAAACTATGGAGAAAGGTTTTAGAAGTACTTATATTTCTGACTTTGATCCTACATCTCAGTTCTCTCAAACTTACGAGTATAGATTGAGTTATATAGAACTTCCTATCAACTATATTTACCACTGGAAAAAATATTCTTTCATTGGCGGTGCTATTGTATCTTATATGTGGGAAGATGCTTATAGATTTAAAGAAATAGATATACTTAAGAACAATAACAAAACAATAACTTATTATAGTAATTACTCTACACCGTTTATTTATCATGATAGATTTATCAGATGGGATTTTGGAATTAATATTGGCATTGCCAGAAAGATTTATAAGAACTTTGATATTGAACTTACTATGCAAGAACATTATGTTGATTATGATAAGTGGAAGACCAGAGATTTAGTTTTTAATGAATGTTTTTTATTAGGTGTTAGATATACTTTTCTTTCTTCTAAATAATCCCTCAATTCAAACTTAGATTTGTAACAGAACAATAACACTAAGAAATTATCCTCAAACAATTTTTCCGTTATATTCGTTTCCATAATTATGTTAGGATTTAATTTTTCAAAATACATAGCTCAACAAAAGGGTGGTAGCAAGTTTGACCAGATGATGAGCTTGTTTATGCAATTGCTGCAATATACCAATGGCGATGTGGCTGAAGCATTGGATTGGATGAACCAATTAGACAATGAACACCATATTACGGATAATGAATATGGAATGGGTAATTTTATTGAAGACCTTAAAAATAAAGGCTATATAAAAGAAGATCCCTTAACAGGAAATTTTAATCCCACATCAAAAACCAATCAAACTATCAGAAAAAAATCGTTAGAAGAAATTTTTGGCAAGCTTAAAAAAACACCCAATGGAAATCATAAAACAACACATACCGGAACAGGTGATGAAATTGGAAGTGATTCCAGGAAATTTAGTTTTGGCGATCAATTAGATCAAATAGATATTACCGCTTCTATTCATAATGCACAAGTAAATCATGGTATCGAAAGTTTTAAATTAACCGAAGATGATTTGCAAATAAATGAACGTGAAAATAAATCTCAAACATCTACAGTGTTGATGATTGATATTTCGCATTCGATGATTTTATATGGTGAAGACAGAATTACTCCTGCCAAAAAAGTTGCCATGGCTTTAGCCGAACTCATCAAAACCAAATACCCAAAAGATACTTTAGATATTATTGTTTTTGGAAACGATGCCTGGCCAATTGATATTAAAGATTTACCTTATTTACAAGTTGGACCTTTTCATACCAATACTTATGCTGGATTAGAGTTGGCAATGGATATGTTGCGCAGAAGAAAAAATTCAAATAAGCAAATTTTTATGATTACCGATGGAAAGCCAACTTGCTTAAAAGAAGGCAACGGATATTATAAAAATAGTTTTGGGTTGGATAGAAAAATCATCAACAAAACTTTAAATATGGCCGCACAATGTAGGAGGTTAAATATTTCAATTACTACTTTTATGATTGCCTCTGATCCATACTTGCAACAGTTTGTAAAGGAGTTTACCAAAACAAATAATGGTAGGGCTTTTTATAGTTCGCTTAAAGGTTTAGGCGATTATATTTTTGAAGATTATGAACGCAACAGAAAGAAAACGTTGAGATAAAAATGTTGAGTTGTAAAGGCTAAATAATATGGTTGAAAAGTACATCAAACAAACCCGTCCATTTGTAGTACCCACCACTGATGGGAAACTTATTGAAGAACATTATGGAGTGGCATCAACAGGAGATAAAAAATTTTCTGTGGCACACATGATTGCTCCCGCAGGTTGGAGTGAGCCTTTTCAAACTCCGCAATTTGATGAAGTAACCATTGTGTTTAAAGGACAAAAGCAATTTGAAGTGGATAATGAAAAAATTATTCTTAAAGCAGGAGAGAGCATTTTAATCAGAAAAGGAACTCGTGTACGCTATTCCAATCCGTTTAACGAGCCTTGTGAATATTGGAGTTGCTGTGTTCCTGCTTTTACAATTGATACCGTTTTTAGAGAAGATTAATTTTTTGTTGACATTGAAGTTATGTTCGCATAGTTATTTTTGCTTCATACAAAATAACAAGCACTCATGAAAAAATCAATACTCACCACGCTTACCTTTTTTATTTTTATTCAATGTTTTTCTTGGGGATTTTTTGGTCATAAACTCATCAACCGTTTAGCAGTTTTTACATTGCCCGAAAACTTGCTTGCATTTTATAAAACCAATATTGATTTTATAACCGAGCATGCTGCCGACCCAGATAAACGTAGATATGCTATGAAAGAAGAAGCGTGCAGGCATTATGTTGATATGGATCATTATGAGGTAGTGGCTCCAATTGATACCGTTCCAAAATATTGGAAAGATGCCATTGCAAAATATACGGAAGATACCTTAAACGCTTATGGAATTGTGCCTTGGTATATCAACTTAATGAAATTTAAATTGACCGAGGCATTCAAAGAAAAAGATGCAGAGAAAATTTTAAAACTATCAGCCGATATTGGACATTATATGGCTGATGCGCATGTGCCTTTGCATGCAACTGAAAATTACAATGGACAATTAACTGATCAAAAAGGAATTCATGGTTTTTGGGAATCACGCTTGCCTGAATTGTTTAGTGAGAATTATGATTTTTTTGTTGGCAGAGCTTTTTATATTGATGATGTGCAAAAAGCTGCTTGGATTGCCTGTGAAGGAAGTTTTGCAGCTAAAGATTCGGTATTAGATTTTGAACGGAAATTAAATTCAACTTATCCATCTGACAAAAAATATACGTTAGAACAAAAAGGAAATACGCAAGTAAAAAATTATTCAAAAGCCTATTCAGAAGCGTATCATAACATGCTTGGAGGGCAAGTAGAAAGAAGAATGAGATTATCTGTTTTAATGGTTGGTTCTATTTGGTACACCGCTTGGATTGATGCTGGACAACCAGATGTAAGCGAGTTGAAAAAGAAACCTAAAAAAGTTTCGGATGAAGAACGAAAAAAAATGATTGAAGAAGAACAAAAATTGTTGCAAGAAAAAATGATGGGAAGAGAGGAGTGAGTTGTTTAGCTGATAGTTATGGGTTTCAAAGAGTTTTTGTCGAAAGCTGTATTTAATTAGTGCTCATAAATCGATGGGGAAACTCATTGTACGTGGTTTCTCTAAAGCAGGCATTCTTTACCTCAAAGACGGTTTGACCATTTCACACAAGGACACTGTTTTTCAAATAAAACTTGATACAGAATTTTCTTGAAAAATATTTATTCTAAACATTTTTGCAGTTACTATTTTTACCATTTGCTCAATTATTAGCATAGACAGTATTCATTATAGTGCCGGGCTATTAATAGGCTTTTGGCTTTGGGAATTAACAAAAAAGCAAACTTATTGGTCTGCTCTTTTATTGGTTGAAAATCGTTTGTTTGTATCAATATAAAAAAATTATATTCGCTGCGCATCAAATAAGCCGCGGTGGTGAAATTGGTAGACATGCCATCTTGAGGGGGTGGTGCCTTTAGTGGTGTAAGAGTTCGAGTCTCTTCCGCGGCACAAAAAGACTCTGTTTTTTCAGGGTCTTTTTTACTTATTTGAGTCGGTGTAAATAAATTTTATCCGAAGCAATAAATAGATATTTTATTGAAATTAGAATATGATCACTCTCGAAAACAATCAACTAAAAATTGAAATTGCATTAAAAGGAGCAGAGCTGAAAAATGTTTTGGATAAGGTCAGTAATTTTGAATTTATGTGGCAAGCAAATGATGCTTCATGGGGAAGAACTGCTCCAATTTTATTTCCTGTAGTGGGTAAGCCATTTAATAATGAATTATTGATTGATGATAATGTATATGCCATGCCTCAACATGGATTTGCACGCGATATGGATTTTAAAGTGATTGAAAAATCTAACACAAAAGTTGTCTTTTCTTTATTTTCAAATGCTGAAACACGTAAAATATTTCCTTTTGATTTTGAATTACAATTGAGTTATTCGCTCATTGAAAATGCAATTGAATTTGGTTACGAAGTGAAAAATATGGGTGGCGAAAAAATGTATTTTTCTATCGGGGCGCATCCCGGTTTTAATTTGCCATCAAAAAAAATGACGGATTATTTTTTGGAATTTGAATACCATGAAAATGCGCAACGATATTTATTAGAAGATGGATTATTAAATGGGCAATCAGAACCTATTTTAGAAAATCAAAATAAGATTCATCTTGATAAAAATTTGTTTGATAAAGATGCTATTGTTCTAAAAAATATCAATTCAAAAAAAATGACATTAGCATCAACCATTTCACCATTTAAAGTTGAAATGAGTTGGAATAATTTTCCATACTTTGGTGTGTGGAGTAAAAAAGGTTGTGAAGAATTTATTTGTTTAGAACCTTGGTGTGGCATTGCTGGATCAACTGACGGACAAACTAATATTGAAAATAAAGAAGGAATAAATGAATTGTCTTCGAATGAAATTTTCGAACGAAAATATTTCATTTCGTTTTATAGTTGAAGTAAATCCTGTGTCATTTTTAATTTAATTTTTATGCAAAACACAAATCATATTCTTATGATTCGCCCGGTACGTTTCAGTTTTAATGAGCAAACTGCCGAGAGCAATGCGTTTCAACATGCAGCTGAAAAAGCAGATAACACACAACAAAAAGCACTTGATGAATTTACACACATGGTGGATGTAATGGATGAAAATGGTGTGAGTATTTACGTTGTTGATGATACATTGGAGCCACATAAACCCGATTCTATTTTTCCAAACAATTGGATTTCGTTTCATGAAAATGGAATAGTAGGATTATATCCAATGCAGGCCGAGAATAGGAGATTGGAAAGACGTGCCGATATTTTAGAACTACTCACCACTCATTTTGCTATCGATGATATTATTGATTTAACGCAAGCAGAAAAAGAAAATAAATTTTTGGAGGGTACAGGAAGTATGGTGCTGGATAGAGAAAATAAAATTTGTTACGCATGTCTTTCTCCTCGAACAAATGAAGAATTAGTAGATAAATTTTGTAAACACTTTAACTATAAAAAAATAATTTTTACGGCTTGCGATGCCTCAAGTATGCTCATTTATCATACCAATGTAGTGATGTGTGTGGGCGAAAAATTTATGGTTATTTGCATGGAAAGTATTCATGATTTAGATGAAAAAAATGCAATCAAAAATTCAACACAAAAAGAAATAATTGAAATTACTTTGGAACAATTGCATCATTTTGCTGGCAATATGTTGGAGGTGAAAAACAAAAACGGAGAACATCTTTTAGTGATGAGTAATCAAGCGTATTCATCTTTACTGCCAGAGCAAATTTTTAAATTGAGTAAATATGCGCGTATTATTTCCATTCCTTTATATACCATTGAGGCTAATGGTGGAGGTAGTGCACGTTGTATGATGGCTGAAATATTTTTACCCAAAAAAAATAAAATGAGTAATTAATGGATTAGAAAATAAAGACATAATTTTTTAACATCATTGTACTTAGTTTTTTCATAAACTTGCACCAATTTTTAAATATTCTCACACCACTAATTTTTTATCCATTGGCATCACTACCCGTAAAAAACAAATACATTGATCTCATCAATCAAACTTTTTATTTTCCACGTCATGGTTTTGAAGTGCGTAATAATAGTCTGCATTTTCATGATGTAGATTTAATGGAGTTGATTGAAAAATATGGTTCTCCGCTTAAGTTTACTTATTTGCCAAAAATTGGTTCGCAGATAAATAAAGCACGCACATTGTTTGATCAAGCCATTGAAAGATACGATTACAACGGAAAATATAATTATTGCTATTGTACCAAAAGTTCTCATTTTTCATTTGTAATTGAAGAGGTTTTAAAGAACGGTTGTGATATTGAAACCTCATCGGCTTTTGATTTAGATTTATTGAGAAAATTATATTCAGATGGTAAACTAAATAAAAACAGACATATTATTTGCAACGGTTTTAAAACGGATGCCTATGCAAAAAATATGGTTGAGTTTGTAGATAATGGATTTGATAATTTGGTATGCGTGCTTGATAATCCTGAAGAGATTGATTTGATGGACAAGTTTTCAACCAATCCCATAAAATTAGGTTTTAGAATTGCCACAGAAGAAGAGCCTGGATTTTTAGTATATACTTCCCGACTTGGTATGAGCTATAAACATGTGGTTGATTTATATCTTGATAAAATAAAAAACAACCCAAAGTTCTCCTTAAAAATGATGCACTTTTTTGTGAACTCGGGCATTAAAGATACCACGTATTATTGGAGTGAATTAACACGTTTAGTAAATGTATACTGTGATTTAAAAGAAGTGTGTGTTGAATTGGATACGCTTGATATTGGTGGTGGAATGCCCATTTATACTTCGCTAGGAGTGGAGCACGATTATGCGTATATGATTGATCAAATTGTATATTATATCAAAACTATTTGTGATTCTCGTGGGGTAGAAGTACCTCATATTTTTACAGAATTTGGTTCGTTTACAGTGGGTGAAAGTGGAGGAGTTTTATATTCTATCATCGGGCAAAAACAACAAAATGATAAAGAGTTTTGGTACATGATTGATAGTTCTTTCATTACTACTTTGCCCGATACTTGGGGCATCGGACAAAAATTTATTTTATTGGCCATTAATAATTGGGATAAAGAATTTCAACGCATTAATTTGGGTGGATTGACTTGTGATAGTCAGGATTTTTATAATAGTGATACCAATACCAACCAAGTTTTTTTACCCAAGTTGGGTGATGAAAAACTTTACATGGGTTTTTTTCATACGGGCGCATATCAAGAATCTCTGGGCGGATATGGAGGTATTCAACATTGTTTAGTTCCTGCTCCCAAACATATTATTATTGATAAAAAAGCTGATGGTACTTTTGATTATAAAGTTTTTGCAACTGAGCAAGATGCTAAATCAATGATGAAGGTGTTGGGTTATTAATTATATTACTATATCTACAAAATTTATTGTCAAATTCACTTTCTTAAATAGCACTATAAAAAAAGTGATATTTTACATGTGTTTTTATATTTTTACCTTCTGTTAAAAAATAGTGATACCCAAAAGTAAAATAGATGAAATTGTAAATATAGCTCGCGTGGAAGAAGTGGTGGGCGATTATGTTACGCTCAAAAAACGTGGAGCTACTATGATAGGGCTTTGTCCTTTTCATAATGAAAAAACACCATCATTTAATGTATCGCCAGTTAAAGGAATTTATAAATGTTTCGGTTGCGGAAAAGCAGGTAATGCAGTAAACTTTATTATGGAAGTTGAACACCTCAACTACATTCAATCCTTAAAACATTTAGCCGAAAAATACAATATTGAATGGCCGGAACAACAAGCCACTAGTGAAGAAATTGAAGCCGAAAAAGAACGATCCAATAATCGTGAAAGCCTCCAGATTATAAACAATTTTGCCGAGCATTATTTTGCTGATATTTTAGAAAATGATGAAGAAGGCAGAACTGTTGGACTCTCTTATTTTGAAGAACGTGGATTTAGACCTGAAACGATAAAAAAATTTAAACTTGGTTTTAGTAAAGAGAGTTGGGATCATTTTGCAACCACAGCAATCAAAAATGGATTTAATATTGAGTTGCTCAAAAAGTCAGGGCTGATAAAGGAAAGCGAACAAGGAAAAATATTTGATGCCTATCGGGGTAGGGTAATGTTTACTATTCATTCATTGAGCGGAAAGCCTATTGCATTTGCTGGCCGATTTTTAAAGAAAGATCCCAAAAGCCCCAAGTATGTAAACTCTCCGGAAACAGATTTGTATCATAAAAGCAACGAACTTTACGGATTATATTTTGCCAAGCAAGCCATTTCAAAAATTGGTTATGTGTATTTGGTGGAGGGATATACCGATGTAATTTCATTGCATCAATCGGGAATTGAAAATGTGGTGGCTTCATCCGGAACATCGCTTACTGAAAATCAAATCAAATTAATTAAACGTTTTTCTGATAACGTTTGTGTGTTGTATGATGGCGATGCTGCTGGTATTAAAGCCTCTTTGCGAGGAATTGATATGTTGCTTGAAGGTGGATTAAATGTAAAAGTGGTTTCGTTTCCTGAAGGTGAAGATCCTGATAGTTATGCGCAAAAATTAGGAGCTGTTGAGTTTGGTTTATACTTAGAAGAAAATAAAAAAGATTTTATTCTTTTTAAAACTTCATTGCTCATTGAAGATGCTGGAAATGACCCTGTAAAACGGGCACAATTAATTAGAGAAATTGTTGAGAGTATTGCCAAAGTTCCTGATGCAATTAAACGTTCGGGCTTCATTAAAGAATCGGCAAAAATTTTAAAAGCTGATGAACAATTACTCATTAACGAAACCAATAAAATTCTTCGCACAAAAAATACTCAACCCAAAAATAATATTGCAGAAGTTGCTGTTGAAAAAGATTATAGAGAAGAACTAAAAGAAATTCTTGATCTACAATTACACGATCATCAAGAGAGGGATATTGTGAGATTGATTATTGAACACGGAAACAAAAACATGGAAGGATATAAAAATGCAGCACATTATATTTTACATGAATTGCATGAGCATGATATAGAAATTGACCATCCTGTAATTGCAGAAATTATAAACGAAGTTGCCATTCAGCTTGAGCAGAATGATTTAAATATTCAGCATTTTGTAAATCATACCAATAATCTCATTACCACATTTATTGCCACCATCATGAGCAACCAACATGAGGTGAGTCCTAATTGGGAAAAAAAATATGATATTATTATGGATGAACAAGGGGCAAACTATTTGGCAGATATTGAATCGGCAATTACTCGCCTAAAATTAAAACATATCGAAAAATCAATTCTTCAAAATCAGGAAGATTTTAACAAAGCCATTACTGATGATGATGTTGAGACGTTACAAAAAATTCATAAACACCTAACGGACGAACGTCAACATCTCACACATAAAATTGGAACTGTTATCATCAAATAAAATGGAGAGCTGTTTTGTAACGTAACTAATAAATTTTAGTTTCTGTTAAATATTGTTTTTGATTTGTTATTTTCGCTGCTTGACTAAGAAACTACTCATATCAACTCTTTTCATTTTTTTGCTGCAAGTAATTGCTCACGCAGCAAAGCCTGTGGCTAATTTTACGTCCAATAAAACTCAGGGATGCAGCCCATTAAATTCGGTAGTTTTTACAAGTACATCAACAGGAAGCCCAACCACTTATTTTTGGGATTTTGGTAATGGAAATACATCAACACTACCTAGTCCTTCAGCATCTTTTATCAATAATACTTCCAATACACTTGTGTATACAGTTAAACTCACAGTATCAAATGCGAGTGGATCGGATTCAATAACTAAAATAAATTACATCACTGTTTTTGCCAAACCAACAGCCGATTTTACGGCAAATAAATTAGGAGGGTGTTCACCAGATACCATTTGTTTTACAGATTTATCGGTTAAAGGAACTGGAGTTATTACACATTGGTCGTGGGATTTTGGCGATGGTAATTCCTCTACAAAAAAAAATCCATGTAATTATTATACCGCAAACGATACGTTTAAAGTTACCCTTGTAGTTACTGATACCAATGGTTGTACAGATAATATTACTAAAAATAAATACGTAACTATTGCTCCATGTCAAGTTGTAAAATTTAATGATACCGCAATCGGCACAGGCGGAACTGGTGGCAATTGGGGAGCAGGAGTAACAAAAGTAAATGGCAATTGGATCAGCTGTCATCCACCATTAACTTTAAATTATACTGATGCCACTACACCTGCAAATTCAGGATATACCTATTTGTGGGATTTTGGAGATGGGAGCACATCCACACAAAAAAATCCATCACATACTTATACTACTACAGGATATTTTTCGGTAACGGAAACGGTTACATCACCCACATCAAGTGTGAAATCTTTAACAAAAAAAAATCATATTTATATTCCAGATATTCAAGCAAATTTTAATTTAACCGGTACCACTTCAGGTTGTGCTCCTTTAGCTATTTTTCCTACAAATCAAACAACACCCGATACCTCAATCGTAACTTATCAATGGAGTGCTATTCCAAGTGGACCTTCATCCATATTAAAAAATCCAAACTTATTATTTAATAATCCAGGCACTTACGATATTAAATTACGTGCAACAATTTTAGGGTGCTCAGATACAATTATAAAAACTGCAGTAGTAACAGTTTATCCAAAACCAACACCAAGTTTTACTCCTCTGTTTCAAAAGTCGTGTACTATTCCTTTTACAGCCAGTTTCACAGATGCATCAACTAATGCTGTAAGCTGGTTTTGGAATTTTGGCGATGGCACCACATCAACATCATCTAACCCATCAAAAACGTATGCTAATTTTGGTAGATACAAAGTAAAATTAGTTGTAACAAGTGCACAAGGGTGCAAGGATAGTGTTACCATAACAAATGAAATACAAATAGAACCTTCTGGTTATACAACCAATATAAATCCTACATCAGGATGTAAGCCATTACATGTTTCTTTTGGTGCAAATGATACTTCAGTTGTTCCACTAACTGTTTGGCAATGGAAGCTAAATGGAACTACTATTTCAACAAATCAAAATGATACCGTTACAATACAGGATACAGGAATATATATACTCACAAGCACAGGTACAAACGCTGATGGCTGCACATTATCACATGTTGATACTATAAAAGTTACATTACCACCCATTCCAAATTTTACTATTGATAAACATACCGCTTGCTTTAGGGACGCTACATTTATTTTTACCAATTTAACCAATAATAATAATCCTAAAGCAACACGTTTTGTATGGACATTTGGTGATGGAAAAACGGGTAATCAAGGTGGAACATTTAGCTATACATATACTGATACAGGCACATTTATTATTAAGCTAATTGCCTATAATCTTGGTTGCGCTTCACAACCTTTTTATGATACGGTAAGGGTTAATCCGCCTATTGCAAATTTCACTCCTCCTTCAGTAAATTGTTCAAATGATACACTTCAATTTACCGATGGATCTATTGGAGGAAATAAATGGTTATGGAATTTTGGTAACGGAGATATATCAACATTAAAAAATCCAAAATATCAATACCCACTTGATGGAACTTACAAAATAATTTTAACTGTATATGATACCATTTCGGGGTGCAGTGATACAGCATCGACAACCATTTTTATTCCAGCATCACCCGTTGTAAAATTTTCTCTATCTGATACAGCTATTTGTCCGGGAGGTAAAATTACATTTACCGATCAAAGTATTCCCGACCCAACTTATCCTTTTAACAGATGGACGTATAACTTTAGTGATGGGCAATCTTCTACTTTTAAAAATACCACCATAACATTTACAACAAGCGGATTTTATACAGCACGTTTAACGGTTAAAGATACAAGAGGTTGTGTATATTCTTATAAAAAAGATTCGGCATTTTATGTATTTAAAATAAATGCAAAGTTTGGAGTATTTCCTGATAAAGGATGTGCGCCTCTTTTGGTAATTGTTGCCGATAGTTCAACATCTCAATTTCCAATAAAAACAAGAAAATGGTTATGGGGAACTGGTGATTCAACAACTACAGATTCGGTAACCATAAACACGTCCTATATCTATTTAAAATTACCAGCTAATCAAAACTCAGGTTATAATCTAACCCTCAAAATTTTGGATTCTATGGGTTGTACTGCAACAAGCATTAAAGTGGTAAAACCAAGTATGCCTTTGCCCAATTTTACTAGTACTATTATAAAACGATGTGGGTATGATTCTGTGAGATTTGCAGCCAATAAAGCAACAACAGCAGGGTTGTTACCATTTACTTTTAAGTGGGATTTTGCAAATGGACAATCTTCAGTTGCTGATACGGCTGTTCAAAAATATTTTGGCGATAGTATTTACTCCATCAAATTAATTATGAAAGATGGTAATGGGTGTATTGATTCTATTAGTAAACCTTTAGCCATTCATGCTAAAAGACCTGTTATAGGCTTTAAGGGAAATCCATTAAAAATTGATTGTCCGGGGCCTCCTGTATATTTTTTCGATACATCCATTGCTGGAGGTTCAAAAATTACTGCGTGGTTATGGGATTTTGGTGATGGAACAAAATCGACATTAACGAACCCTGCACGAACATATATTAACCCGGGTGTGTATGATTTAAGTTTAAAAATTACTGATTCGTTGGGATGTACGGATTATCTTAAAAAACCAGGTTATGTTATTATTGGAGGTCCGGTGGGCACTTATTTTTTCTCACCCAAAACAGGTTGTACGCCTTTAAATGTGCATTTCTTCTCCACATCACCAAACGCCAAAAAATTTGAATGGGATTTAGGTGATGGAAATATTGATACGTTAAAAAATGATTCACATATTTATAAACGCGATGGAATTTTTATTCCTAATTTAACGCTCACGGATAGTAATGGTTGTAAAATTGGATTGCCTCCAAAAGATACTATTGTGATTTATCCGTTACCCAATCCTGATTTTATTGCCAATACATATGCTATTTGCAAAGGAGGTACCGTTACCTTTTCTGATAGAACAACATCACCCAATCATATTCCCATCAAATCATTTAAATGGAGTTTTGGAACGGGAGATTCGGCTTTATATCCAGGTCCTATTTGTGGGCCTGTATTTTATCAGTATTTGTTTGCTGATACATTTACTGTATCATTAACAGTTACTGATACATTGGGCTGCACCAATACAAAAACAAAACGTGATACATTAACTGTAACTGATGACACTATTCCTCCAAGAATTCCAACCATTTATAGAGCAACCGTTTTAAATAATTCAAATGTATTAATGGAGTTTACTAAAAATTATGAGCATGATTGGGCAAAATATACCATCTATTATAATTATGCAGGAGCGCTATTGCCACAATCAAATCTTATCAAAACAAATATTAACGACACCACTTTTACAGAAACAAATTTAAACACACTAACAACAGTTTATTCTTATTTGGTTTCGGCAACAGATGTATGTAATAATGAATCGCAATTAAGTGTAAAAAACACAACAGTAAATGTAGAAACAACCCCCATGATAAATGCTATTAATGTACATTGGACAGCCTATTTTGGTTGGGATAGCGTATTGCGATATGAGATTTACAGACAAGATTCTTTACCCACAAATCCCTATCATTTTATTAAATCTGTTTCTGGAGATTCACTTTCATTTATTGATACCAATACGGTTTGTTATAAACCATTTTTTTATAAGATTAAAGCCGTGCAAAATGGAGGGTTAAAACAATTTTCATGGAGCGATACATCAGGTGCTGTTCCAATTTATCAACCAACTATGCCACCAACTCAAAATGTAAGGGCAACGGTGGTAAACGATCAATATGTTTTACTGCAATGGCGATCAAGAAAACATAAACTTCCATTTACATTTATTGTCTATCGGATAACAGATGATGGAGCTCCATTATTTTATAAAGAATTTGCGCAAACAGATACTTTTTTAGTGGATATGGATGTGCAGGTTGACGACCACTCATACACATACATTACCTATTTAAAGGATAATTGTGGAGGACTAAGTGAACCCAGTAATATTTCAAAAACTATTTTATTAAAAGCTGATTTGGAACAAAATGATATTTTAAAATATGATCCAGTTGTAGGGTGGAGCAGATACTCATTTTGGAACAGTGGAATTGATCATTATAAAGTAGAATTTTTTTATGACTCGAGTGGAGGATTTTATACACTTGGCAATAAAGATTCAAATGAATTTACACTATCTCACAAATATGTAAATCTTGAACAACGAGAATATTGTTATAGAGTTACTGCCTACCAAGTGGATAGTCAGTCTATTTTTAGTGAGTCAAATATTGCTTGCATATCTACCGCACCAAGATTATTTGCTCCCGATGTGTTTACCATTAATGGCGATAATTTAAATGATGTATTTCAATTAGGAGGAGTGTTTTTAGATACGTATCATATTTCAATTTATAATAGATGGGGAGAGTTGATGTTTGAAAGTGATAGTATCCATAACAGTTGGGATGGAACTTATAAAGGCACACCATGTACACCAGATGTATATGTTTTTTTAGCGGAAGCAACTGGCAGAAAAGGGCAACGAATAACTATAAAAGGAAACGTAACTTTATTAAGGTAGTTTGTATATTTAATATAACGCATTTACTTTTTTATCCTGATTCACTTATTAGGTACGAAGCATCTGATTTGCTTTGGTGATAAATGATAAATTGAGTTAAGTTAAGGATGTTATTTAGATACGAGGAGCAATAGTTGTGGATATTTATTTTGATTAACTATTGAAGTATTGCAGAAAAATTAGCTCAAACTATTGGTTATGCGAGGGCTAAACTAACTTGTAATGTATTTTAAAACAGACAACGTTTAAAAAATTTAATCTCACAAATAATAAATTACTGCAACTATTTTCTCATATTTGACATCATAAAACAAAAACTAAAAATTATGAAAAAATTATTACTATCTATTTTAACGCTTGCAAGTGTTGCATCATTTGCACAAAAAGACATTAGTGTAAAACTAAATTCTCCAGCGGCAAATGCCACAATTGTGGCAGGTTCTCAATTTACTGTTAATGCTACTATTACCAATACAGGTACAGTTGCACTTACCACAAGTGATACTATTTTTGTGGCTTATAAAGTAGGCTCAAATTACATCACTTCAAATGGCAATACCTTAGTTACTTTGGTACCTTTCGGAAATATTCCAGTTGGAGGAACAGTAACTGTGAGTAATAATTTAACACTTAGTTTTACTACAGCAGGAGGCAATACTTTTTGTGTGCAAGGTTTCATAGAAAATGGTGGATTTGTTGATGTAAATGCAAGTAATGACAATGGATGTAATCCTGTATTCTTCTCTTTAAATGCTGGTGTTAATGAAGTAAATAAAATAGCGCAATCTGTTAAAGTATTTCCCAATCCTGCTAAGGATATAATTAATTTTTCTGTTGATGGTAATATCGCAAAAACAATTAATATAATGGATATTACTGGTAAGTTATTAGAAAATATTTCAATCTCTGATTCAGATACTAAATTAGACTTAAGCAATTACTCAAACGGTATTTATTTATATCAAATAAAAGCATCTTCTGGTGAAGTTATTAAATCAGGAAAATTTAATATAGCCAAATAATAAAATTTTATCTTTCAAAAAAAGCTGCCTCAATAGGGCAGCTTTTTTTGTTAAATGAATGGTGTTTTCAGTCAGTATTAATTTTAGGTAAAATTTAGGTTTGGTATTAATAAAAAAAAACTTAATTATGTAATCCAATTTTTTAAAAACTAATATCCAATTATATGAAAAAGTTATACATTTATCTTTTATTCTCATGTACTTTGTTTTTATCAAAAGTAAATGCACAGTCGCCAATGTTTTATACGGGTAATACAAACTCTCCGAGTAATTCCTTTCCTTTTTCTACTTCAGGAAAAGGAGTGCAGTCTCTCATTGCTCCTGGA
>JANYDU010000019.1 GCA_025359805.1 Bacteroidota bacterium
CCGCTTTTTTTATAGCCTCACAACCTTAAACTGTTTTAATAACGTATCATCTTTTAAACTATTCCCTTTTTGTTTATTGACCAATTCATCTTTATCTTTTATAGATAATAAATGAATTCCAGGAATGGATGATGGAACAAATGCTTTTGTTTCTTTATGTTCAGAAGAAACTATTTCAATGCGATGACGTGTTTCTTTTTTTGCCGTTTTACCTCCTCCTGTATTCATGTATACCGTATCATGCACTTTTAGTATGCTTTCGTTTTCCGTAAAGGAAGGAACATATACCGTATCTTTTATCGTTACATAAGAAATTTCTTTATGAGCCTTTGCTTGCAATACAACCCACAACGTACCACCTCCAATTAAAAAAAACAATGCAGCAACTTTCCAAAGTTGAATAGAATAAAACAAAATTGATTTTTTTGGGTGATGAGAAAATTTTTGTTCAAAACTTTTCATCAATTTTTGTTCAATAACGGGATTCACATCAAGCATTTCTTCCAAATGGTTTTGTGTTGAGACAGCAGCCAAGTGCAATTCATCATACTCATTTTTTGAAAAATAAATAAGTACTTCTTGTTGTTGTTCTTTTTCTAACGACTCGAAACGATGTGTTTCAATCCAATCAAAAATAAGTGTAGGTATATGTTCCATAATTTTAGTTTGGTTTATGATGAGGTATTTTTTTTGCAATTTTTTTAAGTAAATAATACGTGCTTGATTTTACAGTTCCTTCAGGACAAGCTAATATTTCTGCAATTTCTTTTATTGGTATTTGGTGTTGAAATCGTAACGCAAAAATGATTCTATCCTTTTCATTAAGCGTTTCATAAATAGTTTGCAGCTCCGTTTTAAATAATTTGTGATCAATGGTTGTATGATAAGATTCATGTTGAATTTGCTCTCTCTTTATGCCCGATTCTTCAATTAATTTTTGACGGGTAATGGTGTTTCTAATTTCATTTCTACACAAATTAGTTGCAACAGTATAAACCCATGTTGAAAATTTTTTTGTCACATCAAATTGTTCTGGCCGTTCAATAATTTTCATAAATACATCTTGCAAAAAATCTTCTGCTTTAGCTTTATCTCTATTTAATAATTTGTACAAAAACCATAATAATTTTTTGCTGTATCGTGCATATAATTCTTCAAAGGATTTTTTATCTCCTTTACCAATATTTTGCATGAGATCTTCATCAGAAAACGAATGATAGTTTTTGTTTAAAAGCAATTAATTATTTTTAAAGTAGTCGATAATTTCTTTTTCTTGCCCGCACGTTTTTGAAATGGTTAGAATTATTTTTTTCATCTTCTCAGCCTTTTGCACCTCACCCGATAAACGATAATGCTCGTATAATTTTATCATTGGTACCACATAATTTCCATTTAGTAATTTCACAATTGGATCCGAAGCATCTACATAAAAATAATTTTCTAAATAGTCTAACGTATAAACCTGCTCAAAATTTTTCTGAAGTATGGCCATATTATCTATTTGCTTTGTGCTGTATTCATAAGCCAATCCAGTTAAATACAAATTTTCCTGAATAGTATTTGTAAACTCATCTCCACACGATAGGTTAACATATACTGGATAATTATTTTTATTAGCAGCAACATGTTTTACAATTTCCTTTTGAAAATCATTTGTAATATTATTATGAGAAATTTTTGTGGTAAAAATTTTTGTGGAGTCAAATTTTACTGTTTTGAAATCCCAATCAGGTATGGAAAGTTCTTTAAAAATTTTGTTTCTATATTCATCAATCAATAGCAAACTGGTATTTAAAACGGTAACATCTTTTCTAATATCCTTTGCTGCTTGAAGCAACCATATTGGGTAAGTATCATTATCTCCATTTGTAATAATGATTGCGTTTTGTTTTAGCCCTGCAATAACATTGTAATTATAATACAAAAATCCTGGGCTCATCTCTCCTGATTCGTACCACTTTTTTGCATATTTATTTCTTCTGTCTAAGTTTCTCTCCACCTCTCCCCAACCAAGCATGTCGGATAAATGTTCTGTTCTTCCTTCTCCAAGTTCCTCTGCTTTTTTTAAATAGGAGATATACTCAAAACTATTGCCTCCAATCATCCATCGGCATAAATTATATTCAAATGAATTTGGAACTTGTTTTTCCATATCATCCACAATTTGTTTTTCGATTTTTGATTTTTCGGCTCGGGTGCGGTTATCTGTATTATCTGTTCTAAAAATATTTCTGTTTACCCTATAATAATTATACCAAGCAAAGGCATTTTTTGGGTTTTTATTGAGCTCATTTTGCCAAGCAACTTTTTGCTCTTTGTAATAACCTACAGACTTTGAAACTTTAGCAAAGCTATAAATAGGTTCAGGATTTTGCGCAGATAATATTGTTGAACAGATTAAGAATACCAATATCAACTTTATGTGTGTTTTCATACTCATTACATATTTTTTGATTGATACCCCTTTGATTTAGAAAAGTTCAATTTTTATAAAATTAAAAAGCCCGTAATAAATATTACAGGCTTTTTAAAATAGGTTAAGGGGGGTTTACTTCTTATAACTTTCTGCTAATTTTAACGCTTCATAAGCATTTACAATTCCACCTGTTGAGCATAATTCTTTTAGCTTCACTTTTCTCTTTTTATTACCGGGCACCAATACTTTCTTTTTAATAGGTGTAACAGATTTCAAAATAATTTCTCTTACCTGCACTGCATTTAATTCTGGATAATAAGAACGAACCAGTGCCGCAACACCAGCAGTTACTGGAGATGCCATGCTTGTTCCATCATACGAGCCATAAGTTGAGTTGGGTAGGGTAGAATAAATATCAACTCCGGGAGCAAACACATCTACAATATTTTTACTGTAGTTAGAAAACTCTGCTGCAAGATTTTTTCCTGTCATCCATGATGATGCGCCAACTTCTATCCAACCTGGAACACGCTCCGTTGTGTTTTCATAAATAGGTGTTGGGAAATTGTCTTCCTCTTCGCTATTTTTTGAATCATTTCCAGCTGCGTGCACAAATAAAACATCTTTACTTGCTGCATATTTTACAGCATCATCAACCGCTTTTTTATTGTATGAAAATGATTTTCCAAAACTCATGTTAATAATTGTTGCTCCATTATCAGCAGCATATCTAATTGCATTGGCAACATCTTTATCTCTTTCATCGCCATCAGGAACTACACGCACAATCATAATCTTTACATTTTGTGCCACACCGTTCATTCCAATATTATTATTTCTAACAGCGGCAATAATTCCTGCCACATGAGTTCCATGATTGGCTTCCGGACCTTTTACATCTTTATTGCCATAATATTTTTCATTTACATCGGCATAATTGTCTCCAACAATTTCTCTGGTGTTCAGTTCTATATTATAGTTGTATTTTACCTGATTATCAAAATGTTTCTGTCCATCTACAATTCCACTTAGCATAGCATTAAAAGGAACAGTATCTGTGGGTGATATTTTTTTTGAAAAGGATTGCTGAATCACTTTTTGAGCCATCATTTCATTTTCATTTTGAGGTTTGTAATTATTGATATCAGCCATTACAATTTTTTCTTTACCAATATTTTTTCTCATAATTTCGGTTCCTTTTATCAAGTTACCATATAAATTAAAGTACATACTTCCTTCCTGTTTACCTTTAAAATAAACTTTTCTTGCCCGCACATATTTGTAGTATTCTGTTTTGTCTGTTGCCGATAGTTTATTGGAATCAACTTGGTCGTATTTTGATTTTAATGTCGCATATACTCTTGTTACTTCCAAGTTATCATGATCTACATTTTGTCCATCTTTTCCTCCAATAAAATTCCATCCATGTATATCATCAATATATCCATTGCCATCATCATCCATTCCATTTAAAACCTCTTTTGGATTGACCCAAATAATATCTTTTAAATCTTCATGCAAAGGGTCTGTACCCCCATCAATTACTGCCACAATAACTGTTTTCCCTTTTTTATCTTTAATGATTTCGCTGTATGCTTTTTCAGCACTTACACCATACACTTTGTCTTTTTTATAATCAAGATTAAACCAATTGTTTGGCGCAGTTTTTTGTGCGTATAAAATGGAAATTGAAAACTGCAAAACGAGCAGCAATGAACTATTTTTTTTGATTTGCATGATAAAAAATTAAGGGAGCAAGATAGATTTATTTTTGAAATTGAAAACACTTCATAGCCTAAAGAATATCAATAATTAATTGAGGTGGGCGACCAATAATTGCTTTTCCATTTTTAACGGCAATTGGGCGTTCAATTAAAATTGGATATTGATGTAAAATTTTAATCCATTGTGCATCAGTAAAACTTTTATTTTTAAATTTTTCTTTAAACAATGGCTCATTTTTTCTGATAAGCTGCTCAGGTTTTATGTTTAGTTTTTTAATGAGATTGGCTAATTCTATTTCGGTTGGAACATTTTTTAAATAGTCTATAATTTCCACCTCTTCGTTATTATCTTCCAATAGGCAAATTGCTTCTCGGCATTTACTGCAATGAGGATTATAATAAATAGTAGTTTTTGATTTCACAAATCAAATGTATGGCACTTGTATAAAAAATAAAAGCCGAGAATAACCTCAGCTTTTATTAATTTTAAAATTATTATTTATTGTGTTAATAATATTCTTCTCGACTCCACTTTTCCATTTTGCTCGATGCTCATAAAATATACACCCATTATTTGTTGAGACATATCAATTGTTACATGGTTATCATTTACTGTTGATGATTTAATTAATTGCCCGGTAATATTATAAATGCAGTAATTAAATTTTGAAGAAGAAACAGAAATATTCACAAAATTTGCTGCGGGATTTGGGTAAACTAAAACACTTGAATTAGTTGAAACAGTATTAGCAATTCCAGTATTAGTTGCTCCTGTTTTATTAACGGTTATTTTCACAATTGCATTTAAATGTGTACTATCTAAAACAACTGATTTAGCATTTGTATTTAAGGCATTTACTACATCCGTTTTTATTTTATAAGTTCCAACAGGAATATTAGTAACACTAAATTTTCCTGAGTCATTTGTGTTTACCATTTTGATAAGGTTATTGCTATTGTCAACAATCAGCACACGAATATTTTTAAGTGGATCGCCTTTTGTTTTTAATAATCCTTCGGTCATTTCACCATTGATGCTTGCGGGGCCAAAAAATGCAGGGTTTGGGAGCAACCCATTTGCAGCATTAAATGTATCTGCAACTGTTAAATCAATATCTGCTGCATCTTCCCATAATGCTTTATAAGGATGCCAAGTTGGAATATACTTGGTGTAGCTAATATTTACATGAATACGATAAACTCCCGCACTTAAACTATCAAACTTATACGTGTACGTACTCGTTCCAGTTTTAATCATTGTATAGGAATTGTCAGGTTGTTTTTTAAACAATTCAAAAGTAAGGTTTGAACCAGATACTTTAGAATCAACATAAATCCATTTGTTTTGAGCAAACGTATTTAATGATTGTGCTATTAAAATTGTAAGTAATAATTTTTTCATGATGGTTTTATTTAGTGGGTCAAATATTGGGATTTAATACCCCACATACCATACGCTAAATTACGTATTTATATAAAAACGAAAGGGCCCCACTCCTGGGACCCTCTCTAGCCTATGAAACAAATTGCACCTCTACTCAAAAGATGCAATATTTTTAAATTATGCAACTTGCAACTGTTGCCTTTTTTATTTTTATTTTTTCAGAACTTGATACAAACTTAATAAAAAAATGAATACAACAAATAAAAATTTAAAAAAAAATGAATTGTCAAGAATCTTTTACAGTTTTTATTGATCGTGAGTGAATTTATGTTTTGGTTTAATGCCTAATCTCAGTTTTAATTTTTCAGCCAAATACAACATTACTGGAACCAAAACCAAAGTAAGTATGGTTGCAAAACTCAACCCAAAAATCATTGTCCATGAAAGTGGCCCCCAGAATGCAACATTATCTCCCCCAAAATGTATATGCGGATTTAGATTACTAAATAAAGTTACGAAGTCAATATTTAAGCCAACTGCTAAAGGAATTAAACCAAGTATAGTTGCTGATGCTGTTAAAATTACTGGAGTCATACGAGTTCTACCAGCTTCAATAATGGCTTCTTTTAATTCCATTCCTTCGCTTAATAAAATTTCGGTAAACTCTACTAACAAAATTCCATTACGTACCACAATACCCGCTAAAGCTACAATTCCAATACCCGTCATAATTACTGAAAAATTCATTTTGGTAATGGCAAATCCTATAAATACCCCAATAATACTCAATACAATTTCTGATAAAATAATTACCGGTTTTGAAATAGAGTTAAACTGCGTAACAAGAATCAGGAAAATTAATCCTAAAGAAATAAGCATCGCTCTTCCTAAAAATGCTCCAGTTTCAGCTTGCTCTTCTTGCTCACCACCCATGTTTACAATAATGCCTTCTGGTATTCCAAAACGTTCAACTGCTTTTTTAACTTTAGGTACTACTTCATTTCCATTAAAGCCACTCAATACATTTGATGAAACTGTTACGATACGTGTTTGATTTTTACGTTTGATTCCTCCGTAAGTGCTTGAGTACTTAAATTTGGCAACAGACGACATCGGCACTTGTCTTAATACACCACCCATATTCATATCTCGGTAAGTGATTTTTAAATTCATCAAGGCTTCAATATCGTTTCGTTGATCTTCTTTTAAACGAACCTGAATAGGGTACTCATCATCATCATCACGAAGTTTACTTGTTCTATCTAAACCAAATACCGCCTTACGCAATTCCATTCCAATTTGTCCTGTTGAAATTCCTTCACGATTTGCGCGCTCACGGTCAATTTCAATTAATAATTCAGGATTATTATCTTGTAAATCTGATTTTAATTCTTCTACTCCAGGAATTTGTATAGAGTCTAAATAATTTTTTAATTTCCTTGATGTTTTTGCTAAGAGTTCAAAATCATCGCCCAAAATTTCAATGGTAATTGGCTTACCCGTTGGTGGCCCTCCTTGCTCTTGCTCCACAACAATTTCTGCTCCCGGAATTCCTTTTACCTCTGCTCTAATTTTATCTAAATAGTCTCTTGTTGATTGTCCGTGACGTTCGCTAAATTCAACAAATGCAACAGTAACTTTTGCAAGATGCGGGTTTACACTTTGATCGAACTCACGAGGATTACCTGCACCCACCGCCACGTTTGAAATAACTGATTCTACAATAGGATTATTTTCTCCAACTACTTTGTACACTTTTGCCTCTACAATTTTTGTAATGGAGTCGGTATAATTTTGATCCGTTCCAACAGGTAATGAAATATAAGAATACACAAAATTAGGATCGGCTTGAGGGAAGAAATCTACTTTTGGTGCCCTAATAACTAACAATACAATACTAAAAATAAGTAATCCAAGAGTTCCTACTAAAGTCCATATTGGTCTTTTACCTTTTAAAACCCATACCATCATATTTTTATAATTAGTTTGAACAGATGGCCAAGTTTTATTCTGAAATTTTTTGATGATATTATGCAATACAAACCTATTGAGTGCATACAATCCAAACATGGTTATTGTTAAATTTCCCATTCCCCAATTTTGGAAAACATAAAATAAAGCAGCTAATGACCCAAAAATGATAGACACAATTTTGAAGCTTTTTTTGTTTTTATAAGACGCTTCTTCTTCTTCATGTGTTTTCATAAAATCAACCGCAAAAACTGGATTAATAATATACGCCACAATTAATGAAGCAAGCAATGTGATGATAAGTGTAATAGGTAAAAAGAACATAAACTTACCAATTACACCTTGCCAAAATGCAAGTGGAATAAATGGAGCAAGTGTTGTTAATGTTCCTGATAAAACTGGAAGAAATATTTCTCCAGCAGCCATCTTTGCCGCTTTTTTAATAGGCACTTTGCCGTTGTTAAAAATACGGTGTGTATTTTCTATCATCACAATAGCATCATCAACCACAATACCAAGTGCAAGCAAAAATGCAAACAGCACAATCATGTTTAGCGTAAAGCCTAAACTCGGTAGTAATAAAAACGCAATGAAACTTGAAAGAGGAACCGACATAGCCACAAAAATGGCATTAGTGGCTCCCATAAAAAACATAAGAATTAACGTTACCAATAAAAACCCAATGATGATGGTATTAATCAAATCGTGAACCGTTACACGGGTTTTATTAGATTGATCTCCAGTAATAGTTACCTTTAACTCTTCAGGAAATTCTGTTTTTTCCATCTTATCAGATATCGCTCTAATTTTATCAGACGCATCAATTAAATTAGCACCACTACGTTTTACAACATTTAAGGTAATTACATTTTTATGATCTAAACGAGCAAAACTTTCTTGTTCTTTAAATCCATCTTTTACATCAGCTATATCTTTCAAAAAAACTGTTGCGCCCGATTGCGAACGGATAATCATATCACCCACATCAACTGCACTTTTAAATTCCCCTTTAATATTTATGGAGCGTTTTACTCCATCCATTTTTGCTTCACCACCCGAGATGGTTAAGTTTTCGGAACTCACTGCACGCTCCACATCTCCCAGCGAAACATTGGCGACAGTCATTTTATAAATATCTAAATTTACTTGAATTTCTCTATCCAATGCACCCACCAAATCAACACGGGTTATTTCTTTTAATCCTTCAATTTTATCTTTTAAATCATCCGCATATTTTTTTAATTTATCTAATGGATAATCTCCAGATATATTCACATTCATAATAGGCACTTGTGATATATCAATATCCATTACACTTGGATCGCTTGGCAAATCATTTGGCAAATCGGTTCGCGCTTTATCTACTTCATCTTTTACTTTTTGTTTTGCCAATGGAATTTTCACATCGGTATTAAACTCAACCGTAATCATCGAAAAGTTTTGTTTCGAATTGCTAGTTACTTTTTTAACCCCTGCAATAGATTTCATCCGTTTTTCAATCGGTTTGGTAACCGTGTTCTCCATATCTGTTGGAGAAGTTCCCGGACGAACAGTAGTAACCAAAATTTGTGGAAACACCACTTCCGGAAATTGTTCTTTAGGTAAACTATTGTATGATAAAATACCTGCCAATGTGATGATGATGGTGATAATATAAACACTTGTTTTATTATCAATTGCCCAACTTGACGGTTTAAATTCTTTTTCTAAATCTTTCATCTTTTGTATATGATTTTATGGATGATACCCTATCCGTTTTCTTGATAATTTTTTGCCAACATGAGCAATCCTGCAATCATGCAAATGGTAATTATTGTTAGTGTCATTTTAATTAATATTTTATGAGTTCACCATCATTTAAATTACTGTAACCAGTTGTAATAACAAGGTCTCCGGTTTGTAAGCCACTTGTAATTTCTGCTGTACCATTGTACGTTGAACCTACAACAACTTCTCTTTTACTTGCAATGTTTTTACCATTTTTAACAGAAGCCACATACACATAATTTTTATCATCAATATTTTGTATGGTATTTACTGGAACTGTAATGGCGTCTTTATTTGTGTAATCAACAATGCTTACCTGAGCCACCATATTTGGACGATATACATCACTTGATGGAAGTGCAATTTCTACATTAAAAGTACGTGTCATGGTATTAATTACTTTTCCATTGTAAGATACTTTTGATGTTTCTGATTTGTTGATGTCGGGAAATTTAAGATTAACCACATCGCCAATTTTTACATTTCCTGAATAGGCTTCGGCTAAATCAGCCCTCACTTTTAGTTTATTAAAATTCACCAATCTAACGGCTGGCATACCAGGCGCAACTGTTTGTCCGAGCTTAATTGAAACTTCATCAACGGTTCCACTAAATGGTGCTTTTATATTATACATATCAAGCGTTTCTGTGAGCTGTTTAATCTTTTGCTCCATTGATTCTTTATTGTTTTTTGCTTGAAGATATTGAATCTCTGTTCCCACTTTTTGATCCCATAAAGATTTTTGTCTGTTATAAATATCTTTAAGTAATTCATACGAAGATTTCATATCAGCAAGTTGAGCTCTCATAACCTCGCTTTCAATTTCTGCTAATACTTGTCCAGCACTTACTTGGCTTCCTGCAACCACATTCATTTTTGTAATTGTGCCCGCCATTTTTGTAGAGATGGTTATGTTCTCATCACCTTCTACTCTTCCTTGCACATCAATACTGTGTGAAAAAATTTGGGGCTGTAATTTTGTAGTCATTACATCTTTCATTTTCTCAAGTTTTTTTGACGTGTCGCCACTGTTCGCAATTTCTTGTTCCAATGTTTTTATCTCATCGGCAATAGAAATTTGTTGTGCCTTTAATTTTTCAATTTTTGCTTTTTTGCCTTCAATATTTTTGTCGCCACCACATGCAACTATTGCAAGTAGAATTATTGAAGCGATTACTTTTGATACAGTTCTCATAGTGTGTTTATTTTTCTTTTTAAAATTATTATTATTTAATGTCTCCTATTGATTTTCTTAGTTCAATTTGTGCAACGAAATAATCATACACATTGCTCAAAAAATTTTGTCTGGCGGTTTCTAAATCGTTTTGAGAGGTTGTTAATTCTAAACTTGAGCCCACTCCATTTTTATATTTTATCTGAACACGGTCATAAATATCCTGAGCCAATTCCATGTTTTTACGCTGAAGTTCTATTTGTTGTCCGGCACGAGCAAAACTTAATTTAGCTTGCAATACTTGTTGCTCAATAGTGTTTTCTAAATTTTTCTTGTCGTTTTCGTATTTAGCTAAATTTATCTTGGCTTGTTGTATTTGAGCGGATTTACGCAAACCATCAAAAATGGGAATAGTTAAATTAAGCCCCCAATATGTTCCAGGATACCATTTATTTCCGAACGAACTAAAAACCGTATCGAATGTATTTCGTTGGGTGGCAGCAATTGCAGATAATGTAGGCGTGTAACCAAACAAAATTCTTTTCCTGTCAAAATCTTGTAGCCTAATTTGTTGGTTGAGCAATTGGTATTCGGTACGTTTTGTATAATCAATTTTGGATTCAACAAGTGGATTTTTTGTGTTTTCATACATCTTTTGAAGCTCATCAGTTAACACAATACTATCA
>JANYDU010000032.1 GCA_025359805.1 Bacteroidota bacterium
CAAATTCGCATGTTGCATTTAATCAGGTGCTTCATTATAGTCCACTGGAAGATTTAGCAGAAGGTAGTGCTTCATTAGTTTTTAAAGTATCGGAACGAATATTTCTTGTTTCTGAAATTTCAGGAGTTGCCGAAAAAGGAACGCGCCCTATTTACAACTTACTTGGTGGAATAAAGATTAAACTCAATAAAAATTTCTTATTAGGATTTGCATATCAATTGCCACTGACAGATAATAGAGATTATTCATCCCGATATGTTTTTCAGCCTCACACAATTTTCCAAAAATAATAATCCAATGAAAAAAATAATTTTTATTGTTTTGCTCTTACCTTTTGGGGTATTTGCACAAACTGAAATCAAAATAAAACAAGATAGTTTGCCAATAACAGTTAATAATGAATTGCATAAACAGTATGCAACTTATGCGGTAACAAGCATTTTAAAATTATCAGATAAACAACAAAATGTAACCTACAAAATTGAGGTTCAGAAAAAGAATACCGTAATAGATTTGCT
Source organism: Bacteroidota bacterium (assembly GCA_025359805.1). GTDB lineage: Bacteria > Bacteroidota > Bacteroidia > UKL13-3 > UKL13-3 > CAIUEQ01. The sequence continues at coordinate 519 of JANYDU010000032.1, forward strand.
TTATGATAATCAAGGAAAACTCATCAGTAAAGTGAAAAGCAAGATTTACTCTTATGATGGAACGGAAAAGCCAAAATCAACACCGGCAAATTCGAATGACGGACATAATCATCAACACTAATTAAATCAAAATAATGAAAAAAATAATCCTCATTGCCGCGCTTATTACATCAGTATTGGCTCAAACATCATTCGCTCAAAAAATCGTTCGTTATGATCTATATGTTAAAGACACCATTGTTAATTTTACAGGAAAACCCAAACGTGCAATTGCCGTAAACGGACAAATACCGATGCCAACTCTCACATTTACTGAAGGCGACACGGCAGAAATTTATGTGCATAACGAACTCAATGAAGAAACATCTTTGCATTGGCACGGCCTGTTTTTACCAAATCAATATGATGGTGTTCCAAACCTCACACAAATGCCAATCAAACCGCATACAACACATTTGTATAAATTTCCTATTATCCAACATGGTACGCACTGGTATCACAGTCATACCCGATTGCAGGAACAAATCGGTATGTATGGTTCCTTTATAATGAATAAAAGAAAAGAGTTGAATATTCCGACCCTACCCGTTGTGCTTAGTGAGTGGACAGATATGAACCCCAAAAACGTACACCGAATGCTACACAATGCAACTGATTGGTTTGCTATTAAAAAAGGAACTACTCAAAGTTATGCCGAAGCGATAAAGCAAGGTTATTTTAAAACAAAAGTAGCCAACGAATGGAAGCGAATGAATGCAATGGATGTAAGTGATGTGTTTTATGATAAATTTTTGATCAACGGGAAAAACGAGAGCGAACTTTCGCAATTCAAGGCAGGGGATAAGGTGCGATTACGAATAGCGAACGGTGGTGCATCCACTTATTTTTGGCTCACTTATGCAGGTGGTAAAATAACTGTGGTAGCAAATGATGGCAACGATGTAGAACCCGTAGAAGTGGATAGATTAATCATTGCGGTTTCGGAAACCTACGATGTAATCTTAACCATTCCCGAGGACATGAGCTATGAATTTTTAGTTACCTCGGAAGACCGCACGAAATCCGCCTCCTTATGGTTGGGGAAAGGTATGAAAATGAGTGCCAATCCATTACCTAAGTTAAAGTATTTTGAAGGCATGAAGATGATGAATGGAATGATGAAAATGAATGGTGATCTGGAAAGTATGGGAATGCAAATGAGTTTACAGCAAATGGATATGAATACAGTAATGTAACCCGAAATTACCGGAGCGCAAAAAAAACAAGGCAACATGAAAATGGAGGAAATGCCGGGTATGAAAATGGATATGCCTGGTATGAACATGAGCGATAGTTCCACATTAGGCATTGTTACATTAAATTATGCAATGCTTAAATCTCCAACAAAAACAACGCTTCCCAAAAATGCACCGGTTAAAGAATTGCATTTTGAACTTACCGGAAATATGAATCGTTATGTGTGGAGTTTAGATAACAAAGTTGTCAGCGAAGCTGATAAAATCTTAATCAAAAAAGGAGAAAATGTTCGCATCATTTTATACAATGGTTCAATGATGCGCCACCCCATGCACCTGCACGGACACGATTTTAGAGTGTTGAACGGAACTAAAGATTACGCTCCACTCAAAAATATTATTGACATCATGCCAATGGAAACCGACACCTTAGAATTTAATGCAAACGTAGATGGAGATTGGTTTTTTCATTGCCACATCTTGTACCATATGATGAGTGGAATGGGCAGAGTTTTTACCTATCAAAACCAACCACCAAATCCATTAATACCAAATCCCAACTATGCTTTTCGCAAACTAAAAGCCGATGATAGACGATTTCATTTTATGGCAGAAAACGACATTGCAACCAATGGAAACGATGGAGAAGCAATGTATCAAAGCACACGTTGGAGCATTGGTACAGAATGGCGTTTAGGCTACCACGATATGCACGGCTACGAAACAGAAACTCATATTGGAAGGTATATAGGCAAAATGCAATGGCTAATGCCATTCGTTGGGTTCGATTGGAGATATAGAAAAATGGGAATAGATGAACAAGAGCATAATTTATTTGGACAAGAAAACACAAAAGACAACCGAGCAGTTGTAAGTATAGGAGTAAACTATACACTACCAATGTTAGTGATGTTTCAAACAGAAATATTCAACGATGGAATTGTAAGACTGCAATTAGAACGTAAAGACATTCCAATTTCAAAAAGAATAAGAGCAAGTTTAATGTACAATACAGACAAAGAATATATGATAGACCTAAAGTATATACTCGGCAAAAACATTGGCATTCGCACCCACTACGACAGCGATATGGGTTTCGGCATCGGTGCAACATTAAATTATTAAAATTGGTTTAACCTAACATTATGCTGCTATTCATCAAATGGCAGCATAATTTTTTATTGGTAAAATATCCATTAACTACTACAAAATAATTATCCTATAATTATCGTTTTTGCATTGAATACAAATTAATTATAATACAAACGCTTTGCATTGGCAACTTGTTTGTTGATAAGCAAAATATTTCCATATCCTAAAATAACCCTTTGAGAAACTACAGCCAAACACTGCAAGCAGAACTTGACAGCCAGTTACAATTTATTCGGTTGGAAACAGATGATCAAATTAAAACAGCAGAGTTATCTATGAAAATTCTGTTATCTGTTATGCACAAGCTAAAATCTTTTACTATAAAGTATAAGTTTCGTAACGATGCAGAAGAAATTGCGTTTTTCAAGAAAATAAAACCACAGTTTTTATCAAAACTCATCTATTACAACAAGATATTGCACATCGAAACAAAAAAGCCACACGGTGGCAGAAAAGTTTTAAAGAAATATTTATGCAATGAGTTAATAAAGCTGAAGGGTTTTTTTGACAGCAATCTTGAGTTTTATAAATACTATCGTACAGGTAGTTCATATCTCGACCATAAATATTTTATGCGTGGTAAACCCGATTTGAAACTTGGTATAGACACTTACTTTTTTGAGTCTGACCCTCGCTTTGCAACAACCCACGATTACAAGGTGGCCAAAATAATTGCACACGATTTAATAGAGGTTTATTTAGAAGACGAACTGGCAAAACTTGAAAAAGAAAGTTCAAGGGAAATTACCCAAGATACACCCAAGTTCAAAATGAATTGGACAGATACCAAAACCTCATTAATAGAGCTTATTTATGCTTTGCATACCCAAGGTGTATTCAATAATTCGCAAGCCGAAATAAAGGATATAGCAGCTTATTTTGAGAAAGTTTTTAATATTGATTTAGGCGATTATTATAGAACATACTTGGAGTTAAGAAATCGCAAGACAGGTAGCACAAAATTCATTGATACTATTCGTGAAAATCTATTGAGAAGGATGGATGAAGCCGAAGAAAGGTAAAAATTTCGTTTGATTTTCTTTGCAACAATATTTCACCCAACTTGGGTGCATCTTGGGTACTGTTCTCAATCATTCCATATTTTTTTGTGCCATACTAAATTTTTTTATTATGGCAATAGAAATTATTACAAAAGAAGATTTGCAAACCTTCCGTTTCCAATTACTCGATGATTTAAAAAATATCATCCACACCAAGCCAGCAAAACAAAAGCAATGGCTTAAAAGTAGCGAAGTAAGAAAGTTATTAAAAATTTCGCCTGGCACATTGCAAAACCTTCGCATCAATGGCACACTTTCATTTACTAAAATTGGTAGCATAATTTACTACAACTATGAAGACATTGAAGCAGTATTAGACAGCAATAATACAAAGGCAATCCCAACATTAAACTTTAAACCATAAACAGATGAATTACATAAAGCATCTTGCAGGCTTTTTTGATAGGGTTGCTACCGATGAAAGGTTAAATCCAACACACG
>JANYDU010000053.1 GCA_025359805.1 Bacteroidota bacterium
TTGCTTCAATTGATACAATAACTGGAAATGTTTCAAACTGGAATCCAAGCTATCCGGGCGATAATGACAATTATTATCATGCAAACTCAATTCTTGTAAAATCAAATACAGCTTATGTTGGCGGAATTTTTGCTTCTTTGGCTTATGATAAAGTGAATAATTTAGGAGCTTTTTCAATTAATGATTCATTAAATTACTACTTAAAGCTTGATTCAACAGCTATTTCAGCAACATATTGTGCAGGAGATTCTATTCATGTGCCATTCACTTTTTCTCCTGATGCCTTTACAGGAAATATTTTTTCATTGCAACTAAGTGATAATAATGGAAGCTTCGCAACGCCAATAAATATAGGCTCATTCATTGGCATTCGAACAGGGACATTATCCGGATTGATTCCAAAGACTATTTCATCAGGAACAAATTATCGTGTAAGAATTGTAAGTAATTATCCTCATACAATAAGCAACGATAACGGCTTTAATATTGCAATTCATTCAATGCCTCAACTCGGTTTTTCAATCAACAATTCTGTGCAATGCTTTACAGGAAATAATTTTATTTTTAATGATACATCTATCATTAATAGTGGCTCATATAATAGAAAGTGGGTTGTGAGCAATGGCGATACATCATTATCGGCAGTACTTTCTAAATCATTTTTATCTGCAAATAGTTACTCTATCAAGTTAATGCTTACAAGTAATTATGGATGTAAAGATTCATTAACCAAATCAGTAAGTGTTAATGCAAATCCAAGTATGGGATTCACAATAAATAAATCAGGGCAATGTATATATGGGAATAGCTTTATTTTTAATGATACTTCAAAAGTATCAAGTGGGACTTTGACAAGGATATGGAATTTTGGAAATGGAAGCACCGACACGTCCACCTTAATTAATAAAACTAAATCATACGCATCAGCGGGAAATTATTCTGTCAAGTTAATTTCTAATAATAACGGCTGCAAAGATTCACTTACTAGAATAGTATCTGTTTATCCAAAGCCCAATGTTGGATTTACTATCAATGATTCAATGCAATGTATAAATGTAAATAGTTTTTTATTTAATGATACTTCTTCTATTAGCAGTGGTATATTATCCAGACTTTGGAATTTTGGAGCAGGAATTTATGATACAACATCTTCTTCCAATCCGAATAAGAATTATGTAAGTGCAAACTCGTATTCAGTTAAATTAGTTTCTATAAGCAATAATACTTGTAAGGATTCATTGTCAAAAACAGTTGTTGTTTATCCAAAACCGAATGTTGGGTTTACGATAAATAATTCAATACAATGTTTGAACGGAAATAGTTTTTTGTTTAAAGATACTTCTAAAATTAGTACAGGAAGTTTAAAAAGAAATTGGAATTTAGGCTTAGGGAATTTAGATACATCCACCTTAATTAACTTAATAAAAAATTATACTAATGCAAATTCATTTCAAGTGAAATTAGTTTCAATAAGTAATAATAATTGCAAAGATTCTTTAATCAAAACCATTCAAGTAATTCAACCTAAATCCGGTTTCACAATTAATAATTCACCACAATGTTTAATTGGCAATAGTTTTTCATTTGATGATACGACTTCTACGACAAATAGCAGGCTTTGGAACTTAGGGGATCTTACCACAAATACAAGTGATAGCTTCAGTAAAACTTATAGCAATGTGGGTACTTATACTATAAAACTAAAAGTTGTAGACAAAAATAATTGTGGCGATAGTGCAACTAGATCAATTATTGTAAAACAAAGTCCGGCAAAGCCGGAAGTTACTGCAATTACAAAAGAATTATTACAAAGTACAAGTGCTAATTCCTATCAATGGTATCAGAATGGATCTATACTAACAGGAGAAACCAATCAAACTTTAATACTTACCGCAAATGGAAGTTATATTGTATTAATTGATAGTACAAATGGTTGTAGTAATTTGAGTAACCCATTTGCAGCATCAACAGTTGGAATTTCAGGAATAAATACTTTCTATGATGAAATAAAAATTTATCCAAATCCTGCAACTCAAGAATTATTTATTTCCTTTTCATTAGTGCCGAATGAAAAGGATGTCTTGATTGAAATTTTTGATTTGAAAGGTTCAAAACTAATGAGTTCAAATCAAAAAATATCTACAACTAATATAGTAAAACTTGATATAAATAATCTTGATGATGGAGTATACTTTTTAAAAATAAATAATAAGGTTGTAAAGTTTATTAAAAATAGTTGATTCCAACCATACTTTAAAAGTGAAGTAAATTCTACATCTTCTGTTTCAAATGTTCCACCTGCTTTTTTGTTAATCTGGTATATTTTACAATTCCTGAAACGGAGACTTTATCTTTGAGCAGTTTTTTGGCAATTTCAATTGCTCTTTTCTGTTCAGCCTTCAGTTCAGCTTCTTTAATTTTCTTTCCCGTTTCCTTTTTGGTCTTTTCAATCTCCCTTTTCCATCCTTCAATATTCGAAAACGTAAGGTCAAAATCCGAATTCGCCATAATCTTATGAAGTAGCCCTGAAACGTCTCAGCTGCATCAGGTTTCTTAATAAATTAAAGTCATTTAAAAAGTTCGATAATTCAAACCCTGAGGGTACTAAGCGGGACTTTTTGGAGAAATCTTGAAGAGTCCCGTTTTTATTTTCTCTCAAAGTCCTTGATAGATGGGCAACATAGCCGATGGTGTCTTTTATAATTGGAGTTTCACTAAAACTGTAATGTATAATATTGATGAGTTATTTTCTCTTCATCACCCTCATTACTGCATCTACAATATCGGGAGTATCTAAATGATATTTTTTCATCAACTCATCGGGTGTTCCGCTTTCGCCAAAACTATCATTAACTGCAACCATCTCAACAGGTGTTGGTAAATTGCGCGCAAGCAATTGACAAATGCTATCGCCTAATCCTCCATTCATTTGATGTTCTTCGGCAGTTACCACACAACGTGTTTTTCTAACAGAATCCATCACGGCTTTTTCGTCAAGTGGTTTTATAGTATGAATATTTATAATCTCGGCATTAATTCCTTGTGCAGCTAAAATATGTCCAGCTTCGATGGCTTTCCAAACTAAATGTCCGGTTGCAAAAATACTTACATCCGTTCCTTCATTTATCATGAGTGCTTTTCCAATTTCAAAAGGCGCATTTGCATCTGTAAAGTTAGCAACGGCAGGACGACCAAAGCGTAAATACACCGGACCAATATGATTAGCAATTGATATAGTTGCTGCTTTAGTTTGGTTATAATCACATGGATTTATAACTACCATATTGGGCAACATTTTCATCAACCCAATATCTTCTAATATTTGATGAGTGGCACCATCTTCACCCAAAGTTAAACCTGCATGTGAAGCACAAATTTTTACATTTTTATTTGAGTAAGCTATGCTCTGACGAATTTGATCATATACGCGTCCGGTAGAAAAATTGGCAAACGTTCCGGTAAAAGGAATTTTTCCTCCAATGGTTAATCCGGCAGCTAATCCAATCATATTGGCTTCAGCAATTCCAACTTGAAAAAACCGTTCCGGGAAATCTTTTTTAAAGGCATCCATTTTTAGTGAGCCAATTAAATCGGCACACAGCGCAACTACCTTATCATTTGCTTGTCCTAACTCATGTAAACCTGCTCCAAATCCTGAGCGTGTATCTTTAATATTTTGTACTTCGTATGTTTTCATTTCTTTATTTTTTCAATCATTAAAATAGATTCAACAACTTTAATTTAAAGTAAGATTAGTTGCTGAACCAGATATAATTTTAAATTCTCTTTCAAAAGTATTGTTGGAATGATAGGCACTTTTTGCTCGGTAAATAATTTTGTAAGTACCGGGCTGCATAATTAAATTATGAGAACGAGATTCAACAGGTAATTTACAAACCCATACCAATTCATTTCTATTCATTTGATAAATATCGGCATAATAAGGCTGCATGATAGCTGTAACAATTAATTTTCCAGGTTGAGGAATTTCAATAGTTGTGGTGTAACTCTGCTTTATTTCAACGGCTTTTTGATGAATGCGAGGAAGCGATAAAATCTCTAAATCATATTTTCCAACTAAGTATTTTTCAATCACATTTGCATCCTGAACTTCCAATGTTTTAGCATTATTCTGTTGCCTTACAATAAACTGTAATTGCGCATAATTGGTTTGTCCTACAACTTTTAATTGCAACATTCCTTGCGGTGCATCCACTCCAATAATGGTATGTTTTCCGGGAGTTATTTCTATATTTTCTTTTATAACAGGAGGTAATGTATGAACCACCATTTTGTATTTAAAAATTGGATCTAATATCAAAGTATCGGGGTTTCCTTTTTCATTTATGGTATGAACATAATTATTAATTAACTGCCCTGAATGCATATCATAAAAACTCATATTCACATTGGTTTCAGTAGGTTTACTAAATACATCCAATAAATTTACTTGTGCTGTTGTATTATTTAAAGCTTGACTAATTACCACATTCAAAACATTGTCAAAAGCCTCTTCGGTATTGGCATCATAATATCTACCAACACATTCAAATGCTTTTCTAAAATCTTCTGTTCCACCTAAACCAATAATAAATGGACGAAGAATAACTCCGCTGCTTTGCAATGCTTCCGACACTGCACAAGGGTCGCCATCACATTCTTCAATACCATCCGTAATTAAAACAATTACATTTCTAACACCAGGTTCTTTGGGAAAATCATAAGCTGATTGTTGTAGTGAGTAGGCAATTAATGTGGTTCCTTTCGGAGTAAGGGTGGCAATACGTTTTTTTATTTCATCATGATTATTTGGTTTGAAAGGAACTTCCAAACGCGTGTCTTTACAATCTCTTTTTCCAGGCGGACTTGTATGTCCGTAAACACGTAATGCTACTTCAACATTTTTTGCCACAGCCAAACTATCCATTAATTTAGTGAGCATACGTTTGGCAACGGTGATTCTATTTTCTTTATCCATTTGGGCATACATACTGCCTGATGCATCGAGCAAAAACAGTAAACGTGTTTTTACTTTTTGTTGAGCATGAACTGGAGATGAAAAAAGAAATGCTGTAGCAAATAGGATAGTAAAGAAGAATTGAATCGATTTTTTTTTTATAGAAATAAATGATAGAGGGCACGAAAAAATATGCGATCGATTTTTTAAATAATATTTCCCTTTCGAATCTGATTTCATCAATAATTTTTTTAGTAATCTTTAAGTGTTGATGGTAGTTGTGATAATGCACTTTCCAACTCTGCATCACTTGGGGCAATGCCGTGCCATTTGTGCGAACCCACCATAAAATCAATTGGGAACCCCATTTCTGTTTTCATGATAATGAAGATTGGTTTTCCTTTTCCTACTAATAATTTTGCCTTAGCCATAGTATCGATAATATGTTCAATATCGTGCCCATTCATGTGCAAAACTTCCCATCCAAACGCTTTCATTTTTGCCTCAATATCTACACTGCCAATTCCTGCAATGTCTTTTGTTGAACCATCAATTTGTTGTCCGTTGCTATCAATAGTAACAATTAAATTATCTACTTTATGATGCGTAGCAAACATAAATGCTTCCCAATTTTGCCCTTCTTCAATTTCGCCATCACCCATTAAAGCATAAACAATTTTACTGTCGTTATTTAATTTTTTAGCGAGAGCTGCACCTGCTGCCACAGAAATTCCTTGCCCTAAAGAACCTGAAGCAATGCGCACTCCTGGCAAATGTTCGGCAGTTGTTGGATGACCTTGCAAACGAGTATCTAACTTTCTGAAAGTTTTTAATTCCTCTACCGGAAAATATCCTGAGCGTGCCAGTGTGCTATAAAAAACCGGAGAAATATGTCCGTTAGATAAAAAGAAAATATCTTCATTTACACCATCCATATTAAATTTGGAATCGTGGTGCATTACATTAAAATATAGGGCTGTAAAAAAATCTGCACAACCCAAAGAACCTCCAGGATGTCCGCTTTTGCAACCATGAACCATTCTTAAAATATCTCTGCGAATTTGGGCAGCTAAATTATTTAACTCATTTATTTCTGTCATTGTAAAAAATTATTGAATGATAAAATGGAATGCATCAAATTTAAAAAATGCGGTAAATTTTCCTGACTTTTGTTTCCCACATTATTAGGATAAATACCTAACACATGAAGAAAACCATTGAGATTACTTTGTTGCCCGAGCAATGTGCAACTGATGAACTAACAAAATTTTATACAGCCAAACAAATTGGTTCTGTTGATGTGAGTGGTGTAAAAGTTTTACGCAAATCATTAGATGCCCGCAAAAAGCCAATTAAATATGTACTTCAAGTAGAGGTTTATTTTGATGAAACTCCTGAAAAAGATAGTATAAATTTTAACTTTAAAGATGTTAGAAATGCACCTCATGCAGTTATTGTTGGCGCTGGTCCTGCGGGATTATTTGCTGCATTAAAATTAATTGAACAAGGAATTAAACCCATTATTATTGAGCGAGGAAAAGATGTGAAAGAACGTAGAAGAGACCTTGCAAAAATTACTCGTGAAAATATAGTGAATCCAGAATCTAATTATTGTTTTGGTGAAGGTGGAGCGGGAACTTACAGTGATGGAAAATTGTACACACGATCTACAAAACGTGGAGATGTTAATCGGATTTTAAAATTGTTAGTGATGCATGGTGCTGATGAAAAAATATTGTACGAAGCGCATCCTCACATTGGTACAAACAAATTGCCCGGCATTATCATCAACATCCGTGAAACCATTTTGCAGTTTGGTGGCGAGATTCACTTCAATTCAAAACTTACCGATATTATTATTCAAAACAACAAAGTGAAATCGGTTGAAATTAATTCCAATTTCCAACTTGCAACCTCTAATATTATTCTAGCAACCGGGCATTCAGCTCGCGATATTTTTGAACTGCTTCACAAAAAAAATATTCTTATTGAAGCCAAACCATTTGCACTCGGAATAAGAATTGAACATCCACAAAAACTGATTGATTCGATACAATATAAATGTGAAACACGGGGCGACTATTTGCCTCCAGCAAGTTATGCTGTGGTAAATCAATCATTAGGAAGAGGAGTATTTTCTTTTTGTATGTGTCCGGGTGGAATTATTGCTCCTGCTGCAACTGCACTTGGTGAAGTTGTTGTAAATGGATGGAGTCCATCAAAAAGAAATAATGAATTTGCCAATTCAGGAATTGTGGTTTCTATTGAAGAAAAAGATTTTAAACCGTATGAAAAATTTGGTGCTTTGGCTGCTATGAAATTTCAAGCATCTGTTGAACAAAAAGCATTTGAAGTAACCCAATCATTAAGCGCACCATCACAACGTGTGATGGATTTTATCAATAAAAAAACATCTACTACACTTCCAAAATGCTCTTACTTGCCAGGCATAAATAGTGTGTCATTAGACGAAGTATTACCGAATTTTGTTGCAGCATCTTTGCGAGATGCGTTAAAAGTTTTTGGCAATAAAATGAAGGGCTATTTAACCAATGAAGCAGTAATGGTGGCAACAGAATCTCGTACTTCATCGCCCGTTCGCATTCCTCGCAATAAAGAAACATTGCAACACCCTCAAATAATAGGTTTGTATCCGTGTGGCGAAGGTGCAGGCTATGCGGGAGGAATTGTGAGCGCAGCTATTGATGGCGAAAATTGTGCGGAAAGAATAACCACAGATTAAATTCACTTCATTATTCTGTAATCAACATTCGATTTTTTATTTGGAGAGAATTTTAAATACTGAATATCAAACACAGAATAATGAATATTGAAGTGGTAAAAACTTTTATCCAATTTACCTCGTATCTCAATTTATCAAACCATTTTAAAATGATTGTTAAACTAAATTTATTTGCCATTGTTGTACTAATATTTACATCATGCAACTCAAATCAAAAAAATAAAAACGAAAACATGAAAGATACATTTGAAGTAAATAAATCTGAAGAAGACTGGAAAAAACAATTATCTGCTGAACAATATTCTGTGCTTCGCGAAAAAGGAACTGAACGCCCTTTTACTGGAAAATTTGAAGAACATTATGAACCCGGAATTTATACTTGTGCGGGTTGTGGAAATGAACTTTTTCAATCTGCCACAAAATTTGATGCGGGTTGTGGATGGCCAAGTTTTTATGAAGCGTTGGATAAATCAAAAGTGAAAGAAATTACAGATTATTCGCATGGCATGAAACGTACTGAAATTGTTTGTGCCAAATGTGGCGGACATTTGGGGCATGTTTTTGATGATGGTCCAAAGCCAACAGGGCTGAGGTATTGTATCAACTCTGTTTCGCTCGATTTTAAAAAGAAAGATTCTTCTTCATTAAAAAAGTGAAATTGGATAGTAAAAAGGTTTTTTTTCTAAATTAAAACTCCATCCTCTAACTTCCATCCTCAGACGCCAAACTTTTTTACTAAACTTGCGGTGATGATTAGCAACCGACAATTATTTTTATTACATCAAGCACAAACATCTCTTTATCCTTTAATGATTGAAATTGAAAAAGCCGAAGGGGTTTATTTATATGATGTAAACGGTAAACAATATCTTGATTTGATTTCGGGAATTAGTGTAAGCAGTTTAGGACATGGCAATGAGTATGTAAAAAATGCCATCAAAAATCAATTGGATAAATACATGCACTTAATGGTGTATGGTGAGTATATTCAATCACCACAAGTACAATTGGCAAAAAAACTAACCGACTTATTGCCACCAAATTTAAGTTCGGTTTATCTTGTAAACTCTGGAGCCGAAGCTGTTGATGGAGCTATGAAATTAGCTAAACGAGCTACACAGCGAACAGAAATTATTGCCTGTAAAAATGCCTATCATGGAAGCAGTCATGCTGCACTAAGCTTAAATAGTAACGAGTATTACAAAAATGCTTTTCGACCTCTTTTACCCGACATTAATTTTATTGAATTTAATAACGAAGAAACGCTTCAACTTATATCAAATAAAACTGCCTGTGTTTTTGTTGAAACCATTCAAGGCGAAGCGGGAAATATTGCGCCACAAAATAATTTTCTAAAAAAACTCAGAACAAAATGTGATGAAAATAATGTGCTATTAATTTTTGATGAAATACAATCGGGAATGGGACGTACAGGAAAATTATTTGCCTTTGAACATTTTGATGTAGTGCCCGATATTTTATTATTAGGAAAAGCTCTTGGAGCTGGAATGCCAATTGGTGCATTTATTTCATCACAAAAAATAATGAATCTTTTGGCTGATAATCCAATACTTGGGCATATCACAACTTTTGGCGGGCATTCAGTAATTGCAGCTGCCGCACTTGCAGGAATAGAAGAACTTATTGCTCATAATTGGATGCAAGAAGTACATCAAAAAGAAAAATTATTTAGAGATTTATTAATTCATCCAGCTATAAAAAATATTTCGGGAAAGGGATTAATGCTTGCTATTGAGTTAGAAAGTTTTGAATTTAATAAACAAGTAATTGATGCCTGTATTGAAGACGGATTAATTACCGATTGGTTTTTGTTTTCACCAAATAAAATGCGCATTGTCCCACCTTTAATTATTACTAATCAACAAATAATATGGAGTTGCGATGTGATTTTAAAAAATATTTCTAAATTTACCTACAATTAAACCTTTGTTTAAAAATTGAATCCTAAACATTTAAAACCAAAAAAAATGAAAAAAATATTCCACTACATTCTTGTTGTAATAGTTGCAGCAGGATTAACATTAGGAAGTTGTAAAAAATCATCAACAACCGAAACTGATGATACCGCTGAGCAACAACAAATGGCTGCTGATGAACAAACTCAACACAACGAATCAGAGGCTTCCATGAACGAAGCTAACGATGCTATGTATTCAACAGGTGTTGGAAAAACATCTCCAATTGCGGGAGCAACAATTGATTCATCAAGCATTGCACAAAAAAAATTAATTGTTAATTATAACGGTAATAATGCTGACGGATCCAGATTTCGTAGCGGTCAAATTATTGTGCAATTAACAAACGGAACACATTGGAAAGATTTAGGAGCAATTATTACTGTTACTTACAAAGCATTTAAAATTACAAGAAATGCTACCGGTAAAAGTCTAACTTTTGATGGAGTGGTTACTATTACAAACGTTACAGGAGGCAAAGTTTTTTCTGATGCCAATGTTATACATACCGCAGCAAGTAATGCGTTTACAATAACTTTTGATGATGGCACAACCAGAAATTGGAACTTATCTCGCAAACGTACATTTACAAATACTGCTGGAGTTTTATCTATTAAAACTGAGGGAACTGGTAACTCAGATGGAAATGCCAATTTATTATCTTGGGGACAAAACAGAAAAGGAGACAATTTTTATACGCAAATTTCAAGCCCTATAATTTTCAGCACTACTTGTGTTGGAAAACCAATTACAGGAACAAAAATACATAAGGGTATTAGTCGTGAAATTTCTGTAACATTTGGGTTAGATGATAATGGAAATACCATTGCAGTTGGCTCAGCATGTCCAACTAAATTTAGAATTAATTGGACAAATGCTGCTGGAAAATCTAAAGAAGCATTGCTAAATTATTGATGATATGATAATATTTAAAAAGCCTCACGATTATCGTGGGGCTTTTTTGTGAAACAGATATTCGACACAAAAAATAATGTGTAAATATTTTGTTGATTGAAACTTGTAACATTACTTTACCACATGGATTTTGTTTTTCTAATTGTTGGAGTTGCCATTGGATTTGTTTCTGCATGGGTCATTAAAAAATCATCGTTGCCACAAAACAATGATGAGATAAATGTATTGCGTAATCAACTACAAAAGGCTACAAATGAAAGCAGTGAATTAAAAGGTTCGAAAGAATATTTGAATGCCGAAAATATGAAGTTGAGCGACCAACTCACATCAAAACAAAATGAAATATTGCGTATCAGTAATGAACTCACATCAGCTAAAAGTGATTTAAAAAATACTGATGAAAGATTACATGAACAAAAGGCTGAACTAACCAATCTTAGAGAACAATTTACCAAAGAATTTGAGAATTTAGCAAATAGAATTTTTGAGGAAAAAAGTAAAAAATTTACAGATCAAAATAAAACTAATCTGGATGATATTTTAAAACCATTTAATGAAAAAATAAAAGATTTTGAGAAAAAAGTAGGGGAGGTATACGACATTGAAATGCGCGATAAAATTTCGCTTAGAGAGGAAGTTAAAAAATTGTATGAACTCAATTCAAAAATTAGTGATGAAGCCAATAATCTAACAAAAGCTTTAAAAGGGGATAACAAAACTCAAGGAAATTGGGGCGAGTTGATTTTGGAGAAAGTATTGGAAAGAACAGGTTTAAATAAAGATCGTGAATACAAAACTCAGGTGGTTACCAAAAATGTAGATGGAGAAACAATTAAACCTGATGTAGTTGTTTTTCTACCCGATAATAAACATTTAGTGATTGATGCAAAAGTTTCATTATTGGCCTACGAGCAATTTGTAAATAGCGATGATAAAATTTTGCAAGAAAAATTCTTGAAAGAACATGTTAACTCTGTTCGTGGTCATATCAAATTATTGAGCGATAAAAATTATTATACTTCTACAGATTTTTCAACACCTGATTTTGTACTCTTGTTTATGCCCATAGAGTCGGCATTTAGTGCAGCCGTTCAATATGATATGGAGATGTTTAATTATGCTTGGGAAAAAAAAATTGTTATTGTTTCGCCAACTACTTTATTGGCAACTTTAAGAACAGTTTCAAGTCTTTGGAAAATTGAAAGTCAAAATAGGTATGCCATAGAAATTGCCGATCAAGCTGGAGCATTGTATGATAAATTTGAAGGCTTTATAAAAGATCTTTTAGATATTGGAAAAAAAATGGACGACTCTAAAAAATCATACGAAGAAGCCATGAAAAAACTTTCATCAGGAACAGGAAATTTAGTAAAACGTGTTGAAAATTTAAAAATACTTGGAGCAAAAGCTACCAAAAGTTTGCCCCAAACACTCCTCGACAGAGCCATTGATGAAGTGGATGAATAATTCTATAAATGTTGGTAAACTTTTCGCTACAAAACTTATCCAACTCATTTTAAAAACACATATTTGCACCGTGAAAAAAATATTTATACTACTGCTGTCATTTGTTTTAACAGCTTCAACATTTGCACAGGTTGATAAAAAAGCAGACAAACTTTTGAATACCATTAGTGCTCGCTACAAAAAATTTAAAACCATTAAAGCCGATTTTGTTTATGCTATTGAGAGTAAAGCCGACAATACTCAGGAAAAACAAAAAGGAACTATTTTTGTGAAAGGAAACAAGTTTAGATTAGAAATTGCGGGTCAAATTATTATTTGCGATAACCAAACCGTTTGGACTTACAATAAAGAAGTTAATGAGGTTCAAATCAATCACTATAATCCAAAACAAAATGCAATAAAATTGGACGATATTTTTACCATGTATGGTAAAGGTTTTTTTTATAAAATTGCTGACGAAAAAAAAGAAGCAGGGAAAGATATTATCACTCTTGAACTTACTCCTAAGGATAAGAAGAAAAATTATTTTAAGATTAAATTAACTGTTGATAAAACCAATCAAAGTATTGTAAAATCGATAGTTTACGATAAAAGTGGAACTATTCACACTTATACAATTACCAATCAATTTCCCAACTTAAAATTAGAAGATCACTTCTTTACTTTTGATGCCAAAAAATATCCTAAAGTGGAAGTCATCGATTTAAGAAATTAATGTTTTACTATTCGTGCATAAATAGCATATTTTATATCATCCACCAATTTAACATGTTGTGCTCCTTCAATTTTGAACGCGCTATCTACAAAGTATGTTAATGTTTTTTCTGATTGATAAACTGTGTTATTTTCACTCACTAAAAAATAAAATGAGATTGGTTTTTGCATTAAAATATTGAACGTGATTTCTACTTTTTTTAAGTTGATTTTTTTATCGCTAGTTGAGTAAGCAATTAAATAATGATATTCGTCAATTCTCAATGAGTCTTTCTTAAACAATCCATTATAGGAAGGTTTCAATAAATCAATTTCTACAAATGGATTAAGTTCTTGTTTCCAATCTATGGAGTCTATTAATTTTGTTTCATTTTTATCACCAAAAATAATTTCCTTTTCAAGTAAAATATGTTGTTTGTTTAATCTCTTAATTTCTGCTGTGAAAAAAGTTTTTGTATCAAAAGGAATATCGGAAATTGTATTATTTTTTTGATTGGAACAAGAAAATAATACAGTGATAAATGAAAAAAAAATGATTAATCGCATAATAAACTTTCTCCTGTCATTGCCTTTGGTTGCTCAATTTTCATCAAGTCGAGAATGGTTGGAGCAATATCAGCTAAACGTCCATTTTTTATTTTTTTAGTGATTAATGTTTCCACTAAAATACAAGGAACTTTGTTAGTTGTATGTGCTGTATTTGGAGTTCCGTCTTCTTCATTTATCATGTATTCTCCATTGCCATGATCGGCAGTAATGATTAAAGAATAATTATTTGCCAATGCTTTGGGAATAATTTTCCCCAAACATTCGTCCACTTTTTCAACGGCAATAATTTCTGCTGATACAATACCTGTATGTCCAACCATATCAGGATTTGCAAAGTTTACACACATAAAATCGACTTCGTTTTTTTCAATCTCTGCAAGTGTTGCGTTGCACACATCTTCGGCACTCATTTCGGGTTTCAAATCGTAAGTTGCTACTTTGGGTGATGGGCACATATGGCGAGTTTCACCCTTAAATTCATCCTCTCTTCCACCGCTAAAAAAAAATGTTACATGAGGGTATTTTTCAGTTTCGGCAATGCGAACTTGTTTTTTATTTTCTCGTTCTAATATTTCTCCAAGCGTTTCTTTTAAATCAATGTTTTCAAAAAGTACGTTTACGTTTTTAAAAGTATGATCATAAGTTGTAAGTGTAATATAATTTAAATTCAAGTGTTGCATTCCTTGTTCAGGAAAATCTTTTTGAGTTAACACTTCGGTAATTTCTCGTCCTCTATCGGTTCTAAAATTAATATTGATAACCACATCTCCTTCGTGTATAGTTGCTATTGGGTTATTATTTTCGCCCACATTAACAATTGGTTTTAAAAATTCATCGGTTTCATTTTGATCATATTTTTGTTCGATAGTTTTTAAAATATCATGCGTTTTTTCTCCAATTCCATTTACTAATACATCATAAGCAAGTTTTATTCTTTCCCATCTTTTATCTCTATCCATTGCATAATATCTTCCAATAACTGAAGCTAATTTTCCTCCGGTATTTTTAAGATGAGAAATTAAATCTGTTAAGAAAATAACCCCACTTTTGGGGTCAGTATCTCTGCCATCTGTAAACGCATGAACGAAAAAATTATCCATTCGATGTTCGTGAAGTATAGCGCATAAACCTTTTAAATGATCTATTGAAGAGTGCACACCGCCATCACTAACTAATCCAATTAAGTGAATTTTTTTGTGGTTTGATTTTGCGTAATTAATGGCATCAATTAATACTTTATTTTGATTTACCGTTTTTTCTCTAAATGCTTTATTAATTAAAACCAATTGTTGGTATACAACTCTTCCGGCACCTATATTCATATGTCCAACTTCAGAGTTTCCCATTTGCCCATCAGGTAATCCCACGTCTTCGCCCGAAGTTTTTAATTCACAGTTTGGGTATTTACTTATCAAAGCATCAAAATTTGGTTTATTGGAAAGATTGATTGCATTTCCTTGATAAGATTTTCCATCTCCCCAACCATCAAGGATTAAAAGAATAACTCGTTTGCTCATGACTGCAAAAGTAAGGATAAGTTTCTCAAAAAAAGTTTCATGAATTCGCATAGCATTAAAAGTATTTTATTAATTTGCACCGATGGCATGATTTTGGGAAAATGCAAATCACATAAAAGTAAATTCGCAATGAGAAAAATATATACTTTAATTATTTTTTTGATGGTATCAGTTTTGGTTTTTGCTGATACTTTTGATGATGTTGCCGATGCCATTAAAAATGGAAATGCAAAAGAAGTATCAAAATATTTTAGTTCAAGTGTTGAGCTTACTGTTTTGGATAATGAAGGAATTTACAGCAAACAACAAGCAGAAATTATTTTAAAGAATTTTTTTACACAAAACCCTCCCAAAACAGTTACTATTAATCACCGTGGTTCATCGGCACAAGGATCTAAATATGCTATTGCCACTTACGAATGCGCAAAAGGAAAATACCGCACTTATATATTTATGAAAGATTCTGGATCTGGAATTATGATTCAGGAGTTGCGTTTTGAAAAGGAATAATAACAACTCATTTTACATGAAAAAACTTCTCGAAAATCCATTAGTAGCCAAATTGGTTGAACTTGCCTTTGCAGAAGATATTGGCGATGGAGACCATACTTCTTTAGCATGCATTGATAAAAATGAAAAAGGTAAATCGATAATTGTTGCAAAAGATGATGGCATAATTGCTGGAATTGATTTAGCCGAAGAAATCTTTTTGAAAGTAGACTCATCTCTTATCGTAAAAAAAATAGTTCATGATGGCGGTAAAATTTCTAATAAAGATGTAGTAATGGAAATTTCAGGTAGTTCACAAAGTATGCTTACTGCTGAAAGAACTGTTCTTAATTTTATGCAAAGATTGAGCGGCATTGCAACTTTTACTCATCAATATGTTGAACAATTAAAAGGGTTAAACACGAAAATTTTAGATACCCGCAAAACTACTCCAGGTATGCGTTTGCTTGAAAAGTGGGCCGTAAAAATTGGTGGTGGCGAAAATCATAGAATTGGGTTGTATGATATGATTTTAATAAAAGATAATCATGTTGATTTTGCAGGCGGAATTGCAAATGCTATTGATAAAACACATCAATATTTAACACAAAATAATTTAAACTTAAAGGTTGAAATTGAAACTCGCACTATTGATGAAGTGAAGCAAGTAATTGAAAATGGGGGAGTGGACAGAATTATGCTTGATAATTTTTCACCGGCTTTAATAAAAGAAGCGTTGCTTTTAATTAAAGGAAAATTTGAAACGGAAGCCTCAGGAGGAATAACTTTTATAACGCTTCGTGAGTATGCAGAAACTGGTGTTGATTTTATTTCTTCAGGTGCGCTAACACACTCAGTAAAAAGTTTGGATTTGAGTATGAGAGCAGTTTGATTTTGTGTGAAAATAATTGCGATTATTTTTTCAATAATAATACAACTGCATAAGCTGTTACTCCTTCTTCTCTGCCAATAAATCCCATTGTTTCATTGGTAGTAGCCTTTATAGAAATATCATCAACAGTAATGTTACAAATGTTTGAAATAATTTCACGCATTTGAATTGCATATTTCATTATTTTGGGTTTTTCTAAGCAAAGTGATGAGTCAATATTACCAATCTTGTAATTTTTATTATCCATCAATTGAATAACCTTTTGCAGTAGAATTTTACTGTCGATATTTTTTAATGAGTTATCCGTATCCGGAAAATGTTGTCCAATATCACCAATTGCAAGTGCTCCTAAAATGGCATCACATATAGCATGTAACAATACATCTGCATCTGAATGTCCGAGCGCCCCTTTTGTATGAGGAATTTGAACTCCACCTAACCACAATTTTCTTTCACTTGTTAATTGATGTACATCAAATCCAAAGCCTATTCTCATAAAGATTAGTTTGCAGGAGCTTCAAATACTTTGTTGTCTTTTTCTTCAGGATTACTTTGAGTTTTGAAAGCATCAAAATCAAAAGTAAGCGTGAAACGTAGTGTGTTATCTAATGGATTACGTTGTCCAAAAGAAACAAGGTAAGCTACATCTAAACCAAATACATTATACTTTATACCTGCACCAAATGTCATGTATTTACGGTTTCCTTTATTTGGGTTTTCATAAAAATAGCCAGTACGTAATGCAAATTGTTTATCGTACCAATATTCTAATCCAGTTGAAATATTTATTTCTTGAAGTTCTTCTTTTAAACCACCTGGAGCATCAGAAAAAGATTGAAACATTCCTTGAATAACAGGTACATTGGGATCACTGCCACTTGCAATAATTGGCTTTCCATCTGAATCGTACAACACTTGTCCATTTGCAGCGGTTTTATAAATGGGATTAGTTGGCACCATTAATTTATTTAAATCCAACATAAATGATAAGCTATTGTATTTATCAATTTCAATTTGACCAAAGCCTCCAACCCTTAAATTTATTGGAATAAAGTTAGCATTTTGCGAGCTTGTGTAAGTAATTTTTGAACCAATGTTTGTAGCGGCAACTCCCCATCCATAATTTATTTTATACCCTTTATAACGGGTATCGTTTTTATAGTAGCAGGTAATATCACCAGCAAATGCAGTACCTGCTTTAATTGGAGTTTGAGATTGGTTAAATCCTCCAGCAAGGTTTGAGTATATAAACCGAAAAGCAACACCTACTGAAAAATTATCGGAAAGTTTTTGGGCATAAGCTACATCTCCTGCAAATTCATTTGGATTAAAATTACCTAAACTATTTGCAAACTGATCTGTAAATTGAATTTCGCCAAGTGAAAAATATCTTAGAGAGCCTGCAATAGCAGATTTATCATTAATTTTTTTATACGCTGTTAAATAAGATAACGAAACATCAGGAACTAATGCTCTTAACCATGGCGTATAAGAAAGAGAAACAGCTCCTTGTTTTTCGTTGAAAACAAGTTTTGCAGAATTCCAATGTATGGCATTCAAATCATTTGGCATGGCAACTCCTACATCGCCCATTCCTCCTGCACGTGCATCAGGAGTAATCATTAAAAAAGGAACAGATGTAGTTACTGCATTACTTCCGCTAAGTTGTGAAGTATTGGTTACCGAACCTTGTGCAAGTAATAAATTACTTATTAAGGATAAAAAAATAATTGCCCCTACATTAATCGTTTTAATTTTCTTCATGTATGTGTTTTACTCGATTACAAAAATAACCTGTGTTTTGATAAAATAAAATTAATTCAGAATTACGAGTTTTTGAAACTCCTCTGCAGTTTTTCCTTCGTTTGATTTAATTCTAACTTTATAGATATAAACTCCTTTACCAATTGCGTCATTAAAATCGTCTTTACCGTCCCAAGTTAATTGATCAAAATGCCCTGTTGCTGCGGTGGTTTCAGCGTGTAGTGTTTTAACTAATTTACCACTTATAGTAAATATTTGAATGGAAACAGTTATGGCTTCGCCAGCTTTATTATGATCGAAATGAAAGGTAGTAAAAGTAGTAAATGGATTTGGGAAATTAAGCACATGTTTTAATGCAAGTTCCTCTGAAGTGGCAACAACAAAATCTAATTGTGATTCGGAAATATTATTATATACATCCCAAGCTCTAAGTTTTACTGTATTGTTTCCTTGAGGTAATTTTTTAAATGGATAATTAACGGAGCCTTCTTGATAGGTATTTAATTTAGCTTGATAATAATCATTAACGGTGATGCTTTTATTGGTTTCGCTATTTGTGATGGTTAATAATAAATCTCTGCCAATACCTGTTCCTGTTATGTTAATTCCATTTTCATCTTTTAACTTAGCAATAAAAAGTGGATTTTCATTTGTAAGTCCGCCATTCACAAATTTTTCATCATTCATATATAAATTTATTTGCGGTCCAGTTTTGTCTACCGAAATGGAATCTGATGTTCCTCCAACAATAAAATTTTCATAGTATCCACTTGCATTCGAATTTTCGGTATTTGCGTAATAACTAATTTTCCCAAATCCATTTTGATAAGTGATATCTTTAGGAACAATAAATGAGAAATGAAAGACTCCATTTTGTACACTTGCTTTTCCTCTGTATAGCACATTTTTTTGAACATTAAACGGGATATGATTACTTCCAAGTGTGTAGTAGGTTTGAGTTTTATCAAATACTGTTGGATAAACAACTCCATTGTAATTGTTTAATGGATTTCCATTTAAATCGGTAACAGTTCCATCAACAGTAACTTTTGCAAATGCTTTCATGGTATCGGCAACGGATGAAACCGGTTTACTATTTATAGCGGTTGTAGCTACTTTATATGTTGGATAATTGAGCATCATGGCAGGATCTCCAAGCAAAGTAAAATTACGATCATTTATTGTACCAGAGTAATCGTTTTTCGTTTTCATCATAATATCTCCAATATTCAATCGGTTATTTACGCCTGCAGAATCAAAACCAGCATATTTAAAAAATGAATGGTTTAGATTTGAATTTGCTCCTGCTTCTGTTAATCTCACTGTTGAAAAAAGAGCAATTCCCCCACCATTTGGATTTAGCAAAACCATTTCTCCGGCTGATGTTAGGGATGGATCGTCAAATGGTGCAAATTGGCAAGTAGCAGTTAAAAAAAGAGGCAGATTCAAGCCATTAGTCCAACTATTTATATCATCGGTATTTAAAATCCTTTCGGCCGACCAGCCTGCTTGTCCACCATGACCTGTGTAATTAATAAACATAGATCCTCTTTCAACACTCTTTACAATTTCTGCTTGCGCATCAGGGTTACGTGCGCCTCCGGCTTCTTCAACTATATTAAAAGCGTCACCATAAATTTTTTCAAAATTGTAGTTCTTTGAATTACTTTGTATTGAATTAGTAAGTCCTTCTGAAAGACTAATAAACGAGGCACCATCTGCACCTCCATCGGTAACAAATGTTATTCTATTTCTCCAATCTCCAAAATTCTTATTGGCCTTGTATCCAATAATTTTATTAACCATATCTTGTGCTTGCTTATTATTCTGTGCCGGCAAACGTCCAATTCCGATATCTAAAAAATCATGCTTAGTTCCGCTATCAGTTGGAGAATCCCATGTGCCTTCGTTGTCATCTAAAAAACCAAAAAAATCATCCGAATTATAAGAACTAACAGGGTCGAAAGATTCTACACTTTCATAAGTAGGAACGTAATTGGTGTTATTTAGTGTTCTGTATTTAAAATCATAGGATGCCCTACCAAATAATAATAAATATTTGGGTTTATCATTAGCTGTAATAGCTTGTAAATAAAGCATTTTCATAAAATCTCTAATAGCACAAATATCTTGAGCACCTGATGAAAATTCGTTATAAATTTGATCTGTTAACACAACTTGCACTCTTAATTTCCCTGAATATAAATTGGCTAATTGTGTGGCTTCATTTATAAATTGCGGATGTGTTAAAATAATATAGTCTGTTGGAGGAAGTGCATGAAGGTTTTGGTTGTTAACTTTGCCAACAAAAATTGGTGAATAATACTTGGTACCATCAAAGGCAATAAATTCTTTTAAGGTATCGGTTTGTGAAATTATAGAGGCTGTGCTTCCATTTATGGTTGTTATTAATTCAAGTGGAGATAATAAATTACTGAGCTCCCAAACTCTTAAATTTGAACTGGCATTTGCAATATTAAATTGTGTAATGTTTCCAGAAGCAACAGTTCGGATATCTCTAAAATTAAGTTGAGCAGCATTCATATTTAAATAATTTCTTGATTGCAATTCAAAATAATCAAGCCATCCCATTGAGCCCGCAATAGGCTGGCTATAAGTGTATGAAACATTAAAATTAGACGAACTTGCAAAAAATGTAGCGTTTTGAGGATTGTCTTCAGCTGCATAAGGATATTCAAAATTCGCAGTTACTAGGCCAATACTATGAGTAATTATATTAGTACCATTATTTATTGAAACATAAAAATTACTTGGCGTAAATGAACGTGCTGCAACAGATGAGCGCATAAAAATATTTTCAGATAAATTTATTGTTCCCATATTTACTGAAAAATTTTGCTGAACAACTTGATTAAACTCTTCGCCAAACCATAAATTGCCTGATTTAATTAAATTTCTACTCTCATTTTCGTGTACTAAATTAAAATCAAATTCAGATGTTTGTTTATTTGCGGTTGGCGCAGTTGTTTGTTTTGTTATTCGTTTTCCCAATGCATTTCCAAAAGTGATGAAGTAGTAAGTTGTATCGGAATAAATATTATTTTGATGAAAATATTTTTGAGATGATGAATCAAAAGTCCATCTATCAAATTGAGATTGCCCGTAAAATAAAATAAAATCTGTAGGGTCAAATTTATTGTCTGCTTCACCCTCCACATAAATTGCATTTTCTTGCAAATCATCAAGCCTATTTGTAGCATTTAACATGGGTAACATACCCGCTCCATTTCCAAATATTCTGAACGTTTTTGGGTTTATATCACTTATATTGATATTGTTTTTATTGAAAAATGTAGAATCAATTTTATGAATTCCATTATTTACAACAGCTATTTTATACCACTCACCACTTGCTAAAACGGAGTTTGAAGTAAACCCCTTTTTGCCAAAAAAATTATTTAAACGAGGTTCATCAGCATATTCGATAACTATATCAAACGAAATTAATTTTTCATAAACGCCCGTTAAATTATTAAATCGTAGGGGTAAAAAATAAATAATAATTTTAGGAATTCCTTTTTCATAACCAATAGAATGAACAATTTCTGGAGAAGCTTGCTTCACAAAATCCTTATTTTGGAAATTTATTGACGCATCAATGGCTTCATAAATTTCATTTTTCAAAAATACTTTCGTACCTTTCTCGTTGCTAATTGATTGAATGGTTGTGAAAATTGGCAAACTATTAAAGGTGGATTTATAAAACGAAGCCTCATTAAAAGTAATAAAAAAGGGATATGAAATTTTTGAAAATGAATAATCTTTATAGATTGTCCAATTTAATTTTTTATTAATAGTAACTGTTGCTGAATAGGAAACACCAACCAAAACAAATGCAATTAAAGTTAGAATAAATTTTTTCTTAATAAAAGATAATAATTGCATAACAAGATAGATTTTGATTATAATTGAAACTTTGTATATGTGCAAGATTAACGTTAAACAAAATAAAATAATATACTTTAACACTAAAACTTGCAAGATATTTTAAATTGGGGGACTCGTATTAGGTTAATACTAATACACAACGTAAACGTAAATGATTGTTAAAAATTCTGTAAAGAACAGAATATACATATTTTTTATATTAGCTATTATTATTCCATGCAGCCAAACGTTTGCTCAGGATCCTGAGTTTTCGCAATTTTACGCCAATCCAATCTATACCAATCCTGCCTTTGCAGGAAGTTCAAATGTGGGGCGTGCAGTTATGAATATCAGAAGTCAATGGCCAAATATTGCAGGATCACTTAGAACTGTTTCTGCATCGTATGACGAACATTATGATGCGATAAATGGAGGCATTGGAGTTATGGTTACTGGTGATGAAGCCGGAGTAGGTTTATTGCGTACTTTTTCTGCAACTGGAATATACTCTTATCAAATTATTATTAACCGTTATCTTACTGTGCGAGCCGCGATTCAAGCATCCATCACACAAAAAACAATTGATTTTGGTAAACTCACTTTCAGTGATCAAATATCTTTATCAAATGGATTTATTTATGCAACAAATGAACCAGCACCTCCAAATTCGAGTGTTTATTTTGCAAATTTTGCGGCAGGAGCAGTAATTTATTCTAGTAGGTTTTATGGTGGTTTTGCTATACATAATTTAACACAACCTAATCAAGCATTTTATCAAACAACACCAACAGATGAGAAGAGTATTATCCCAATCCGTTACACAGCCCATGCAGGATTGGTGATTCCAATTATTCAAACCAGAGATGAAAAGCGAGCGTCCAATCTTTGGCCTAATATTTTGTATATGCAACAAAGACAGTTTACACAATTAAATTTAGGTATGTACTATAACCGTGGTCCTATCGTTTTAGGGGCATATTATAGGCAAACGTCTTCAAATGCTGATGCGCTTATTGGCTTATTAGGAATCCGTTACAATAAAATACGTTTTGGATATTCTTATGATGCAACTTTATCTCATGCAAATCCTGGTGCGCCAAATTCTCATGAAATATCTCTTGCATTTGAATTACGTAAACGAATTCCTAAAAAAACATTACGTGCAATAAAATGTCCTGAGTTCTAATTTTTTTCTAACTTTGAGAAAACATAACTGATGCAAATTCGCATTTACATATTTCTTTTTTTTACAACGGTTGCCTCTTTAGCTTTTGCTCAGGATCCTCAGTTTTCACAATTTTATGCCAATCCAATCTATACCAATCCAGCATTTGCGGGGTCATCTGGTAATTATCGTTTTGTTCTTAATGCCCGAGACCAGTACACCGCATTAAACAATAATTTTAAAACAGGTTCTGCCTCTTTTGATGCTAATGTTTCAGCAATTGGTGGAGGTATAGGAGGCATGGTAACATCGGATGTTTCTGGCGATGGATATTTAACTACAAATTCTTTTAGCGGTGTATATTCTTATCAAGTAAATGTAAACAGGAAACTTA
Source organism: Bacteroidota bacterium (assembly GCA_025359805.1). Lineage (GTDB taxonomy): Bacteria > Bacteroidota > Bacteroidia > UKL13-3 > UKL13-3 > CAIUEQ01. The sequence continues at coordinate 23,431 of JANYDU010000053.1, forward strand.
CCATGAGAGGAGGGATACAGGCTTCCTATGTTCAAAAAAGTTACGATTTTAATAAGTTTAAATTTGGTGATCAAATTGACGATCGCTATGGTTTTATAAATCCTACTAAAGAAGCTACTGGTTTGCAACAAACAAGTTTTCCAAATTTTGGAATTGGTTTTCTTGCTTATACGAGTAATTTTTTTGGAGGATTTGCCATACATAATATAACTGAGCCTAATCAATCCTTTTACTTTCCCAATAGTGCTGATCAACAATTTAAGTTACCCCGAAGATATACAGCACATGCCGGTTTAAATTTATATTTAACCAACCAGAGAGATGAACAAGAACGTGTAATGTTTTCTCCCAATATTATTTATATGCAGCAAAGAGATTATAACCAATTGAACTTAGGATTTTATCTAAAAAAACAGGCACTCACCACAGGTTTTTGGTTTAGGCAAACATCCAAAAACTCCGATGCTGCAATTATTCTAATTGGATTAAAATTTCCAAAATTTAGAATAGGGTATAGTTATGATATTACAGTATCGGGTGCACGTACTGCTACACAAGGGTCTAGCGAACTTTCAGTAGCATTTGAATTGGCAAAAAAGAAACATGAAAAAAAGTCATTTAAACAAATTCATTGTCCAGTTTTTTAGTACAGTTGAATAATTAATATTTTTTTACGTTATATTTGGACAGATTTTAAAAGTAAGCACACACAAATGATAAAGCACGCTTCAAAAATTTTTCTTTTTGCGGTTATCGCACAATCTCTTGTATTCCTAACAGGTTGCAGCAGTAATAAAAAAAAGTCTGATGTTACAGGCTGGAAGTATAACGACCCAAAATGGGGTGGCTTTGAAAGAGCCAAATTTAAAGAACAAGAAACCGGACCAGGTTTAGTTTTTGTTGAAGGTGGAACCATCACTCTTGGTGGTGCGGAAGATGACATCTTGTTTGATCGTAATAATATGAAAAGACGTGTTTCAATTCCAAGTTTTTACATGGATGAAACAGAAGTTACCAATTTTAATTACTTAGAGTATTTATATTGGTTGAATAGAGTGTACCAAAATAATCCATTGGTATTTAAAAAAGCGTTACCAGATACATTAGTTTGGAGAGATAAACTTTCTTATAATGAACCTTATGTTCTTTATTATTTACGTCATCCAGCATATAGAGATTATCCTGTTGTTGGTGTAAGTTGGCTTCAAGCAACTGCTTATGCTGAGTGGAGAACTGATCGAGTAAATGAAATGATTATGGCTCGAGAAGGTTTCATAAATCTTGATGTTCAAAAAAACACAGATGATAATTATTTTAATACTGAAGCTTATTTATTAGGATTGTACACTCCAAGTGTAAAAAAAGAATTGAAGGATTATGCACCAGGTGGAAAAACCCGTGGAGTAAGAATGGAAGATGGAATATTATTGCCAGATTATCGCTTACCTACAGAAGCAGAATGGGAATATGCAGCATATGGTTATCAATCACCAGATTTTAATGAAAACATTGATGTAAAAAGAATTTACCCTTGGGATGGTTTAACATTAAGAAGAAGTGATACGGAAAAAGAACGCGGAAATATGTATGCTAATTACATTAGAGGAAGAGGAGATGCAGCTGGTGTTTCTGGTAAATTAAATGATGGAGCATTTTATACAACTATTGTTAAAAGTGATGAATATCTACCTAACGATTTTGGCTTATATCACATGGCAGGTAATGTGAGCGAATGGACAAAAGATGTTTATCGTCCTTTATCTTGGGAAGATTCTAAAGAAATTGCTCCGTTTAGAGGAAACGTTTACAAAACAAAAGTTACTGATGCAGATGGTTATGTTAGTGAAAAAGATAGCTTAGGTCGTATCCCATATCGTGATGTTACACCAGAAGATAATGCAAAACGTAGAAACTATAAAACGTCAAATAATATTGGATACAAAGATGAGCTTGAGTCTACAGAATTAGAACAAAAGTATGATTATGGACAAACATCATTGGTGAATAACCAAGCCAGAGTTTATAAAGGAGGTTCTTGGAATGATAGAGCTTATTGGTTAACTCCAGGTTCAAGACGTTATTTAGATGAAGATTTATCAACAGCTACAATTGGTTTCCGTTGTGTGATGGATAGAGTTGGTGACGCAAGAAAACCTAAATAGTACGTATAAATTTATAAATACAGAAAAATATTAAGAAGGATTAAAAGTAAAGGAGGGTTCAATGAGCCCTCTTTTTTTGTCTATGAATAACTGTAAAATAATCAATGATAATAAAACCGTTTTTAAAAACCCACTTTAAGAACTTAATATCTTAATACCACATTATGGAATTTAGGAGACCTTAAAACCAATACTAATGATACATTTAGTAAATCATATTCTTTGGCAGGTACCTATAATGTAAAACTAAAAGTAACTGATGCAAATAATTGTAAGGATAGTACAACAAAAAGCAATTACGGTAAAACCAAATCCTGCGAAACCAATTGTGATTGCAATAAGTAATTCACAATTGCAAAGCACAGCAGCTAATTCGTATCAATGGTTTTTAAATAATACTCTATTATCAAGTGCCTCTAATCAAACCTTAACCATTACTCAAAACGGAATTTTAAAAAGTATTGATTGATAGCACAAATGGATGTGGAAACTTATCAGATCTTTTTAATGCAACAAAGGTTGATGTGGAGGAAGTGTATTTATTTGATGATGAAATAAAACTTTACCTTAACCCAGCAACAGATGAATAATTTGTTAAATCATTTCTCTGCCATCATTAAAGAAATAAACATCTTCAATTTTTTCTCCTGTTTTTATTTCAACTTCATAGTGCAAACCTTTTTTAAGGTCATCAATTTTTGTTGCTCTTCTGATTTTTGCTTTAGGATAATTCTTTTTAATTCCAGCCGAAACTGCAAGCGGAAGTTTGTTGAGCGGAATATCTGTTTCGGTTACCAACCATTTTCCTGTTACATCAAAAGTAGATGAAACATTGGCACTATCCATTTCAAAATCGGCTTCATACTCATCAATATCTTCTGGAGTCCACTTTACTTTTTTTGCTTTAGGAAATTTTTGCGCAAAGGCTTTGCTAATGGCATCAGGCAGGGTTGTATTTTGCGCTTGAGAGGTGGTTATAAAAAAAATAATGATAAGTAGTAGAAGTAGTTTTTTCATGCTCAATTTTAAATAAAATAAATTATACTTTTTTATTACCTCACTAAAAAAATGTTAATAGGTAGATTCTGTTTCATTTTGAATGAATGAGATAGAAGATAAAAAAATTACTCATATCTTAGTGCTTCAATTGGATCTAATTTGGAGGCTTTAATTGCAGGATATATTCCAGAAATTACCCCAACAATATAACATAATACCAATCCTAAAATAATCCATAACCAAGGAATAATAAATCCTCCATTCATGAGCATTGATACTGCATTGCCCATAGCAATTCCAAGTATTACTCCGCCTACTCCCCCAATCTGACAAATCACAATGGCTTCAATTAAAAACTGTCGTCTAATTACTTTTGAAGTTGCACCAATGGCTTTTCTAATTCCAATTTCACGGGTTCGTTCGGTAACTGAAACCAACATAATATTCATCAAACCAACTGCTGCTCCAAGCAATGTAATAAACCCAATTAAGGTTGCGGCAATGGTTACATAACTTAAATTATCAATGAGTTCTTTCGCAATATTATCGCTCTTCATAATTTCAAAATTATCTTCTGAAATGGCTGGTAATCTTCTTGCTTTTCTAAAAACTGCCGTGGCTTCATCAATAGCAACACCCATATTTGGAACATCGGTTACAGCAACTGTAATCACAAAACTCATATTTGGTCGGGCAAAAACTTGTCTGGCATTCTCAAGCGGAACAATTACAATTCTATCTCCCCCAAAACCCATTGCCGAGCCTTTGGTTTTTAATAAACCAATTACTCTATATTTTGCTCCACCAACAGAAATACTTTCTCCAATGGGAATTTTATTTTTAAATAACTTGGTTTTTATTTCTTGTCCAATAATGGCAACATTGGCTGAACTCTTTACATCTTTTTCAGAAAAATTTCTACCATATTCAATATCATATCCCGATACATTTAAGTAGTTTTCATCGCCACCCATAACCATCACATTGGGTTCTGTTTTGTATGATTCATGTTTTACGGTGCTGTTAAAAGAAGCATTAACTGATAAAGAGGTGATAGAAGGATATTGAAAATTTTCGATAAACTCATACGCCTCACCTTTTGTGATAGTACGATATTTTTTCTGAGGTTTTCCCTTCACTCCAAACTGAATATTGTTACCTCTATTCTTGATATTAAAAGTATTGGCACCCATGTTTGAAAAGCTGTCATTAATAGATGCTTTAATACCGTCAATAGCAGTAAGAATTCCTACTAAAGCCATAATACCAATAGAAATAATGAGCGCAGTTATAGTTGCTCTGGTTCTATTTCCTTTGATGGATTCAAATGCAATACTGATGTTATCTTTTAATGTCAATTATTTGTTGTTATTATTTTCAACGAATGTAAAACCTTTCCTTCCTTGTTCTTCTTTATAATCTATTTTCATCCCTGCAAAAAAGAAAATTTCTCCAGGATGATAAATTACTTGTATTCCATTTATTTCAACGGATTTATCTTTTTCTGTTTGTTCATCAAAGCCAATAATTAAACGTTTATTGGTTTCGTTTTTCTGACGAATTCCAACTCTCAAAGCATGTCCATCTGGTATTTGCAAGGTGGATTTATATTTATTTATTGCCTCAATGGCTGCGTCTGTAAATGCTATAATACTCACTTCAATCTAAATGCTTAACAATTCTTTTTACCACCGCTGGACCTTTATAAATAAAACCTGTATACAATTGTAATAAGGTGGCACCTGCATCTATTTTTTGTTGTGCTGATGTTTCATCATAAATACCCCCAACCCCCATCATAGGAATAGTTCTATTTGATTTTGTGTTGATATAGTTGATTACTTCTGTTGCCTTAATTGAAAGTATTTTTCCACTTAATCCTCCTGCTCCAATAGATTCAACTTCTTTAGCCGATGCTTTTAATCCATCTCTACTAATAGTTGTATTTGTTGCTACAATTCCATCAATGCCAGTTTCTTTCACAATGTTTATCACGTCATCCAATTGTTCATTGGTTAAATCTGGAGCAATTTTTAATAGCACGGGTTTTTGTTTTTTTTGTTGATGAACAAAATTATTCCTAATTATGATGAGTGAGGAAAGAATTTTTTTAAGCGGTTCTTTATCCTGCAATGCACGCAAATTTGGAGTGTTAGGCGAACTCACATTTACTACAAAATAATCGACATAATCATACAGCTTGGTAAAACAAATTTCATAATCAATTTGTGCATTTTCGTTTGGAGTGAGTTTGTTTTTGCCGATATTTCCTCCAACAACTAATCCTTTAGGTCTGTTTTTTAAACGTTCAACAGCGGCATCAACACCCTCATTATTAAAGCCCATTCTGTTAATAATGGCTTCGTCTTTTTTTAATCTGAACAAACGAGGTTTATCATTTCCGGATTGCGCTAATGGAGTTAATGTTCCTATTTCTACAAAACCAAAACCTAACGTTTGCAATTCGTAAAGATACTTAGCATTTTTATCAAATCCTGCGGCAAGTCCCATTCTATTTGGGAACTTCAACCCTATAAAATTGATGGGTTTTTCAACATAAAATATTCCTTTTACTATAGAGTAAATAAAAGGAATTTTTAAAACCCAACGTAAAATGGTAAGCGTAAAATAATGTGCCGTTTCAGCGGGCATCAAAAACAAAATTCGAAGAATGAGTTTGTACAAAGCGTATTTATAAAATGAGCAGCGAAAATAATAGGCTTAAAGTATTTACAATTGTTTAGCCTCAAATATTTACACACAAAAAAAGCAGACTTAGTAATAAGTCTGCTTTTTGGTACAAGGTTTTTATAAAATTAAATACGCTCTACATTTACAGCGTTCATTCCTTTTTTACCTTTTTCTAAACTAAATTGTACTCTGTCGTTTTCTTGAATCTCATGAATAAGACCAGTTTGGTGTACAAATGTTTCTGTGTTTGAATCATCATGTTTGATAAATCCAAAACCTTTTTCTCTGTTGAAGAACTTTACAGTTCCTGTTTGTGATGTGTTCATTGTGTGTTTTGTTGTTTTTGTTTATTTATAATTGGAGTAATACAACTCCGGTTTTAATTTTTTAATGCCAAGAAACGAAATTATTTTTTTTGGCTTTGTGATTACTGACTACTAAAACCAAATGAATGTTGAGGTAATAACATGCTTGTAATACTTTGGCAAATGTAAGTTGAAAAAATCAGAATGCAACACATTTTAAAAATAAAGTAGTAAATGATGATAATTGGATGAGTAAACAAAAACGATTTCACAATACGATTATTGGTGTTGGTTGAAATCATTTTTTAAAATAATTGTGTCCTTGTTCATTTTTAAACACATTACATGTTGATAAGCACGTTTCATTTACAGGATTATTGTTTTGATTTGCTTTGGCATTTATAAAATTAAAAATGAAAAAAGTATTCGCTTCTCTCTTGTTGTTTGCTACTACACTTAGTTTTGCACAACAAACAAAATTTCCAATTCAGGAAAATACTTCGCCTGATGGTAAATTTAAATATCAAATCGTAACAAATGATCCTCTTGGGGTAAGAATTTATACCCTTCCAAATGGATTAACAGTAATGCTTTCGGTAAATAAAAGCGAGCCAAGGGTGCAAACTCTAATTGCTACAAAAGCTGGAAGTAAAAATGATCCTGCTGATAATACAGGATTGGCCCATTACTTGGAACACATGTTATTTAAAGGAACCGATAAATTTGGAACAAAAGATTGGTTAAAAGAAAAAGAACAGCTCGATAAAATTGACGGCTTGTATGAACAATATAATAAAACAACAGATGAAGCCAAACGCAAACAAATTTATCATTTAATTGATTCAGTTAGTGGTGAGGCATCAAAGTTTGCAATAGCTAATGAGTACGATAAAATGCTTCAATCTATTGGTGCAACAGGTACAAATGCATTTACCTCTTTAGAGCAAACTGTTTATGTAAATGATATTCCACAAAATCAGCTTGAAAAATGGTTGAGTATAGAAGCAGAGCGTTTTCGTAATCCAGTACTGAGATTATTCCATACCGAGTTGGAAGCAGTATATGAAGAAAAAAATATTTCATTGGATAATGATCAACGCAAAATGTATGAAGCCATGATGAGTAATTTATTTACTAAACATGCATATGGAACGCAAACAACTATTGGAACAGTTGAACACCTTAAAAATCCATCATTAATTAAAATAAGAAATTATTATAACACCAATTATGTGCCCAACAATATGGCCATTATTATGGCAGGAGATTTAGATCCTGATAAAACTATTGAAATGATAGCGAATAAATTTTCATACATGCAACCTAAACCAGTAGCACCTTATACTTTTGAAGCGGAGCCAATAAGGACAAAGCCACTTATAGCAAGCGTTTATGGACCTGATGCAGAAAATTTGATGATTGCTTTTAGGTTACCTGGTGCCACAACAAAACAAGCTAAATATTTAGCTTTAGTTGATTATTTATTAGCCAACTCAAAAGCAGGATTAATTGATTTAAATTTAGTAAAACAACAAAAAGTATTAGCAGCGGGTTCGTCTATTTGGCCAAATAAAGATTATAGCATTCACATGTTAACAGGCAAGGCTAAAAAAGACCAGTCTCTTGAAGAAGTGAAAGATTTGTTATTAGCACAATTAGATTTTATTAAAAAAGGAGAGTTTGATGAAGAAACTTTTAAAGCCATTATCAATAATTTTAAAGTAGATCAAATTAGAAATTACGAAACCAATTCAGGAAGAGCATATACGATATTGGATGCTTTCACTACTGGAGTTCCATGGAATGAAGCAGCGGCTTATTTGGATGACCTATCAAGAATTACCAAACAAGAAATTGTAGATTTTGCTAACCAATATTATACCAATGATTATGTTATAGTTTATAAACGCCAAGGAGAAGATAAGGCAGTGAGAAAAGTTCCTAAACCAGAGATTACACCTGTTGAAGTAAATAGAGAAGATATATCACCATTTGTTAAAAGTATTATTGAAACAAAAGCAGCAGAAATGAAACCGATGTTTTTGGATTATGATAAAGATATTACCAAATTAAAAACAGGCAAAGCCCCTTTTTATTACGTACAAAATAAAGACAATGGATTATTTAAATTATACTATGTATTAGATATGGGAAAACTCCACGATTTAAAGGTTCCTCAAGCTATTAATTTATTGCAATATTTAGGAACGGATCGTTTTACTGCCGAAGAAGTAAGTAAAGAGTTTTTTAAATTAGCATGTGATTTTGGTGTATCAGCAAGTGATGAGCAAGTATATGTTTACCTATCAGGGTTAGATGAAAATTTTGTTCCAGCAGTTCGTTTGTTTGAACATTTATTATCAAGTGTAAAACCTGATCAAAAAGCATTAAATGAAATGGTTGAACGCACGCTAAAAAGTAGATCTGATGGTAAATTAAATAAGGGCACAATTTTTAGAGCAGCATTAAGAAATTATGCTATTTATGGGAAAAATAATCCATTTACATACAACTTAACAGCCGAGCAATTAAAGGCACTAAAAGCGGAAGAACTGGTGCAAATAATTAAGGAAATTACCTCTTATCAACATAAAATATTTTACTATGGACCGAGAAGACCTGTTGATGTGAATATATTTTTGACTAAAGAACATAAAATGGATGGGTATAAAAATTATCCTAAACCAATGGCATTTAAACGTCTCGAATCTACTGCAAACAATGTATTGTTTACCGATTACAAAATGGTGCAATCAGAAATTATGTGGATTAATAAACAAAACATAAAGTACGATACAACAAGGTATCCAATCGTATCTATGTTTAACGAATATTTTGGAGGAGGAATGTCGTCTGTGGTTTTTCAAACCATTCGTGAATCAAAGGCATTGGCGTATTCTACCTATTCATTTTATCAAACGCCTGCAAAAAAAACAGATCCATATTATATCGTTGCTTATGTTGGAACTCAAGCCGATAAAATGAATGATGCTGTTCCTGCAATGAATGATTTATTACAAAACATGCCCAAATCTGAAATGGCTTTTGAGGCTGCAAAATCAGCCATACGCAATCAAATTGAAACCGAACGTATCAATAAGGAGTCGATCATTTTTAGTTATGCATCTGCCGAAAAATTAGGTTTACATCATGATGCAAGAATGGATGTTTACAATGGCTTAGATAAAATGACATTGGATGATATTCAGAAGTTTTATGATACTAATTATAAAGGTAAATTTTATACCTATTGTATAATGGGCTCAAAAGAAAAAGTAAATACAGATGATTTAAAAAAGTTTGGTAATGTTTCCATTCTCACACTTGAAGAATTATTTGGTTATTAACTCTATTGATAATATTTAATTATAGAGCTGGTGAAATATATCATCAGCTCTTTTTATTTTTGTTGCATGGATATTCAAAATAAAATTGTTGTAATCACAGGAGTGAGCAAAGGCATTGGCTATTATACAGCCAAAGCATTATTAGAAAAAGGAGCAATTGTTTTTGGACTTGGAAGAAACAACAACGACATTGAGCATCTCAATTTTCATTTTATTAACTGTGATGTTCGCAATTTTGATTTGGTTGAAAGCGCTTTTAAAGAAGTGTTTTTAAAAACAGATAATCAAATCCATATTTTACTAAATAATGCAGGGCTTGGTTATTTTGGATTTTTGGAAGATACCACTCTTGAACAATGGCATGAAATATTTGAAACCAATGTAAATGGTGTATTTTATTGTTGTAAGATGGTATTGCCCGTTATGAAAAAAAATCAATATGGACATATCATCAATATTGCATCTACCGCAGCTTTAGAAGGAATGCCTCAAGTGTCGGTATATTGCGCAAGTAAATGGGCCCTAAAAGGATTGAGTGAATCTTTGTATAGAGAAGTTAGAGATTTTAGAATTAAGGTTACTTGCATTTATCCGGGTTCTATTAAAACTGATTTTTTCAGGAACAGCCCGAACATAAAACCTCATGATTATATGTTAATGCCCGAAGATGTTGCTCAAAACATTATTCAAATCTTAAATATGCCTGATAATTTTCATACAACAAATTTAGAAATTAGGCCATTACAACCCAAAGGACCAACTAAATAGAGACTGTTAGTGTAATATATTTATCAGTAAATCAATATATTATATTTATTTCTTATTAATGTTGTTTTATTTCTTAAAACTTCCACTTACATTTGATACTGTTTAACAGCAGATAAAACAATTTTATTGTTAGTTTAAATAGTTTTTATGCAACACGCATAATTACATATACAGCTTATACAAATGAAATTACCTTTGATACTGTTAAACGCTAATTGATTTAGATAATTCAGCCTTTAACAAACACACGAAAGCAAAAGTTAAACGCATTTTTAAGCAATTATTAATCAATTACAATGTTATGAAAAACGAGAAACACCCTTATGCATTTAAATCGGGGGCAAAAAAGCAACTAGTCATTGCTTCATTGGTTATGTTATCATCACCAGTTTTTGCCCAATTAGTTAACCCTAATGAAACCAACTTAGGACCTTGGTCTAATGTACACTTTGTGTATGAAGAACAACCTTCGGTTTCTGTTTACACATCAAAAGAGGCTGAATCGGTAATACCTTCCGCTCTTGCAAATGACGCTATGGTGACCACAGAAATTACAGATGTTACTGTATGGGACAATTCTGCTGAAAATCACTTATTAGTGATGGTTATCAATACGGAAAGAAAAAACCTTACAGCTACTGTTTTTGATTCTAATGGAAATCGCATGATGCATGAAACTCCAATTGACCCAGGATCGTACCGCATGGTTGAACATACTGGAAATCTTAAGCCAGGCACTTATTATTTACATGTGTTGGAACAAGGAAAAATTATCGAGAAAGAAAAGTTTGTAGTAAAATAATAAAATCCACAATCATTTACTAGTCATCAATTTTATTTATGAAAAATCAAAAAAATAATGCACTTATTAGTGCAATTGGGAGAGTCTTGTTCGTGTTTTTTGCGATGCTAATAACATCTCTTGTCTATGGGCAAAGTTGTGCAAACTATACTGTAACAAGGAGCACAGGAATTACATATTCCTCAATTGCATCAACTGGTAATTCAATACCAAGTTGGAGAAATACCTACAGCCCAGGCTCTTCTGGTGGCGCAAATGATGATAATAGAAGCTATTTTATTAATATCGGTTTTGATTTTTGGTATTTAGGAGTTAGATATTCTCAATTTAGTATTTCTACTAATGGGTTTATTGATTTTTCTTCATCAACCGCTGACGGAACAGGTAGTAGTGCTTATGGTTATTATAATCCAGCTTTTTCATCTACTACACCAACTGCATTAGCTTTATGTCCATTTTATTGCGATTTAACCACCTCTGCAGGTAGTGATCCTTTAGGTAATGATATAAAATATTTGCTTTCAGGAGCTGCTCCAAATAGAGTTTTAACTGTTCAATGGATTTCAATGTCGGCATATGGTGAATCAACTTTATCTAATTTAAACTTTCAAGTTAAAATATATGAAAGCACAGGTGTGATTGATTTTGTATATGGAACAAATACTTTTGGAACCAACTCGTGGCAATATAGTTGTGGAATAAATAATTCAACAATCTCAAGCACCCCTACATCAACACAATTACTTACACAACAAACTGCAAATACTTCTACATTTAGCAATACTGTACAAAATAGTTTGTCGACAGTACCAACTACAAATAGTAAAATTACGCTTACTCCAACAAGTCCAAATGGAACCCCTACTTCAATTAGTTTCACTTCAGTTTCAAGTACAGGAATGACAATAAACTGGATTGATAATGCTACTAATGAAATTGGATATGTAATTTACAATTCTACTGATAATACAAATTTTACTTTTGTAAGCCAAACATCTGCCAATACTACTTCCAGTATTGTTTCGAGACTACTGCCAAGCACCACTTATTATTGGAGAGTATATGCAGTAACAGATGGTAAATTGAGTACAGCATTGACAGGGTCAAATTCAACATCTGCAGCGGGTAATATTACTTCAATCAGAACAGGGTTATGGAGTTCAACTACCACTTGGGTTGGAGGAGTAGTACCTTCAACAGGAGATAACGTTACCATTGCAGATGGGCATACAGTAACTTTAGATATGACAGCAACTTGTAACTCTATTTCAGTTGGCCAAGGCGTAAGTGGGCAATTTACAATTGGGAATAATACTACAGCAAGATCCTTTACTGTAAATACAAATATTATTGTTAATTTAGGAGCAACATTCACTATAGGAGCTTCGGCTGCAACGCACACGATTTCTGTTGCAGGAAACATTACTAATAATGGAGTGTTTAACCTTGCGCCTACTGGCACCAGTATATGTAATACTACATTTAATAAAATCGGAAATCAAACAATTTCAGGAACAGGCGGAACAACCAACTTTAATTTAATAACAATTAATATGGGAACTACTTCTGAAAATATTCTTGAAGTTTCGTCATCAAATTTTACCGCATCAACTAATTTTCTTACAATAACTAATGGAACCTTTAAGCTTTCGACATCAGCTACAGTTACTGCATTTACATCTAATGTTACTTTAACAAATACTTGTAGAATATGGGTAAATAATTCAAGTGCAATTATTAACACTACTGGAGGATCTATAACATTTGCCGGAACTATACAGGTTTCTTCAGGTACTCTCAATATTGGTAATGCAACGGATAATAATTTAACTTCTAGTGGTGGTGGATACTTAATTATGGCAGGTGGAACTGTAAATATCGCAGGTCGATTTGATAGGGTTGATGTAACTACAACCAATTGCTTGTATATGTCAGGAGGGGTATTAACACTAAATAAATATGGATCAACTACTTCTGGCTATAGTCCATTTATGATGGATGTAGTTGGATCTACATTTAACATGTCGGCTGGAACTATAATAATTGAACGAGCAGGTGCTGCAAACTTAGGTTATCTCAATACAGGCGGAACTGTAGGAACTATTTCTGGAGGAACATTACAAATTGGTGATGGATCAACTCCTGCATCTCAAACTATACAAATTAATTCGAGTATAAATATTCCTAACTTAGTGGTAAGTAATGGTGTGGCAGTTACAGCTCAATTGGCCACAAATAATATAAATGTTTTAAGCGATGTAACAGTTAATTCAGGAACATTAAATGCCAATTCATTAAACATTACATTGGGTGGAAATTGGTCTAATAGTGGAACATTTACTGCTGGTTCGGGAACTGTAACTTTTAGTGGAACTGCACAAACGTTATCAGGAACAACTACATTTAATAATCTCACATTATCTACCTCAGGAGTAAAAACTTTAACAACTGCGAATTGCACCGTTAACGGAGTTTTATCGATGGAAGGAACAGCAACAGTATCATCAACCCCAACTTACGGTTCGGCAGCAACATTACAATACAATACAACAACAGCAAGAAATTCTGGTGTTGAATGGATAACTCCATTTGTTGCCACAGGAGGAGTGAAAAATGCAAATTCAGGAACAATTACAATGAATGCTTCATATACTATGACTTCTGTATTAAGTTTAACAGGTGGGAAAATAGTAATTGGAGCCAATACATTAACATTAAATGGTAGTTTTAGTGGCTCATCTTCTTATGGTTTAGTTGGAAGTAGTACCTCTAATTTATCAATTGGAGGAACAGGAACAATTGGAACAATATATTTTGATCAAACAACAGATGGTACCACAAATAATTTAGCAAATTTAACGGTTAGTAGAACCGCGCAAACAGTTACTTTAGGAAATACTCTTGATGTAACAGGAACAGTAACTTTATCAAATGGAACATTAGCTTCAGGAGGATACCTTACCTTAATTTCAAATTCATCTGGAACAGCAAGAATTGGACAAATTACCGGAACAGGAGCAATTACAGATAGTGTGAATGTTCAAAGGTATATTCCTGGAGGAACAAACAGAAGAGCATGGCGTTTTATAGCCGCTCCTGCTGCTGGGCAAACATTTGCAAATAGCTGGCAACAGAATATTCATATTACAGGGGCAGGAACAGGTGGAACAGCGTGCCCAAGTTTAACTCAAAATAGTAATGGATTTGATTATAATGTTACTAATACCACTACTGTTTATACATATAATGAGGTTACTGGTGCATGGAGTTCAATACCGAATACTACATCCACTAGATTAAGTTCTACAACTGGTTATTATGTTTTTATTAGAGGTGCAAGAACTCAAGGATGTTCAATATTAACAGCTCCATTTTCAACACCTCAAGATGTAGTGTTAAAAGCTAAAGGAATTATCAAAACAGGACAGGTTGATGTAACGCTTACTTATAATGCACTTACAGGTGCAGGATGGAATTTCTTATCTAATCCTTATCCATCAGCTATTGATTGGAATAATTCAACTTGGTCAAGTGCGAGAAGTTCAAATATTAACTCTACCATATATATTTGGAATCCTGCTTCTGGAACTTCAGGACAATTTGCCAGCTGGCATCCAATTGCAGGGTCAGTTAATGGAGGATCAAACATTATACAATCAGGACAAGCATTTTTTGTAAAAGTAAGTGCAGCTTCCTCAATTTCTTTTCAAGAAGCATATAAAAGTACTGATCAAACTACTCGAATTTTTGGTAAAACGGCTTATGAAAATAATTTAAAAGTTCAATTGTTGGATACTGCTGTTACGGATGAGGCCATTATTTTTACCTACCCAGGCGCAAACCATAATATAGATGGTTTTGATGGTCTCAAGATGAGTTTTGGAACAGGTTTAATTGGGACTTATACTTCTTCAAATGATACCCTTTTAACCTTTAATGCTATTGAACCATTTACAAGTGTTATCGACACTGTTTATTTAAAAACAGGTTTAATTGCTAACAAAACATATTCTTTAAATTTTAAAGGTGTAAGTAGTTTTTCTGGAAATGTGAGACCATACCTCTATGATAAAGAATTGGCTTTACTAACTGATTTAACAGGCAATTCATTATACACTTTTTCAACCAATACAGTGTCTTCATCATATAGTGCAACTCGTTTTTATGTTGTGTTTGCAAACCCATCGTCATTGCCTGTTTCGTTGCTTTCATTCAACGCAAGTAAACAAGATAAAAATGTTGAATTGAAATGGAACACATCATCAGAAATAAATAACTCACATTTTGTTGTAGAGAGAAGTGTTGATGCAACTCATTTTAATGAAATTGCTTTAGTGAAAGGTGCCGGTAATTCAACCACGGAAAAAAAATATTCAGTGTTGGATCTTCAACCTGATTTGAATGCTAAAAATTATTACCGACTAAAACAAATTGATTTTGATGGAACGTTTACCTATTCAAAAATTCAAGTTATTGATTTTAGTACAATGGACAATTTAGATAAAACCCAATTGGTAAATATTTCACCAAATCCTGTTTCAGGTAATACCATTCAATTGGCAATTAATCATCAATCAAATAGCAATCTTAGCGTAACTATTTATGATATGATGGGACGCAAATTAATGCAAGATGTAAAGTTGAATTCAGCAGGAAATCAATATTCAATTCCGGTGGGTTCTATTCAACAAGGAGTTTATTTTATGAATGTTTATGAAAATGACAATTTAGTAGATAGTGAGAAATTTGTGGTTGAGTAATATGTTTTTCATTTTTTAGAAAAACCTCTGAAGAACAGCTCCAAACGGGGCTGTTTTTTATTTATTCACACTCATAACTTTTTACTTTTTTTGGTTCAAATTTGAATCATTAGATATTAAATAATTTATGAGCGACATTAAAGACAACAAAGAAAAATTAAAAGCACTTCAACTTACTATTGATAAGTTGGAAAAAACTTACGGCAAAGGAACCGTAATGAAAATGAATGATAAAAATATTGAAGGCGTTGAGGCAGTTCCAACTGGTTCAATTGGCTTGGATATGGCACTTGGAATTGGTGGTTTACCAAAAGGACGTGTGATAGAAATTTATGGTCCCGAATCATCGGGTAAAACAACTTTATCAATGCATGCAATTGCCGAAGTTCAAAAGCGTGGAGGCATTGCTGCATTTGTGGATGCTGAGCATGCGTTTGATAAAAATTATGCAGAAAAATTAGGTATTGATACGGATAATTTACTCATCTCTCAACCGGATGACGGTGAGCAAGCTTTAGAAATTGCTGATGCGCTAATTCGTTCAGGTGCTATTGATATTATTGTTATCGACTCTGTTGCTGCATTAGTTCCGAAAGCAGAAATTGAAGGCGACATGGGTGATAGTAAAATGGGATTGCAAGCTCGTTTAATGAGCCAAGCTTTACGTAAACTTACAGGCACGATAAACAAAACCGGATGTATCTGTATTTTTATTAATCAGTTGCGTGATAAAATTGGAGTAATGTTTGGGAGCCCCGAAACTACAACAGGTGGAAACGCATTAAAATTTTATGCTTCGGTTCGGTTAGATATTAGAAGAATTGGACAAATAAAAGACGGAAATGATATTATTGGTAACAGAACAAAAGTAAAAATTGCGAAAAATAAAGTTGCTCCTCCATTTAGAATTGTTGAGTTTGATATTATTTACGGACAAGGAATTTCTAAAGTAGGAGAGATAGTGGATATTGGTGTGGAGATGGAAATTATAAAAAAGAGTGGATCGTGGTTTAGTTATAATGATACCAAACTTGGACAAGGACGTGATGCGGTTAAACAAATATTTTTAGATAATCCAGAAATGGCTGATGAGATTGAAGCCAAAATTAAAGAGAAAGCTTTTGTAGGAAAAGTAGAAGCTGGAGAATAAAACTTGTTTTGATTGATGGAAAAAAGCACCGATAATTTTGTCGGTGCTTTTTTATTATTCACCATTTTCAATTTGATTTACTTTTATACGCATTAAAAATATTGTATTCAAATCGTAGAATAAATGATTGGTTGTTTATTCTTTGCATATTGCCTGCTAATTGCTTAGTGTATCCAATATCAATTCTCATTCTACTTTTTATGATGATTTGAAGTGCAGGAGCAAAATCAATAAAATGTTCATGCGTTTCGGGATTATATTTTCCTAAAAATTCGGTATAAAAATTTAAGTTAGGTTGATTGAAATTTTTATACTTAAAAGGGAAAAATAAATAGCCTGATGATAAAGAATAATTTAAAGAGTTGGTTGCTTGAACAGAGGTGAAATCATTTTTTATATTATTAAAACCTTTGATATAACCGCCCGTAAATGAAAGGGCTAACTTGTTTAATAATTGCGTAGCCACAATACCAGCAGCAGCTCCCGAGTTATCTCCGCTTAAATTTAACTCGTTGTACTGAATTTGATTATTGATTAAGGAGCCTTTGATATAAGTTGCCAATCTAAAATGGCGGTGGTTATTATCAATAGAAAGAAATCGGTATTTTAAATACATACTACTACCTTCAAACCTAAAATAGTTTTGGTGCATATTGCTTGCATACATATTAAAGTGAACCATTAATTTCTTGTTTACGCCCCACATCAATTCGGGATTTATACGATACATTACATCATTGTTATTGATGCCAAGTTCTGTATTACTGTGTGCCGGATAGAGATAATTATTTAATCTGATACCTATTGATTTTGCAGGCATATTGCTTGCTGGTTCTGTAAAAACATATAGCTCTTGCGCATGCAATACACCTGTAATTAAAATCAAAAAAAAGAAGATATAGGTTTTCATTTTATTGAATGGTAATATGATAAACCCTATCGGCATCGGTCATTTTTCCAGTTTCATAACAAGGATATTTCTCTGCTATTTTTTTATATTTTTTATACTCTTTATCAGAAATAAATCCTTTATCAATAAGTTTCATTTTTATATTTCCATTTACTGTTTGAGGTTTTATATCCATAAAATGATACAAGGTGTTTTTGTAATTGTAATGAAAATTATTTTCCACTTTTACATTTTCAAAATGAGCGGTAAGTATTAGCGAGCCTACAGAAAAACCAGCATCTTCTACTTTTTTTCTTATTAAATCACAATCAATAGTTACGTTTTTTTTGAAGTAAAGAATAAATGTAGTGTGGTTTAAATCGGTTCCAATACTATCAATAAATGAAATGGTTTGCAATTGCTTTTGTGTGGCAAGTGAACACATAGAACAAGTTAAACCATTAGCAACAAGTTCGGCTTTTGAGAATTGTGCATTGGCAGTTATAAATGAGAATAGTGAAATGATAAATAATATATTTTTCATGGTTTAATTAATTTTTTAAAAATGTGTTGTGATAAAAATATTAAGAAATGATAGTTGTGAATTGCAGCAAAATAGCAAAACACAAAAAGCCGTTATATGAAACAACAGCTAAACAAATAGCAGTAAAATTAGATTAAAAAAATCTTGTTGAGAAGATAAATTGGTGGCGAATATCGAGGAGGGTATTCGTATTTAAATACAATATTTGTATGGGTAGAGAAATTAAAATGAATATCATCCCAAAAAAATACCATTAAAGATGTAGGGTGAGATTTATTAGATGCGATGGGGTTGTTGCCAATTATATCGCTATCAATAGCCTTTATTACAATATGGTTTTCGTTACAACATTTATGAAAAGAGGTTTCTTTTAGATGATTGCAATTGCAAGGCTCATTAATTGCAATTTCAAAAATGGTATAAGAAGTTTTTGTTCCACAATGGTGCACATTTATACCCAAACCTATTATTGAAAATAGGTGTAGATGCAGAAAAGCTATTGCGAATATTTTTTTCATTTAGACCCCTGCAAGGTAATTAAAATTTAAAAAATGCAAGATGATTGGTTGACTTATTGGTTTTAATTGCTATTTCGTTTTTATACTAAACGGAACCTTAATACTCACAAAACCATTGATGCCCATATTGTAAACTCCATAAGGGCGAAGGCGTGAGAGGTGGTCGTAATACAATTCATTGAGTAAGTTATTTGCACCAATTGTTATCATACATATTTGTTTAAACAATTTTATATCTCCACCCAAACTTAAATTTACTAAATGATATGCAGGCGTTTTATACTCATTTACCGCTAGATTATTTTGTGCAAATACATACACATAGCTTGTGCGTAAAAAAGTATTTTTAACTTTTGCAAAAACATTTTTTCTCAAAATAATTTCATTGTTTAATTTATTTTGAGGCATAAGTGGAAGATAGGTAGCATCACTTAAATGCCCTTCTAATTGTGAGTAAGCGCTTGTTATTTCAAGCCAATTTATAGCCATTGGATGCACATCAATTTTTGCTTCGCCACCAAATATCCAAGCGTTGGCTTGTTTAAATTCGTACACTGGCATTTCTCTTAACGTGTCTCCACGTCTTTGTGTGTAAATAAAATTATTGATGTGATTATAAAAACTTGATGCTTCAAAACTAATATCATTATAATCTGCTCTTATACCAATTTCGCCTTGCAAATTTGTTTCTTTAGTAAAAGATATGTTTCCTAATTCGTAGCGTTGTGTTTCTAATCTAATTCCATTTGAGGTAAGTTCAGCCATATTAGGGGCTCGATATCCTGTTCCAACATTTCCATAAAAGTATAAATTTTTAGCCAGCAAATAATTCAAGCCAAATGATGCACTTAAGTTTTCATAACTATTTGTGAGTGCTGGCATATAATCTGCCGAATTTTTTATTCCATTTATTGAACTATTTATATTTCTATGGTCGTAACGAGCACCAATATCTATATTTAATTTTTGGTTGATAAGTTTGTATCTATTAAGCGCATAACCCGATACATCCAATTGATTATAATTAGGAATTAATCGGCTGTATCCTTCATTGGTATTGTTTTGAAAAGTGCCTTGTGTTCCTAAAATCAATGATACATTTTCATTAAAATTATGGTCAACTTTTACATCTATTGAAACAACGTTTAAGTTAAATCCAAGAGAAGGATTATTTTCTGTATTTCCAGGTTCTAATTCTTTTCGTTGGTCGTTTTGATAGGAGAGGGTAGAAATTAATTTTGTGCTGCCAAGTAACAAAGTGTTTTTTGCCAAAGCAGTGTGGTGTATTAATGTGTGATACGGAGTTTCAAATTCCATCGGATGATCTTCTTCTACTTTTTCTGTTGTATCTTTCTTTTCAAATGGCTCTACAATTCCATAATAACCCATATTCAATTGGTAGGAAAAAAGTGTAACCGATTTTTTATAATTTAACCCCAAAGTTGCTTTGCCTAAAAATTCTCTGAAACGAGAATTTGCAACCCTATCATCAGAAGTGAAATTTCCTTTATAATAATCGGAATGATTAGTTAATCCTGCTCTAAAACTCCAGTTAATATGTTCTTTTGCACCTCTCAATCCAACATCAGTTGTACTACTAAAAGTGTTTGAATTAAAACTTGCACTGGCATCACCAATAATTGAATTTATAGGAGCAGGTTTTTCGTCAATAAAAT
This sequence comes from Bacteroidota bacterium, assembly GCA_025359805.1. Taxonomy (GTDB): domain Bacteria; phylum Bacteroidota; class Bacteroidia; order UKL13-3; family UKL13-3; genus CAIUEQ01. Next base: position 44,042 of record JANYDU010000053.1, read on the forward strand.
TTAACACACCACCCATTGCATCCGAACCATATAAAAAAGAAGCAGGGCCTTTTATGATTTCTACCCTATCAATTCCATATTGATTTAAACCAAGTGTATGCTCTATATCCCATTGTTGATTTTCTAGTTTTACACCATTAATTACGGTAACAATTCTGTTTCCGGTTAGTCCACGTATAACAGGTCGCGCAATGCCTATACCTGTTGATACAAGCGCGATTCCTGGTTTATTTGCCAATGCTTCCATCACAGTAATTTGTCCACGTTCACGCATGCTATTCATCTCCACAACATCCATGCTCATGGTGCTATTATTTTGTAAAGAATTTCGAGTTCCCGATATGGTTACTTCTTTAATTTCTATTTGAGTTTTTTGTAAAGTGATGTCGATAAAAATATTTTCTGATTGTGAGGTAATCAAAATGCTTTCGTTTTTTTTATGTTTTAATTCATCAAATGGAAAGCTAAATGTGGTGAGCATTGTTTGATAACCAATACTCGAAATTTGAATAGTATAAAATCCTTTTGGAATAGAATTGATGTTAAAATGCCCTGTGGAATCAGTTGATATCACTTTATTTAATTCATTGATAAAAATGGTTGCGGGTGTATTTGTTTTTCCTGATATGGATTGTGCATATATATAATTTGTAGTAAACAGCAATACTATGCCGAGTATAATTTTTCTCATAAAAATATTTTGTAATGGAAATGGGTGTATTAGATATGGAATAAAATAAGTGCAAAACAAATCTAATTTGCAAGTACACTTTTTAACGATATACTAACCTTTTGGAGGAGGGGAATTTTTTGTAATGATACACTCCATATATTTTTTGTTGTGATAATATATTGTTTTGGGGAGAACAATTTGATGCGAAATGAAATGGAATTGAAAAGCATCTGTATATTTTTCTGAATGTTTTTTTTGTAGAGATTTTATAGCTTTTGCTAAATCGTTATGGGCTTTACTAAATGCACCATCGGTAATAGTTGATGCCAATGTTTCTTCTTCAAAATCTCTGATACAATAGCAGTTTGTTTTTCCATTTTCAACGGTGGTTTTTACCACATCATACATGCTGCCGTTTATACAAATTTCTTGCTCTGTTTCTTCAGTCGATAAAAGGGTTATTAGTATGAGTTGATTGTTTGGCAAGGTTGAAGCTAATTCTTCCAATTGTTCTTGCATCCAAATTCTCCACGCAAAAAATGTAGCATAACTTCCAACAATATTGTAAGTAAACAATACAAGCAGAAGCCATGAAAAAAATGGATATGAACATTTGCGTTTCATTGCCAAGCAATTTATATGGAATGAATTGGAATCAAAAATATTTTATTTTAAAACACGTAAAATATGTAACATTATTTATACATTATATTAAGCAATTTTTAGGAGCGAACTCAACTTTGTGAAGTAATAATTCAGATTACAATTCCTGATTCTAACGATCCAGAGGTAAACTAAAAGCTCTTATAGATTATTATGATTCTATTTTAAAAATATGCCTACAACTACACTATAAATTTCACAATCATCAATTATCTATTTCAATATCGTATTTGTGTAAGAGTCCGGATAAGGTAGTAAGCGAGAATTTTGCTTTTTTTATTCGGTTTAACTCGGGGTTAATGGAAAAATGATAAGAGCTTCTAAAATCTACTTTTTCTAAATTGGTAT
>JANYDU010000054.1 GCA_025359805.1 Bacteroidota bacterium
AGTGTGCATCAAAATTCCTTTCGGATAATAATCTATTTACGCCTTCCCAATTATTGTTGTCCATTCCCCAAAATACTCTTAAATCAACTTCTGCTTTTCTTTTGTTTTGTGCAAATAGGGTTAGAGAGAAAATAAATATCAATATAAAAAATAACGTCTTTTTCATATCTAATTTTTTACTATATCAAATATATATATATATATTGCTAAAAAAAATACTACAAATTTATGAATACATATAATAAAAATCCATTTGAAGCCATAGCTTCTTATCATAATAGTTGCTTAGATTATCTTATCAATAATGCTCCTCCATCAGATCAAGTAACTTGGAATGATTGGGCAGATTTATTTTCACAATATAAAAGTGATGTATTCAATAATCAATCAGATGCCTTTTTAGTTGAATCTAAAACTAATTTTTTTACTACTATCTCTACTTTGACTAATTTCTCAAAAGATGAATGGATGAGAACAACCCCATGGTCAGATAGTACAATGAAAATTTATAATCAAATGATTTCTTTTGGAGGTAATATGAATGATTTCCCTAATTATATTTTACAATTACAAAGTGATATAATAAGTGGCGAATTATCTATTAGAGATAAAACTGAAGTATTATGTTTTTTAGCGATATCTTATAAATCAAGTGTGTATTGGTTAAATGTTGCTAATAGTCCATCTAACAAATGGAATGATGGATACCTAAGTGATCAAATTAACGATTTCCCTAAATTGGTTAATGTAGTTTCAGCAGATGCTTTTTGTGGCGGGTTGGGTGCAATGTCTGAGTATGGAATTGGATCTGCATACTACTGGATAACTGGTGATAGAGGTGACCCTGGGGTTGGCGTAGGTTTTTTTATTGGTGCAGCAATTGGGTCTCTTTTTGCCGCTTTGTAATTGTATACTATATTATAGAATAGTAGTGCAACTCTACCTTAAAATTCTGTATATTAATTAAAATTACCGTCTTTTATTTTTATATCAATTTTTATCAAAACTCTTGTTGTAAACAAATTGAAAAAAATATGAAAACACGTTGCGGATGGACCGGTAATGATGAATTGATGATTGCTTACCATGATGAAGAATGGGGTATTCCTGTTCATGATGATAAAAAACATTTTGAATTTTTAGTGCTTGATGCTTTTCAAGCGGGCTTAAGTTGGAAAACTATTTTACACAGGCGTAAAGGTTTTGAAAAAGCATTTGCAAATTTTGATGTAAAAAAAGTATCAAAATTTACAGATACTCAATTAGAAAAATTAATGCTTGACACCAGTATTATTCGCAACCGATTAAAGATTTTTGGAACACGAAAAAACGCATTGGCTTTTATCGCTATTCAAAAAGAGTTCGGCTCATTTGATCATTATATTTGGCAATTTGTGGGCAATAAAACGCTTGTAAATAAATGGGAAACCATGAAACATATTCCACCAAAAACAAAGGAAAGTGATGCCATGAGCAAAGACTTGAAAAAGCGTGGTTTCACTTTTGCGGGTTCAACTATTTGCTATGCTTATATGCAAGCTGCTGGCATGGTAAACGATCATTTAACAGATTGTTTTAGGTATAAAAAAGTAAAGTAGAAAATCACGAAGGATTATTAATTCTTGGGTTGATAATCCCGAAGGAATTCCATGTTTAAGAAGTCAATCTTCATTTATATATCTAAGAAAAATTACATGTCAATTCACAATGCAAATAATCACTTTTTCAACTCCAACAAATCACCAATTACTTGTTCGCTTTCACTTAAAATTAAATCCGTTGCATCTTTATTCTCTTCACCTTTTTTCTCTTTGCTGATAATCGCTTTACGTTCCTCTTCACGTTTCTTTTTTATCTTTTCTGATTCTTCTGTTTGTTCTTTATATTTCTTTTCATTTAACGTGATATAATTATTTGCTTCCACTTTTTTGATGTAAGCAATATCCTCCGTTAAATATTTATACTCAGGATTGGTTCTCATACGCTCGGTATGTTTAGCAATTAAAATAGGTTTTGCAAAATCAACTGTTCCTGTTTTTTCATATTCACTTGAGCCAATTTGATCCCAAGGCAAAGCAAATGGGCTGGCATCTTCTCCATATTTATCATCATCAAAAACTCCTGGAAATTCAACATCTGGCGATACTCCTTTATGTTGGGTACTGCTTCCATTTATGCGATAAAATTTTGCAATGGTAATTTTTACTTGTCCTAATGTTTTGTTATTGATGTGAATCATATCATTTAAATTTACCACATTTTGAACCGTTCCTTTTCCATAAGTACGCTCGCCAATAATTACCCCTCTGCCATAATCTTGAATAGCCGCTGCAAAAATTTCGGAGGCTGATGCACTAAAACGATTCACTAAAACCGTTAATGGTCCATCATAAAAAGTTTCTCCATCCAAATCACTTTCACTTCTTACACTTCCGTTTGCATCTTTAACCTGAACAACAGGACCAGATTTAATGAACAAACCGGTAAGATCAATTGCTTCTTGTAACGAGCCTCCACCATTGTTTCTAAGGTCAATAACTAATCCATCAACATGTTGATTTTTAAACTCTGCAATAAATTTTTTTACATCTCGAGTGGTACTGGTATAATTTGGATCATGACGTTGAGCCGCTGCAAAATCAATATAAAATGTAGGTATAGTAACCACTCCAATTTTTAGTTTTTTGCCATTCACTTTCACTTCTTTTAAAGTGCTTTTTGATGCTTGGTCTTCTAACTTTATTTTATCACGAATGAGCTCAATAATTTTTGTTTTTGAAGGGTCACTTGCAGAAACAATTTCCAATCTCACCAACGTGCCTTTTTTACCTCTAATTAATGCCACCACATCATCAATTCGCCAATCAATTACATTGGTCATATCACTATCTTTACTTTGGCTCACTCCAATAATTTTATCGTTAGCAAATATTTTTTTACTCTTATCAGCGGGGCCACCTTTTATCACTTCTACCACTTTTGTGTATTCACCATCTGTACGAAGTTGTGCACCAATTCCCTCCAACGAAAGGCTTATACTATTATTAAAATCTTCGGCAATTCGAGGCGAAAAATAATTGGTATGGGGATCTGCTAATTCCACTAAACTATTCATAAATAATCCAAATGCATCTTCACTTTTAGTTTTAGAAACCTGCTTCTCATAATTTTCATATCGTTTCCGAATCGTTTCCGAATATGATTTATAATCCTTTCCGGTACTTCTAATAGTTAAACATTCGTACTTTATTTTATGGTACCAAACTTTATTTTGTTCGGCAGTATCTTTAAACCACGGAGCTTTTTCTCTATCAATCATAAACGAATCATTCGCATTAAAATCAAAATCTTGTTTGATAATATTTAACGAATAATTGATGCGTTCGGCAATGCGCTGTTGATACACATTATAAATATCAAAAACGGGTTGAATATTTGTATTGAAAACAGCATCATCAAAACCATATCTAAATTTTTCAAAACTCTTAATATCATCGGCAGTAAAGTACAATTTGTTTTGATCCAAATGCTTAATGTAATTATCTAAAACCTTTGATGAAAACGCATCATCTATTTTCAATTTATTATAGTGATAGCTTGAAACCAATTGTGCAACCGCCTGATAAACCATAGGCTGTTGTTCTTCGGAAACTATTTTTTTTATAGTTACGTGTGTAGAATCTCCTGCACATGCTGTGCCCACAAGTTGAATTAATAGGGCTAAATAAATAAAGGTTTGTTTAATCATGGTATAAAAAATAACGTGTGTAAATTGACGAATTTTATTTGATTAAGCAAATACCATTACATAACAATGGCAAGCCTTTCACAAATAGTTTATTAAATTTGTTTAGATGATAAAGAAAAGACGTTTTCATGTTTTATTGGTGTTGTTATTTTTTTCTAGCACATTATATGCTCAAAGGGCATTTGTAAACAACATCATTCATTCTGTAAACATAGACAGTTTGATGCTTACCGTAAGGCAACTTTCGGGCGATACAACAGTAATTATTAATAACAATATAGATACGATAAAAAACAGATATGCAGATAGTACCGATATTAAAAAAGCTGCTAATTTTATCAAACAAAAATTGAATAGTTTTGGATTAACGGCAATAGAACAACCGTTTATTTCGAATGGATATAATGGGAAAAATATTTATGCTATTCAACATGCTTCTTCAGCATCTTATTTATCACAAAAATTATACTACGTAATTTGTGCACACTATGATAATTTGCCCAAAGCAAGTATCAATTATGGTGCAGATGATAATGCAAGTGGTGTGAGTGCAGTGATAGAAGCAGCAAGGATTTTAAGCAGATATGCGCTTCCATTTAATATTTATTACGTACTGTTTGATTTTGAAGAACAAGGGAAAATTGGAAGTGATTTTTTTTGCAATACATTAGATATTGGAACCATTAAAGCCGCAATTAATTTAGATATGATTGCCTATGATGGAAATAATGATAGTGTTGCCAATATTCATTCCAGAAATATTGTTGGAGATGATGTGATAAGCAATAAATTATTGTCAGTAAATACAACTTACCCAATCGGATTAAATTTAACTATAATTAATCCTCCAAGTTACCAGAGTGATCATGCCAGTTTTTGGAATTATTTTATGCCTGCTATTTTATTTATTGAAGATGATAAACATGATTTTAACCCAGGTTATCATTCCATTAACGACAAGATAAATTTGTTTAATAAAAGTTATTACCACAGCATGGCAAAGCTTGCTATTGGTGCATTAGCCGATTTTGCTTCTGATAGTTTAACTGTTGGCATAAATGATATTATGCTCAAACAAAACGAGATTTTTTTGTACCCAAATCCAGTAAAAAATCAGATTCATTTTTCACATATTCATTCCAACAAAGTATGTATTAAAATAACCAACACAAACGGAGAAATTATTTTTGATATGGAACTCATTCCTCAACAAGAAACAATAACTATTGATTTGCCAGAATCTATTGCAAATGGTTTATATCATGTTTCATTAATGAGTGATGGAGAAATGATAAACAGAAAATTTATTACGCAATAAAAAGGCTGTTTCAAAAAACGAAACAGCCTTCACAAAAAAATATTTTCGATGATTTTATTTTTGAATCATCAACTTTTGGGTAGCTATTTTTTGTCCGTTTAAAAACATCGAATAAAAATAAATTCCATTATTCAAATTGCTGGCATCAATGGTTTCATGATACAAGCCTTGAGGTAAATTATTTTTAGAAATACTCATTACTTCTTTACCCATCAAATCAGTAATTAAAATTTGAACAGAAGCCTTTTCAATTAAATTAAAAGGAACCGTAACAACGCTTGTAGAAGGATTTGGGAAAGCAGCAAACAAATGGTTTTCGGCTTTTATTTCTTCTAATGTTTGGCTTATTCCAGTATTATATTTAAATACAATATTATAAAATCCATCAGGAGCAGTAATTGGTTTTACTGCCGTTTTTCCATTGTTTGTTACAGCAACCAAATGATATTGAATTTTATCAGAATTAGTTAGCGTACCCGGCATAATATCACCAATAAAATATCCGCTGCTATCTGTTAAAGTTAAATTAGTCCACGATGCATTTCCTGCAATCCTCCACTTACAAATAGCAGATGAAATGCCGCTGTTATTTGTAATTTTTGCGATGATGTGATACTTGCTTACTATAGGTTGTAATCCAATATAGGATGGATGCCAAAACAATACCGGATTTTCGGCAGGAATTTGCATGGTAATACAATGAATAGCGCCACCACCACCATTGGTTGTTATTGAACGCGAATCCACTGGAATAATTTTATACCCTGGCATTAAACTTTGATAGATGGATGTTACTTTAGCTGTTTGAGCTTGGTTGCCATCTACATCATCCGAAAACGATGGATATATAAATATTTTATTGGCAGTAATTCCATTAATAAAAGTACGGGCATCAAAATTTAATTGTGTGCAATTCGTATCAGAATAAGTGCCATCATCTTTGGTAGGACTAGGAATACGATAAATGATAAATGGCCTATTATAAGTTGATTTTAATGTTGCCAAATATTGGTAATTATCTTCAACAAGTTGTCTGTCTTGAGCCTTTACTTTTGCATCATATTGTGATACCATCAGTGTTTGCTCATCTATTAATTTTACATATAAATCAATATGTCCGGTACCACCATCACATTGCAATGATTTTAGTTTGATTGGCTCATTTGAGTTAAATAAATTTTGTATACTGTCAACCGTTTGAGTGGATGTCCAAACTGGACTATGAACTCCTGATGACGCATTTTCACCAACAATTACATCACTAAAAAATGTTTTCCCAAAACCATCACTCATTAAATTTCCGCCTTCACCATTTAGTGTTGAAACGATATTTTTATACCCCAATTGATTAGCTAAATAACTTGGAAAAATATTATCATAATCTCTGCCATCATAATATTTTAAATCAACAAAACCCACACTATCTTTAGTCGAATAATAAATTCCATTAGGCCCGTAATCACGCATCCACCAATCATCTCCGTTTGTAATAAAAAATTTATAATTATGCGTTAAAGGCCAACCTAAAGAATTCATAAATGCTTTTATTTTTATAGTATCAGAAGCAATAGGAATACGAATCCAAACGGGTAATTCATCCGAAATATATTTTGCCAATTGTGCAGAAATGTATCCATAAATGGATGAAGTATCTGATGTGTTTAATTTATTTCCACTATTGTCATAATCTGGCGACCATGAAATAGCAACTGCTTGTGATTCCTCAAACTCACCTGGGTAACGCACATGATCAGGCATTTGAATTCCTGTTTTTCCATAACCAACAAATGGATCAGATTGTGGATGTTGGTTAAGCATCAACTCTTTTTCGTAAGGTGTACGAGCAGCTGGTAATTTATATTTTTGATTTTGCGCTTGAGTTAAAAAACTGATGGTTGTGAACATGAGCATCAGCATAATCATTTGAACATTTTTATTCATATTATTTTTGTTAGGGTACGAATGTAAGAGTTTGCTATTTTAGCGTCACACCTTTCATGTAAAACTTAATTTACAGTAAGATGAATGTATGTAGTGCTTTATTTTTTCAATCCAATTTCCCTTAAACGCTCGTTTAAATATTCTCCTCCACTAATTGGCGAATAGTGAATCGGATTATTTTCGGTAATGCAAGAAGGCAAGCAATCTAATCGCATTTCAGATCTTGGGTGTAAGAAAAATGGAATAGAAAAACGTGGTTCACTCCACTTTTCTTTTGGAGGATTTACCACTCTGTGTGTTGTAGATTTTAGTTTATTGTTGGTTAATCGTTGCAGCATATCACCAACATTTACTACCAATTGGTTGGGTAAAGCGGTAACAGCAATCCATTCTCCTTTTTTATTAAGCACTTCTAATCCTTCGGCTGATGCGCCCATTAAAAGGGTAATCAAATTAATATCTTCGTGTTCGGCTGCACGCACTGCAGATTTAGGTTCATGAGTTATAGCAGGATAATGAATTGGGCGCAAAATACTATTGCCATTATGAATTTTATCATCAAAATAAAACTCATCTAAATTTAAGTAAATGGCAAGCGCTCTTAACATGTGTTGTCCAGTTTTTTCTAATGCTTGATAAGCCTCTTTTCCTGATTGATTAAAAATAGGTAACTCTTTTACATCCACATTATCGGGGTACTGATTTTTGATAGGATCATTGTCTTCCACATACTGACCAAAATGCCAAAACTCTTTTAAATCGCCTTCACTTCTCCCCTTTGCATGTTCTTTCCCAAATGATGTGTAGCCTCGCTGTCCACTCAATTCTGGCACTTCATAGGTTAATTTTGTTTCGAGAGAAAGTAAAAAAAAGTGTTTCACTTCTTCATATAATCTTTTAGAAAGTTCATCACTTAGCATATGATTTTTTACTGCAACAAAACCTACTTCTTCATAAGCATGACCAAGTTCATCAACAAATTTTTGTTTGCGATGTTTATCCTCTGATAAAAAATCAGCTAAATCAACTGATGGAATTCCAATAGTATTCATGATATTAAAATTTAAATTATTTAATCTGTTTTTTCTTGCTAAAAAGTTCACTAAAAGTTTCAAATTCTTTTCTGTAGTATAAACCTACTCCTTGTGTAAGGGCATTTCTATTATAAATGGGATCAACCGTATTTCTACTATATACTTTTGCTTTTATGTTTCCATCTTTTCTCAAACTATATTGTCCTGTTACATTAGCATTATTCGGAATTTGCGGATCGTAACTTGTTTGTAGTTCAAACCTATTATCATAAAACTTTTTTGATGCCGAAAAAATGGCTCTACTTTTTGTAGCATCTGTGGCCGCTTGATAATCGATATTAAAATCTAAACCAGGAATAATATTTCCCATTAAACTATTTGCTTGTGATGTTAATATTCCACTTAAAGTAGATGCCGCACCTGATTGAAGATTGGATGCGGAACTCGAATTATAGCTCGATATCGGAACAAATTTTCCAAATAACATCAAACTCATTACTTGTTGATTCATCATATCAGGATCTGCTCTTAATTGCCGAACTACATTTTGAATTTCTGAAGCATTCGTTCCTATTGAACTTTGCAAATCTGGAAAATTGATATCAAACTTTATTTCGGGTGAAGTTAAACTTCCTTTCACATAAAGTAAACATTCAACAGGAACTTGTGAGTCAATGGTAGTACCTGTTGCTGCCGATGGAACCAGTTCGGTAATAGATGTTTTTCTTACATAATACATTCCTTGAATATCCATACGCGCTTGCATCGGATCTCCAGTCCAATCAATTGTTCCACCTCTGGTTAATGTAAATTTTTTAGAGAAAATTTTTGCTGCAGTAAATCGGTATTCACCCTCTTCAATAATCACTTGCCCATACATATTAAATGCACCTTGTTTATTGAGTTCAAGTTTAACCGTTCCTATACCTTTTCCTTTAATAATATCACCTGTTTGCTCATTTACTATTAATTGAATTTCGGCATCGGGAGTAATTTGTATCATGCTGCTTAATAAAAATCCTGAGAGTACATTTTGCTTGTTAACAAAAACTTTTACCGATGTATCTTTATTGATATAATTAATAAAACTTTGCTCATCCGATCCACCTGAAGTCGATAATGGAATATAAATTACCGTTCCTTTTTCGGTTTTCAAATCGGTTTCAAGCAATAGCAAATTTTGATACCCTGTTAAACGAACACTTCCACTGCCGAAAGCAGAGCCATAAAACAATGAATTATCTTTTTCAGTAGTATTGAGCAAATGAAATTTATTTAATTTTGAAATGCTGATATCAAATTTCATATTATCAAAATTTTTGTGCGTAATACCTCCCGATACTAATCCTGTTTTGCCTTGCTCATCAATAATATTAAAGGGTTTAATATTTATTGCTTCATTATCAAAATCAATATGGGTATTAAATTTATAACGCGTTTTTAAGTACTCAACACGCAAATCTAAATTGCCTAAATCAAATTGTCCGTTCAATAATATTTTATCGGTAGTACCTGATATTTTGCATTTAGAGGATACCAATCCTCCATAAAAATAAACTTGTTCTTTTAAAAATGCTTGAAATGATTTTACATCCGATTCATTTAACGTAACATCAATATTTATTTGTTTGTCATTAGCAGTAGAAATAAATCCCCCTGCTTCAAAGTTTTTCAATTTGCCATTTAACGATTTTGTGTATACTAAAAAACGTTCTTGTTTTTCATTGTAATTACTGGTGAGTGAAAAATCACCAATAGTATCTTTATCAAATGAAAGTGCATTAAGATTTACAAATGTGTTTAAATAATTTTTGTGATTATTACCTTTAAGTACAAAAGATCCATCCATATCTCCACCAATTTGAAATGATAGTTTTGGAAGAAATAAATTAACAAGTGATAGGTCAATATCTTTTACATCGGCACGTAAATTATGTGCATCATTAAAATCATAAAATCCATTGATGAGCATATAACTTTGCTCCTGCATAACTTTAACATTTTTGCACAACAATTGTGAATCATTGTAAATTACAAAACTGTTATCTTTAATATAAAAAGTTTTTTTTCTGTACGTTATATTTGATTCTTCAAACGATAATTTAATTTGATGAGGAAGAAAATTAATATCAGTTAAAATATCTGCATACACTCTACTTGTAGAATCCGAAATTTTAATATGATTATTGGCTTCATTTTTTTTGAGCGAAGTAAGCATCGCAAAATCTTTTAAAATAGAGGTATCCTTTTGCAACAACTCATCAACACCTATAAGAATAGAGCCATCAATCCCATTATTAATAGATGATTTTAGCGTGATATTTTTTAAGGTTACTTGTTTGTATTTTAAAACTGAAACAAAAGCGTTGGCAGAAATATCATTTTTATTTGACGACATTTTTCCTTCTAAACTCATATCATATACTCTCGCATTTGGATAAAATAAATCACTTATCCAATCTGAGTTAGCAATAGCAATTTTATATGAAAAGTTTTCTTCACGCAGTATTTTTTTTATCGGAATAAAATAATTTGGCATCAGCGCATACAAGATGTTATTTATATTATCTGCTAAATCAACAAACACATAATTTCCTTTTATTTCGGCATCAAAAATTTCCGACTTTGCTTTTAGTTGTCTGCTAACTCCATCACTTTTAGAGGTAACCTTAATTTGTTTTAACGGATAATCTATTCCACTTTTTACAAATAAAATATCATCAATAAGAATGGTTCCGTCATTATTATCTAAATCTTTAAATGCAAAGTCAATATCAACTTTAGTAGAAAAAATATTATCAACGGTATCAAATTTTAAAGCCTGTAAATTGGCATTTTTTACTACCGCGTTAAACTTATACTTAGCCACGTTTGAGCGTAAATCAATTGTTCCTTTAAAATCTAATTTCACATTAGAATCATTGATATTTAAATCCCCTTCAAACATCTTTTTATTAAGATTTCCGTTAATAGCAATGTTTTTATAGTTATATCCTTTTGCATGAAAATATTTTATTTTGGAGGTGAAACTTGTTTGCAAATTTTTTGATTCAAATCCCTTTCCTTTAATAGCAGTTTTTAATGTGGTACGACCGATATATTTTTTTTGTCCAACCAAAGTTCCCAAATCAAAATCTATCAATTCTAAATTTCCAGAGTAAGAAGAATTTGACGTTTTTGAAGTTAACTTCATGTTTAAATCAGTATTCAATTTTCCAAGTTTAGTATTAAATTTTCCGAAGGCAACAAAGTCGTTATAAAAACCTGTATATCGCCCAGTAAATTCCATTTTCCCCAATCGCGAAAGTTCATCAGGCAAAATATTTCCAAGCAAATATTCCAAATCTGTTCTTGTAGTAATGGCATCAACAGCTTTTACATCAATAAAAGTTTCTTCGATATTTGGCAAACCTTTTAGCTCAATATTTCCTTTAAAATAGCTTACGTTTCCAAAAAATATATTCAAATTTTTAAACTTCATATTTTTGGTTGGACCACTCATTTTTCCATTTACTTTTATTACTTGTTTGTAGTTTTTTAATGTAGGAGCGAAATAAGCAATATCTCTCATATCAATTTCTGCATCATCAATATCGGCAACCATTTTCACCCTATTATTATAATCAGCCAACTCATCCCAAGAGTTATAAATCATACTGTATTGTTTACTTTTTATATGGGTGTATTTGGTTTGAGTTTCCAAATTTGTGAGGTACATTCCCCTTGGAGAAATGATAGTTTGAGCCGAAATATTTTTTAGTTCCACACCCGATTTTTCCTTGCACGACAGCTTTATAATATCCAGATTTAATGAATCTTTTATAATCCAAAAATGATTGGCTATGATATTGATATTATAGTAATCTTCATTAAAGCCATCGAAACCTTCTTTCTCAAAAATTTTTGTTGAATCAATTAATTTAAATCGGGTATTTGTGGCCACCACTTTATCAAAATACAACGTAAATTTTGGTGCTTTAGGATTAACTATCGTGTCGTTTGGATCTAAAATATTAAAGAGCACATCAATGTTAAAAGTTTTATCGGGATAGGTAACCATCTTGCAATAACCACCTTTTACTCTCACATCATTTAATGATAGTTTTAGTGAATCAAGAGCAAAACTTCCGAGGTTAAATTTTAAATTTTCTACATAAAAAAGTGTGTCATTTTTTTGATCCCCAAAGTAAACATCATCTAATGAAAAACTATTTATGGGATGATAATTAATGTGTCCTATAGTGATTTTTGTTTTAAATTTTAAACTTAAATAATCGGTAACTTTTCCGGTTAACCAATTTTGAAACAGGTTACTCGTAAATACAAAATAAGCCAGCGTGATAGATGTTATCAGCAGGATTAAAATGGTGTATGATATTGTTTTTACTGTTCGTTTCAAAAGATATAATCGTTCAAATATAATTTTTATCGGCTAATACTCCATATTTGTGGGCTGTGGAATCAACACCTGTCAATATCCTTGCCATCGAATCATCTTGTGATGATACAGCAGTGGCTATATTACAAAACGGAAACATCCTGTGTAATCTTGTTGCCTCTCAAAAAATTCATGCGGCTTGGGGCGGTGTTGTACCCGAGCTTGCATCACGTGCACATCAACAAAATATTGTTCCATTGGTTGATGCTGCACTCAAACAATCAAACATAAAAAAAGAACAATTAAGCGCTATTGCTTTTACATCGGGTCCGGGTTTAATTGGTTCGTTATTGGTTGGCGTTTCATTTGCCAAATCATTTGCCATGGGTTTAAATATCCCAATTATTGAAGTGAACCACATGCAAGCACATATTATGGCTCATTTTATAGATAAGCCATTTCCACCTTTTCCATTTTTGTGTTTAACCGTTTCAGGCGGACATACTATGATAACCAAAGTGAATGATTATTTTGACTCGGAACTGATTGGAAAAACAACTGACGATGCTGCAGGAGAAGCCTTTGATAAAGCTGCAAAAATCCTTAATCTTCCTTATCCAGGCGGACCAATGATTGATCAATTTGCAAAAGATGGCAACCCAAAAGCATTTGTTTTTCCTCAACCAAATATTCCAAATTACGATTATAGTTTTAGTGGATTAAAAACTGCTTACCTATACTTTGTGCAAAACCATGTGAAAGCAAACCCCCATTTTATTGAAGAAAATCTAAGTGATATTTGCGCATCTATTCAATATTCTATCATCCATCATTTACTAAAAAAATTATTGAGAGCTGCTGATGATTTTGAAATAAAAGAAATTGCCATAGCGGGTGGAGTATCAGCAAATACAGGCTTACGCAATGCCATTGAAGAGTTAGGAATAAAAAATGATTGGAATACCTATATCCCAAAATTTGAATACTGCACAGATAACGCAGCCATGATAGCAATCACAGCTTATCACAAATACATGATAGGAGATTTTGCCCATCAATCTGTTTCTCCCCACGCCCGATAAAATTTTAACTTCAATTTAACACCTTAACTAAACCTACAACTGTAAAGCGATAAGAAATACATCGCCCTAATTAATAGTCGATTTAAAAATAGTAAAGGTATAATTAATTGGAATTGTGTTTCGTTTTTAGAGCTAATTCCTATATTTTCGTTTTCTGCCATCATTATATAAACCATAAAAAAGGCGAATGACAAACTTTATAAAATATTTTTTAACTACCGCTACTGTTGCTTTTTTAGGCACAAGTGTAATGGCTCAGTTACGTACAAAATACGAAACCGATGAGAGCTCATTAGCATTATTAGATAGCAATACACTTAAAATTAGAAGTAAATTATATCCTCAAATTCCTCAAGGTGATTTGAATATTTATGGATTTGAACAAACAGATATTCCTATTTATGCCGATTCGGTTTATGCATACAGACTTTCTATTTTAGAATCGGAAATTCCATTGGAATATAACGAATACGTTAGGCCATACATTGATTTATACACTATTAGAAAACGTAAACTTTCTTCTAAAATATTGGCTTGGTCTAATTATTATTTTCCGGCATTTGAAGAGGCATTGGATAGAGAAAAAATGCCCCTCGAATTAAAATATTTAGCAGTTATCGAATCGGCATTAAATCCTCAAGCAACATCACCTGTTGGTGCTGGTGGCATGTGGCAATTTATGCCTGCCACCGGAAGAATGTATGGATTAAAAACTACACATTATTATGATGAAAGACGTGATGTTACAAAAGCTACTGATGCAGCCATCAAATATTTACGTAACTCCTACCGCATTTATGGTGATTGGCTTTTGGTAATTGCATCATACAACTGTGGCCCAGGTAATGTAAACAAAGCTATTAAACGTGCCGGAGGCATTAAAAACTTTTGGGCGGTTCAACAATATTTACCAAAAGAAACCCGTGGATATGTTCCTGCATTTATTGGTGCTGCCTATATGATGAACTATGCTGCCGAGCATAATATTTATCCATCTGATGAAGTGGTTATTAATTTTCATACCGATACCGTGCATATTGATAACAGGTACTCTTTACCTCAATTGGCTGAAGCATTACAAATGGATATTGAAGAACTAAAATATTATAACCCTGCCATAAGAAAAGGCATTATTCCATTTAGTACTGATAAAATTCCTCTAACACTCCCTTACAATAAAGCTATTCTATTTACCCAATTAGGAAATGATACCGATTTTAAATCGTGTATGGATGAAAAGCTCATTGCACTTAATACTCAAATTGAAAAAGAAAAGCTACAACCCAAAACCATTTTATATAAAGTTAAACGTGGCGAATTATTAGCCAGCATTGCCAATAAATATGATGTTACGGTTAAAGAACTTAAAAAATGGAATCACCTAAAAAGCAGTAAAATTACTGCCGGTAAACGCATAAAAATTAAGGTGCAGAGTACTTAAAAAAATCATCAAACCTCTATCAGAAAATTTTATTTGGCAAAAACTTTACTTTAAGGGCAACGCAAAAAAGTAATAGATTTATCTATTATTTAAAATACTCAATAATTAGTTTAGCCCTTGCATTACCAATAATTTGACTGAGCTCTTCCAATGAGGCTTCTTTAATTTTTTTTACCGAACGCAATTCATTCAACAATAATTTTATCGTTTCCTCCCCTATTCCTTTTATATCTTCGAGCTCAGATTTTAACGTTCCTTTATCTCTTCTACTTCGGTGATGGGTAATACCAAACCGATGTGCTTCATCACGTATTTGCTGAATAATTTTTAACGTCTCCGATTTTTTATCAATATACAATGGCAATTCATCTTCAGGATAATATAATTCTTCCAAACGTTTTGCAATGCCCAGCACAGGAATTTTTCCATATATACCCAACTCTTTCATACTCTCAACAGCCGAACTTAACTGCCCTTTTCCTCCGTCAATAACAATTAAATTTGGAAGAGCTTCGCCTTCATCCAACATGCGTTTATATCTTCTAAAAACTACTTCTTTCATGGTGGCAAAGTCATTCGGACCTTCTACAGTTTTTACATTAAAATGTCGGTAATCTTTTTTGCTTGGCTTAGCATCTTTAAATACCACACATGCCGAAACTGGATAAGTTCCCATGATGTTTGAATTATCAAAACACTCGATATGTTTGGGCAATTCTGTTAATCGTAAATCATTCATCATTTGTGTAAGCACACGCTCCACTTTTAAATCGGGATTTAGCAATTCATATTGATTTAATTTTTCGCGTTTATAATAAATAGCATTCTTCATGGAAAGGTCGAGCAACTTTTTTTTATCGCCCGCTTTTGGAACCGTAAAAGTTAATTGTTCATCTTGCAATGGCATATCAAACGGAACAATAATTTCGGGCGAATTGCTTTTATATTGTTCTCTCACTTCGGCAATAGCAAACTCCAACAATTCTTCTTGAGATTCATCCAATTTCTTTTTCAGCTCAAAGGTTTGCGTTTGAATAATCATTCCATTTACCACTTTCAAATAATTTACAAAAGCAAAACGTTCATCACTCACAAATCCAAATACATCAATATTATTTATAGACGAATTTACGATGGTTGATTTGCTTTGATAATGCTCAAGCGTTGCCAATTTATTTTTATATTCAGATGCTTGTTCAAATTTTAATTGTGCTGCAGCATCATTCATCATGCCTTTTAAATGAGTGATAACAACACCTAAATTTCCTCGTAAAATATTTTTTATTTGTTTGATGGTATCGTTGTAGTCTTCTTCATTTTGAAACGCTACACATGGTGCTTTGCAATTGCCAATTTGATATTCTAAACATACTTTAAATTTTTTTGCATGAATATTTTCTTCTGATAAATTTAGATTACACGTTCTAATTTGAAACAACGTTTTTATCACTTCCATTACGGTGTGCATCATGGTTCCATTGGCATACGGACCAAAATATTCCGAACCATCACGAATCAATTGTCGGGTTGAAAAAATGCGAGGAAAACGTTCATTTTTTACACAGATATAAGGATACGTTTTATCATCTTTTAAATTGATATTAAACTTAGGTTGAAATTTTTTGATGAGCGAATTTTCCAACAACAAAGCATCAATTTCGGTATCCACAAGCGTAAACTGTATATCTACAATTTTGCTTACCAACACTGCCGTTTTTCTGTTATCGTGATTTTTGGTAAAGTAAGAGGTTACCCTTCTTTTTAAATTTTTTGCTTTGCCAATATAAATAAGCATTCCTTCGGCATCATAATATTTATAGACTCCCGGAGTTTCGGGAAGACTACTAATTACGCGAACAAGATAGGCAGAGTGCATGTGGCGAAAATACTTATTTCAACTTCGTAAACCGCAATCTTATTGAATTTCCAATTACCACCACATCACTAAATGCCATAGAAAGTGCTGCGAGCATTGGACTTAAAAAACCTGCTGCTGCAAACGGAATAGCAATGATATTATAAAAGAAAGCCCAAAATAAATTTTGTTTGATGGTTCGATACGTTTGTGTTGAAATGATATGCGCATATTTAAGCGAAAGAAAATTATTCTGAAGAATGATTAATTGTGCTGATTGTTTTGCAATTTCGGAAGCATTGGTAAACGAAACTGCTACACTTGCTTTGCTTAAAGCCGGAGCATCATTAATGCCATCGCCAACCATAGCTGTGTGTTTGGTTGATGATAGTTGGGCAATCTTATTTAATTTTTGTTGAGGTAATTGCTCTGCTATAGCTTCATTAATTCCCGTTTCTAATTTTACATTTTCACACTTTTGAGTTGAATCTCCACTTAATAAAATGGTATGAATGTTTTTCTTATTAAAATAGCTGATGCCTTCTTTTACACCCTCTTTTAATTCATCCAAAACAGAAAAAGTGGCTATCAGTTTTTCATTCATCATTAAAAAAATATCTCCCGATAATAATTTTACTCCGCCCGAAATAGCTGTAGTTCCTATTTCGTATGAATTATTATTTTCATCTATTGCAAACAATCCTTTTCCTTTATTTTCGGTAACCGTTTTAAAATTGATGATGGAATGATTCCATAAAGTATTTTTAACAACAGATTTTGCAATTGGATGAGATGAATGCAACTCTAATTGGTAAATAATATTTTGGATTTCTTCGGTTGAATGTTGCAAATCTTTAAAGATAATTTCAAATGAAAAATTTCCTGTTGTGAGAGTTCCTGTTTTATCAAAAACAATGGTATTAATTTTTGAGAAATTTTCTAAAACAGATGCTTGCTTAATAAGAATTCCATTTCGTGCGGCTTTACCAATGCCCACCATTACGGCTGTGGGAGTAGCCAACCCCATTGCACACGGACAAGAAATAACCAATACCGCAATGGCTCTCATTAAGGATGTGCTTAATGGTAAATCTAAAATTAAATAATTGATAACATGAGATAAAACCGCAATAATTAAAACCGCAGGAACAAATATGGCACTTATTTTATCGGCTAATTTTTGTACCGCAGGTTTATCTGCCTGAGCCGTTTTTACCAATTCAATAATTCCGGCAAGTACAGATGTTTTACTTGTAGTTGTGGTTTGTATTTTAATATTTCCATCCAATAAAATAGTACCGCCAATTACCTTATCATTTTTGTTTTTAAAAACAGAAATACTTTCACCAGTTATCATCGATTCGTCAACAGCACCTTCACCACTGCACACAAATCCATCAATAGGAATTTGATCTCCAGAATTTACCAATAACACATCATCCATTTTTATATCTTCATAACCAACTTCATCAATGTGTTCTTTTCCATTTTCAACGTGTATTCTTCTGGCTTTAATTTGTTTGAGTTTGTTTAACTCATTCATTTCGGTTGTTGTTTTTTTTACCGCATTTTTCTCAAATAAATTTCCGAGCAACACCAAAGTAATGATGGTTGTTCCTGTTTCGTAAAATAAATACTGATGAATTTCAGGCGTGCCATAAAACATAAATGTTCCGGCAAGGCTATACACAAAAGCAGAAAACGATCCTATAAAAATAAGTACATCCATATTTGGCACACCATTTTTTACTGAATGATATGCACTTCTTCCAAAAAATAAAAAACCAATACAATAAACAGGAAGTGATGCTACAAGTTGAAAAATTGGATTGTGTAAAACACTCCAATGAATAAACATGTGAAGAAAAAGCGGAACAGAAAAAATAAGGCAGAAATAAAACTTAGCTTCGAGAGTGGCTAAAAGTTTTTTTTTTCGTTGGTTTGATCAGATACTACTTTATATCCTAAATCATCAATATGATTAATAATATTTTCAACAGTTAATGGAGTTGGATTTTTAAATGTAACCTCACCATTAGCAAAGTTTACATTGATATCAACCATCCCATCTTTTTCTAACTTGCGCTTAACGGTAGCTGCACAATTTGTGCAAGTCATTCCTTCAACGTTTAGCTCAATTAATTCAGATGAATTCATGTGAACAAATTAAAGAAAATTTAATGGAACGCTAACTAAATAAAATCATAATTTTACATTCATATAAAAAAGTAACTTCACCTCAATTTATACATTCATGATTATGAAAAACGAAAGAAGAGATTTCTTAAAAACAGCTGCTATTATTTCATTAGGGACAGCTACGCATATTTCAAAAGCAGGAAATTTACTTGCTGTTGAAGGTGTTACCAGTGCATTTGAATTACCTCCACTTGGGTACGCATTTGATGCATTAGAACCATACATTGATGCGCAAACCATGCAGATACATCATGATAAGCATCACTTAGCTTATGTAACAAAACTGAATGAAGCTATTGAAAAAGAACCCTCACTAAAAGGAAAAACATTAGAAGAATTAATTAAAAATATTAACGGCACTCCCGAAAGTGTGAGAGGCGCAATTCGTAACCATGGAGGTGGACATTGGAACCATAGCATGTTTTGGCAACTACTAAAAAAAGATACCAAACCTCAGGAAAAAACTTTAGCTGCTATCAATGCCAATTTTGATTCGATGGAAAATTTTAAAAAGGAATTTGAGAAAAGTGCCATGGGTGTTTTTGGTTCAGGATGGGCTTGGGTAGTTGTGAATAATGGAAAATTAAGTATCATAAATACCCCAAATCAAGATAATCCATTAATGGATATTGCAACCAAACAAGGCAAACCAATACTGGCAATTGATGTGTGGGAACATGCTTATTACCTTAAATATCAAAACAAAAGAGCCGAGTATGTAAGTAACTTTTGGAATGTATTGAATTGGGATAAAGTAGAAACTTTAGTAAAAGGTTAAAAAAGGAATTGACAGCTATTAAAATATTATTACATTTGCCTCCCTTAAATGGTGGTTTTAGCTCAGTTGGTTAGAGCATCGGTTTGTGGTACCGAGGGTCGTGGGTTCGAGCCCCATAATCCACCCAAAGCCGAAGCAATTGCTTCGGCTTTTTTATTTAAAAATATTGAAAGCTGTTGGTTCCCCTGAATAAAAAGATCTTGCCTTTGTGTAAAGTGTTTTTGATTGAGTACATCAATAGCAATATTTCATTTTAAATTACTGAAATATTCTAAAAAATTACTTTTCGCTTATCTTAGCCGCACACTAAAACTAAAGTCTATGCCAGCAATTTACGATGCATATGTTTCTACCCCTCAAAAAAACTTCTTTTTATTTCCCGAAAATATTTTTAGCATTGTATGAATAATCAATCGCTCTTTGACGTATGAAACAATAGCAACAACTCTATACTCAATTTTTGTCTTTTTTCAACTACTCACTATCCATTTACTTTTAGTTTATCTGGTTTAGAACTTTTTTAGAAGTGCTTCTAAACTTGTTCCAAACTATATCAAAACGTTTTCTGTACTACATCAAAACATATTCAGAACAACCTCTGAAGGTTTTCATACCTACCTCTGAACGTTTTCATAAGTCCTTCTGAACATATTCAGAACAACCTCTGAAGGTTTTCATACCTACCTCTGAACGTTTTCATAAGCCCTTCTGAACATATTCAGAACAATCTCTGTAGGTTTTCATACCTATCTCTGAACGTTTTCATGAACCCATCTGAACATATTCAGAACTGTTCCGAATAAACTGTACAAGTATCAAATAATTGCCGCAAACATGCCGGATCCATTGCATGTTATCCACTTTTTTAATGTCTAACCCTTAAAAACAAAAACTCAAAAACATGAAAGATTTTTTTAATTTACCCGATGGCGGGATGTTGGCCTGGGCCACCAATTTCAAAACTCAAATTGCCCTTATTGGTTCATCAGTAGGATTAACCGATGCCCAAATTGCAGAGTTGCAAAACTCTTGCGACAATATTACCAATGCACTTAATGCTAAAATAGCCGCCAAAAACACCTACTCACAAAAAGTGAATGAAGCATCAACAGTATTAGCCACCGAAGGGCAAACGTTTCACAGCATAGCCAATATTGTTAAGGCTAGCCCCGGATATACTGCCGGTAAAGGCTCATCATTAGGTATTATTAATTTATCCAATGCTGCTTTTGACCCTACTACTTATAAGCCCGATCTTGCAGTTACCACCGGGAATGGTTTTGTAAATGTAAAATACACCAAAAAAGGAGTAATAGGCATAAACATTTATACTCGTTTACAGGGAACGGCTGCATGGACACATTTGATCCTTTCTACACATAGCCCCTACCACGACCACCACCCCCTTATTGATCCTGCCAAACCTGAAACACGGGAGTATATGGTAATCGGTGTACAAAATGATGCAGAAATTGGCATCCCTAGTGATATAGTGAGTATTACGTTTGCGGGGTAAAAGAGAGCCCCATCCCAACCTTCCCCCAAAGGGGAAGAATAAAAACGAGCCCCGCAATTGCGGGGCTCGTTTATTCAATATCAGCTGAACATGAGTAATTGACCACTACTCTTCGCTGGTGGTATCTTCAAATACCGTTTTCACTTTTTCATCCTTGCCTTTTTTCACAATCACAAATACATCTTCATTATCCCGCTTCATCATGTATTTTTCGCGGGCAAATTTTTCTAGGTTTTTATCGTTGCTAAATAATTCGTTGTAATCTTGTTTAGCTTTTGCAATTTGGTTAATATAATAATCGTGTTCGGTTTTTACTTTGCGGTATTGCTTATGTAACTCGTATTGGTCTATCACATTATTTTTATCTCCAAAAATCATAAACACCACAAACACCACCACAGCAATGATGTATTTATTGGTAATCCATTTTTTGAAAGTTTGATTCATTGCATACAAATATAAAAGCCGTACATAGTGCACGGCTTTTTATTAATAAACAGTTGTTAATAATATTGCTCACAATTACACAAACACGCAAATGAATACCTTAAGAGAATGTATATAAAGCGAATGTGCGATGAGGTATTTACTTGAAATCTTTTTCCAAGCAAAAAATTATTTATTGATTATCATTTTTCTTGATACATTCATTTCCTGATTACAAATATTGATAAAGTAAATTCCGTTGCACAAATCACTTACATCCATTTGATAATTGTTATTTGATGTATTTATATTTTTTACGCTGCGACCCGCAATATCAAAAAGTTGAATACTTGTTGATGATGGTTGTTGTGCGAATGAAACAGTTAAGATACCATCTGTTGGATTTGGATAAATAGTTATTTCATCA
>JANYDU010000029.1 GCA_025359805.1 Bacteroidota bacterium
TATACCCTGTTATGTCCCAGTAAGAACTCGTATAATTATTACTCGTATTGGTAAATGTGTAAGGGCTGTTTATCCATGCTGTATCGGTATTGCGATTATATGCAAAACCTGATAAGGGTGGAATAGGAGGTGATGTAATAGATGAAGTATAAACAAATTTTACATTTGGCCTAGTTGAATAGGCTGTAGGTGTTTGACCTGTAGGACACATTGTTCCAGTAATACCATCACTTATAGCTTGAATCCACATATTATTTGTAGTAGTAGAAGCATTAACAGAAACACTGTAGGTATAATTACTGTTTCCATTATCATGACAAATATCCACCAATATATTAGACGTTCCATTCCAAGTAAAGGTTGAATTAAAAGTATGTACATTCCATCCTGTTGAACTTGGTGTATAACTATATGAGTTAACCACTTGAGTTAAACCTGCATTATCATAACCATAAGGTGATGGTGATGAAGTGCTTAATGAAGTAGCTGTAGTATTCTTCATTTTAATTTGAAAATTTTGATGAATACCAGCACTATTTGTTGCCGTAACATCAAAAGCTATACTAGAGATAATAGAAGAACTTGTCATACCTGCAGCATTTAACTCACTAGCCAAAATAATCATTTGAGATCTTGATTGCGAATACCAAGCACCGTATGGAGTGGGATAGCCAGTACTGGCATTTA
Organism: Bacteroidota bacterium; assembly: GCA_025359805.1. Lineage (GTDB taxonomy): Bacteria > Bacteroidota > Bacteroidia > UKL13-3 > UKL13-3 > CAIUEQ01. The sequence goes on from JANYDU010000029.1 coordinate 688, forward strand.
CGTTTGTCCCTGTTCCAATAATTGCAACAGACTGAGCACTACTTTGCATACTCGAAAATAAGAACGCACAAGAGATTAAAATTGAAAAGGCAATTAGCCTGACGTGTAAAATATATTTCATAATTATGTTGATTTAGTATTTATGAGTTTTGAAAACAGAAATTCGAATATAATTAATGTGTATATAAAACAATAACATTTAATAAAAACTTTGCTATGAAAACAATTAATCATAATAAGTTACTGTTTAGAGAACTGAGGATTATTAATGAACGAACTATCAGACAATGTTTTTAAAAACGTGACCAATGATTTTTTTTCATAATCAGATAAGTTTAAACCTGCTTCATGTTTATCTGAAGTAATAAAAGGATCTTTATTGGCTCCAAGATATGCTTGAGAATTATAAAATTCAACAACCTCTTCTAATGTTTTAAATCTTCCATCGTGCATATATGGAGCAGTAAAAACTAAATTACGTAATGAAGGTGTTTTAAATTTTCCCATATCAGCAGGGTCTCTTGTGATTCGGGCTAAACCAGAATCTGAAAATGTTTGTTGAATGCCATTATTATGAAAACCAAAATCGGTAAAAAAATGTGAGGATATGGTATGACAATGCCAACAATCTCCTTTATAAATATCTGTATAAATTGACATCCCATCTTTTTCTTCTTGAGTAAAATTGGCAAAATTACTAAGTATTCCTTTATCGTATTTTGAGCCGTAAGAAATTATTGTACGCTCAAACTGTGCAATAGCAAATGCTAATAATTGTGAGGTAATGGTATCTTTTCCAAATGCTTTTTTAAACAGTGAAGGATATTCAGGATTTGATTTCAATTTACTTACTACATTAAATAAATTTTCATTCATTTCAATTGGATTTGTAATGGGGCCAAATACCTGTGATTCGATATCAGGCACTCCTCCATCCCAGAAAAAACGATGATTAATTTCTCCATATTTTTCATACCAACCTAAATTAAAAATTGGCATGGCATTTCTTTTTCCAATCTCTCCGTGAAGCCCGTTACTAAATTGTTTTCCGTTATCTGTAAATCCAAAAGAAATATTGTGACAAGTGGCACAACTCATCGTATTATTTTGAGATAAAATTGGATCATAAAACAACTTTCTGCCAAGTGCGATTCCCTCTACTGTAAGCGGGTTATTTGTAGGGATTGGAACTGGATAATACGACCAATAGAAAGGATATTGAATGAAGTATGGTGTTGGAGTGTACGTTTGATCTACTGAAGACGGATTAGTTACTGCACCATCTTTTTTACAAGATGAAATAATGAAGATGAGAATGGTTATGTAAAAAATATTTTTCATATTTATTTATTGAACTGAAGTTACTGAAAACATATCCTTTGAGTTTTGAACAAGTTTCGATATACCCGGTGCTGATAAATCGTGAATACTGCTATCATCAGTTTTTAAACTATACGCATAAGGATTTTGAAAATACTCTTTAATATCCATCTTTAAATTAACCACTTTATTTGATGTTAACACAATACTTGTTGGTAAATCATATTTCATCAAATTTGCATCGCCACCAACATCAAGTGTAAGAGCTGTATTTGCTGCGCCAAAATTTCCTTTCAATCTATTAAAAATATAGCCCACATTCCACGACCAAAACATTCCATAACCAGGATCTAAAGCTCCTGTTTGTGCCAATGAATGGTTATGCAAACTATCAACCCCAACAAAAAAAGAAAATTTATTATAAGTGCCTTGTGGAATATTATCAATCTGAAATATTGCCGTTGATGAGTTATCAAAATTAATTAAAAAATAAGTTTCTGGAGCATAAACTGAACCATCATCTTTTGTTAATTTTAAATTTGAAAAATAGTAGGCAAGCTTATTAAATTTAATGGTATCGTTTGCAGCATTAATAAACTTTGTATTGTACTTAAACAATGAATCACCAAAAAAATGTGTGATGTTTATTGATAAAGAATACTTTTGACTTGAAGGAGTCGGATTAGGTGCAGGCGTTGCATTTGTGCTATCTTTTTTACACGAAACTGAGTACAATAAAATTACTAAACAGAAGCCCATCAGTATATACCAACTTTTTTTTATAGCTATCATCCTATTTTTTAATATTAATTATTTACATTCAAAAGTAGTTATTTTGTATCTTAAATTTATCTTAATACTTACACCCATGCCAAGCTTTGATATCGTAAATAAAACCGACTTACAAAAAATTGATAATGCCATAAATGTTGCAAAAAAAGAATTGATTAGTAGGTATGATTTGAAAGATGAGGATTGCGAAATTGAGCTGAATAAAAAAGATAAGCTCATTAAAATACAAGCTAAACAAGATATGGCTTTACAGAGTTTGGTTGATATTATTTTATCAAAATTTAGCAAGCAACAATTAGATGTTAGAATTTTAGATTTGAGTAAAGAACCGCATCCAAGCGGGAAACATGTATTACAAGATTTACCCGTTAAAGATGGGTTAGATAAAGAAACCGCAAAAAAAATTGTGCAGTTTATTAAGGATACAAAATTAAAAGTACAGGCTTCTATTATGGATGACCAAGTAAGGGTAACCAGCAAATCTATTGACGATTTGCAAAACACTATGGCAAAAATACGCACACATGATTTTGAAGTTCCGTTGCAGTTTGATAATATGAGAAGTTAGTTAATTAGTGAACAGAAATTATTTTTTGAGTTTTAGATTTGCCTTATCGTAATTTATTACCGCTTTATATTTCATTAAAAAATCGCTCCCCAAAACACCATCAATTTTTGGCAACTGTATTTGCTCATAGGTATCATTTACATGCGAAATATTTAACACCGCAACCTCCAATTTTTCGATAATTAGTTTTCCAATTGAAACGTTTTTCAACTTTACCATTTGTGTTTCCATTTCGGTAACACCTAATCCAACTGATTTACTTTCGTGAGATTTTATTTTTCTTTTTTTTACAAATTGTAAAACTCTGGTTTTATCAAATACTGTTTTTGATGCACCTGTATCTAATAATAACCTACATAACTTCTCCCCTATTTTTAAATGCACAAACAGATGAAAGTTTCCTTTTTCTATTTCAATAATTTCAAGATTAATTCTGTATGATGCCATAGTTTTTTATATAAACAAATAGAGACGTTTCTGATTGAAACGTCTCTACAAAAAAATATATTTTATTAGTTAGAAATTATAACACACCAATTTCTTTCAATACATTATTCATGTTACGAACAGCCTCTGCACTTTTGTTAAATGCGTCTTGTTCATCAGCATTTATTTTATAATCAACAATCGACTCCCAACCATTTTTTCCAACAACAACAGGCACTCCCAAACAAATATCTTTTTGTCCATATTCGCCATCTAAAGAAACGCAACAAGGCATGATACGTTTTTGATTACGCACAATACTTTCAACCAAAAATGCTGTTGCAGCTCCAGGAGCATACCATGCCGATGTGCCTAATAATTTTGTTAAGGTAGCACCCCCAACCATCGTGGCATCACTAATTTCTTTTAACTGTTCAGGTGTTAGTGAGTTTGAAACCGACACGCCATTTAATGTTGCTAAACGAGTTAAAGGAATCATAGTTGTATCTCCATGTCCGCCAATTACAGTTCCTTGAATATCGGTAGTTGGTTGATTTAATGCTAAGCCTAAATAGCCTTTAAAACGTGCGCTATCTAATAATCCGCCCATTCCAATAATTCTGTTTTTAGGTAAACCAGTTGCTTTCAACGCTAAGTATGTCATGGTATCCATCGGATTTGAAACCACAATAATGATGGCATTAGGAGAATGTTTTAACACATTTTCGGAAACCGTTTTTACAATATTGGCATTGGTACCAATTAACTCTTCACGTGTCATTCCGGGTTTACGAGGAATTCCAGAAGTAATAACCACAACATCTGAATTAGCTGTTTTGCTATAATCATTTGTAGTTCCTGATACGCGAGTTTTAACCCCCAATAAAGAAGTGGTTTGATAAATATCAAGTGCTTTACCTTCAGCAAAACCTTCTTTTACATCTAACAATACTACTTCATCTGCCAATTGGCGAAATGCAATTACATCGGCAGTTGTTGCACCTACTGCTCCTGCTCCGATTACTGATACTTTTGTCATACTAAGTTTGATAATTTTATAATGAGATGATTGAATAATTAATTTTTCGTGGTGCGAAAGTAAGAAGTTGTATAAGAAAAGAAAATATGATTTTTACTCCTTGATACAAACGCTTATCCAAATCCCACACTATGTTTTACTCGAAGTGATTATGAGAAATCAAATAACCATTTCCGGAATCTCACCAATCACCAACAAATTTCCTTCGGTTTTTTCTTTGATATAATCAACAGAAATTCCGGGAGCTCTTTCTATCAATTGAAAACCTTCGGCAACAATATCAAACACCCCTAATTCGGTTACTATTTTTTTAACACACCCTAAACCTGTGATAGGTAGCGAGCATCTTTTTAACAGCTTTGATTCGCCCGCTTTATTTACATGCTGCATGGCAACAATAATATTTTTTGCACTTGCAACTAAATCCATTGCACCTCCCATTCCTTTAACCATTTTACCCGGAATTTTCCAGTTAGCAATATCTCCATTTTCTGCAACTTCCATAGCTCCTAAAACTGTTAAATCAACTCGACCACTTCTTATCATACCAAAACTCGTTGCGCTATCAAAAAATGAAGAGCCTTTTGTTGTGGTTACGGTTTGCTTACCTGCATTAATCAAATCCGGATCTACTTCATCCGCATAAGGGAAAGGGCCAATGCCAAGCAATCCATTTTCTGATTGAAGAATTACTTCAATTCCTTCGGGAACATAATTGGCAACAAGAGTTGGGATTCCAATTCCAAGATTTACATAATATCCATCTTTCAATTCCTTTGCAATACGTTTTGCAATTCCAAATTTATCGAGCATAATTAATTAGTATTTTTTATTTGATTGTCGATTCAATAATTATCCAACTTAAATAAAATACAGAACAAAATCTATAAGATTAACTTCTATATTAATTGGATGTCATGAATTGTTAGTTTTAGTCTCCGATTAAAAACAACTTCAATTATAGAAATTTCTTGCCATTAATTAAAGACTTTTCGTTCATCACTACCATCAATATTCATAATCACCAAATCAGTGTTATAATAAATCTTACACTTATCATCAAAATAAAAATATGCTTTTTCAGCTAGTATTTTCTTACCATCGGGTGATACTCTAATTTTGGAATAGGGTTCTATACTACATCCTAATTTTACTATACTGTGTGTGTAAGTTTTGATATTTACTTTTTGAATATCTAAATATGATGCGTAATAAATATCTTCACCATTTGGATGCCATGAAAGAGCCGTATAATCCCAGTTACGATAAAGTTGACTGTATGGAATATATACATCGGTTGCTATTAAATCGTCAATACTTTTAACAGTTATTGTGGATGGGTATGGAGCCGATGTGCTATGGCAAGCCAAATACCATTTGCCAGAAGGATCCTCGGTATTACAAACATCTCCAAACTGAAACTCTTTATTAGGAAATGAATCTACGGTAGTACCGTCAAATTTAAACGATATGGAATATCCCACACCTGATGCAACAATATCGGCAACAGAAACAGGCGGTAAAAAAAAATCGCCCAAGTTTTCGCAATTTCTAATTTTTGTTAGCCCGGTTCCATCGGGTTTTATCCGGTAAAAATTTTGGTCACTTGCATCCTGAGTTACGATCCATCCTGTTAAGCTCCATTTAGCATCTAAAAACGCATCAAATTTTGTAATAACATATTGCTTTTGTTTAGTAACCATATCGTATGTAACAATAGATGTATTACCCTGCTTATCCTTTTCTATGTATAGAAATTGATTTGGGTTAACGGGGTTAAAAAAAGGGGCACTATTTTGTACGGGACCTAAAAAAAACATAAAGCCTTGCCCATCGCAAGGCCATGGTCCACGGCAATCGGCAGTATTAGAAATATTAATAGCCACATCTTTTTTGCACTGTAAACCTACAACACTAGATATGACTATTAATAAAATGAATGATATAGCTTTTTTATTTGACAACATTAATCTTTTTAGTAATGGATGAGTTGCTGCTAACAATGTTGAGAAGGTAAAATCCTTCATAAGAATGTGCCATCACAGCCATAAAAGCAGAAATACATCTCAACACATCGAGATTGAAGAAATTAATTTTTTCGCTCTTAAGATTTTCCAATCATTAGTTCTTTAAACGTGTTGTAATTTGTTCAATTCTTTTTTCATAATCAACTCCTTGAAAAATTTTGTTCACATAAATTCCGGGAGTATGAATTTGATCTGGATCTAGCTCCCCCGGCTCATATAATTCTTCCACTTCGGCAATAGTTATTTTACCTGCCATAGCCATTAGTGGATTTAAATTTCGAGCAGTAGCTTTAAAAATTAAATTGCCATGTGTATCGCCTTTCCAAGCTTTTACAATAGCAAAATCAGAGTTAAATGCATACTCCATTAAATATTTTTTACCTGCAAAATCTCGTTCTTCTTTTCCATTTGCTACTTCAGTGCCCACTCCTGCAGGTGTAAATATTGCTGGCATTCCATAACCTGTTGCCATACATCTTGTGGCTAAAGTTCCTTGAGGAATAAGTTCAACTTCTAATTCGCCACTTAATAATTGTCTTTCAAATTCTGCATTTTCGCCAACATAACTCGAAATCATTTTTTTAACCTGACGTGTTTTTAACATCAATCCAATTCCAAACTCATCAACACCTGCATTGTTTGAAATACATGTTAAATTTTTAACCCCTTTTTTTACCAATGCTGTAATGCAATTTTCTGGAATTCCACACAAACCAAATCCTCCAAGCATAATAACTGCTCCATCATGAATATCTTTGATTGCTTCATCTGCATTTGATACTACTTTTTTAAACATACTTTTGGTTATTAGTTGATAGTTATTGGTTGATTCATTTTCACATCATCTCATCTACACATACTCGTCATTCTCCTATTACCGCACTTAATCCTTCATCACATAATGCTTGGCACATTGCAGCAAGTTCGCCACGTGCGCCAGTTTTTACAATAGATTTTCCTTTATGATGAATAATGGTTGCTGATTGTTCGGCTTGCAAAAAATCATGATCACAAATGCGAACCAAACATTCAATCACATGATCAAAAGTATTTACATCATCATTGTAAATGATTAATTGTGCAACCGATGTAATGCCATCAATTGTTTCAACTAATTCAATTTCTTTTTCCCGAGTTGACATAATTGTATGATTAAACTTTACTTGTACTTGCTTTTTTATTAAAGCTAAATTTGTTTTCATTACCAGCCATCAATCTTTTAATATTGGCTCGATGAGTATATACTACCAAAACAGCAATTACCACGCAAAAATATAAAAAGGATTGTTGTTGCCAATGGTATAGCAATCCAACATAAAGTGGACTTAACATTCCTGAAATCATGGAGCCCAATGAAATAAATTTTGTGATGGCAACGATGATAAAAAAAGTAACAAAACAAATGATTGCCAACCGATAATCCATTGCGGTAATTACACCCACCAAAGTTGCAATTCCTTTTCCACCTTTAAACTGCGCAAATACTGGATAAATATGCCCCATTACAGCGCATGCGCCCAGTAACATTTGCAATTGAAAATAAGCATCCGTTTGAGAACTAATTCCATCATAAAAAATAACCAAACTTGTAGCCAAAAACCCTTTTAAAAAATCAATAAATAAAACCGCAAAACCTGGTTTATTTCCAAGCACTCGCAATGTATTTGTAGCACCTGCATTTCCACTTCCATGTTGTCGCACATCAATTCCGAAAAATAATTTACCCACCCAAACAGCAGTAGGAATTGAACCCAATAAATAAGCTGCAATACAAATAATAATAAGCGTACTGTTCATAATTGATTATTTATTTTTCATTGCTTTTACAAACTGGTTACGTGCCGAAATATTTGCCAAACGTAACTTGTATTCATCTTTAGAAACTTTATCAATTTGATCTTTTAAAATAGTATTAAAAGCCAAATCAGAACCCACCACATACATAATTCCTTTTTGATATTTAAAGAAATACCAACTTCCTTGTGGCGATTGCAAGTATAAGGTAAAATCATCTCCACTTCTTCGTTTTACCAATTCCATTTTGCCTTTAATCTTGCGTTCAAATTTATATTTATCAAATGAGTTAATACCAATATCACCAACCGAAATTAACGAACGTGTTGATTGATTCCATTTCACATACATATCTGAAATAAAAATTGTTTTTTCTAAATCATTAATTAATCTGATGGAGTTATTGTCTTCAATTTCTTCTTTTATTTTTTTGATATTTCGCTCTTCTACAACTTCCGATAACGCTTTGGTTAAAAAGATGGGATCAAACTCGGGCTGGCTTGCAGTAAGGGATTGATCGGTAAGCGAATCATACATGGCACGCAGCGCATTTTGTGGAAAAGGGAAGTTAAGCAGCATTACCAACTTCATATTAAAACTGGTATCTTTAAAACTATGGTTGGCATAACCCGCAGCATTTATTTCAAACTTGCTTCCCTCAAATCCTATTTTATATTTTCCTTCGGTATAAAAATTTTTCTTGGCTTCATTAAACACCATTAAATTTCCTTTTGGCGATTCTTTAAAAATTTTATTGTACGAACCCATTTTAAACTCGTTGGTTTTTTCGTCATAAAACAAAGTTCCTTCTACTTTTATTAATTCATGATCGGAAGCACTTCTTTTACGAGAAAAGAAACTTGGATAAGCATGTGCCGAATCTAAAGAAATATTCATTCCTACCGAAAGTGTTTGCCTCACTTGATTAACTAACTGTGCTTGCACATTGATATAAACCGAATCGGGATTTACTACAGCTGAGTTTCTAAACCAATCGGTTTTAGGCAAAGGCATTTTATGTTGAGCAAGAAAATATCCATCGTATTCCAAATTTTTAACAATACTTTTTAGCAGCGCATTTCCTTTAAATAAAATATGCGGCCCCACATAAAAATTAATCGAATCAGGAATAACAGATTTGGCAACCAATTGATGTTCGGGGTTGATGTTTATTTCACCCAACAAAAACTTTTGTTTATTTTTCTTTCTATCAATATATTCATAATCACCAATTCCATCTAACTTAAATCTTCCTCCAATTTTTAGCGTACTATTTTCAATGCTGTGATATTTTGTAATGGTGTCGGCAATAATACTTGCTCTGAGTAAAGTTTGCATATCGGCATCTGCTTTTATGGTAACTTGTTGGCTATCGGCAAATATTTTTGCATCGCCCACTCTAATAAAAGGAATCTTTTTTGAGTATAAAGTAAAGTCTCTAATATCGAGTGTAGAAATGCCTGTTGTGAACTTTAAAGAATCTTGACCGGGTTTAACAGAAACTAAAAAAGATGCAGGCTCATTATTTGCCATGTAGGTTCTAAAATCAACTTTTTTATGATCCATGTACCAAATAAATTGTTCAAACGAACCCGCATATTGATTGAAAGTAAAATTAGAATTTAATCCATTACTGTTAAAAATAAAATTGCCAATTCGTTCTTCCAAACTCACGTTTGCTTTTGCTGATGCTGAGTTGAATGAGAACTTAGACGAATCCTGCAATGAACGAATTCTAAACAAACAATCGTCTGACAAAATATTATCAGGTTGCAACCAAAAGTTTTGCGATAATAATTGCGCTTCTTCCACATTAATAATTCCTCTGGCACGCAAATCCGTTGGCGTTAAAATTAGGGTTCCATCTAATGTTGCTCGCTTATCAGAAAACGTAATGTATTCTTGAGTTCTGGTTACAAACATTGTATCAGCATAAGGCAGCCAATGATCGTAAACATTTCCTGCAAAAACTGTTGGATAAATAGTTGTTCGCTGGTTATCAAAAGTGCTGCATTGCGCGTTCATGGAATCCAACAAAAAGATAAACTGATCCGATACAGAAGTGGATGCGATGTATTTCAAATTTCCTTTCCCAAAAAACCCTTCATCACTTAAAGATAAATCCACAAATCCTCTTCCTTTTCCGCCATACATTGGATAACCGGGTTCGGGACTCGGCACTTTAAACCCTAAAGATTTATCGGGTTGAAGAGAAAGAAAATTTTTCAGATCAGGAATAATTCCACCCGAAACTAAAGTTCCACTCAATGCCATGTGTTCCAAATCCAAATCATTTAAACTATCCATTGTAAACGGATCTACATCAAAGAAAAATCTGTTTTTTTCATACACTCCATTTTGTGTTGATGGTTTATTATAAAATACTTTTGACCCCACCTCACTGGTAAACTTGGGATAGCCCGGAAATCGTTTTCGTCCGCTTTTATTATATGGATGATCAATTGCCAACGTTCCATAAATATTTTGAAGCGCACTTTTAATCGGTAAATCGGCACCTATTTTATCATCATGATATAAAAATTTCATAGAATCTACGTTATTCAAACGCACTTCAAATTTTACATAATCAAATGAAAATCCATTTCCATAAAAATCCACTTTCCCTCCACGCAATTTTCCCGAAAAATCCATACTCCTGTTTTTTTTGAGCGTTACTACTTGATCTTTTGGAATGATATACACGTTTTGCGAATCGCTAAAATAAAATTTAGGTACACCCTGAATTTGCAAATCGTTATTGATTAAACTGATGGTAGCATTTGCATATCTTTTAATCACAGATTCAAAAGTTATGGCATCATAATCTGTATTTCCATAATGTGCATTTACGTAATCAATTAATTTTCTTTTGATGGTTACATATTCTCTTTTCGAGTCATAATTTACAAAACCCTGAGTATGCAAATCAATCATCTGAATTTTTATTGCACTTGGTAAACTCTTGTAAGTGGCTGCATAATCATCTATTCTAAATCCGTTGAGTTTATATTTTTCGCAATATAATTTTATGCGATGAAGGGGATTGTAATTCAGCATCATTTCCACTCTTTCATACCTGTAATCTCTAAAATAATTTACCGATTCAAAACGTGCAGGTGAATTATCATTAATCATATCAATATCAATTTTAGGATTATTTAAATCCCATTTTATTTCATCACAATAAAATTCTACGTTATGATAATTATCCAAAAAAGGAGCCTGACTAATTCCTTCATCACTCCTATATAAAATGATATAATTATCAGCCAACCGATAATTAAACTCAAGCTGTGGATGAAAAATAGAATCCTTATCAAGGTATATGGTTGCTGATGCTTTTTGTGTGCTTACTCTGTTTCCTCTCACTAAAAATTCTTGTGCTGCTACTTTTAGTGCAGGTTTTTCTTTAAATAAAAATACAATTTGTGCCGGCATGCTATCCATTCCTTTACAAACAATTGTTGCCCCTTTCATTCCCAATCCGCCCGTAAATTTTCCCCTTCCAAAATTTATTCCTGAATAATTTTTTTTGTGAGAATCAAATTGTGGATACGGAGATCTATCGCCCATGGATTGCCCCATGGGTTTATCGGTAAGCTTGCCCATTAAGGGTTGAGAAAACAATGTTGGATTATAAAACATGGCAGTATCCGAAACTAATAATCCTGATTGCATATCAATTTTGTAGGTTTTTAAAATGGCATAAATATGATTGCTATCAATACCCACTCTTGTCCAATCTGTTTTACCGCCTTTACCAACCCAAGTATTTGTTGCCGGAAAATATTTTCCAGATGTATTATAAATTTCAAGTGTATCTCCAGGTGTGTAACAAAACAGATCTAAGTTTTTAAAAATAAAAGCAGGTTCGCCTTTTGTTTGTAAATCAACATCGGCACTGCTGCTTATCCATTTCATATTTCCCACATTAGCCACCACATGATCTCCATAAATATTTCTTGAAACGATTAAAAACTTTTGAAAAGCATCCTTTGAAATCAATAAAGAATTGTTGAGCGCTTTGTGCCAATTATCAAATTTATCTACTTGATTGCTGGCAGCAATTCCATTCATTGCTCTTAAATAATTTTCAAAATCGGGAGAAATTTGAAAGTTACGATTGAGTAATTCGTTACTCATTTTAATGATGAATAATTTTTGTGTATTGCTAAATTTTCCAGTATTGTAATAACTCTCAAACTCAGCCATGGCATCACGTGCTTCGCTCTTTCCATTTTTATCAATATAATCTCCTAAATCATTAACAAACTGCACCACATCAAACGAAAAGCTATTTGGTTTTTGGGCAAAGGTTTTTAATGAAAATAAAATTAGGAGAGATAAAATAAATAGTGCTTTCTTCATTTGGTGGCAAGATAAAAAATAATTTATGAAAATAGCTTTTACCCTTTAGCCAACATAAAATAGGTTAAGCAAATTTTCATTTATAGCTTTCGTAAAAAAAAATTACATTTGAGTGTGCTGTTATTTTTAAAATAAAGTAGCGCATATAAATGGGTTAGCTGAAACCGTTGGGTGACACTGCAAACATTGAATTTTCAGGCTCTGATTGGATAATTTTTATGACAAGGCCGACATTAACAGACATCACTTCTAATGCCTACGCTTCAAAAAATAAATTTGTAAAAAAAAACCACCCACTCCAACGCACATTGCACACATTTGCCTTTGCCTTGCCAACGCACAAGCCATCACAAAAGGCAAAGTCAAAAGAGTGCAATCACCAACGCTTTATTTTCCATTGGATACCCTTCGTGATAAACGAAACTTTTCTGCAATTTTATGTTTTGCAAAAACTTCTATACCTGAATAATCTCCTTTGCCTTGAACAGTTGGGAAATAACAATTCTCATTACAAACTTTTGAAGTGTCAACTTCCATGCTCCCAGTTACAAAGTGATGTAATTGCTGACCAACATCTGCAACACCAGACGGAATAATAAATAGACTAAGCATCTGTAAGACTTCCATTGAGGCAAGATGTGAACTGAAAACAAAAACATTTTCATGAGCATTTATAAACGCAGAATCTTTAAGACCTTTAATGTAAGAAGGGTCATCCATCATTCCTGACTTTTCAAGAATAGCATTTTCGGTTTTATATTGACCTAAACATTCAAGACAAGCCCTTCTGTAACCTACAGTTTGTGCTTTCCAATCAGAACCGACAATTTTTGTGTTCCTCTTATTTGTTCTAACCATAATTCCACCATCAATTACAGGAATCAAATGTGCGTATGCAATAAAATTTAAGACTTGACGAGCCCAAGGTCTATCAACACAACTGAAAATAATATCACAATTTAAAGCGTTTTCAAATCCATTTTTTTCGCACACACTGTATTCACAACAATCAACATAAATTTTAGGCGAAGTTGCACTTCTCCTAATTCCATCTTTGACGGCAAGAACTTTAGCACGACCAATATCACTTTTGAAAACATTCGTTAAACGGTCAAGATTCTTTTCTTCAACAGCATCAAAATCTAAAAGTGTAAAATTTGAAATTCCTGTTCGTGCAAGTATTTCAGCTACAATGCTACCAACACTCCCAAGTCCAACAATACCAATTCTCAATCTTGATAAATCTTCTTGTGTTCTTTCACCCCAAGCAGAAATTGTTCGGAGTTGTTTTTTAGAATCAAAATTAGGTGTAACCAAATTATCATTAAAAGTTATTTTCAAACCTTTACCAATCACACGAACTGTTTCACACCAGTCGCGATTGTATTTTCTTTTTACGGTTTTGTCTTTCAACCAAAACCTTGCACTCCAAGAAGAATCAGTTCCAAGAGTTAGACCGAGCAAAGGCAAACCTGTTGTTGCAAAAACGGCAGGAGATATTCTTGTTTCAGCAGTAACATCATCTCTACTCATTCCCTGCCAACCTTCGGAAGGATGTGAATGAAGAAAACCAATTCCTTGTTTTCTTTCAGTAGCTATTCTCAAAACTCTTTCAAAATATTCAGGCATGAAACCAACATTTCCGTGAACTTCCCTTTCACCATCAAGAGGGAAAATAACTTCGCTTAAAATTCCTGTAAATCTTTTACTGCCGCTACTTGGAACATAAGTAGCAAAACATAAATCTTCATCACCATCCTCGCGAATCAGGTGATTGAATAATTGCTGATGAATTTCATCATTCATTACAACACTAAATTTTTTCATTACAATTTTGCTAATAGATTTTTGATGTGTGCGAAATAGGTTTTTACTTTTCTATCAGTTCTATTCCAGTCAGGAAAAGGTCTGCTCCAATACCTCCATTCGCCACCAAAGGGGCTTGCATGAATGTTATTCGGAGGTTCAACCCAATCCTGAACTCCAATAGATTTGAAATGTGGTCCAGGCGGGCAACTCATTGGGAAATCGTTTTGAACTTCAAAACCAATTTGTATTTTCTTTCCAATGTTCCGACCAACTGGAATTTCGTATTCAAACGAAACTTTCAAAGCATCTGGCTCTTGGGTAGTAAACCCAAGAACCTTTAGCTCTGCGATAAAATCTGACTTTGCCATAAGTGAAAGATTTAGGAAACTGGTGTTTCACCACGAAATACACTTACAAACTTCAGTGCGGGACACTTCATTTTTATTGGAGTGGTTGGAGTATCTTTGTACGATGTTTGGCTACCATCATGATTGATTTGAACCAAATAATAATCTGCCACTGGAGTAATCCCTGCCAACTCCAAAATTTGATTTGGAGTCAGTTCTTTTTGGTCAGTGGTTTCAGGTTCATCATCTACGGTATAATAAAACACTTCGGGAGGTTTCGTTACAAAATGCTCAATCCCTTCCTTTGCTAAGTCAACCTTTTCATTTAGGTCAATCTTCTCAAAATCGCAATGCTTTAGCTTCTGATAAAGTGTGTGACACTCAACAGGAGTTTTACATGCTTTTTCAAGAATCTCTCTTCCAGTAACTATGTGATGGTCAAAAACGAAATAATCGTTATCAACTTTCACTTTATACCTTTTACCTACAGAAGGTTTTTTGTCCAACTTGGTGTAAGCTTCCAAGTCAATTACCTCACCTACACCCTGTGCATCGGAGGTTTCATTGTTTTGATTTTTGTTTTTGTCGTTTGACATTTTATTTAAAATTTAAAAATTGTTTCCCCCAATTTTTACTGAAAAAATGCAGGAGGTTAGCAAGTTTCCAGAGCCGTTGTATTTTAATTGGAGGTTTTCCGAAAGGTGATAAGCCATCGCTTGAATTTACATAACTCAAAACCCTTTTCATCCAATTAACAACTGCAATAGAAAACTGGATTTATTTTTTTAATGTCTATCTCTTATCTCATTTATTGTTTTAGCCCTTCGGTGGGTAATCATCATTTCCATAGGAATCCTTATCTCTAATTTGTCCGTTAGGTCTATGAATAACTACTTCCGATTGTTGATTAATTGCAATCTCACGGGCAATCTTAATTGCCTCTGATTGTGTTTCTACAACCTTTGTTACCTTGTCATTTTTTTCTCCTTTCACAGCCCATTGTTTGCCGTGCGGAACTACATGTTGATTCTTTTTGCTCATTGGTATATTTTTTAATTCGATGCAAATATAAAGCAAAAATCTAAATATATCAAGCAAATCTAAATATAAATATCAACAATTTAGCAAAGTTTGTTTTTATGAGCATAATTCATACCTTTGCCACATGGTAAAAATCTCATTTCAATGAAATCATTAGGCAAAACCTTAAAGGATTCAAGAGAGTTAATTCCTTTAACACTCAGGCAAGTTGAAGAAGCAACTGGAATTTCAAACGCTTATTTAAGTCAGCTTGAAAATGATAAAATCAAAAAGCCATCAGCGAATGTTCTCTACAAACTTGCAAGTATATACAACATAGAGCTTGATAGTTTACTGGTTGCTTCTGGAATAATAGAAAAGCAATCACCGAAAAAAAGCAAGTTGCTAAACACGATTGCATTATCTGCAGAAACAATGACAAGCGAAGAGGAGCAAGCATTGTTGGATTATCTTCGTTTTTTACGCCATAAGAAAAATGCTTGAACTACATTCCAAAAATGACATTGAAAAAATTTCTATTGAAATTTTAAGAGGCAGCAACAGTTTTGATGTTTTTCCAACCCCTATTGACCAAATTGTTTCTTATGCTGAACTTGTAGTTCGTAACGACATCGATGTTTCTAAAATTCATAACGACTATTTCTCAAAAGCAAGTGATGCACTAAGAAGAGCATTAACTAAAGTAAGAGGAGTATTAGATAGAAAAGAAAGGACAATTTATTTAGACTTGTCACAGGGTAAACCCAAACAAGGTTTTGTAAAACTCCATGAAGTAGGACATGATGTTTTGCCATGGCAAAAAAATGTTCATGACATATTAGATGACGATGATGATTCATTGCATACTGACACTCACGAAGAATTTGAAGCAGAAGCGAATTATTTTGCATCTGCAACTCTTTTTCAACATGACAGATTTGTAACAGAACTAAACAAACTAAGTTTGGGTATTGAATCTCCAATGCAACTTGCCAAAATTTTTGGAGCTTCCGTTCATGCTACATTAAGAAGATATATTGAATGTTCTAAAAACAGATGTGCTTTAATTGTATTAGAAAATATAACTCCTAAAGGAATCCAACCAAAATGTTTTCTGCGAGACAAATTTCAATCTGATAAGTTTACCAAGACATTTGGGGATATCAATATTCCATTAGAATTGGGTTACACATGGGCTTTTGTTCAAGATTATTATCATAAGAGAAAATTTAAAAAGGACGGTTCAATAACTCTCTCAACCAATAATGGAGAAGCTGACTTTGTATATCACTTCTTCAATAATGGCTATAATGCCTTTGTTTTCTTATTCCCAATTGGGGAGAAGAAAAGTTCAAGAACGAAGATTATCATTACTGATAAGAGTTTTCAGCTATAATATTCATTTCCAACATTTGCCAGCAACCTTTATTTGCTGTCCTTTGTTTGACTTCAAACATTTGACACTTTTATCTATTTGATGTCTTTTGTTTGATTATCTTTGCAATCTCAAATAAACAAGACCGTGGCAAAAGATTTCATAATAGAACGACTAAAAAAGGAATTCAAAGGAAGAGAAGCATTTTCCAGAGAAGAACTATTTGACTTCTACCGACATTTTGAACCTGAGTTGAAAGAGACAACTTTCAGATGGAGAATTTATCATCTCAAAAACAAACAGGTAATCACTACAATTTCAAGGGGGCTTTTTACGCTTTCATTCAAGCCAGTTTTTAAACCCGATGTTGAAGATGCTGAAAGAAAAATATTTTCAAAAATTGAAAAGCAATTTCCCACTCTAAAACTCTGCATTTGGTCAACCAAAATTGCCAACGAGTTTATGTTACACATTCCTGGAAAATTCATCACAATTTTACAAGTTGAAAAAGAAGCAATAGAACCCGTTTACAGTTTTCTTAAAGACCAAAATTTTCGAAATGTTTTTTTTCAGCCAGAAGAAAAAGAAATTGAACGCTACATTTATGAAACCGAAACGGCAATAATATTACAACCTTTAGTTTCAAAATCTCCTACTCAAAAAGTAAAAAAGGTTGCGTCAACAACCCTTGAAAAGTTGATAGTAGATTTTTATTGCGACAAAAAACTTTTCGCTGCTTTTCAGGGAAGCGAATTTGTTCACATCATCAACAACGCATACAAAAGATATTCAATTGATTTCACCAAACTTTTTCACTATGCAAAAAGAAGAAGGAAAGAAACTGAACTTGTAGAATTTTTTTCAGATAAAACAGATATTCCAAATAGTATATTGAATGATTGACATTAAATCACTTTCGGCAGAATGGATTGCTGAGAAAAGAAATAAATACAGTAAAGACCCTAACTTAATGGAAAGCATGATTTATGCTTTGTATCTGTTAGAGCAGTTACAGTTAACAGGACTGGATTTTATTTTCAAAGGTGGAACAAGCTTGATTCTACTGATGGAAGAACCTAAAAGGTTTTCAGTTGATATTGATATTATCATAAGCCCAAAAATTAGTCGTGAGGAGTTGGAAAAATATCTTTCAAAGATTGCTGATACAAGTGCATTCATAAGACTGGAATTGGACGAAAAGAGAAGTTACAATGGTGATATTCCTAAAGCACATTACAAATTTATTTATAACTCAAACTTTCCTAACAGAAATAAAGAGGGAAAAGTAATTTCTAATCCAGAAAGAGAAATTTTACTTGATATTCTTTTTGCAGACAATCATTATCCAACAGTTATTGAAAGAGCCTTAGAAACAGAATGGCTGTTACAAATTGACAAACCAGTAATTGTTAGAACTCCTGACATAAATTCAATTACAGGCGACAAGCTCACTGCATTTGCACCAAATACGACAGGTGTTCCTTACAACATGGAGAAGGAAAAGGAAATAATGAAGCAGCTATTTGATATTGGTTGCTTGTTTCATTTACTAACCGATATGGAAGTATTCAAAAAATCTTTTACTGAATCAGCTAAAGGAGAAATCGCTTACCGACCAGAAAGGAAAATTGAATCAATAGAGCAAGTTCTAAGAGACACTATTGAAACGGGACTGCTAATCGCAAGAAAGGACATCCTTAAAACAGATGATGAAAAAGCTAAGTATGGAGAAATAAATTTAGGCATCAATCAATTCAGACACTTTGTTTTCCTAGGCAGGTTTGACATTTTAGAAGCACAGGTAGCCAGTGCAAAAGCCGCTTATTTAGCAGCAATTGTTTTGACAGACCGCAAGGAAGTATTAATGAAGTTCAGCAAAGAAATTCCGTTGGCAGACTACTTAATAACAAATCCTGACTACAATTACTTGAACAAGAGATTAAAATTTGTGGCAGAGGGAGAAGCACTTTTTTATTGGTATCACACAATCAAATTACTTTATCCAACTAATGAATAAGAAGGCCACCACACAAAAAAATACACCCTTCCTTTTTTTACAAATTTATTTTTCCCACCGCACGGGTTTAGTGGGCAATCGGACGGACGGTGCTTCGAATGTAAATTGCTTCGGACAAAGTGTGTTCGGACTTGAAATACTTGCGCTTCGGGAGAAAAGAACGGCATCAGCTAACAGCACCTACAAAAAATTGGCGGTTCAGTGGTTAAATGAAGCTTTGTGCTTCGTATCAAGTTCAGTGGTGGCAGACAGTTTAGTGCTTCGAAATCGCCAACTTCTTGTAGCTGCAAACCGTTAAAACGAACATTCTTTACTACAATAGAAGACAAGACCAATGAACTCTATCTGGTTGAAGTTGCTGAAGACAATGGCGTTTCATTGACAACTCACTTCGTTTATCAGGTTTACGGAAAAACAAATGGAATTAAACTGCCACTAACACGCTGCTGCTGCTATGGCCGTTTTTATTTTAAAATTTAACCCAATCAAAAAACTATTTCATCGCTTTAATAATATCTACAAAGCTGTGCGATTGCTTAACTATTGCTCCTCAATATCAGTGTTATTGTTAATTTACCGATACTTGCACAAGTATTCTTAAAATCATAGTTTCGTTTACGATATGCAAAGCATCATTGAAAATAATATTGATAAAATAAAAGCATTATGCACAAGCTATAATGTGAAATCATTATTTGCTTTTGGCTCGGTATGCAGTGATAGATTTAACGACCAAAGTGATATTGATTTATTGATTGCTTTTAACACAATGGATTATGGAGATTATGCCGATTCTTACTTTGCTCTTGCTGATAAATTTGAAGAATTATTTAAACGACCTGTTGATTTAATAACAGATAAATCATTATCAAATCCATATTTTATTGATTCATTAAATAGAACAAAAACCTTGATTTATGAATAGTGAAATTCAAAAGTTTTTATTTGACATTAAGGTATCAATTGACTCCATCGAAACTTATCTTGGGGGCAAGAGAGATTTTAACATATACAAAGCGAATAAAATGCTTAGAAGAGCCGTTGAACGTGAATTTGAGATTATTGGTGAAGCATTAAATCATATTGAAAAAGTTGATTCGGGTGTTGAAATTTCCAGTAAAAAACAAATTATCGGAATGCGAAACAGAGTAATTCATGGTTATGATAAAATTGATGATGAAATAGTTTGGGGAACAATAGTTAGACATTTGCCAGTTCTTAAAATTGAGATTTCAAAACTGATTCAATAAATCAACCCAAATATTTCTTTTATTTCATCGCTTTAATAATATCTACAAAACTTCTTGATTGCAATGCTGCTCCACCTACTAATGCTCCATCAATATCGGGTGCCGAAAATAACTCAACAGCATTATCTGCTTTTACACTTCCACCATATTGAATGGTTAAATGATTTGCAACATCAACACCATACTTTTCTCTTACCAAATTTCTAATATACGCATGCACTTCTTGCGCTTGCGCTGTGCTAGCAGTTTTACCGGTTCCTATTGCCCAAACAGGCTCATAAGCAATTACTATATTTGAAAATTGTTCTTTAGTTAAATGAAATAACCCTTCGCTCACTTGCGCATGTAATACCTCAAAATGTTTGTTGGCTTCACGTTCTTCTAAAGTTTCGCCACAGCAATAAATAGCTGTTAAATTATTAGCTAAAACAGCATCTACTTTTTTAGCCAACCAATCATTGTGTTCGTTAAAATATTGTCTGCGTTCGCTATGTCCAATAATAATATATTTGGCACCACAACTTGCAATCATTGCTGCACTTACTTCTCCTGTGTATGCGCCACTCGCATGGTTGCTGCAGTTTTGCGCACCCACTTGTATATTTGATATTTCGGCCACCATTCGGCTAATGGCATTAATATGTGTGAAAGGAGGAATGATAACAACTTCTGCGCTTCCATTATATTCGTCCTTAACCATGTTGCTTAATTCTGAAACCAAAGCCATTCCTTCATCAAAGGTTTTGTTCATTTTCCAGTTTCCGGCTATTATTTTTTTTCTCATGTTTAAAAGATTAAAAGTTTACAAACTTGATAGTTACAAGGTTGAAAGATTAAAAGAATGCTATGATATTTTATAAATTTTCATCATCATATTTTCTCATCCACACATCAAACCGGCTTTTCCCAAAAACGATATTTGGCTGATTGATCATACACAGCTTTTAAAATCTCCTTATCAATATCAGTAAAAGGAACGTTCCTTCTTGCATAAACGGCTTCGGCAGTTTTATAAAATTTATTGAGTACAAATGTTTCGAAGCCTTGTGCACCACCCCACGCAAACGATGGAATAAAGTTACGAGGAAATCCTGAACCAAAGATATTTGCTCCAACCCCCACAACAGTGCCTGTATTAAACATGGTATTAATGCCACACTTTGAATGATCTGCCATCATCAATCCACAAAAAGTTAATCCTGTTTTTTCAAAACGTTCTGTTTTGTAACTCCAAAGTTTAACCTCATCGTAAGTGTTTTTTAAATTTGAACTATTGGTATCAGCACCCAAATTACACCACTCTCCAATTACAGCGTTTCCTAAAAATCCATCATGACCTTTATTTGAATAGCCTAAAAATACCACGTTACTCACTTCTCCACCAACTTTACAATACGGACCAACAGTTGTTGCCCCATAAATTTTTGCGTCCATTTTTAAACCCGCATGCTCGCACAAAGCAAACGGTCCACGTATTTTACATCCTTCCATTACCTCCGCATCTTTGCCAATATAAATTTTACCTGTTAATGCATTTAGTATAGAGAATTCAACTTTTGCTCCTTCTTCAATAAAAATATTTTCAGGATTTAAAAATTGATTGGTTGACGAAATGGGTTGAGATTTTTTTCCTTTGGTTAGTAATTCAAAATCTTCTTCAATGGCTTGTGCATTCTTAGAAAAAATATCATAGGGATGAGTAATTTTTAAGATATTCTCTGCTGATGTTTCTATCTTTTTAGCAGAAATATTTTCTTCAGAAAATGTTACAACATCACTTACCCTTGCAGCTATTAATAGGTTTCCTTTTACAATGGTTTCTCCTACTTTTAAATGAGCAATTTCGTTTACCAGTTGAACATTTGGGCAAACAGTTCCATTAATAAAAATATTATCGTTGGTGGTTAGTAAAGGAAATTTTTTCTGTAAATAATCTTGAGTAAAATAAGATAAAGAAGTATTTAAATACTTCGACCATTTTTGGGCAATGGTTAAAATGCCTATACGAATTTCTGCCGAAGGCCTTGTAAAAGTAAAAGGCAGCAGATTAACACGATCGTTGCTATCAAAAAGTATATAATTCATCTCGCGTATAAAAAAATAAAGCTCTTCAAAACGAAGAGCTTTACCATGCAAATATGTACGTTATTTTTTTTGTGCGTATCTCTTTTTAAATTTATCAATTCTACCGGCTGTATCCACCAACATGTGTTGTCCGGTAAAGAATGGATGAGACTTATTTGAAATCTCTAATTTGTATAAAGGATACTCGTTTCCGTCTTCCCACTTTGTTGTTTCTTTAGTTTCTACAGCCGAACGGGTCATAAAAGTATAATCGTTTGACATATCTTTAAACACTACTAATCTATAGGTTTTTGGATGAATTTCTGGTTTCATAATTAGATAAAATTTGGGAGGGCAAAACTAAACCTTTTTCAATTAAATGCAAATCATTCGTGAAAAATTTAACTGTCAGCTTATTAAGCCCGATAAAAATCCCTTTTTGGGAAATAGCGATAAGTGTAATAATTTGCCACTCACAAAAAGGCTTAATACCATTGTGTAAATATATGTTACAACAAACACAAATTTTAGATGACGCGCAGGTTAAACAAATTTTAAAGCGTATGGCTTATCAAATTTATGAAAATAATTTTGGCGAAAAAGATCTCATCATAGCTGGAATAGAAGGACGAGGCTCGAGCATAGCAGAATTACTTTTTGAAGAGTTGTCTAAAATTTGCAAAATAAAATTACATTTATTAGAGATTCACTTAAATAAAAAAAATCCTACTGGAGGAAGTGTTTTATTGAGCGATGAAAAAATAAATATTGCGGATAAAAATGTAGTTGTTGTTGACGATGTATTAAACACTGGAAAAACTTTGGTGTATGGTTTAACTCCTTTCATCAGAAACAAAGCCAAGCAAATTAGAGTAGCTGTTTTGGTAGATCGCAATCATAAAAACTTTCCTATAAGTGCCGATTTTATTGGAATTTCACTCTCCACAACTTTACAAGAACATATTACCGTATTGATTGAAAAGAAAAAAGTGAATGTATATTTGAGTTGAAAAATTAAAAGCTCCTTCCCACTCCAATCATCCATCTATAATTTAAGTTTTTACCATCTTCATAGGGTGCGTTGCTCAAATACAATGGCATATCAAAACGAATGGTTAATGGTTTAATATCATCTAATACACCCCATTTTTTTATGGTAAGTGCAAAGCCTGCACCAGCACTTGCAAGTAAGCCTGTATTCAGTGCTGTAAAAGATGTTGGCGTAATCGTTTCCGATATCATTGGTTTATTGCTTTTTAAAATACCTCCATCAAAAAATAAATAACTATCCATATGAAAATATTTTAGGAATCCTTTTGCTGGAATGGGAATAAATTTATCATAATCTAATTCAAAATTAATGGCTGCTCCAGTATTTCCTTTATATAAAAAATATTGATTGTTATTGGCATCATTTACCGGCATTAAATAGCCTGCATATCCTCTAATATTTAATCCTCCTCCTTGTTGAAAATGATTTGTATTTGCGCCATAAGTAAATAATTGTTGAGGAATAATTCCTGCCGAGCGTGCAAATTTATTATCAGCCATTTCCTCTGGATTTGCTCCTGCTAAATACAATTGTGATTCGGGTGCTGCATTACTCCCTGTCATGTATTGCGCAAATACTCTCGATTTTAATTCGAGCTTTGAAATATTATTATTTTGTACCGCATTAACGTAAACTGTTGCATAATCAAAATCAGAATAAATAGCTGAAGTGCGCATACCTAATAAAATTTTTCCTGAGCCTAAATTGCCTTTGTAATTTTTTTCTACTTCAAGATTTAAGGTATTGTTCCATTGATCATGAGAGGAAATGTTTGGATAGAAATTAAACGTTGGATAATAAGCAGGTAAATAATACAATTGAACCCTTCTCATGCTTTTTGCAAATACCCTGAATGTAGTATTGTGATGTGTTTTTTCGATTCCAATTTTATTCATCAGTAACCCATCCAACAAACGTGATTGAACAAATACATCTGCAAATTTCCCAACTCGTGTTTGATAGGATGCACTATAATGAACAGGGTAAATAGGCGCATTATTTTTATAAATACTATCTACATAATTATTTCCTAAACCTGTATTGTACCATGCAGTAACTTTAAACACATGTTTTTGGTTCATGTAGTTTCCGTTAAAATGCAAGCCCACTTTTACGCCATCATAATTATTATACCACACATCTGGCCTCCATTTTAGGATATAATGTTTTCGGTCTAAAGGATTTTTTATTTGGTGATCAAACGTAAAAAGTGTTGGACATTTTAAACTATTATTTAGTTGGTTGATATCCGCTAAACGGTAGGTTGGATCGATGATTACGTTTTCGATTTTGCTATTTTCTGGTAGCGTAATTTTTGCAGTATACGTTGGATTTAATATTCCCCACCCTTTCCAAACGGGTAAAATTTCAGCATCTGATTGCTTTGCGAAATAGGTATTTGGGATAATAAATTTATAAGAAGAATCTTTAGTTTTAACTGTAAAATCAAGAGGCATTTGCATATCACCAATACGCTCAAAATTGATTTTATATTTGTTGTCTTTTAATCTTTCAACCTTCTCAACTTTGTAGTCAATACTTTTCGTTGTTTCAATCCATTGATCAAAAAACCAATTCAAATCAACATGCGTATAATTGATAATAGAGTTTCTAAAATCATCAAAATACGGATGGCAAATTTTCCATTGACTGAAATAATGTTGCATGGCTTTTAAAAACAAACTATCCCCCAACACATATTGCAAATTATAAAGCATAGTTGCCGTTTTATAATATACATGTCCGTAGCCACCACCATGATTTAATGCTCCACCAAAATCATCGCTATGCGTATTTAATGTTGCATCATTTTGGTTGATGGCATCACGTATATAACCTAAATAAACGGTTTGATCCATAGTAGATAATGGTGTGTAATATTTGCCAACATATTCCCTACTTTTTTTGGTTGATACATCTCCAAAAAATTTAGTCATACTCCAATTGGTTAAAAATTGTGTGAAGCCTTCATCTAAACTTGCACGATAGGTTTCGTTATTTCCTACCATTCCAAAAAACCAATTATGACCAACTTCATGTGCAAACAAACCATAATATCCTGGACTTAATCCTCCATCCAAAGTAAGCATCGGGTATTCCATTCCATCTCGTGCATCAGCCACAATCATTTTTGGATACGCATATGCACCAATATCTGTTGAGTAGGTTCCAATAATTTTTGAAGTGAAAGAAGAGGCATCTTGCCAACGGCTTGCGTGTGGCTCTTGTGCGAGGGATATGCAACTTACTTCATGTCCGTTTGAAAGCATAATTTTTGTTTCATCGATTCTAAAAGTAGGATCCGCAACCCAAGCAAAATCATGCACATTTATGGCTTTAAATTTCCATGTTTTTGTAGTTCCATTTGCAATAATTATTTCGGAAGGTTTTTCGTTTAGAGGTTTATCTTTAAAATTTTTAATATCCAATTTTGAGCGAAGTTCTTCTGGCAAAACTTCTGTTCTATTTTGTAAAACTCCTGTGGCATCCATCACGTAGTTATTTGGGAAAGTAAGTTCCACATCATAGCTACCAAAATCTCCATAAAATTCTTTTCCTAAATGCTGGTCGGTTTCCCAACCAAATTTTCTATCATACACACAAATACGCGGATACCAATGCACACCATCGTATTGTTTATTTCCCCAAGAATCTTTAAATGTTTTCATTCTCCTGCGTTGATCTCCGCCTGCATCAAAATACGTTTTGAATTTTATCTTAAGAGTTATGGAGTTATTTGGAAGCAGGGGATTTTCAAGTTGTACTTTCATAATGGTATTATCGATGAATAGAATCTTGCCTTCAATTCCTGAAAATGTATTGATAAAATCATCTTGAATTCCTGATGAATTTGGTTTGCCTGAACGGTGTTCTTCACGCGTATAAACTTTATCATTACACTTAAGAATAGATACGCCAAGAATTTCAGTTCCTTTTCCATCCGCTTCATACTTTCCAAATTTTTGTTTGAAATGATTGGCTAAGTTTAATTGTTCCAAATACGCACCTTTTATAAATGCGTTTTGATATAAATGAAAATATACAAATGAGAGTGTATCGGGCGAATTATTATAGTAAGTGAGTTCTTCCTCTCCATCAACAATATCTGTTTTATCATCAACAGAAGCTTTTATTTTATAAGCTACATCTTGCTGCCAATAACCTTCAAAAGGTTTGCGATTTTTCCAGTAAAAAGGATTGGAAGCAGAACGATATTCATTTTCCTGCGCAGATAATTGTATGATGAAAAGGAATGATAGAAAAAGTAAGGTGTTTCTCATATACCAACAAAGTAAAACAAGAGATGCTTAATAGCAAAAAAATAATTAGCCACACCAACCAATCATCCATAATAAATAATGAATTTGATTTTACTTTGATATTTTTTTTCAATTAATATAATCTGCGAAATCTGTGGCTAAAATTGCCTCCTCATTTTGTATCAGATACTAATTATCATTCACATAAAATTTCCCCCAAGCCAATAAATCTCCACCAATAGTTACCATAGCAAAATAATATAAGTTGGCATACAAACCATCTCTGTAAAACACAATTGAATTGCCTTGAAAAGGAAGTGTTTTTTTTACCAACTGCCCATTATGATCAAAAATATACATGCTAACTGGGTTGTTGCTTGGATTATTAAAAATAATTTTGCAAGGCTGATCATTAAAAGGATTTGGATATAGTAAATATTTTTTTGGATTTCCTGTTGATGTGCTGATGATTTGTGAATAACCATAAACACCCAAATTTAATCGGTAATAGTTATTTGTTGATGAAGATGGCGTTGTATGATCCCATTGATAAGTAAGTATAGAAGAGCTTGCCCCACAAACTCCAGGATAAGTGTATATAGAGCTAAATGAAAATGAATCTGTTGACCATTCTACTGTAACAGAACTACAGCTAAAACCAGGGTTAATGCTCCATTGCAAATTCACATCACCATTTCCTGGAAAAGCAATAAATGAGTTTAATGCACTGCTTTGTGAAAAGCTGCTAAATGAAACGAAGACTAAAATAGTTGTAAAAAATTTTCTCACCAAACAAATTTATACTTTGATATTTGTAATCGTATTAAAAAAATAATATCAATTCGAAAAAATTGAGAATTAGATACAATTTAAACTAACTGATTTGTGCTGACTAAAATCATTGATAATTTTATCAATTGGTATAAATTTGCTGCCTGTCCATAAAAGAATTTAGCGTATGGAAAGAAATAACTATTTGGTTTTAGCATACTATTATTACACCACCATAAATAACCCAACTGAGTTTACTGCTCAGCATCTCAAATATTGCAAAAATATTGGCTTAAGAGGGCGCATTTATATCGCTCCAGAAGGTATAAACGGTACTGTTAGCGGAACCAGTGAAGTTTGTGAACAATACATGAACGAGTTAAAATCAGACTCTCGTTTTAGTGGAGTTGAATTTAAAATAGATGAGTTTGATGGGCATGCATTTAACAGGATGCATGTGCGAGAAAAAACAGAAATTGTTCATTCGGGTTTGCGCAATCCAAATGAAATTGATCCCACAAAAGAAACTGGAAAACATTTGAGAGGTGAGGAGTTCTTAGCATTTAAAGATGAAGAAGATGTGGTGATTTTAGATGTGAGATCAAATTACGAAACACGTTTAGGAAGATTTAAAAATGCTGTAACACTTGATATCGAAAACTTCAGAGAATTTCCTCAAAAAATTGCTGAATTAGAAAAATATAAAGATAAAAAAATAGTAACTGTTTGTACAGGTGGAATTAAATGTGAGAAAGCCTCAGCTTTATTAATTAAAGAAGGATTTAAAGATGTGTATCAATTACACAATGGAATTATTGGCTACGCAAAAGATACAGGAGGAAAAGATTTTGACGGAATGTTATATGTGTTTGACGGAAGGGTTTCGGTTCCAGTTAATACCGTAAATCCAACCAATATAGCAGAATGTATTAAATGCAAATCCACTACACACCGAAGTTTAAACTGTGCAAATGTGGAATGTAATGAACAATTTAATATGTGTGAAAGTTGCGCTGAAGAAATGGAAGGAGCTTGCAGCGAAGCCTGCAAAGTAGCTCCAGGAAAGCGCGAATACAATGGTACTGGGTATTATACAAGACCATCTATAGATTAGTTTCAAAAAAAGTGTGTACGCATTTTGCCATTATCCAATTACATTTTGAGTTCTGAAGTTGTAGGTCTATTTTCGGTTTGTTTAATAGTAGCTAAATAATGATGCAATCCAATTCAAAAATATATATAGCTGGTCATAAAGGAATGGTAGGTTCTGCTATGCAACGCAAATTAATTAAAGAAGGATTTATTAATATTATAGTTCGTACTTCTTCTGAACTTGATTTAACAAACCAACAAGCTGTTGCTAATTTTTTTGCCGAAGAAAAACCTGAATATGTTTTTTTAGCAGCCGCAAAAGTTGGTGGTATTGTTGCTAATAATACTTATCGTGCCGATTTTATTTATCAGAATTTGATGATGGAATCAAACATCATTCATCAGTGTTATTTAAATGGTGTAAAAAAAATGATGTTCTTTGGTTCATCATGTATATATCCCAAAATGGCTCCTCAACCATTAAAAGAGGAATCGCTGTTAACGGGTTTATTAGAACCCACAAATGAACCTTATGCCATTGCAAAAATTGCTGGAATTAAACTCTGTGAAAGCTATCGTGATCAATATGCTTGTAATTTTATTTCAGTAATGCCAACCAACTTATATGGATATGGCGATAATTATCATCCTCAACATTCACATGTTTTACCTGCATTAATAAAGAGAATTCACGAAGCCAAAGAATCAAATGCACCCTATATTGAAGTATGGGGAACAGGAACTCCGTTAAGAGAATTTTTATTTGTTGATGATTTAGCTGGCGCATGTTTTTTATTGATGCAAGAATATAATGAAAAACTATTTGTGAACGTAGGGTATGGTGAAGATTTATCGATAAGAGAGTTGGTTGATAAAATTAAAAGAATAGTTGGTTATGATGGTGAAATAAAATTTGATACCACAAAACCAGATGGAACTCCAAGAAAATTGATGGATGTTTCCAAAATAAAAAACTTAGGTTGGAGTCCTCAAATAAAGTTAGAACAAGGAATAAAATTAGCTTACGAAGATTTTTTAAACGGTCATTATAGAAATTCGTAATTGTGTTAGAAACCAATTGCACAAAAAAAATCCACCTCAATTTGAAGTGGATTTTTTTATACATATATTTTTATCTGTACTAAACTCCAGTATCATGCAATGCACTTTCCATAATATATGGATGTTTTGTAGGATACAAATTAGCTTTTGTTAAAGCATTCAGTACAACAAATAAAAATGCTCCAGCAAATAAAGCAAGGAAACCAATTTCCATGATACCAACTCCTTGTGCAGGTGTATTGATAATACCAGTTGGATTGTGGTCTGTAATTTCTCCAGCAATATTCATTGCTCCTGGCATTACCATCAAATACACATCATTCCAATGTCCAATTAACATACATGTTCCTACAAATACACCAATAGTTTTATTACGTTTATAACCTCTCTTCATAAATAAGAAAAATGGTATTATGAAGTTCATAAATAAATTAAAATAGAAGTAAAATTTATAGCTTCCAAATAATCTTTCTTTGTAGTAAGCAACTTCTTCAGGAATATTTGCATACCACATTAACAAGAATTGAGCAACCCACATATACGTCCAAAACACACTAAAGGCGAACATAAATTTACCTAAATCTTGTTGATGTTCATCTGTTACAATACTCAAATATCCGTTTGAACGCAAATACCATGTTAGTAAATACATAATGGTAATGGCACTTACCCAACCTGTTGCAAAATTATAAATAGTAAAAATTGTGGAATACCAATGTGCATCAATACTCATCATCATATCCCATGCGAACATGGAAAATGTAAATCCAAATATGAGTACGAATGCAGCAGAAAGACGGTATGATTTATCAAAGAAGGTGGTATCCATTAAACCTGTTGAAAGGTTATCTTCACTAGTTGAATATTTTCTAATTTGAGTAGCACACCAAATCCAAAATCCCATAAAAATAATAATACGTGCAAAGAAGAAAGGCTTATTTAAATACCAAGTTTTTTTAGCCAATAAGGTATCTGTTTCCATCACACCAGGATGTGCCCAATGATATAAAGTAGTTAAACCAATTGCAGTAACAATGAGTAACACAATTGCACCAATTGGCATAAATGTACTCATAGCTTCTGGTATTCTTCTGATCGCCACATACCAACCTGCATTAGCTAATTGACTAATAGCAATAAATACCGCAGCACAAGTAGCTATGATAAAAAAGAAATATCCATTAACTAAAATATTGGCGAATAATCTTTTAAAAATTAAGTGATGATTTTGTTCGGCCGAAAAACCTTCTACTTCTGGATGATAAGTAAAATAGCCTATCATAGCAAGCAATAAACCTAAACCCATTAAGATAAAAGTAAACCTCTTAGCTTTATCGGTAAAAATGAATTTTTCTTCTCTGATTTGAACTTCTGTATGATGTCCCATTGAATTAAATATTTGCTTTATAATGAGTAAATTATTTTTGAGCTGTAGCATTCTCAGCCATAGCTGGGGCAGCAACAGGAGCGCCTTTAAGTGTATTTACAAAATGAATCACTTGCCAAATTTGGTGAGGACTCAAAACGGTTCCATAAGCACCCATCAAATTTTTTCCATACTTAATTGAGTAAAACATTTTTCCTTCGGGCGTAGTTTTTATACGATCCGAATCGTATGATGGTGGTGGTGGATATTTTCCATCAACAACAATGGTTCCATCAGCTTTTCCATTTTCACCATGACAAGGAGTACAGTTGATATTGTATAAACGTTTTCCTTCTGCTAAATTATAAGGAGTTGCTTCAAGAGGATTTTTTAATGAAGCAGCAGCCTCATACCCTTCTGTAGTTTTTGGCAAATCATAACTTGCATAATCCATTTGCCCACGTGCAATTGTTCCTTTAACACCTAAACGCATATTCATGCCGTGAGGGTTAATGGTATTGGGTTTATCAGCAAGCTGAGTCATTGGCTCGTAAGCAAATGAAACATACATGTTTGGTGCATATTCATTTCCTGGATCTTCACCACCTGCTCCACAAGAACTTATTAATAAAGAACTTGATGCTAAAATTATAAATGTATGAATATATTTTTTCATATCTCGTAAATCCTTTCTCTTACTTCTATTGCTCCACCCGAAACAAAAACTTGCTCAAGTGCTTTAATATCTGTTTTACCATTAATATTTACTGCAATCACAAACAAATCATCTGTAACTCGTAAATCAATAACATCTGTATTTCTTCCCCAAAACATTTTGTTTACAATAAAAAAACAGGTAACCATTCCAAATGCGGTGAATAAAATACCCAATTCAAAAGTGATTGGAATATAAGTTGGAATATGAAGTGATGGCTTACCACCGATATTCATTTGCCAATCAAAATATGATGCATAAATCATTAAAGTTAATGCTGATGCAACGCCCAACATGGCAAAGCAGAAAGCGGCTATAGAAAGTCTCGAACGTTTTACTTTAAGTATTCGATCTAAACCATGAACAGCAAATGGTGTATACACATCTTGCACATCATAACCTCCATTAACTAATTGCTCAGTTACATCTAAAGTTTTATCGGGATTATCATAAACCCCAAGTAGCATTTTATTATTATCCATGAATTGCATCTCCTTTCTTCACGCCTTCTGTTGCATGTGCGTGTGAATGATCTTCGTGACTATGAGTTGGAATGATTGATTTAATTTCAGCCATATTAATAGTAGGCAAGTATCGAACGAATAAGAAATATAAGGTAAAAAATAACCCAAATGAACCAATCAAAATAGCAAACTCCGTAATAGTTGGAGTGTACATTGTCCAACTTGATGGTAAGAAATCTCTGTGTAATGAAGTTACGATAATTACAAAACGTTCAAACCACATTCCAATGTTTACTATTATTGATAACATAAAAATAAACCAAGGAGTAGAGCGAGCCCATTTAAACCAAAATACTTGAGGCGCAATTAAGTTACAACTCATCATTGTCCAATATGCCCACCAGTATGGTCCTGTTGCACGATTGATAAATGCATATTGTTCGTATTCAACACCTGAATAAGCGGCTACAAAAAATTCAGTAATATAAGCCAAACCTACCATTGTACCTGTTAACATTACCACTCTACACATCGCATCTAAGTGACCTGTTGTGATGTATTCTTCTTGTTTTAAAACCACACGCCCAACAACTAAAAGTGTTAGCACCATTCCAAATCCTGAAAAAATTGCGCCCGCAACAAAGTAGGGAGGAAAAATTGTTGTATGCCATCCTGGTACTAATGATGTAGCAAAATCCATAGATACAATAGAGTGAACAGATAATACGAGTGGGGTAGAAATACCCGCCAATATCAAACTAATCATTTCATATCGGTGCCAAGTTCTTGTTGACCCATTCCATCCCATTGAAAAAAAGTTGTATGAAAATTTACGGATTTTTGTTGTTGCTCTATCTCTAATTGTAGCTATATCGGGAATTAAACCTACATACCAAAATACCAATGAAACAGAGAAGTAAGTTGAAATTGCAAATACGTCCCAAACAAGCGGTGAGTTAAAGTTAACCCATAATGACCCAAATGCGTTTGGTAATGGAATTGGCCAATAAGCCACCCACGGACGCCCCATGTGAGAAAGGATAAATGATGCAGCACAAATTACCGCAAAAATTGTCATCGCTTCTGCAGAGCGGTTAATACTCATACGCCATTTTTGACGGAACAATAAAAGCACTGCAGAAATTAATGTACCAGCATGACCAATACCTACCCAGAACACGAAGTTGGTAATATCAAAAGCCCACCCTACTGTTTTATTTAAACCCCAAGCCCCAATACCAACTAACATGGTATAAGTTGTGGCGTAAATCCAAATGGCAAGAACGATTGCGGAAAGCGTGAAGCCTATCCACCATCCTGTTGATGCCTTGTTTTCGAGTGGTCTGCAAATGTCACTTGAAACATCTGAGTATGTTTTTCCACCGAGTATTAGTTTTTCTCTTATTGGAGATTCGTACGACATGTTTTATTTCCTTTTTCTTGGTTAACTAATATTATGAATGATGTTCAGTTTCCATGTGAGCATTTTCTTCTTCATGTTTTTCTTCATGTTTATGCTCTTCGTGATGACCGTGTTTTTTAGGTTTTGATTCACCTGCAATTACTTCTTCTGTATTTCTGATTTTTGTTAAATAAGTAACTGCCGGTTGAACATTGTATTCTTCCAACATCACATAACTTCTATCATTATTAAATAGTTTAGAAATTTCGCTGTTCGCATCATTCATATCACCAAATACAATTGCATTGGAAGGACATGATTGCTGACAGGCAGTTTTAATATCTCCATCTTTTACAATTCTACTTTCTAATTTCGCTTTCAATTTTCCTGCTTGAATACGTTGAACACAGAATGAACATTTTTCCATTACTCCGCGTGAACGAACCGTAACATCAGGATTGATAACCATACGACCTAAATCGTTGTTGAAGTTAAAATCAAACTTGTCGTTTTCACGATATTTAAACCAGTTAAAACGCCTAACTTTATATGGGCAGTTATTCGCACAATAGCGAGTTCCTACACAACGGTTATAAGCCATGTGGTTTAACCCCTCAGAGCTATGCACTGTTGCTAATACTGGGCAAACAGTTTCGCAAGGCGCATGCCCACATTGCTGGCACATTACTGGTTGAAATATCACTTTTACATTTTCAAAATCAGTTCCGTTTGCAGCGTTATTGTATTCTTTTTCTTTGGTTGATTTTTTACCGTCTTTATCTTTAAAGCTATAGTAACGATCAATACGAATCCAGTGCATTTCACGACTATTCAACACTTCTTTTCTTCCTACAACAGGAACATTATTTTCTGCATTACAACTAACCACACATGAGCCACAACCTGTACAAGCATTCATGTCAATTGCCATTCCCCATTTATGTCCTTTGCTATCACGTTCAGCCCATAATGAAATGATATGTGCATGTTCGTTATTACCTGCTTGTGGATCTTTGATGTATTCTTTTAATGAGGCTTCTCTAATTAACGAACGCCCTTCAATGGTATGATGTGTTTGTGTTTGTGGTAATTCATAATCATCGCCTGTTTTATCAACCTTAACATCTGCCGATACGTAATTAAAAGTTGTTCCAGTAAATGATGCCAAAGGATAAACATTTTTACCTACGTATTTTGCAACTTTACCAGTTGATCTTCCATAACCTAAAGCTATAGAAATGGTATTATTTGCTTGGCCGGGTTGAACCAAAACAGGAACATTTTCTACCATTCCGTTTTTAGTTGCAATCTTTATCACATCACCATCTTTTAAATTAAATTTATCAGCAGTAACTTTTCCGATAGTAGCATAATTATCCCAACAAACTTTTGAAATTGGATCGGGTAATTCTTGCAACCAAGGATTGTTTGCATGTGTTCCATCTCCTAAACCAACTTTGCTGTATAATGATAATTCAACTTTATCTTTTGATGATGTATATGCTGCATAAGCAGGGTTAACTGCTTCAGTTGGAAGTGCAGACATATTGTATGTACTTGCAGTTTTTGCAGGAGCAACATAAAATCCATCGTGCAAACTTGTATTCCAAGCGGTTTCAAAAATAACAGCACCTGAAAGAATAGTTGATTTCCAATTGTTTTGAATGAATGTATAATAGTCAGTTGAAATATCAGCCCATTTTAAAAAACTATCTTGAGCTTGACGTGTATTAAAAACAGGAGAAATAGTTGGTTGTGATAACCCAAAATATCCAACTTTAGGTTCTGCATCATTCCATGATTCTAAGTAATGATGAGCAGGTGCGTGGAATTTGCAAAGCACTCCAGTTTCATCTAACGATTCAGAAGTGGAAACCGTTAACGCCACTTTCTTTAATCCATCTTCAAATTTCTTTGCATTATAATAACTATATGCAGGATTTGAATTGAAGAAAATAACTGCGTCAATAGAACCATTGTTCATTTCAGAAACGAATGATTCAAACGCTGCGTCATCAGCTTGATGTTGGTTCGAATAATTATCTAAATCAATAGTTGTACCTATGTTACCAAGTAAACTATTAATTGCATTAACCAATAATTGATTGTCTAAATTGTTCGAACCTGAAACAACAAGTGAATGTCCTTTTGCTGCCCATAATTCTTTTGCAGAGTTCTCAATCATATTAACGGCAAACTCAACATTTTGAGCGCCACTCAATACAGGTGCTCCCGCAAGTGATGCAATTTTATTATATAAACTGATAAGAGCAACTCCTTCAGCACTTGGCTTAATTGGAATACGTACATCAGCATTTGAACCTGTTAATGAAAGGTTAGATTCAAATTGATAATGACGGCTCATTTCTGTTCTGTCATTATTTACTTTACGATTGGTAACCCATTGTTTTGTGTACTCAACAGGTGAGATCCAAGTTCCTAAAAAATCAGCACCAAAACTCACAATCACTTTTGCATGATCAAAACGATAGCCAGGAATTACCGCTTTGCCAAAAGCCTTTTTGTTGGCTTCAATCATTGCAGCATTTGAAACTGCTTC
This sequence comes from Bacteroidota bacterium, assembly GCA_025359805.1. Taxonomy (GTDB): domain Bacteria; phylum Bacteroidota; class Bacteroidia; order UKL13-3; family UKL13-3; genus CAIUEQ01. Next base: position 36,647 of record JANYDU010000029.1, read on the forward strand.
GTAAGAAATGTGTTTTGTTGATGGATATTTACTTGTAAAACCGGCAATAACTTTTTTTGTTGAAGGACTATTAACGGTTCCTGAAACGATGCGAATATTTTTTGATTGAACTAAAGCGTCTTTCACTTTTGCATCAAGCGTATTCCAGTCTAAATCTTTTCCTTCTGCTTTTGGTCCACGTAATCTTTCATTATCATACAAACCTAATAAACTTGCATGACCGCTTGCACAAACACCACCTTTAAACAAAGGCGACTCTTCGTTACCTTCAATTTTAATAGGACGACCTTCACGCGTTTTAACCAATATAGAACAACCTGCCGAGCAAGCTCCACAAGTAGTTGCATAAAAGTTTGGAACTCCTGGTGTAATATTCTCAGGTTTTACTACATAAGGAATTACATTTTTTACCGGAGCTTTGTTACAAGCTGCCAATGCTACTGCCGAAATACTAAAACCAAAGTACTTTAAAAAATCACGTCTGTTAGATGACAATTCACCATCTTGCTCAGTAAGCACTTCTTCTAAAGGAATTCCTTCGCTGAATTCGTTCTTTTTGTTTTGTAGGAATTTAGGGTCGTTATTTAACTCTTCTAAACCTTTCCAATATTTGTTTTTATTTTCCATTGAATATGTATTGGATAAAAACTCTAATTAATTTTTATTGATTAATAATGACATTTGCCACATTCCAAACCACCATTTTGCGCCACCGTAACAAATGGTTTACCATCTTTCTTCATTTCACCATGGAGTTTTTCGTAGTAATCATTATTAGCAACATCTACTTTAGCTTCTCTGTGGCAATTGATACACCATCCCATTTGTAAACTACGTTGTTGTGAAACCACCTTCATTGTTTCAACTGGACCATGACAAGCTTGGCATTCTACTTTTCCTATTTTTACGTGTTGAGCGTGATTGAAATAAGCATGATCAGGTAGGTTATGAATACGAATCCATTTAATAGGCTTTTGATTGGTACCATAAGTTCTGGTTTCAGGATTCCAATCAACAGCGGCATATATTTTTTTAATTTCTGGAGAAATCTCTCCATTGTATTTTTCTTTGGCGGTAACATGCGCATGGCAGTTCATACAAGTGCTTGCCGATGGAACAGTTGCTTGTTTACTTTTATCAGCACCTGAGTGACAGTATTGACAATTGATTTTATATTTTCCTGCATGTAATTCGTGAGAGTAATTAATAGGCTGGGTTGGCATGTATCCTTTCTGAACACCCACTTCTTTATTCGCATAATCAAAACCAATAAGTCCTAATACAACAGTAAACACAAGCATTACAGCAATAGTTCCTACAACGGGATGCTTTTTAAATAATTTATAACTGATGCTATTTTTATAATTCGCTGCTTTTTCTTTAGCCTCTTCAATAGCTTCTTGAGGAAATTTTTGGTTATATAAATCTTCAACTGTTCCTTTTATCTTGAATAAAACAAAAACAATAATAAACAAGATAAGAGCCATTACACTTAAGGCTATAAATGTGGTATTACTGTAAAAGCCATCTTGTGATTTAGCAGCAGATACGGAACCATTTGTTGCACCAGAAACCGATGCAGTTTGAGGTGCGGGACCACCACTTTTTACATACTCTAAAATTGATTTAATTTGAACATCTGTTAATGCCTCAAACGATGTCATTACCGATTGGTTATTATCGTTGTAAACTTTTACAGCTTCTGCATCTCCAGATTTAACCATGGCTTGCGAGTTTTTAACCCATTTAATTGTCCATGCTTCGTTGTGACGTTTGTCAACATCTTTTAGCGCAGGACCAACAATTTTTTCATTGATGGCATGGCATGATGTACAGTTTGCATTAAATAATTTTTCGCCTTCGGCAACATCAGCAAACGCAAGGTTAACTGATAGTACGAGGAATGAAAGAAGTGAACTTAGTCTAAAAATTCTCATTGTAACAATCTGATTGTTCAGTTATTAAGTAAGGGCTGAGACCTTAGTGCTGTGCCGTTTCAGCCTTTATTAGCACGGGCAAATATATTCACATTTATGTAAAATAAATACGTGTTAATAAAAAATATAATTTAGACATTTTCTAAACAAAGAAAAGGCTTACAAAACTTTATTTTAAGATTAGAAAATAAACAATTGGAAAATATTAAAATAAAAATGTGAGCAATTAGTTCATCACACCTTGTTTAATAATGTCGAGGGAAGAAACTTTTTGAACTTTGTCAAGGGATTCATAAATAGAGTTTTTGCTCACATATTCAGGAACAATTTTTTTCATTGTTAATACAACGTCCAAATCATTTTGTTCTTGTGTAATGTTTAAAAGCGTATCTATTTTATGTGATACAATACTAAAATCATAGGTTCTAACCTGACCAATCATAATTTTGGGATGATAGGTAGGAAGCGTGTTTTCTTGGTCAGCTAAAAGCTCTTCTTCAATTTTTTCTCCAGGTCTTAACCCAGTAAATACAATTTGAATGTCTTGTCCAAGGGTTAATCCCGAGAGTTGAATCATTTTTTTTGCGAGATCAATAATCTTTGTAGACTTACCCATATCAAAAATGTATATTTCTCCACCTTTTCCCATATTTCCTGCTTCAAGCACCAGTTGACAAGCCTCGGGAATAGTCATAAAATACCTGGTAATATCTGGATGGGTAACAGTTATTGGTCCGCCATCTTCAATTTGTTTTCTAAACCTTGGAATCACAGAGCCGCTTGACCCCAAAACATTTCCAAATCTAGTAGTAATAAATTTTGTTTTTCCAGAACCGTCACTTGCGATTTTATTATTGAGAGATTGAACATAAATTTCGGCAATACGCTTTGATGCCCCCATAACATTCGTAGGGTTTACGGCTTTATCTGTTGATACCATTACAAATTTATCAGTTCCGTGCATCATTGCCATGTTTGCAATTACTTTCGTTCCGCCAACGTTTACCCTCACGGCTTCGCACGGATTGTCTTCCATTAAAGGCACATGTTTGTATGCGGCAGCATGGTAAACAATATTTGGTTTGTAGGTACTAAATACTTTATTCATCCTATTGATATCACAGATATCACCAACTATAATTTCTACAAATGTGGAGTGTGCTATTTTATGATTTTCATTTAAGTAAGCATCCAATTCATACAATCTCACTTCTGATTTATCAACCAAAATTAATTTACTAGGATTAAATTCAATGAGCTGTTTAACAATTTCCGACCCAATTGATCCTGCGGCACCAGTTACGATAACTGTTTTACCTTTTATTTGATTAGCAACAGCCACCTTATCCAAAACAATTGTATCACGTTCTATTAAATCTTCGATACGCACATTTTTAATTTGATTATAGCTCAACTCACCATTAATCCAACGCTCAACTGGAGGAACATTTCTAACTTTAACATTTAAAGCAAGGCACAATTCAATAATTTCTTGTTTACGAGATTTAGATAAATTTTGAACAGATATAATAAGTTCTTTAACATTAAATTTTCTAATGATATTCTCAAAATCTTTAACACCATTATATATGGTTATGCCATCAACATAATTTTTTGATTTACGATTATCATCATCAAAAAATGCAACAACTTTAATTTCTCCATTGCGATGTTGTTCTAGTTTTCTTTTTGTAATTAATCCAGCTTCACCTGCTCCAAATATAGCAAACGGGATAGCCTCTGAAGAATCGGTTCGATTAATTTGCATATAAAGCACTTTGGTAGCAAACCGAAAAGCACTCATTAAAAATGTACAACCAAAATAATCAATAATAATAATAGAGATGGGAATAAAAACTTGTTCATCACCATGCATTTTTGTGTAAACAATATTAATAAGCCCAATAAAAAATGTACTAAACGTAATGGTATATAAAACTCTAATAGCATCTTGCAAACTGGTGTGACGAATAATACCTGCATATATTCTAAAGTATATCATAAATGCAAAACGCACAATAACTACAATAGGAAGGGCGTAAAAAATTTCGAAATGAACGGCCTCATCTATAAAAAAATTGAAGCGCAACAACGTAGCAAAAACAAATGAAAATGCACAAATAAGTATGTCAATAGATAAAACTACCCATCTTGGTATTTTACTGGTTTGGGGAAAGTAAGAGCGTAAAAACTCCATTTTATTTTTTTGAAATGTGAGCACAAATATAAAAAAATATCAACAAAACATACGTAATGTTATTGGGCTAAGATTTTTTGAATGATCTTGAAATTACAACCGAATAATTTAAACCCCGATTTTTATACGTAAATTCAGGGCTAAATTAATTGATATTATTTTTTTGTGACCATCGATTATTAAAGTTAAGTCGATTACTCTTATCCATAAAAAAAGGAACAAGAAATAAATCCTGTTCCTTTTTTTATTTTTAATACAATGTGCCGTAAACTTTACAATGCTGTTAGTGCTATAATTTCTTTAACGGAGTTAATAACTGCATCCAAAACTGTTTGTATGTTTTCATTTGTGAGATCGACATAAACCGGCAATGAAATTTCGTTTTGATATTGAGCAATGGTATTTGGATAATTATTGATATCGTAGCCCTTGCCAATATAAAAACTCATCATTGGTACAGGAATAAAATGTACATTAACCGATACTTGTTTCTCAAAAATTTTGGCTATAATTTGATCTCGTTGTTGTTCTGTTGCATCTTTTATTCTCAACGCAAACAAATGATAAGACGTTTCTTTTTTATCATTTTGGTATTCGGGAATGATTGCCCAATTATATTTTGAAAGTGCAATGGAGTATGCATCAAAAATTTCTTTCCTTCTTTTTAATGATTCACTATCATAACGTGATAATTCAACCAAACCAATAGATGCCATAATATCGGTCATATTCATTTTATATCCAGCTTCCACAATATCATATTTCCAATTTCCAGGAATAGTTTTAGCAAGTGCATCTTTATTTTGCCCGTGAAGCGTTTTTATACATAAATGTTTATACACTTCTTCATTATTAAATGGTTCGGGTAAATTTAATGCTATAGCACCTCCTTCGGCAGTTGTTAAATTTTTTACAGCATGAAATGAAAACACTGAAACATCAGTTAGAGCGCCTGTTTTTTTACCATTATAATTAGCGCCAAAAGAATGGGCAGCATCACTTAAAATTAATATTCTCCCAAGTGTTTTTTGAATATCAGTATTAGCAGTAAATTTTGATTTAATTTCAGGAAAATTTACAATTGAGTTAAGCTCATCGTAGTTACAAGGGTAACCGGCAAAATCAACTGGCATAATAACTTTTGTATTGGAAGTGATTGCTTTTCTAACTTCATTTTCATCAATATTAAAATCATCACCAATATCTACAAAAACTGGTTTGGCACCGCAATGCATAATTACATTTGCTGTGGCACTATAGGTATAGGCCGGCAAAATTACTTCATCTCCTTCTTTTACTCCAAACCAACGCAACATTATTTCCAAACCAGCAGTTGCAGAATTTAAACATAGTGTTGATTGATGACCACAATATGCAGTAATTTTTTTCTCAAAAAGTTTCGTTTTTGGTCCTGTTGTTATCCATCCCGATTTGAGGGTATCAATAACTTCATCAATAATTTTTTGATCAATATGTGGTGGTGAAAATGGCAGCATATCTATTAACTATTTAGTTGTTGTTTTTAAATTATTGAGGCTTTATAAAAACCCCTTCTTGTTTACAAATATGAATAATCTCTTTGTAATAACCCCATAGTTCTGGTTTAATAAGCATATTTTCTGGATGAAACAATATAGCAACGGAACCTCCGTATTGCTTTGCTTTTTTTAATGTTTCTTTAAATTTAGAAAGTACAATTTCACTCTTTTGAAAGAAAAAAGCATTATCTGAAATGATGGTGGGAACTACGTTTATATTTAATACTTTTTGAGCACTAAAATTAATACTTTTATAATTTCTTGGAATTCCGTTTTTAAATCCAACTTCACGAGCATCAGCAATTGAGAAATCAACATCAACATTATTTTCATCCAATTCATTCCAAAGTGTTAGCGGGTTGAATTGTAAGAAATGACTCCGATGATAGGCTATTTTTTTACCTACAATCTTTTGTAAAATATCTAACTGACGGCCGATATTAAAACTACTTTGAGAGTGCAATCCAATATCAGATTGATGCTTTTGTAAAATGGCAATAAGCTTCTTAAAAAAATGATTATTTATAGTATATCTGATATCAAACCTGCGTAAGCTATGTGATGAAGAGTTTGCTCCTAGCATAAAAATACTTTTTATGTTTTGCTCTTTTTCAAAAGCAATTAGTCGTTCCATATTTTTTAAATAAATTTCACCCTCAAATAATTTTGAAAAACCAATCCAATCATTTCGAAGAGATATTGTTTTAACAATTGAATAGAAGTGAAAGGGATAAATCCAGTCAATATCATGAGTAAAAAAAACGGTTACTGATTCGTCACTTTTAATTGATAAAATTTCATTCGATAATTTTTTATCCAACAACATGGCATGCGAAAGTTGTTTTGCTTCATGATAAGAAAGTGTATTAACAGAAAAACTTTGCTGAATAAGATGCAGCAAAGTTTTTTCGTTAATTGAATCTATTAAATTTACAGGTGTTAATTTCAACCTTTCGGACTTTTCTTTAATGCATAAATTCGTTCAATAATATCAACAACTTTTAGCCCCTCTAAAGCATTAGTAGTGATAGTTGCCCGTCCTTTTAAAACATCAACCACGTTCTCAATAATATAATGATGATTGGCAGCACTTCCTTTGTATGGACCATAATCATTGGGAGGGTTTGTAGGTTTCAATTCGGGCATCATATAATCTTTGATATGGCAATATTCAACCTTATCCATGTATTGGCCACCCACTTTTACAGTTCCATTTTCTGCAATGATTGTCATGCTACTTTCTAAGTTTTTATCCCAAACAGATGTAGAAAAGTTTAATGCACCCATTCCACCATTTGTGAAGCGAAAATTTACATAACCTGAGTCTTCAAAATCTGTTAATGATGAATGATTATAGTCTGCAAATTTTGCATCCACCTCCTCAATATCACCAAATACCCAATACATTAAATCAATAAAATGGCTGAATTGTGTGAATAATGTTCCACCGTCTAACTCTTTTGAACCATGCCAATTTCCCTTTTTATAATATCTATTATCTCTGTTCCAATAACAATTTACTTGAACCATATAAATATCTCCAAGGGTTCCGTCAGTTACCACTTTTTTCAACCACTCTGACGGAGGAGAATATCTATTTTGCATCACGCAAAAAACGTGTTTACTATGATGAAGTGCTTTGTAGATAACTTGTTCGCAATCTTTTTTAGTAAGCCCCATTGGTTTTTCAATTACCACATGATGTCCGGTTTCAATTGCTTGAAGCGATTGACTTGCGTGTAATCCATTTGGGGTAGCAATATTCATTACATCACATTTAGATGAAGATGATAAGTATTCGTCAAACGATTTATAAATGTGTGTACCTCCAAAAAGTTCTTTAAGATTAGGATGTTTTGTTTCATCACTTTCTATTAAAGCTGTGAGTTCTGCCTCATCATTTCTCTTAATCATTTCTGAATGGCGCTTGCCTATGTGTCCACAACCAAGTATTGCGAATTTTATTTTAGTCATTAAGTATAATTTATTTTTTATAGAGTTGAATTACGTATAAAGTTAGTATTAATTCACTTTTCATTTTTTCAGACTTAGGACACCTAAAATAAATCCCAAACCGTATGATAAATGCAAAATAAAAAAGATAAAAAATGAATTTATTTTTATGCTAATCTTATTCTCATTTTTAAATGCAAAAAAAAGATTTAATATTATGTAAACTAAGAATGGAAACAGTAATAACCAATTCAATAAAAAGTCAATATTAAATAACCTAGATAGCAAAATAATAAAAAAATAGATACTAAAAAAGGAGGGAACCAAATGTCTTATTCGTACCGATTTTTTATTGTTTTTTAGAACTAATGGTTTATAAAATCCATATTGAAAATATTGTTTGATAAATGAAAAAAAATTATCTCTTACTAAATATTTAGTAGTAAGTTCAGGCACCATCAATATCTTAAATCCAAGTTCATTTAATCGGTAGTGAAAATCATCATCTTGATTACGAATTAAATCAGTTGAAAATAATCCCGCTTTTTCAAATACCATTTTTTTATATACTGGAAATGGGACAGTTTCAACATATTGTTTTTCAGTTGTTGTTCTAAAACTTGTATTACCAACTCCAAAAACACAACTCATGCAATAAGCAATAGCTTTTGAAAGATTAGACTTTCCAATATGTTTAATAGGTCCTCCAACAACATCACAATCTTCATTTTTTAAATACCACAAAGCCGTTTCAATATAATTTGGTGGGTACAAAGTATGTGCACCCAATAAAGCAATATAATTTCCCGTTGAAATTTTAAAAGCACTATTGAATGCGCTACTCACATATTTTTCAGAATTGTGAAGAAGAATTACACTCGAGTCTTTTTGAGATAATAAGGAAATTATTTTAATACTCTCGTCCGTTGATCCTCCATCACAAAAAATAATTTCTTTTGAAATATTATCATTTATCGAAATGGTATTGTAAATATTGGTGATGTTGTTTTCTTCGTTTAAAATTGGAATGATAATACTCACTTCAATCATAACGATCCAGAGTGATTATGATATAATCTTATTATTTGATAAGCCTCAGCATAATTGAAACCAGCCTCCATTCCACGGTATTGAGCTAATGTTTCTATTCCTTTGAATGAATACGGGTATGGAAATTCTCTTATTTCGTTTACATAAAATGAAAATGCTTCTAATTTTTTTGAAATCGTTTCTGTAATATCAACATAATATTGAGCCTTAAAAGAATTGCCATTCCAACTACTTGTATTGGCTATTTCCATTCCTAAAATAGAAATTGGTTTGCTTTTGGGCCTGCCAATTATTTTTGCAGCTTCATTAATTATCCTATGATCTCTGTTTAAATCAGAATCGGTATGTGTGATAATAAAATCAGGATTCTTCGCTAAAGAAAATGCCTTATTTGAAATTTCGGCAATGGTATACTTATCAAAATATTGATCTTCTAAATGAAGGTATTGAATATCATCTATATGATAATATTTACAGGCTTTTTCAAATCCATTCAAATTGTTAATTCCTTCTTTACGGGCTTTAATATGTCCATCTGATGCCAGTATAATTTGTATATGATGCCCTTTTTGTTTTAACAATGGAATCAATCCTCCTACTCCAAGTGTTTCATCATCAGCGTGTGCAATAAATAGTAGTATATTCATATTTTTAGTAGACATCATTATCACCTAACATAATTTGCCAATTGCTAAGTTCCTTTTTAATTTCAGTATTGGCATAAATAATACAATAATTGGAGTCACCCATTTGCTTATAGTTTTTTTCAATAAATAATTTGTAAACCAAAGATTCTTCCTGACAAAAACTCCAAGTATTAATTAAATCTGAATGAATTCCTATAGCGTAATTTTCAATAGCATATAGAATCATATTTAATTGATCTAATTCATGATAAGCATATTCAACAATGTGAACCTTATTTAATTTAGTTATTTCATCTAAATACGTTTTTATAACAGCGTATCCTTTTACTATATTATTCGTTTTTAAGACAACAAATTGATATTTATTTTTGGGGTTATTAGCATAGCGCCATTGTAAAAACAAATAATTTTTTTGCAGATTAAAATTGGAGTGCTTATTAAATAAACTAAAATCATAATTTTCAAGTTCACTTATATTTTCGGTCACATAAGCATCCGTTTTTTTTTGTATAAAATCAGCTTTCCTTTTTTCGATAAAGAATAAGTTGGACATTACCTGCCAACCCACTTTAAGATGACCTTTTATTGCACTTTCGTTAGGAATTCCTAATGCTATTTCATTCAATAATATAGAATTTTTTAAAGCATATTCTCCAATTTGAGTAAACAACCCCATACCAGTGTATGAAGGACTCGTCATCACATTACAACATAAATATCCATGAATAGAAGTGTTATTAAAATTTAACATAAAAGGACTTAGCGTATAGGAAGCCGCAATTTCATTATTTTCAAAATTTCTTACTGTATATATATTATTCTTACCATAAGGGTTATCTATATTTGACCATTTAAACCACTTTTCCGATATGTATGATCTATTACCAAAACAATCAGAATAAAGTTTCAAATATTCTTCACAGAAGGATGCTGAATCAATTGAATCTTCTTTTTGAAAAATGAATGTTTTGTCTTTTATAGAAAGATGTTGAGGCATAATTATCTTTTGAAATTAAAGGTTTTTGCAATTGTAAAAAATATAATTTTTAAATCTGAAAAAAAATTTGCCCTTGTGAAATAAGATAAATTCGCTGCTATTTTTTGTGGCATTATTTCTTCGATATAAATACGATCTGAATCTTTTTTGTTGGCATGTAATATTTTGTCTTCAATGTCAATAAATTTAATACAGGCAAAATCTGTTACTCCTGGTTTAAAATTTAGCACTTTCCTTTGTTGCTCATTATAGAAGTCAACATATTTTCGTACTTCGGGTCTGGGTCCAACAAAACTCATTTCACCTTTAAGAATATTGAAAAACTGTGGAAGCTCATCTAGTCTAAATTTGCGAAGTACCCCACCAACAGAAGTTATTCTAGGATCATTATCACCAAATGAAAGTAGCCCCAACTTATCAGCATTCACGTTCATCGTTCTAAATTTTATAATAGTAAAATCTAAATTATTTTTCCCTACACGTTTTTGCATATATAATACAGGTCCTTTTGAAGTAAGTTTTATGACGATACCTATAATAAATAAGATAGGCAAAGTAATAAGAATACCTAGTGAACTCATAATAACATCAAATAGCCTCTTTGTCATTTAAACACTTGTTTACAAAACTCCGTAAAGTCAAACGCTATTTTTTTTCTATCAAAATTTTTCTTAACATATTGTTCACCATTTTCGCCCAGTTGCTTTGTAAGATGAGGGTCATTATATAAAAGAAGAATTTTTTCGGTCAATTCCTTTGCATTTTCTGGCTCAAAATATACACCACAGTTTCCATTATCAATAAATAACTCTTTTGCCTCACCATCTACTCCAAGTAATATTGGTTTTTTAAATGCAAGCGCTTCGAAAATTTTTGAAGGAATAGCCCCTAAAAAATGATCAATTTTTTTTAATGGTACTATGGAAACATTTGATGCGTTTATAATGCTTAACATTTTTTCTCTTGGGGTATTTGGTAGGAAGAAGACATTGCTGAGAGATAGATCATTTTTCATTTTAACTAGTCGTTCTTTTTCTGGACCATCGCCTACTAAAACAAATTTGATATGAACAAAACTCTTAATCATATCAGCCGATTCAAGAATGGTATGCAATGCTTGAGCAAATCCAATTACGCCTCCGTAAACAATAAGAAAATCATCGTCAGAAAAGTTATTTTCAGTTCGCCATTTTTTTTGAATTTCGAGGTTTTGGATGAAAGAGTAGTCCACGCCATTTTTTAACCAAAATACTTTTTCAGGAGATTTATGTTTTGATAACTCCGCCACAATTCCTTGTGTTTGACCTGTTAGTAAATGTGAACAATCATATATCCACTTTTCAAGTTTATAAAGAATTTTTAATGCTTTTCGATTAGTGAGTAACCCAACTTTCTCTACACTTTCGGGCCATAAATCTGAAACATTAAATACCAATTTAGCCCTTTTAATTTTTGAGATAAAAACTGCTGTGATTCCTAAAAAAAGAGGAGGAGATTCACAAATAAATATATCATTTTTTTTTACATGAGTTAAACAAACAAGAATTGAAGTGAAACAAAATGAAAGATAATTTAATAACCTAATAAACTTTGACGAACTATATTTTGTGAATAGCCAAACTCTTCTAACAGGAATATTATTTATTTTTTCATTTAAGTAGAGTTTGTTTTTATACCCATCAAAAATTTTCATTTTAGGGTAATTAGGCATCGCAGTAATTATACTTACTGGGTATCCTAGTTGTTGGATATTTTCTGCTAAACTTGAAAGTCTATTTTGAGGAGCTCCTGTTTCTGGCAAATAATATTGAGTTAGAATTATAAACCTCATCATTTTAGTAATACGTTACAAATATTATTGGATGCTTTTCCGTTGCCGTATAGGTCAATTTTTTCCGGAAAAATGGTGTCAATTAATTTTTGTGTTGTAGAGATTATTAATTCTTTGTTTGTGCCAACTATAAAATTATAGTGATTTTGAACTAATTCAATCCACTCGGTTTGTTCTCTAATTGTTACACAGTATTTACCAAAAATAAATGCTTCTTTTTGCAAACCTCCGCTATCGCTAATTATAAGATTTGAGCAAGAAATCAATTGAATCATATCAAAATAACCAACAGGATCAATAACAGTAAAATTAACTTTCACCCCTGATTGTTTAATAATATTTTTAGTTCTTGGATGAAGAGGAACAACAACTTGTATTTGATTGTTAACCTGATTTAATGCTTCAATGATATTGTTTAAATTATCTTCATTATCTGTATTTTCAGCCCTATGTATAGTTGCTAAAATATAGTCTCCTTTATTAAGCTTTAACTTATCAATAATATCCGATAGCTCTTCAGATTTTTTAGAGTAAAATAAAGCAGTATCTTCCATCACATCTCCGGTTTTTATAATCTCACAATCGAATTGATCAAACCCTTCCTTCTTCAAATTATTTACTGCCGTATCGGTAGGGCAAAATAAATAGTCACTAATTCTGTCCGTCAGAATTCTATTAATCTCTTCAGGCATTTGCATATTAAAACTTCTCAATCCCGCCTCTACATGTGCAACTTTTATATGTAATTTTTTTGCTGCAAGCGCTCCCGCTATCGTTGAGTTCGTGTCACCATAAATTAAAACTATATCGGGTTTCTCATCTACAATTATTTTCTCAATTCCTTCAAGCATTTGACCTGTCATTGCCCCATGAGACAAACCATTTATATTGAGGTTATAATTAGGTTTAGGGATTTCCATTTCTCTAAAAAATATTTCCGACATGTTCTCGTCAAAATGCTGACCAGTATGAATAATGATTTCATTTAGTTGAGCATGTTTTGCTATTTCTCTTGAGAGAGCTGCCGCCTTAATAAATTGAGGCCTAGCTCCAACAATTGTCATAATTTTTTTCATTTTAATTCTTTGAAATAATAAATGCCATTGATGGTTTCAAGTTTGTTCCATCCAATCTTTTCGTAAAAGGATTGAGCTCTTATATTTTCCTTTAAAACCGATAGTCTCACAAAATTAGCATCCAAATTTTTTGCTATTTTTTCAAACTCGATAACCAATTCTTTGGCAGTTCCTTGTCCTTTATTTTTTTCAGAAACTGCAATCCCAACCAAAGATATTCCAAAACCTTTTTCACGCACCAAAGGCTGATTTTTCATTCCTGATAAACCCATAATACTTTTAGTTCTTTTTAAAATATTATCGATGAGTTTTTTATTTAAAAAATATGTCGGATTTTTTAGCAATCCAATCAATCCGTAAATCCATAATGCACGATTCATTGATTTTTCATACCCGATGGGAGCACCAATAACGTAACCTGTGATACCTTCTCCATCGTAAGTTAATAAAGCAATATTATTGGTTCTGATAAACCATCTAAACACTTCTCTAAGGTATACTTTACCCGCCAAAATGTTTAATGATTCTTTAAATGATTCAATATGCAAATCAACTAATACATCTATATCGTTTTCTGTTATATTACGAATTGGCACTTGCGAATATTTTTTTATAAATAGTTAGTAGTTGTTTGATTATCTTTTGGTAATTTTTGTAATCAGTATATTTTTTAGGCGGTAATTGTATGATGTGTTCAAATTCAGCATCCGATAACCCTAATTTTTTCTTCACAAAAATCATATCTTGTTTCAGCATATCTTCAGAAGGATATTCTGGTTTTGAAATTTCTACAATAGCTTCCTCTCTTGATATTTCCCCTGCACAAACTAATGTTGAAAGGTGCGCTCTTCTTTTATCAATTTTAAATTTTTTAGGCAGTATAAACCCTTGGAAAAATCTTGTATAAACCGATTCATAATGCTTACCACCATAATAAACCCAACCCAACTCATCTATTAGAATCCGCATCGCTTCTTTTTTAGAATAGGGTATGTAATCCAATAAATTTACTTTCTTAACTCTTTTTAATGCGATGTAATAAAATAAATGAAGAGGCGAAAGCATCGGAAAAGATTTAATCCTTTTTGATCCAAATTGCTTTTGAACATCTTTTAGATAAGCTGTATCAATATGTCCCTGAGCCCAACTTCTAGGAAGAATACCTTCAGTTCGGGCATTTGTGCCACTTATTATGTATTTGATATTATATTTAACTGAAACCCTATATAATATGCCCCAAATCGCATGATCGGTAGGCACCTCACCATCAGGAGTAGATGCTTTTAAAAATGATAACTGAATATCTTTAAACTCTTCCCAATCCAACACTTCGGTATGTAATTCAATATCCAGTTTTTTTAGAATTTTTTCAATATTTGAAACAGCTAATTCAGAGTTCCAACCATTATCCATATGAACAGCCAAAGGTCTTAATCCAAGTATTTTTTTAGCATAATAAGCAGTATAAGTACTATCCACTCCTCCACTTACTCCAATGATGCAATCATATTCATTATTTTTTCCTGCATGTTTTATTTGCGCAATAATTTTTTCTAATAAAATTGGAGCATCCTTATCAGAAGGAATTCTGGTTTGAACAAAATCAGTATATTTTTTCACATAATTACTTACGCCATCTTCATCAAAAACAATATCAGGATCTGCAGTTGTATCCATAATTGTTTTTGTACATATCCTGTAATTTTCTTTTTCCATTATTTTTTTATCAAGTTTATTTCTTCAGGTGAAGGATAGCTAATTAGCACCGCTCTGTGTTTTCCATGAAACACAAAAAAACTTCCAGCAGCTGTTGCTGAAACATTTGTATTGTTGTAAAGATTTTTAATATCATTCAAATCCTTACAACCACCCGCTGCAATTAAAGGAATTTTTATACTGCTACTAATTTTTTTTATCAACTCCATATCATAACCAAGCATTGTTCCATCTCTATCAATATTATTAATCATAATTTCCCCAACCCCATTTTCTTCTAATTTTTTTATATAATCAATAGGGTCGCTAAAGATGATTTTTTTATCAGCGTGACTGTGTAAAATATATTTACCCCAAATGTTTTTTTTTACATCAACAGAAGCAACAAGAGTTGACGTAGCAAATTCTCTAACTGCTTCCTTTAAAAAATCAGATGAATGAATAAAAGCAGAATTGATGATTACTTTTTCGACTCCTAACTTTAATACTTTTTCAATTTGATTCAGAGAATTAATTCCTCCACCATAAGACAATGGCATAAAACATTCTGTTGCAATTTCTTGAATGAGATTGTAGTTAATTTCTTTATTTTGTTTTGATGAATTAATATCTAACAAAATAATCTCATCACATTGTTTTTCATTAAATATTTTTAACGCATTTAGAGGATCTCCAACATACTTCGGATCCTTAAACCTAACAGTCTTATATAATCCTGAGTTTTGCAAAAGTAATATAGGAATAACACGAGCTCTATTCATTAAATGCTTATAAAATTTTTTAGTAAAGTCATTCCAAATTGATGGCTTTTTTCAGGATGAAATTGCACGCCATAAATATTATTTTTATTAAAGGATGCAGAAAAATCATCTCCATATTTGCAACTTGATGTGGATAGATTTTTGTCACTAAAACTTAAATGATATTTGTGAACAAAATAAAACCTTGGAGGGTTTTCGGGCATATTGCTAAATAATGAATGAGTTTCATAATTTGATAAATTATTCCAACCCATATGCGGCACTTTTAAGGAAGCATCTTCGATTTTAAAATGAACTACTTTCCCATTTACCCAACTTAGTCCTTTTTCTGTACCTTCTTCACTTTCGTTTAACATTAATTGTGCGCCTAAACAAATTCCCAATATTGGTATTTTACGAATACAAACAACCTCATTAAGAGCCTCAGTTAACCCAGATGATTTTAAGTTTCTCATTCCAACATCAAAAGTTCCAACTCCAGGAAGAATTAATTTTGTTGCAGAAATTATTTTCTCTCTATCAGAAGTAATAATTGCTTCCTCACCAATTCTTCTCAACATATTTTGAAGAGAACCTAAATTACCGAGTCCATAATCAATAATTGTAATCATACAGAAATTAAATTATGGTATATAGAAATTAATTTAGCTTGAATTGTTTCTTCAGAAATTTCAGAGGCAAATATTCGTCCATTACTTCTTTTTTGTGAATTCAATATTTTTAACACCAATTGAGCCATTTCATTTTCATTCCAGTTTTTAGATGTGGATGAATTTTCAACATTCACAAGCCTTTCAACTGCATCCCCTGAAGGTGCAGAAACGACAGGTAAATTACAACATATTGCTTCTTTAATAGAATTATTTGACCCCTCATGAAGTGAAGTATTAATAAGAACATCGGCACCATTATAGTAGTAAATTAAGTCTTCATGAGAAACCTTACTTAATATTTTTAATTCGCATTCTGGAATCTCTTTTTTAGTAATATTATATATTTTTTCTGCAAGAGGTTTATTTTTCATATACTGCCCCTCTGAGTAAAAAAAAAGTATAACAGGATTTTTTGTATCCCAACCTATTTTTTTTCTTGAAATCGTCTTATCTATTTCATAAAATTTATTTAAGTTCACTCCATTTGGTAATACTACTGTTTTGTTTTTACTTATTTTCCAAAGTCTATTTTTCATATCCTGACTCTTAGTAATAATTCCACTTGATATTATCGCGGCAATTTGCGTCACAAAACCTGAAATTCTCCCATTCCAAGTTTTCTTCAAATTTTTATCATAACTTCCTAATAAATCAGAACCACATAATGACATTAATACTGGAACTGGACTAGCAAGGTTAACAGTTAGTCCCAAAATATTTCCCCAAAGCACATGGACAAGATTAATTTTTTCTCTTTCAACGATTTGTCTTAAATAAAAACTAAGCCTAAGAATTTTAATAGGATTTTTGAAATTTCGGGTGTATCCATAATGTATATTAATTCCTGCATTGATAAGACTTTGCATTTGTGAATCGGCATTTATTATTTCTTTTTTACTATAGTAATAATAAAGTCCATCTTCAAGACATAATCTATATAGATATCTTTCATCATCTTCAGGCTTATCTTTTAACAAGGGGGTTCCTACATGTACCATTAAAATTTTCATATACTATGCTTTATTGTTTTTAAATGACATAAAAATATTAAACCATATATTGTTTATACCATAAAGCTAAATTAAAACATCTCCATAATTCCATCCCATGATTAGCCTTTTTAGAATCATGTTCTTTAATTTTGTGATTAAGCATTTGATAATTAAAAAGACCAGAATTTACAATGGATTGGTCATTAAGTACTTCCTTCATCATTTTATTTAACCCTGTTCTAAGCCAAATATCACAAGGAACTCCAAATCCTCTTTTGGGAGCATCTAATATTGTATCAGGAACAATACCTCTTAATGCTTTTTTAAGCAAATATTTTTTTTCTCCGTTTTTCAATTTCATTTTACCTGATAAACTCATCACATAATCGGCCAATTCATAATCAAGAAATGGGACTCTAACTTCAATGCTATTTGCCATTGTTGATTTGTCGACTTTCTCTAAATAATCATTTGGTAATATTGTTTTCAAATCAACCCAATGTAAATATTGAAGTTTATCTTTTACATTTTTATAATCTGAGATTGACTTTAATGCTTCAAATGGATCATGTTTTTTGCACTCTTCTTGAATTGATTTGGAAAGACAACTTATGGGCTTATTGTAATGAGTGGCTCCTGTTATTATCAAGCCTACCTGTTCTGCCAAATCTCTTTCACTCATCGAATTTGATATCCTTTTGAATTTTTGAAAGGTTTCATTGCCCAAATTCAACTGTCCTAAAGTGTATTTGAAGAATAGGGCAGGCAGAAAATAATTTGATGAATTATTCATGAGATTATAATATCTGTATCCTCCAAAAAGTTCGTCCCCACCGTCTCCTTGTAAAACAACTTTTATATCTTTTTTTAATGTTTTAGTAAGTAGATATAAAGGAATATTTGCAGCATCAGCAAATGGTTCATCATGATGGTAAGCTAAAAGGCTTACCACATCTTCTAGATTTTTAGATGAGACCATTACTTCATGATGGAGGGTATTATTTTTTTCAGCAATAATTTTAGCCATTGCCAACTCACTATTTCCATGTCTGTTAAAATCAAATTCAACTGAATAAGAATGCAATTGTTTGCTGTAATGTTTTGCAGCGAAACTTGTTATTGCTGAAGAATCAATTCCCCCACTTAAAAAAACCGAAACAGGTACGTCACTCACGAGTTGGCGTTCTACAGCTTTTTCAAGTAAAATCCTTATGTTATTTACTGCCTCATCTTCACTTACAATTAATGTTTTATTAAAATCAATATTCCAATATTGATGTTTTGATAGTTGATTGTTTTTGATGTGAATATATTCACCTGGGGCCACTTTTTCAACGCTGCTGTATATGGTATTTGTTCCCATCGGACTTACAAACCACATATACTCATACAAGCTCTGATAATTCATAGATTTATCCACTTCACCAGATGCCAAAATGGCTTTTATTTCAGATGAGAAAATGATAGAAGATTCTGTTTGTTGGTAGTATAAAGGTTTTACACCAAATCGATCTCTAACTATAATCATTTCATCTAGGATAGAATCATAAATACTAAACGCAAAAATTCCATTTAATTTTTCAAATGCTTTTATTCCCCATTTTTTATAGGCAACTAAAATGACTTCCGTATCAGAGCGAGTTTTGAAATGAAATCCTTCGGCAATTAATTGTTTCTTTAAATCAATGAAATTATAAATTTCACCATTGAAAATGATACTCAAGTTTTCATAAACCATAGGCTGATTAGCATCTGCACTTAGGTCAATAATACTTAATCTATTATGAGCCAATCCCACCTTTTCATTTGTAAACACCCCTTGATAATCTGGTCCACGATGCGCAATTTTATCACTCATCTTTTTCAAGACTTCTTGATTCAATGACGAGTCAGATTTAAATAAATAGTATCCTGTTATTCCGCACATATTTTTTTGTAAACGTTTAAAGTAGTATCAACAAATTTATCTAAACCAAAATGTAATTCAGCGTACATTCTAGCATCTTTACCCAGTTTTATTATAGTTTCAGGATTTTGAACAAGAAATAAATATTTATCTATAATGGATTCTACATCACCACAATTAATCAAATATCCATTTTTTGCATCTTCAATTAAATATTCAGTATCTCCTGAATTTGTAGTAATGATTGCTTTTCCACAACACATAGCTTCCATAATTACATTTGGGAATCCTTCAAAATCAGAAGTATGCAGAAAAATAGATTTATCGGATAAAAACTTACTGATATTATCTGTGTCACCACAAAAAATAAATTGATCAGATAATTGATATGCATTCACTTTATCAATTAATGAATTTAAAAGATCTCCTTTCCCTGCATGATAGTGAATAATGTCTATCCCTTTTTTCTTTATTTCATAAATAACCTGAATTAATAAATCAATTCGTTTTTCATTTGCCAACCTACCAATAGATGCAGATTTGATTAAGGTATTTTGACTAATATAATGCGGAAAGAAATTTTCTAAAGCAATCCCATTTGTTACAATAATTGTGTTTTTTTTTATCCACTTCGACAATAACGGGACATTAAATTGCTCGAGAAATTTGTAATTATTAGCTATTTTTTTTTTGGGAAAACATATGGATAAAAAAGTAATTAGGTTTCCTGAATTTATTTTGTGCAAAAAGAGTCTATTCCTAATACCCCCTACCCCTTTTGTTTTAGAGAATAAAGTGATTAGTCCAGCAAAAAAATTAACATAAAAGGTAAAGGAATGAAGAATGATTGGTTGAAATTTTTTTATCCCCTTTCTAGAAATACGAATTTTGTCATATAAAGACTGATTTGTCATAAATGAAATTACATCTATGTTTAGTTGAGTTAACTTATCAAGGTAAGCGGTGTTACTAACTTCATTGTTCCATATGATAACTAGAATCTCATGCCCTTTTTTTTTTAGTTCAGTAACTAAATATACAAGTTGTCTTTCCTGACCACCATTACCTAAATCTCCTATAATATATGCAAGTTTCATTTAGTATGGTTTGTATACCAATTGTAAAATTTACTAAGTCCTTCTTCAAGTGATGTATTTGGATTGTAGTTTAATAACTCTTTAGCCTTGGTAATATCTGCATAAGTAATCTCAACATCTCCTTGCTGTTTTGCTGAGTATATAATGTTTTTCTTTTTACCTAAAACCGAATACAAAGTTTCAACAAGATGGGAAAGTTTTATTGGAGTATGATTTCCCAAATTAATAATTTCATATACATTCTCGTGATTTTCTAAATAGTTTATTGATGAAATAAACCCAGAAATAGTATCTTCAATAAAAGTGTAATCTCGAGAAGTTTCACCGTCACCATAAATAGTTACCGATTTGTCATTCATAATAAGTGATGTAAATTTTCTGATTGCCAAATCTGGTCTTTGCCTCGGTCCATATACAGTAAACAATCGTAAGTTTAATATATTAATATCATATAGATGATGATAAGAATAGTTCATCAGTTCGCATGCTTTTTTAGTAAATGCATATGGAGAAATTGGATAATCTACAATATCATTTTCACTAAAGGGGATTTTGATATTATTTCCATATACCGAAGATGAGGAAGCAAATACAAGATTTTTTTTATGTTTTTGTATACGTATCATCTCAAGTACGTTGTTAGTACCAGTAATATTAAAATCAATATATGAAGCTGGATCTTTTAGTGAAGGCAATACACCAGCTTTAGCCGCCAAATGAATAAAGGTATCTATCTGGTGGTTAGAAGAAATTCTTAACATTGATTCCAAATCACGGATATCACTTTCATAAAAAGTAAAATTAGGATTTTGGATAAGCTCTTCAAGATTTTTTAATTTAATTTCTTTTTCATAAAATGAATCAAAATTATCAATTCCAATTACACTAGCCCCCATTAACAATAATTTCTCGGATAAGTGAGAACCAATAAATCCAGCGACACCAGTTACTAAGTATTTTTTCATAGTCTAATTTTATTTTTTTTAACAATAATTATATTTAATCATAACCACTTTTCTTTCCACATTTGAAAAACAAGTATTAGCCATATTCTATTAAAGGAATCATTATGACCATTTAAATATCTCTCTTTTATTTCCTTAACATATTCGGGAGAAAGTATTCCATCTGCTCTAATTTTTGCATCATCAGTATAGTGAATCAATATTTCTTTCAAATCATTTCTTAACCAATCAATAATAGGAACACCAAATCCCTGTTTGGGTCTGTTTAACATTTTTTCAGGTATATATTTATGAACTACCTGTTTAAGCAAATACTTTTGAATATTATTTTTATATTTTAAATCCCCTTTTAATTGTGCTGTAAATTCTATAATTCGATGATCAAGCAGTGGTTCCCTGCCTTCGATACTATTTGCCATTCCAGCCCGATCAACTTTAGCTAAAATATCATCGACCATATATGTTTTATAATCAATCGCTAATAATGTATTTATCCAATCACTGTTATGATTAGGTAGTTGATTGTAATATTCTTCAATAATATCATTATGCTTATTTTTTTTTGTTAAAAGATATTGAATTTCGTAATCATAAAAATAACCCGGATCCAATTTTTGAAGATGAGAAAGTTTTTTATTTAAGGTTTGATTAATCCATTGAAATTTATGTTCAGTATTACTAAATATATTTTTTATCGGGGATTTAAATAAAATGTAATTTAACGGATGTCCAAACATTTTTAAACCTCTTGGAATATTATTAAATAGCTCGTAAATTGACGTGTTTGAAAAATATTTATTATATCCTGCAAATGTTTCGTCTCCAGCATCCGCAGATAGTGCTACTTTTATATATTTACTTGCAAACTTACTTACCAAATATGTAGGGATAGACGAAGTATCTCCAAATGGCTCATCATAAATTTCGGGTAATAAAGGAATTATTTCTTTACCGTCTTGAGCTGAACAATAAAGTTCATGATGATCAGTTCCAAGATATAATGCAGTTTCTTTTGCAAAAACGGCTTCATTATATTTACTATCCTCAAAACCTATAGTAAACGTTTTAAGTCTTTGTGAATTATTTTTTTGCAAAATTGCAGCAACAGCTGTACTATCATAACCTCCACTCAAAAATACACCTACAGGCACATCTGAAATCATTCGATATTGGAAAGAACTAATTAGTAAATTTTCAATATGATCAACAGCATCTGCTTCATCGATTTTGATTTTGGGCTTTGAATAATAGTCAAATACATCCCAATATTTAACTGTTTCAATTAGTTTTGAGTTGATATCAAGAACTAAATAATGTCCAGGTAATAATTTGTGAGTATTGCTAAATATAGTTTGTGGTGCTGGTATATATCCAAATTTAAAAAATTGAGACAGTCCATCCTCATCAATTTTCTTTTCAAAAGCAGGATGAGCCATTAATGCCTTCAACTCTGACCCAAAAAGAAATAAATCATTATTAAAGTAATAATAGAATGGTTTCACTCCAGCGCGATCTCTTGCAAAAACTAATTGTTTTTTTATGTGGTCATAAATACAAAAGGCAAACATTCCAATAAATTTATTGACACATGAAATGCCCCATTCTAAATAAGATATTAAAACAACTTCTGTATCAGAATTAGTTTTAAACTGATGCCCCAACAACAAAAGTTCTTTCTTTAATTCTAGGTAGTTATATATTTCACCATTAAAAACAATACAAAATTCATTAACAAATAATGGTTGATTTGCATTGAGTGTTAGGTCTATTATTGACAATCGCCTATGTCCTAAACCCATATCTGAATGTAATATATTTTGATAATAATATCCACCACCATCAGGACCTCTATGGTTTAAGGTATCAGTCATTTTTATCAAAATATCTTTGTTGCTTTTGTTTCCAAAATCACAGAATCCAGCTATCCCACACATATATCGGTTTCGTTTTTAATGATTAATATTACTTTAGAGAATATTAATCTAATTTTTTTTACTTGTAAAAAGATTGGATTAATTGACATACTTTTTTGTTTTGATATTTATCGAAATCGTATAGATATAAAAAGAAAATGCGCTCACAATTGTATAATAATATCTTTCATATAGCATTTCATGTTTTATTCCAGCAATCAATAAACTTAAAATAGATACAATAAAAATTAAACAGAGACTCTTTTCTTCTGAAGATAGACTACGATATATCATAAAATATTTATAAAATGGATATGACGTATATAGTATGAAAAAAGCTAACCCTATATATCCCATGGAAAACAGAATTTCGTATATTGTGTTGTGCATACTTTTCCTTGTTTCAAAAAATGATTCAGAATAAGCCTGAAAAGTAGCAATTCCTTGTCCAAATAATGGATATCTTAAAATTGATTTTTCAGCAGCATTGAGAATCTCAATTCGGATTAAATTTGAACTATCCTCATCTATATTTTCAAATCTTTCCAAAATAATTTCTATGAAATAAGAAATATCAAACACATAGAAGGCTCCGAATAATAAGATAGAAATGGTTAATAATTTTTGAAAAAAATTAATCTTAGCAATGACTAAATAATATGCAAAAAACAAGGTCATTAGAAGGAAACCAGTTCGAGATTTTGTTATAATTTCAGCACCAACTATTAAAAATAGAATACCAATGTATTTTTTGTCTACTTTCTCATTCGAAAAATAGACAAAGTATGTTATTAAATATAATCCAATTGAAGATAAAGCTGCAAATCCATTGTTCCCAAGTAGCTGGCTATTAACTCGATTATCAATAGAATCTGCTAAATCTGGATTATAGTTAGGAAGATTCTTCCCCCCAGTTATTCCAATAATTATATAATCTATACTTATTGTAACAATTGCTGATATAATCATCACTAACAATAGTCTAATATCATCTTTTGATTTGAGTGCATTAAAAAGAAGGATTATAGAAATTAGCATAGTAAAAAAACTTAACGCAAAACTTTTTTCAGCTAAAATAGAAGGCGCATATAAAAAACTAATTAAACATAATATAAAGAATAATAGAATTGGTATTTGAAAAGGTTTGAAAGCAAATTGCTCGAGAATAAAATATGATACAAGAGAAATACCTAAAATAACTACAGAAGGTGAGATTGGCAGAAAACTAGTATCAATTAAATTAATTGTACAGCTGGAAAACAGCATGGTGTAATTGAGAATACTGTATTTAAAAGATCTTAAACTGATAACCATATGTGATGCAATAAAAATCCACATAATCGGAATCCCAATCAACCCATTTTGAAATGTATTATTATTTATTACTAATATTAATCCTAATACAAAATTTGTAATGTAGATATTTCTATATAATTTTTCCAGTTGTGTAAAGTTTTAAAAAGCTATTTTAATTATAATTATTAGATGATTAGTTTCTATTTCAAAAGTCTTATTGATAAATTTAATTCAAAAAAACATTCTGAAATTCAGAGATATTTTTTTCTATTGAGTATGAGCCTTGCTTAATAACTCTATAGGCATTTTCTGAAAGTTCAAGCCTTCTTGATGAATCTCTAAGCAATAAAATAAGCTGCATAGATAATGTTTCTAAATCTTCAGCATTAAACAATAATCCATTTTTGTTATGCTCAATTATTTCAGGTACCCCCCCCACATTAGACGCTATACATGCGCAGTGATTAATCATCGCTTCCAATATGGCGTTCGGAAAGCTTTCTAATCTCGAAGGCAAAACAAAAATGTCCATTACACTAGTATAATAGCCCCCATTAGTAATATTGCCAGTAAAAGTAATCTTTTCTGATAGCGAAAAATCTGTAACCAATTTTTCTAAAAATGGTCTTTGTTCACCTTCACCTACAATAATTAATCTAGCATTAGGAAATTCAAATACTATTTTACTGAAAGCAGTAATAATAATATCCATCCCTTTTTCAAAACCAAGCCTTCCTAAACTACCAATTATGATATTATCTTTATCCCAAACTCCATATTTTCCAGTTAATTCTTCTAAAAGGTCGACTTTAGATTTTAGGGAAGGGAGATATTCTTCAATGGGATTATAAATAACTAACGTTCTTTTCTTTTTAAAAAAGGGAACATGATTTAATGCCATCACTTTAGAATTTGCAATAATTTTATTAGCAAAAGCGTAAACAAAGTATAATACAATTTTCCATTTTAAACTATGATGTGGATATAATCCCCTTCTGCTAACAATATGTTTTAACTTAAAATTAAAAAACAGAAAACGTAATACGGTTATCGGAGTTCCTGTTTCAATGCAAGTAGTGTAAGCAATGGTTATCTTATTTTCTTTTATGTATTTATTTAAGAATAAAACGGAGTTCTTAAAATCTCTTGGAACATACATAATATGTACGTCTGCAGGAATTTTATTATCGCCAAAATTACAAGTAATATCCCCCTCTAATAACCATAAATGTATATCGAATCTTCTTCTATCTAAACCTGTAATAAGCTGGTAAACATGTTTCTCTGTTCCACCTGCATGAAGAGTACCCACAGCAATTAAAATATTCACCTTGTTATCCATCTACTAAAATGATTTATCCATAGTATCTGCAATAACCCATTCATATAGATTCTTTGCTTGGCTACTTGCGCTTCTTTTTTGCGCTTCTTCAATTGCCATTTGAACAACTTCTTTTTGAATTGTTTCATTTTCGGACAAAAACTTAATCTGATTTGCCAGGTTAATTTCATCTTCTTCAGAAACTACCATTCCCCAGCCATCTTTTTTGGCTGAAATAGAATGAAAACTATTTTCAGGACTATATACAAGAATAGGGCGACCAGTAATAAAATAGGTGAGTAGTTTATTTGAAAAAACTGTTTTT
Organism: Bacteroidota bacterium; assembly: GCA_025359805.1. Taxonomy (GTDB): domain Bacteria; phylum Bacteroidota; class Bacteroidia; order UKL13-3; family UKL13-3; genus CAIUEQ01. The sequence continues at coordinate 62,818 of JANYDU010000029.1, forward strand.
ACCTCACTTAATGAACAATTTTTAAATGATAATGGAGCGATTAGTATGGTTGATTTTTTTATACAACTTCTCATTTCTTGAGTTGAAACAAGCTTAATCTCAATCTTAGAAGTATCAAATCCCATCTTATTTAAATTGTCTAAAGGAATATCATTAATCGGATACCACGTTAACTTATACTGATCTGGCAAATACGTTATTGCTCTAGAAATTGTTTTTAATGCATCACGATTCATCGCAGAGCTATCTGATCCAACAAATGCAACTTCCACTATACTAGAATTAACTATATTGTATTTTAGACCAACTAAATCTTCATCAGGTATGGGGTGCAGCAATAAATCTGTTTCAATTCCATATTTTAATTTATAATGTTCCTGTTGTTTAGAAGTGCAGCATATAACCCTTTTTGAATGTTTCAAGATTTCGCCTTCCCATTTTGTTGCAAATTTTGCTCTATCATTTTCTGTGTTTTCTTCCCACAAGTCATGCATATAGGCGTAAAATGGAATATTTAATTTTCTTGCAACTTTGTATGATGCAACAAACATTACTTCGTGTGGGTAGTTTCCAAAAATTATATCCGGTTTTATTTTCTTTACTAGAAAGAATAAGTACCAATAGTAGAACCAAAAGAAGTATAAGTGAAAATTAGATAAAATAGAAAAAAAATAGTTGCGTGGAAAACGGATGTACTTAGTTTCACAGGGTGGTTTAAAACTATGATCAAATTTTGTGAATGTAGTTCCTCCGATTGCAAACATATTACCTCTGTATTTCGAAAAAATATTATTTACCAATACAGCACTTGCATCCAAAAGAGGAGGAAAGCTATTTGATATAATCAATAATTTAGGTTGAGAATTTTTAGTCAATTTTAAATGTATTTATAAATTCATCTATATTCTTACTATTAAGCAAGTGAATATTCATTTTAATCTTTTCAATATCCCATTCCCACCATTTAATTTTTAATAGGTGATTAATTTTATCCTCTGAGAACCTAAGTCTTAAAACTTTATTGGGAACACCAGCAACAATTGCATAAGGAGGAACATCTTTAGTAACAACAGTGCACGCTGAGATGATTGCACCAGTGCCAATGGAAACACCCGAAAGGATAGTAACTCCAGTTCCTATCCATACATCATGACCTATAAAAACTTCTCCATTTGAAGTGGGCATTCCATCATAAGGAATATCAACACCTATAAAATCTCTTATAGGGTATGTTGATACCCAATTCGTAGGATGAATTCCACCAGTAATTATCCTAACATTTTTGCTAATCGAACAAAAACTTCCAATCGTTACTTTCCGTTCACTGTTTTTGTAAACATCAATAATTGGCTTGCCATATGTATAACGACCAACTTCCAACAAACCTGAATTTATCAGTTTAAAATAATTAATACGTATTGGTATTTCCAAAACACTGAGAATAAATTCAGAGATGGTTTCTTTAATTTTTTGAATCATTTACACTTACAACAAACATTGAAATCACACAGTTTATTTCTGTGGTTAAAGATATTTCAGCATTTTTTTGAGTATTTATTCCATAAGAACTCAATTTATTTGTACTGATATAAAACTCGTTAGTATTGATTGGTTGTTCCGATTTGATATTTAGTATTATTGATCTTTGAACAGATTTATAAAAGACACTTTGAGTTAATGTTGCAACATCAACAATCCTTTTATAATCATTAGAAACAAAATTGAGAATATCAAAACGCTTATCCATATTTTCTGCAACCGTTTCCGTATAATAACTCAATTGCTCAAGACTAATAAAATTTCTGTTTTGATTACCTGATGATAACAGAGTGATTGTACCTTTTTCAATAGCCTCTTTTATAAAACATCCAGGAACTAATGTCCATCTATCAATTTGTGAGGATAGAAATCTTCCGTAAATATTAGAAGGACGAACTACTACTGTTTTTAATCCAAATTTACGGCTGTACATTTCTACATACATTTCTCCAAATAAATGATTCATCGCATAATCATTCTCAGATTTTACAGGAGTTTGTTCATCATAACTGCCAACTAATTCAGTTCCGTAAACTTGTAATGTTGAATAGAAAATAAATTTTGGAATTTTATTATTTACAGCCAGCTTTAACGCGTTTACTGTTCCTGTTGTTGATAGTTCGATTCCGTTAGAAAAATTTTTTGAAACAATGTCATTTGATGCTGCAAGATGAATAATCACATCTGCATCAATAGATAATTTTTCAAAATCAGATGATAAAACATCCGCTTCGATAAACTCTGCACCGTTTAATACTTCTTTTATTTCAGGTAAAAATTTACGTGAAGATGCAATGACTTGGTGGCCATTTTTTAGCAGATAATTACATAAATAACTACCTATAAATCCATTTGCTCCTGTTATGAAAAATTTCATACGTTACAGTGATAAGCAATATCGAAATCAGGATGATTTTTATCTTTATCAGAAATAATAACAGGCTCAATTGGCCATTCAATTCCTATTTTCGGATCGTTCCATCGCATTCCTCGTTCATGTTCTGGAGCGTAAAATTCTGTTACTAAATAAAGGGCTTCTGTATCTTCTTCCAAAGTAAGAAAAGCATGTCCGAAACCTTTTGGAACAAACATCATGGTTCTGTTTTCTGCTGATAATGTTGCACCAAACCATTTTAAAAAAGTTGGAGAGTTAGGTCTTAAATCTACAATCACATCATACAAAGAACCTTTGATACAGCGCACAATTTTTGTCTCAGCTTTAGGAGCAAGTTGATAATGTATTCCTCGAAGTGTTCCTTTGTCTTTGCTTAATGAATTATTTATTTGCACAACATTTTTATCAAGCCCTAATTTATCAAATTCATTTACACAGAAAAACCGAGCAAAAAAACCTCTCTCGTCCTCCCGTTTTTCAAGGTCAATAGTATAGGCATCTGCCAATGGAGTTGGATTAAATTTCATATATTATTTCCAATTTAAGTTTAAGTCGAGTTGATTGTTTTCTAAATAAGTATTTAACACATTCAATCTCATTAATGATGAATTTCTAAAATCAATATTATTAAAATGAATAGACGAAAGTCCATTTTTTAATTCTTCAATTGTTTTATTGATATCGTATTCGGGAGTAAGCCCTTTTGCTAAAGAGGTAAATAAATCGAAGTTAACTCGATAAGAGCGTTTATCCGGTGGGGCATCTTGATTAACGCTTACCGTAATATCTGTAAAATGTTTTTGAACATGTTCTGCCAACTCTTTAACAGTATAATTCCAAGTATTACTTCCAGTATTACATATCAAAAAATTTCCTCCATTATTTGCATCTCTTGTAATTGCCCAATTAATTGCTCTTGCCATATCTTTAACATTAATGAGCGGACGCCATGGAGTTCCATCACTCAAGATGCTAATTTTTTTTGATGACATAGCAGATGCCACAAAATCATTGAGTACAAGATCCAACCTTAATCTATCGCTTATACCACATGCAGTTGCAAAACGTAAACAAGTAATGATTGTATTTTCTGAATTAAGTTTACTTAATCCTTCTTCCGTTTTAACTTTTGATTTTGCATAAGCAGTAAGCGGATTCAATTCTGAAGTTTCTGTTTTTGCAGCATCACCTGCAGCACCATAAACGCTGCAACTCGATGCAAATACAAAATGCTTTACTCCTTTATTAATTGCTTTTTGTGCAATATCCACACTCGAACTATAATTTACATCAAGCGTAACTTGTTCAAATTTATTTCCTATTGGATCATTTGAAATAGCGGCTAAATGAATTACAGAATCAAATCCGTTTAAAATGTTTTCATCGAAGTTTCTTACATCACCATAATATTGCGCATCTAAAACTCTTTCTGGTGCAAAATTATTCGTAGTTATACATTGTTGAAAATAACCTAAATCATAACCTGCAATAAATGCTTGCGGATATTGTGTTCTTAGATATTTTGAAAGCCAAGCTCCAACATATCCTAAATTTCCTGTAATTAATATTTTCATTTTTGTGTTTAATAAATTTACTTAACTATTTATTTCCATAATTTCCATTTCGCTTTTCCCGAATCCCACATTTGTTCTAATTCTGTTTTATCTCTCAACGCATCCATGCATTTCCAAAAGCCATGATATTTGTATGAAACTAATTCACTATCCTTAGTTAAATTATGAAGAGGAGAATCTTCCCACATTACATCATCCATATTTTCATTTAGGTATTTAAATACCTCGGGTTGAAGTATAAAAAAACCTCCATTAATCCAATGTCCATCACCTTTTGGTTTCTCCATAAAATGATTTACCACATTGTTCTCATCGGTCATTATAGCACCAAATTTTCCTTCAGGAAGAATGGAGGTAACAGTTGCAATTTTACCATGTTTATTGTGAAACTCTAGTAACTCACCTAAGTTTACATCACAAAGACCATCTCCATAAGTAAGCATAAATGGTTCATTGCCTATATGTTGTTGTACTCTCTTTAAACGACCAGCCGTTTTTGTATTTAGCCCTGTTTCAACTAATGTAATATTAAATGATTCGGCATTACTTTGATGAATGGTTGTTTTGTTGTTTTTTAAATCAATAGTTACATCCGCATTGTGCATGTAATAATTCATAAAATACTCTTTAATCACGTACCCTTTATATCCAAGGCAAATGATAAAATCAGTAAATCCATGAGCTTCATAAATTTTCATGATATGCCACAAAATGGGCTTGCCTCCAATTTCAATCATAGGCTTAGGTTTTAAATGAGACTCTTCGGAAATTCTAGTTCCAAATCCTCCAGCAAAAATGACTACTTTCATTTGTTAATTTTATTGAGAGATTATTTTAAAAATTTTTTCGGCAGATTCTTGACCCCAATATTTACAATAACTGTTAATATATGATTCCGTATTTATATCCATAATTTTTATATCCATAGTATTTATTTCATCCTTTATAGATTCTATAAGTTGTGCTGTTGTATTTGCTAATTTACACCCTGCAAACTTGTGTAATTCTTCACCTATCCCTAACGGAAATGATATTCCTTCTGGATTAAAAATAATTACTTTTTTGTGATGAATTAATGCGTCAAATGCCATTGTACTATTATGAGAAACAAATAAATTATACCTACTAAATAGTTCTTCATTTGAAATATTTTTTGATGAAAAAATTGTTAACTGAGGAAATTTATGTTTAACAGCAGAATAATCATCTTCATTCTCACTAGGATGTATTTTTATTGCCATTTCAATAGTCGAATCCATTTTTTGAAGCTCAAAAACTGCTTCAGCAAATTTATCCGCCAACATTATTTTCTCATTTATTTCAATAGGATTTGTAATCAAAGTGATAAGCCTATTTTGAGAAGCAATAAATTTAGGTTGTGCCTCCAATTTTGGTCTTTCAAACTTAGGATTTCCTACTATTAAAAGTCTGCTTTTATCCACACCATGTTTGCTAAATTGTTTAAACTGTTTATCTCCCCAACACAACATATAATCTGCCAATAAAGGTATAAAATCTGCTTCAGGATCTGTTGAACCATGAATAAAAGTATACGTTCTGATGCCTTTAATTTTTGCCCCTATGATTAACGCTGAGTTTAACATCTGTCTGTCGTGATCAGTTAAAACAATTTTAGGTTTAACTTGAGATAAAAGCTTTTCAAACTTGAACAAATGTTGCGTTTGAAGAGTGAGTATTATTTTTAGATGTAGAAATAATTTTTTATCTACATTATACTTAGATTTCAACTCTTCCTTTAACTGTTCAAATTTGCTAAACGTTGCTTTGAATTCATATCTCCATTTTATTAATTCTAATAAATTAAGACGAGAAAGAGAATAAAAATTAGTATCAAGATCATCTTCAAATTGATGCCCATTTCTACTTACAAAAAGAATGTTTTTTTTAGTGATGTATCTTAATAGCGGAATAAAAAAACCAGTAAGTTTTGATGTATTACCTGTATAATTAAATATATAATCAACCTCAGAATATTGTGGGTCTTTATGGATTGATATTATGGGTCTTAAAAATAATTTTAAGTATTGAATACAAAGTAATTTATAGTTAGAAGAATACTCATTAAAATAAAAATTTGGATATAAAAAATTGGCAAATAATCCTCCAAGCTTCACTCCTTTATATTCAAGTTTATTTAGAGTATCTTCAAATTGAAGTAACTCTTCCCAACTATATTTTATATGTTTCGTGCTCAATTATTATTTATCATCAGCTCCTGTAAGCGCTACATTATGGCGAAGTTTCCATTCTCCACTTTCTTTTGTCCATAAATGTGGTGAACGAAATTGATCACATAGTTCATGGAAACGTTCTGGTTTCATTCCGATATAATCCATTATTTCATTAAAATATCTATCTGGAAATTCACCATCAAATTTATTTACTAAAGCTACCGCTTCTTCACGAGTTAAATGTTTATTTCGTACTTCTTGGGAGGCATCATAAGTAGCTCTTCCAATACCAAATTTGATATATGTTGTATAGTAGTGTAAGTCATCAATCTTATCATCAATGCTGTTATATTTACTATATGTACCTTGAGTTCTGAATGGACGTGCTTTGAAACCAGTATGTTCTACAGCATAATAATAAGATTCTTGAGGAATCCATTTAATATAATATCCCAAATAATGAACTTGAATATCTGATTTTGCCAATTCGTTTACATCAGCAGGAAGAAAGGTACTTAAATCCTGATTATTCAATTGGTATTTTTCTTTCAACTCTTTTATTGAAACTCCTCCAAGATAAATATCATCCATGTTGTTGATGGCATAGTATGATTTATCTCTCAATGATGATGCATTATCTGCAATTGGATTTCCGTATTCAGCTTCATTTTCGCCATAAAAAATAAGAGGAATTCCGTACTTCAAAGCTAACTTAGGTGCAAGATTTTTTTGACCCAACATAAACGTTTGAAATGGATGCATTAAATTTTCGATTGATAATTTTGTAAGTAGATTCATCACCTTTCCGTTTGGAGTGAATGTAACATTATCAAACCCACTATTAATCCAGTTTTTCCAGTTTTTGTACCCGTAATCTGTATATAAAATTGGAGGCCATGTAATGGTCAAAGGATTCATCCCATATTTATATTTTAATATATGCGCTTGCATAGCACTATCCTTTCCACCACTTCCAGGAACCATGCAATCATAAGAGCCATCTTTACTTCTATATTTATCTAACAATTGAAGTAACTCCTCTTCTCTTTTTTGCCAATCTATTTTTTCTTTTTGATCAGCATTTCTACACGCATCGCAAACACCTTCTTCATCAAAATTGAGTGTTTTCTTTTTGGTATTGATGCTATGTTTAAATTCAATTTCTGATGCTGGTCTTTGATTTGACATTACGCATCTTTTGCAAAACTTCACTTCACTTGGAAGTCCATATTTTGCTTCTAATTGTTGAGTACTCATATATATTTATTTTATAATTGTTTTTGCCCAGTTTTCGTAAATTTTCAAACCTAACTCACCACTTTTTTCAGGATGAAATTGGAAGCCTGTTAGATTGTCTTTTATTACCGCAGACGCATATTTAATATCAGCATATTCTGTATAAGTTAAGATATGATTATCATTTTCAGGTTTTGCATAAAATGAGTGAACAAAGTGCATATAGCTTTTTTTAGGAATATTTTTTAATGCCGAATTACTCCAAATTTCATCCGTGTTTTCACTAATTTGATTCCATTGAATTTGCGGAACTTTTACAATACTATTTTGTGTATCATGTGAAGGAAATTTTAGAATTTTTCCTTTGATAAAATTTAAGCCTTCATTAGATCCAAATTCTTCACTATCAGTAAACATCAATTGCATCCCCAAACAAATGCCTAAAAATGGTTTCCCTGTTTTAACAAATTCTTTTATAGGCGCAACGAGTTCTGATTTTTTTAAATAATTCATCGCATCTCCAAATGCGCCAACTCCTGGTAATATCATTGCATCAGCATTTTTTATTTCAGTTAGATTGGATGTTATTTTAGTATCAAGCCCAACATGCAAACAAGCTTGGTTAATGCTGAATAAATTTCCTAACCCGTAATCTACAATTGCTACTTTCATTTATATTTTATTTTATAGGTCTACAAGAAATTCCGCTCTCAAGAAGTTGTTCTTTTACTTCTTCAATACTCGAAGGCTTAATAATTCCAAAATTTCTTCCACTTTTCAAAAAGGCAGTATTCCCTTCTTCTTTGGAATCGCCATTATTTGAAAATTGTTCTGCCACGTGGTAATGAAAAATAGATGCGATAGCCAATGCATCTGCATGACCAATTGTAATTGCTTCTTTTACATTATTAATATTTGAAGCTCCTCCATGCGCAATAACAGGAATACCAACTGCATCAGCAATTTTTTTAATCAATTCAAAATCATAACCTTCACCGGTTCCTTCTCTATCTACAGAGGTAATTACAATTTCACCAGCTCCAAGTTCTTCTACTTTTTGCGCCCAACTTACCACTTCAATTCCAGTTTCTTCGCGTCCGTTATCAATAAACGCGAAATACCTACCATCTGGTTGTTTTATGGCTTCAATTGCAACAACAATAGTTGATGATCCAAATTTTAAAGATGCTTCTTTTATAAAATTTGGATTGCGAATAACAGCCGTGTTCAAAGATACCTTATCAGCACCTGCGCGTAATACCTGTTTAATGTCGTCTATACTTCTTAGTCCACCACCAACAGTTAGTGGTATAAAAATATTTTTAGCGGTACGTGAAATGATTTCATGCAAACTATTTCTTTCATACAAACTTGCCACTACATCTTGAAAAATGAGCTCATCGGCACCATGCTCATAATAATATTTTGCAAAGTCTTCTGGCTTACCAAGCACTCTTAGTCCTTCTAAATGAATTCCTTTTACAAGGTTGGGACCTTTAATATCAAGTCGGGGAATTATTCTAACGTTTTTCATTTTTATATTGCTGTCCAGCCTCCATCAACCATTAAGTTATGTCCTGTTATATATGCAGCCTCATCCGAAAGTAAAAATGCAACAGGTGCTGCAATATCAATTGGTAATCCCATTCTTCTCATAGGAACTTTTTTCTCATAATTAGAAACAAATTGTTGTGTTTGATTATCAAAAATACCGCCTGGGGAAACACAATTTACTCTTACTCCAAATGGCCCAAAATAAGAGGCCAAATATCTGCTAAAATTTACGACTCCGCCTTTTATGGCTGAGTAAGCTGCAGGCATTGTCATTTCTGTTCCATCATACACAGTAAAGTCTGGTCCTACAGTTCCATATACAGATGATATATTTACAATGCTTCCACTTTTTTGTTCTTTCATTATTTTCAAAACCTGCTGACAAAAACTGAATACACTATTCATTTGCATATCCACATTTTTTTTCCATGATTCAAACGGAATATCTTCAAATTTTTTACCCCAATCATTTGTTCTAGGGTAGGCATTATTTACTAACCCATCTATTCTCCCAAATTTTGAAATGATTTTTTCAATAGTTTCTTTTATTGATGCTTCGCTTGTAATATCACAATTAATGAGTCCATTCTCTAAATCATCAACTATATTTATTTCGGCATTGATACAAATAGCTCCATCATTTTTTATTTGTTCGACAATTGTTTTGCCTATCAAACCACTTCCCCCTGTAACAATAATAATTTTATTTTCTAATCTTTTCATGCAAGTGCAATCTTTAAAACATCAACAGCCTCTATAAAATCATTCATGGGTTGTTGGTTATTTTTTATTTGATTGATAAAATAATTCATTTGATGGATATAGGTATCTTTTACATCATAAGGTTGTTCAAAAAGAATTTTATTTTCATTTAAATTACTCACTTTACAGTTCAATAAATTTGCTTGAATAGTTTCTTTTTCCGTAACAATTTCAATTTCTCTTTTAGCGTCTTTGCGAAAATAGTTTAATATGATGTTTGCACTAAATGTTTTATAAAGTAAATGGTAAGAAGCAAAATCAACAGCATCAATATTTAAAGATGAAACATTTCTTTTTACTGATTTTGTTTCCATTGGATTTCCAAATAGCCAAGTGCAATAATCTAATTCATGAATTAAATCTAAATGCACACCACCACCCATATCTAAGTTTGCACTATATATTTTTCTGAAATCTTTTCCTGGTCTCCAATCTGGTAAATAAGAACCGCAATAAATATTCACTTCGTTGATAATGTATGTATTTGATGATACATAATTTTTAAGAAATTGAATAGCTGGATGAAATCTCAAGTTACATGCTACGTATGTGATAGTTTTATTTTTTTGAATCTCTTGAATTATTTTTTCACTATTTATCAATTCACTCAAAACTGGCTTTTCTATAAATAATGGGCAACCCATTTCAAGCGTTTTTAATATCGTATCTTCATGTAATTGTGTTGGATTTGATATGATAACAAAATCGGGGTTTACATTTAATTCATTTAGATTAAAAATATTTTTTACACCGTGTTCACTTTCTACATTTTTGGATGATCGTAATGCGTAAATTTTGCTATCAGGAAGTATTTTGTGAATAGCAATAATATGCTTTCTGGCAATTGAACCTAAACCAACAATTAGAATATTCAAAGCTGAAAGTTTAATTTATTATTAGTCATTAAGTAATCCATAAACTCAAAATCGATAAGATGATCTAAATCAAAACAAAGATGAGGCATCACATAAATTAAAGACCTTTCAGTAATCGTTTTTGCATTTCCACTTTCAAAAAAAACTCGTCTGTAGAAATAAAATGAAGCATTCAAATCATATACATTAGGCGCTGATTGGCGTGTTACAAATTCTCCTTTTTTAATCAATCCAAAATACCCATTTGGTTGTTGTTCAACCATATTAAAATAAGGATTTCGGTTGGAAGGATTTACAGAGAATAAATTCAATGCATTTGAATCATTCTTTATCAAATCAAATGCTGAATCTAAATCTTCAAATGTTCGAAGTGGAGAGGTAATATCAAGATCTAAAATGTAATCATACTTCTTGTTTCTATTATTCTCTTCAAAAAAAAGCAGATCGGCAATGGTTTCAATTTTTCCTGCAACATCGGTGGCAAGCATTTCAGGTCGTGTATAATTTGTATTCAAACCAAACTGAACTGCAACATTTTTTATTTCTTCATCGTCTGTAGATAATGCAATATCTGCTTGGTATTTTTCAGCAAATCTTTTAGCTACGTCAATAGAAATAGAAATTAATGGACGACCATTTAATGGTCTTATATTTTTACCAGGAATACCTTTTGATCCACCACGACCGCATAAAGTAATTAACAAAGAAGTCAATTTTTTAAAATTAATTTATTGATATCAGATTGAACAATTTTTGTAAATTTTTTAGCCCCTTCAATATTTAAATGACTTACGTCTTTAAAATCAGAAATAGAAAATCGAGAATCGTTTGAATAATTTAAAAAATAAATATTTTGATTATCTGTTGTACTCTTTATTAATAAATTATACCTTTCAACCACATCTTTCGGATAAAAACTTAACGTATTAGCCAATCCAGGAGTCATTAGCCAAAAAAGCTTAATATTATTTTGTTTGCAGAACGTTGCACTCTTTTCAAAATAATCAACCAAAATAGGATTCGTTTTATAATCATATTTTATTGAATCTAATGGATTGGCAATACTGTTTGATATGTATTGACCATTTGCTTTAATATACATGTCATTTATTCCTTGTTCCTCTTTAATTGTTTTAACTGTTCCTTCATAAAAAGGCATCAAAGTATTTGTAAAATAAATACTCATATATCTATTGAAATAATCATTAAGATAATTCTTGAAGGCTATCGGATGCTTCAATGGTGATGGGAAATAATCTAAAAAATATTGTTTATCAAAATAAGGCAAATACAAATTATTTCTTTCATCTAAAAACCAAGCAAAATGAAAATATTCTACCCCTATAATAGCATATTTAAATTCTTTGTTATTTGATTTTAAAAATTTCAATTTGTAATAACATTGGTTGTAACTATCACCCGAAAAAGAGAAATTATATGAAGGTATTTTTAAATAATCAGGATCAATTGCTGCATGTGTTCGTGAGCTTCCTAATATAACAAGATCATACTTTCTATTTATTGCATTTGAGAAACTTTCTTTCATCATTTGATCTGAACTTTGTCCCATTATTTTACCAATCATGTATGGAGAAAGTTTTAGATACGTAAAACAGATACCAAAAATAATTAGGAATAGAATGATGATTTTAAAGTAGAACCTCAACATAAATTTTTAAAACTGAAAATAGATAAAATCTTGAGAACCATATTTACCAAAGAAAATAATTAATAACAAACCAACTACATATCCCGACCATTTAATGAAAGTTGGCAAATCACTCACATAGGCTTGAAAATTTCCCGAGCGTTGTTTTAAATGAACCATTTCTAAAAGCAGAATAGCTATTACTGCAAGCGAAAATTCATAAATAGTATTATCTAAATATAAAATATGTTTTCTTTCTTGTGTAAATACATTTAAAACATTTGTGATACCAGTAATTGAATTTTTAAGGATATAAAAAGCATCTGAAATATTTGTTGCTCTAAAAAATACCCATCCAATACATACCAACGTAAATGTACAAATCACTCTAACAAATTTGCCTAAAAAAGACTCTTTGGGTAAGTGAAAATATATTAGAAGCGAGTTCCAATTATCTTTTGTTTGTGCGCCAATAATTAAAAATATTCCGTGCAATGCCCCCCAAGCCACAAATGTCCAATTAGCACCATGCCAAAAACCACTAATTAAAAACGTGATAAATAAATTATAAAAATTTCGCCATTTAGAAACTCTATTTCCACCCATTGAAATATAAACATAATCTTTAAACCATGTAGAAAGTGATATATGCCACCTACGCCAAAATTCAGAAATAGATTTTGAGTAGTATGGACGATTGAAATTAAGCATTAAATTAAATCCCATTACTCTTGCCGAGCCAATTGCTATATCAGAATATCCAGAGAAGTCACAATAGATTTGATATGCAAAAAATATTGTTGCAATCATTAACGATATACCTTCAAATTGTGTTGGAGAATTATAAACCTGATTAACAAATACTGATAACCTGTCTGCTATAACTACTTTTTTAAATAACCCCCAAGCCATTAATTTTAATCCACTAATAATTCGTGGTCCGTCTAAATTATGCTTTTCATAAAACTGATGTAAAAGGTTTTGAGGTCGTTCAATTGGACCAGCAACAAGTTGAGGATAAAACATTACATAGAGAGAATAAATACCAAAATGTTTTTCTGCTTTTTGATTGCCTCTGTATACTTCAATAACATAGCTCAAACTTTGAAACGTATGAAAAGAAAGTCCAATTGGAAGAATAATTTTTAATGTATTGATTGAATAATTCCAACCCAAAAATTTTGAAAGGTTTTCGAAATTGGTATTAAAAAAATTATAATATTTAAATACGAAGAGAATTAAACAAGTACTAACGATACTTATAATTAAATATATTTTTCGCTTTTTTCCTGTAGAGTTTTCAATCCAAATTCCTGCAAAATAATCAACTACAATGGTAAGAATTAAAATGAAAATGTATTTAGGAATAAACGCCATATAAAAGATACAACTTGCCGAAAGCAATAATTGCCATCTGTATTTATGTGGAAATACAAAATATAATATTGTAATTAAAGGAAAGAAAAGAAAAAACTCGAAAGAGTTAAATAGCATTGGTTAAAATTTTATGTGTTTAATATCTTCTTGAGCCTTTTTAAAATCATCTGGTTTTCCAATATCCAACCAATATCCTAAAATTGGAAACGAGCTTACTTTTTTATCCATTTTTATAAGCATTTCAATTAAATCAGTAGCATTAAAAAAACTATTTTTAGGGATTAAATTTACCACATCTCTTTTTATTAAATAAATGCCCGCATTCGAATAATAAGTATAGTTGGGTTTTTCTTTTAATGAAATTACTTTTTCATGATCTGTTTCCAAAACTGCATAAGGAATACTAACTGTATATGGAATTGTTGCGATACACATTTCTGCGTCATTACTTTCAAACTCTCGATAAAACTCTTCTAAATCAACATTAGTAAGTAGGTCTGAATTCATAACCAAAATAGTATCGTGATAAAATTGTTTGATTAGTGAAAGACTTCCAATTGTTCCAAGTGGTTCCTCTTCATGCACATAACTAATATGAATATTTTTATCGCTTCCATCATTAAAATGATTTTGAATATGATGAGCCATATGCCTAACTGAAATATGAATATGATCAATACCATAGTCTATAAATCGATCCACATTATGCTCAATAATAGGCTTATCACCAACTTTAAGCATAGGCTTAGGAACATGGTCTGTGAGAGGTCTCAGTCTTTCACCTTTTCCTCCTGCCATCATCACTGCATCAATTGGAAGAATAGATCTCTTCTGAACAAAGTCAGCAATTCTGATTAACTTAAAATCATCATCAACAACTGGTAATAACTTAACCGCTCTTTTTCTGAGTTCATCTAAATCGGCAACACTATATTGATTTCTTTTTAAATAAATGAAATCCTTGTTCATGAATTTTGAAGTATTATCTTTTAAATTCAATCCTTTTAAAAAACCTCTTCTAATATCCCCATCTGTTAAAACACCTTTTACTATTTCATTTTCATTCAACACAAATAACATCAAAATCCCATCTCCACTTAATGCATTTAGTTTTTCTAATGCTTCAGTTATTTGCTGACTTTCCAATATAATATGTTTTTCAAAATTCTTCATGCCGATAATTTGATGGTTTGAATTATTTTTTCAGAAGTAACCCCTTCTCCATAAATAGGAATAGACGAAGGTAATTTTATAGTTGAAAAATGTTGAATTGCTTTTGCTATTTGATGATGTTCTATGCTACAATTTAAAATATTTTCTGTTACTATTCTTCCTGTTTGACGCTCTCCTAAATTAATCACATATTTTGGGAAATAACTAGCCTCCACAAACCCACTTGATGTGTTTCCTAACATAAAAGAACAATGTTTCATGCAACTCAAATAACCTATCGTACCAAATGATTCAACCCCAAAAGCATCTGTATGATTATCAATAAATGTATTTAATTTTTCTCTAATCATATTTCCCATGGTATCCATATTTGGCATGGTAATAATGAGTTGATAATTTTTTATTTCACTTAATGCAGCAATGATTTCAGTGATATATAGTTCGTTTTTATCATACGATACGGTTTCAGAATGAAAAGTAATGAGAATACTTGGTTTCGATAAGTCAATATGAAATTTATTGTTAAACTCTTCGATGGAAAGAAGAGGAAGAGTTTTCAAATTCTCAATACTTAATGCGCCAACATTGTACACATTTTTATCATTCCCCTTTAATTCAATTACTCTGTTTTTATATATTTCGGTGGTTGTGAAATGATACATTGACATGTGGGTAATGGCATGTCTAAAAGCATCATCAATAGCTCCTAAAGTTTGCTCTCCTCCATGTATATGAGCTAGTTTAACATTGAAAGGAACACCACTTGCACAAGCTGCAAACATTTCAAATCTATCTCCTAAACAAAATACCAAATCGAAATTATTTTCCTCCCAAACCTTTGAAAAATTAATCAATGTTTTACCCATAGCGTTACTTATTGCTAAGGGAGTATCATCATCTGGCAGGGTATCAACTTGTATTGGAACATTAAACCCATCTGCTAAAATTTGATTTAATGTAAAGCCATGTTTTTTTGAAAGATGGGTTCCAAAAGCAATGATAGATAGTTGAAAAAAAGAATCATTTTTTAATGCTTTCAATAATGGAAGATAGATTCCATAATCAGCTCTCGAGCTTGTTAAAACAGCAATCTTCATTCTATATCATTAAGCAATAACTTATGATCCGCTAATAAATTTCTATTCACTTTTTTTCCAATAACATCGTTCATTTTCATGGGAGAAATTCCATCTCCTGGACGTTTCATAATCAAATCATCTTTTGATATAATTTGTCCATTTAACATCTCATGCTTTAAGTGAATACTTTTTCGCGCAATAGAAATATTTTTTATTTCCGATAGAGAAGGTTTTTTTATTCCATTACCCAAAGCCTGTTCAATATTTCTTATTGCAAGCACCATTTGTTTTAATTCATCAGGTTCTATTGATGCTTTATGATCAGGTCCTTCTAAATTTTTATCAAGTGTAAAATGTTTTTCAATTATGGTAGCACCTAAAGCTACTGCAGAAATAGGAATTTCAATTCCAAGGGTATGATCTGAATATCCAATTTTAACATTTAACTTATTTTGAATATCCAACATAGCTTTAAGATTAACATCTTGCATTGGTGTTGGATACTCGGTATTACAATGCAAAACAGTTATTTGTTCTTTTGAAGTTCCATTTTTTATTAATACATCAATGGCCTCTTCAATCTCCTCCATTGTGCTCATTCCTGTTGAAATAATAACATCCTTTTTTAGTCCCCCAATTTTTTCTAAGTAAGGTAAATTAGTTATCTCACCCGAAGGAATCTTCCATATTTCTAATCCAAATCCATCAAGCATATCAATACTTTCTAAATCGAATGCAGTGGAAAAAAAATTGATATGATATTGTTTGCAATATTCAATAAGTATGAGGTGATCGTTATATGATAACTCTAATTGTTGAAGCATCTTCAATTGTGAGTTATCACTATCATTTTTCATATTTAGTTTTTGATAATCTGCTTTTATTGCAGATGCACTTACTAAATTTGAAGCCTTAAACGTTTGAAACTTCACATAATCAACGCCAGCATTGGCAGCCACTTCGATAAGTTTTTTTGCCATCTCAATAGAGCCATTATGATTTACCCCTGCTTCTGCTATGATGATAACTGGTTTCAAATAATTTTCTTTTTTACTTGTGCAGGATTGCCTGCATACACACAATTTTTTTCAGTACTTTTTGTAACCACTGAGCCAGCTGCTATAATATTATTTTCACTAATTTGAATGCATTGTAAAAGAGTTGAGTTGCTTCCAACAAAACTATTTTTACCAACTTTACATTCTCCATTTATATATGCTCCAGTTGATATATGACAATTATCCTCAATGATAACATCGTGTTCAATTACTGCTCCTGTATTGATGATACAATTAGCTCCAATTTTTGCATTTGCATTTACAAATGCATGATGCATAATAATACTACCCTCTTTTATGTTTGAGTGTTTTGAAACGTAGGCAAGAGGAGAAACAATAACAGGGAAATTTCCTTTTTTTGATTTGATTAATTCAAATAAAGTTACCCTTGCCTTGTTGGATTTAATATGCCCTATTGTGATATGAAAGTTATTACAAGTTTTTATCAACTCATCAATATTATCATCATTACCAATTATTTTATACCCAAGAATTTCTTTCCCAAACATTTCATTTTGATCAACAATTCCAACAATATTAAATCGCTTTTCCAACTCAATAACATCAATTACTGATTTGCAATGTCCACCGCCTCCAATGAGAATAATATCTTCCAATGTATAGTTTATATTTTTTTACCCGGGTAATAACTATAATCCAACAACATTTTTCTTAACTCCGAATCATTAGGTTTGATATATTTTTTCAAAAGATCTCCAGCACCAAAAGTTTGTTTGAAATTCTCTGGAATATCAGAATGAAAGTTTACCATACATAGTTTTCTGGGTTTGGTTTGTCCTCTGCTTCCATAATGAAAACATCTTGAGGTATCGGCAAATACTAAATCTCCACGTTTGCAAGTTGCTTTAATAAGCTTATCCTTAGCAATGTGTTTATACATTTGTTCGTCTGTAATTCTATAGGTTCCTTTTAAGGTTCCATACTTTAATTTTTTAATTGCTTTGGTTGTAATACTTTCTGGCAAAAAACTGAATGGTCCATGTTCTTCAGTTATTTCTTCAATAGGTACAATTAATCTCACCACTCTCGTATCTTCAATATCGATATGAAATAATTGGCTACCCGTTGCATCAAAATTTACAGGTTCAGATATATAAAAAGAAATCTCTGTAAGAACTGGAATACACTTAAGATAATTAGCGACAACTGAAATTAGCTCAGATGAAGTAGCAAAATTCAAAAGATTTGGATATTTTTCAATATCATCTAAACCGTTAATCATTTCTATATAGGCTTTCTGTGTAGACTCATTTTTCTCTAATCTTTTGAAAATTTCATCACCAGTTTCTAGAAACTCTTTATGAAAAGGAAAATTGCTATTTTTAATATGGAGCCAACCATCTATCAATTTATCTTCGGGCTCTAACTTAATTCCATTATCTATCAAAACAGACTGAAGTTTATTCTTATATAAATACATTCGAGCCCTATGAGAGGAAAAGTTCTTCAAATAATTAAATGTCTTTGTTATACTTCTAACATTATTATAACCAATGTAATAATCACCATTAAGTCTTTCTCTTACGAGGAAGCTTGTTCCATAATGAACAAGTTTTTGTATGAAAGTAAGATTTTCCATATGAAAATTAATTATTTAGTCTCAAAAAAAGTGAAATGTTTTGCTATTGCTTTGATGTGTCCTTCTGCATTATCTTTACGATAAATTCCAAAAAAACCATTATTGTAAGGAGTTCCCACACCTCCTCTATAACTATTTTCTTCAATTGCTTTTACGAAGAGTTTGATTTTGTTTTGATTTGGCAAATAATTATTTTGAATGATTGAAAGTGCTTCGTTTAATTCTTCATTTGAACGTGTGATGAATATTCCTTCACATGGGTAGTAATTAATAATATATCCAAATGCGAGTACTGGCTTACTTCTTACCACAGCCTCAAAAGCAACTGTTCCAGTAATTGTTGCCACTGCTTTACATTTATCAATAAGCGAATATGAATCAAGATTTAAAGAAATGAATTCAACATTTTCAATAGCTCGAATTCTATCATAATATTCTTTAGTACGGATGGGTTCACCTAAAAAACTATGAATGAATTGTGCCATGTGTTCTTTAACATATAATTTCCACCCTTTGGGTAGTGATTTGGCTAACATTTCTATCATTAAATGTTGGTGGACAAAATTTCCTCCCAATGGTGATGTTGTTGCTTCAGGTTGAAAATGTAAAGGGCAATAAATGAATGGTGTATTTAAATCTGGATTTTGTGAAGCTAAGTTGTTGTAATAATTTAAGAGTCTTTTTTTATTTCGGTTTGCTTTTCGGATATGAAAATTATAGGTAAAATTTGTGATATGAGAGTTTTGAAAACTGACTCCTCTTAGTTTATGGTAAGAATGTTGTGATTCATCAAAGAGTGAGGATATATAATTTAACCGTTTCTGGAACTTTGAAAAATTCATCAGTTTGAAAGGAATCATTAAATATGATATCATCTTTTTTATCAAAGAATTTTTTTGAATTGACCTCAATTCATTCCATCCATCTTTCACATCATACCTCAAATTATCTTCATATTTTCCATTTATTTTATCAATAAAACTTTGCCCTTTTTCAGATAATTTTACCCCTTCTCCAGTATAATTTTCTATTAATTTTCTATATGCATTAACTACAAGTATTTGTCCATCTTCATATGAATCTATAGTTGTAACGGTATCATTAAAAAAAGTGGGATTAAACATTATGGTTTGAATCCCTTTGATTTTGGCGAGATGATAAATAAGAAAATCGCATAACTCATGAGGAATAGATTCCATAAAGATTAAATCTGGCTTAAGATATTCCAAAACAGAATTCCAATAAGCAAGTTGTTCAAAATAGGTATTAAGCCTATCTGTATATCCATCAAAGTTCCCTAGAAGATTATTACGATCCATCATCGATAAAGCCGAAATCTCTTGTTTGCTCATGGCTTCTAAAAGTTCATTATCAAGTGCAATGATTGGAATCGATTTAGCTTTATCTGGAACTTTGCCTTTCATGGCATCATTATAATCTTGTGTAATAAGATTAGGAAAACGTTTCCGAATCTCACTTCCAACTTCAGGAAACCCACTATCAAATGTGAACCAGTAAACCGGACTCCATTGTTGCTCTTCATACATACGAATGGCAACATCTAGTAGATATGGTTGATAACAGGTATAAAAAACTTTTTTACTCATTATTCTGAATAACCTTTACCAATAAGAATATAATTGTCTTTATTATCTGTACTATTTTTATGAGGGGTAATTACAAAATCTTTCCAAGTTTCTAATGGCTCTAAACTTACTTTATTTGTTTCATCAATTTGCTCAGCATATGGAATAACATTTTCAATCAATTCCCACTCCCAATTGTCATTTCGTTTCCAAAGTTTTTTATTTCTATGTTGGTCAATGATGTAATGAAAACCGTTTTCTGTAATGCCCAGCCAATCTATAAAGAGCATTAAATTTTTAGATGGTAGTTTAACATATTTTTTTATCCATTCAACACCTTCTTCTCTAGTCATTCTTCTCAATCTAATTTCTCTAGAAGCGTGATCCGTTACTTTTCCATAACCATACTTTATAAACTTGATGTAATCGTGCACATCTGAATAGTTGTAACAATCCACATCGTTATATGTATCAAATGTTTTGGTTTGAGAGATGGATTCATATTTATAATCCTTAATCATTTGTTCATGCTGTGCCTTGGAATCCCATCGCAAAAAATTATTTAAGTAAATACCTCTCACCCCTATACGTTCAATTTCTTTATCGTCTGGATAAACGTACTGAACAATATCTTCTTTTGTGATACCATCAAATTCATCAACTAAGTCTTCAGCTTCATAACCCATAAGGTCATGCTCTTTTCTATATTTTCTAGTCATCTCCACTTCATCAAGGTGAGAAAACATACCTACTTGATCAATACCTTGATGAGCACCCCAAATGATTAATGGGATTTTAAACTTAACAGCCATTTGAACAGGATATACTGTTTGCCCAGCAATGCAATGCCAATATATGCTACCCATTTTGCGCATTGATGCACGTGTCATTTTTTTTACAGTATCAGGATTAACATTAAGCGTCATGATATCGCAGTCAAATTGGATACGTAGGTTTGCTAAATTTTTTACGCCAATATCAGTATTATAATGCTTGTTGTAAGTAACCAGTAATGGATTCATACCATATACATTTTTAATGATATGAACAATGAAATAGGAATCTCTTGCCCCGCTTACCGGAATAATACAGTCGTAATTATTGCCAGTTGTATTTCGGTATTCAGTAAGAATGGTTTGTAGTTTTTCCGCTCTTGTTACCCAATCTAAATTATCTTTCTCTTCATGAATTCTGCATCCACTGCAAACACCATCTTCGTCAAAAGTAATGTTTAGTGGATGGTTTTCAGGATATAAACAGCGAGTACAAAATTTCATATTACTTCTTTCTCAATTTTAATAAATAGCATTTCCTCTAATTCAGTATCACTCTTCTTTTTCAAACGAAAAGAATTATCAAAAGTATTATCCTGATAGTTTGCAAATGTGTCAAGTCTAACATTAATGTGTTTGCTAATATTTGCTTTTGTAATATTTACACTATGTTCTGTAAAATGGAAAAAATTAGCTGCACTTGCCGCACTTGCTTTTGTTTTAGAAAACACCTCAATAAAATCTTTAGCATTCTTGGCTCCTCCACAACAAATTACAGGAATCTTTACAATGTCACATATTGAATTGATGAGCTCTATATCATAACCTCGATAACCTCCATCTCTATCAACAGAGTTAATAAGTATCTCTCCGGCACCTAAATCTTCAGCACGTTTTGCCAATTGAGCCGGTGATTCATTGATTGTTTTGTTATTGATATAATCAAACACTTTGTAAGTATTATTTTCTAATACCGCATCAACAGAAACCACAATACATTGGTCGCCAAAAATTTTTGCAGCATTTGTTATTAGGGTGCTATTTTTAATTGCTGATTGATTTAACGAAATTTTATCCGCACCGCAATGCATGAGCTCTTTAATTTGATCGATTTGAGTTATTCCTCCACCAACAGTTAGCGGCACATAGCATTTTGTTGACGCCAGTTTTACCATTTGATAATTAGGCTCTGATTTATTTTTTGAAGCAGAAATATCTGTTAATATAATCTCATCAATTCCCCATTGATTCAAAAATTCAACAGCAATGGTAGGCTTTCCAACGGGCAAGTATTTTTTGAAGTTGATGCTCTGTACAACAACTCCATCTTTAACAACAAGATTAGCGGCTATTCTTTTCTTTAACATATTATTTTATAGAATTAAAAAAAGAACGGAATAATTTTAGCCCGTTTGTTTGGCTTTTTTCAGGATGAAACTGAACACCAAAAATATTCTCACGTTGAACGGCTGCTGTAAATTTTATTCCATAGTCACAATAGGCAGAAACATATTTGCTATCACAATCAAAATAATAACTATGGTCAAAATAAAAATTGCTATCTAAATCATTTCGCGTAAAAAGCGGCTCCTCCTTTTTTACAATAACATTATTCCATCCAACATGAGGAACTGCAAATGATGAGGGTAAGTCAAGTTTTTTAACCGTTCCTTCTATCCAATTAAGACCTTGATGAATGCCATTTTCTTCAGAATGCGAAGCCAACATTTGCATCCCTACACAAATACCAAGTATGGGTTTCTTTTTAATGATTACTTGTTCATTTAAAATAGCTTCTAAATGTCTGTCACGTAAATTCTTCACTGCTTCATCAAAGGCTCCAACTCCTGGCAATACAAGAACATCTGCATCAGTGATTGTGTTCACATCAGCACTTATTTTCAATTTTTTATATCCCAGAAAGGAAATGGCATTTGAAACCGAGTGGGTATTCCCAACCCCGTAATCAATGATGACAATATTTTGTGCATTGCTCATAATCCAACCCCCACTTCAAATTTTGGTTTCCAAGATCCTTCAGATGTTAATTCAAAGAGCTCTTTATTCACTGATTTATTAACGTGTTTCCAGAATTCCTCTACAGTAATTCCTATATAATTACAAAAACTTTTGATGTACTTTGGGGAACAATGTCCATCATATTTTTTTAATAATGTGATTGCTTCATCACGAGTCATTCTTCCATTTCTGATGTCTTCATTTACATAATCGGATACCCTTCCAAATCCAAATTTTAAGTATTTAATCATTTGATTAAATGTAACCCAGTCTTCATCTAATGAAGTAATACCTAGTGGATCACCAATATCCTGAGGTGGCTCATTTCGGATATCAAGACCTCTCAATGCCGAAAAATTTCCATTTTCAATTAAAGACCAGTCTTTCCAAAAATATCCCAAAAAAGTAATCTTAAGATTTGCATCATCCATTTCTTTTATTGATGGATAACTGTATTGTAGTAATTGATTTTTCTTAATTTCATCATTTATGAGCCAAGTAATATCACCTCCTCCAAGCGTATTCATATTACGTAAATTATTTCCATCACTGCCACTTTTTCCCATTACATTTAAATCTCCAAGCTGCAATGCTGAATTTTCGCCCCACCAAATTAATGGTATTTGATATGCGATGGCTAAACGAGGAACACTGCTAAACAATGCAAGCTCAGTTGATTTACACCAATTGGTAAATTCAAAAAAACCTTTACGCATAAGTTTACGCCATACTTGCGGAGCCGGATTCACTGTAATACAATCAAACCCATGTCTTATCATGTTTGAAACATTATCCACTCCACGTTGGGTTACTTGCTCTGGAGGGTAGCTTAAACAAACCAATAAAGGTTTCATTTTTAAAACATCCTTTACAAAAAATGCCTGACGTGTACTGTCTTTTCCACCACTAACACCAATAATGCAATCGTATCCAGATTGATTGTGCTTTTTTCCAAAAGCTACAATTTCGTCAATTTCATTTCTTCTTTCCTCCCAATCCACATCAGTTAAGGTTTCATGATATCTGCAAGCAGGACAAATACCTTCAGCATCGAATTTGGTTCCTGGACGGGTATCTGTTTGAAGACAACGTTTGCAATATTTCATTTTGTATTGATTATTCCATATTCAATAATATCATGGTATTTTCCATTATTGAACAGGGCTTCTTTTCTAATTCCTTCCTTATGCATTCCTAATTTTTCTGCTAGTTTTTGCATTCCTATATTTTCACTTGACGTTCCACAATGAATGCGGTGAATATTCAATGTATTAAAACCATGATTAATTAAAAGTTTACCTGCTTTTTGCATTACACCTTTTCCCCACCAATTCTTTTCTCCAAGTAAAAATGCTATTTCTGCATTGCTATCAATCCAGCTTATCGATTGTAAACTTATATTGCCAATATGTTTATCTGACTTTGTATCAACAACTGCTAACACCAACATGCTATTTGACGTTCTAGCAATCTTAACATACTCCCTTAATTTTTCTATAGTCATTGGAAACCTTCCATGTGAATTATAAACTGTAATTTCAGGATCATTTAACCATTTTGAATAATTGCCATTAATATCTTCATCATTTAATGCTCTTAAATAAATATCTTCATCACACAGAAAAGGATTTTTATCTAATTCCATTTTGCCTTCATTAAATAATTTGTAATGGTATCTTTATTTACAATTTGACCAATATTTAATTCTCGGATTGGATCATTTATTTGCTTAGGCAAATATCTTAATACCTTTTTTTTCATTATATCAGCCTCAATTAAAAAAGATGAAAAGAAACCCATTACTAAATCTGAATAATAAATACAAGAGTTTACGTCTACATCAGAAGGTAGTGTATAAAAATTAGTATCATCTTTTATTTCTGCATCCAATTTACTTAAATCTTGATTAGGATGAGTCTTAATAAAAAATATCCATTTATCGTTAATTTGACTTTGGCTTTTGAATAACTCTTTTAGCTCTTTTATTGCAGAAACCTCATCAAATCCAAAGTCTTTCAATCCGTTTACGTTTGAGAGTGGATCAGGTGCAAACAAAGCAATTTTTTTCTTGCTGATTGTACTATGTATTGATTGTAAAAATTGCTCCTTTGATATTGTAGGTTTCCAATTTTTTAGCCAAGTATGATATGGGTTTCCTGTAATCACAATTTTTTCTTTATCAATTCCTTCATTAATTGCAATTTGCTTAGCACGCTCATCAATTACATCAATCTGACTAGGGAAAATTAATTTTCCTTCTGGAAGTTCAAATCTGTTTCTCATTGAAGTCCAATGATCAATAAATGATATTGACGTTATCCCTTTTTGATTAGCTATTTGAATAAATTGTTTTTCAATTTCCGATCGATAAGATGTTCCAGTATATATCAAGTTTGGTTTGTATGAATTAATAATATCTTCAGGTTCATTTTCAAGAATTTTTACTTGAGATTTGAAGTCTTTGTAAAATGGATATTCTCTATCAGAAACAACAAGAGTTTCATGCAACTTCTCGTTTTCAATAAGTGATAGTATTGGTTTAGCACCTCCAGGATCACTAAATACAAATAGGATTTTTCCTTTAAGATTTAATTGTTGCAACTTTTAGTTCATCAATATTTTCTATCACTTTATTAAATGCTGAAACTACATCTTCCATATCCGTTTTGCTCATTCCCGGACGCATGTATTCATGAGTGAATAGTTCTTCAAAATGTAGTTTTTCCGTTACAGGACATATCCCTTTTGAATAATCAACTGTTCCTTTATATTTTTCACAATTAAACGAACAATGTGTTGCTCTTTGTTGATATAAAGGCTGTAAATAAATTGGCTTAACATAACCCGCACCAATTAGTGGAGTATCTTCACGTAACACGGCAGAAGGAATTTCTGCTTTAACGGCATTTATAAAAGTGTTCCGGTCAACTCCAATAATATCCTTCTTAAATTTGAAAGCCTGAACATAATATACATGCTTACTAAATGTTTCTATATTAGGAGCAATAATACCATCTATTTTACCCAATTCATTGGCAATAAAATTTGCATTTATTATTCGATCATCAATTAAGGATGGAAGTTTTTTAAGTTGTTCAATTCCCACTGCGGCTTCCATTTCTGTCATCCTAAAATTATACCCAAAAGTATTAAATGCATTTTCAACTCCTTTTGGTTCAATAATATTTTCACCATGATTCCTAATAAGATGTGACCTTTCGGCAATAGTATCATTATTGGTAATAATTACTCCACCTTCACCAGTATGAATATGCTTATGATAGTTTAAACTAAAGATTCCAATATCGCCAATTGTACCTACATAACGATCCTTATATTTTGCCATTGGGGCTTGAGCACAATCTTCAATTACATATAAATTATGTTTTTGGGCGATAGCCATAATCTCATCCATTTTAGCCGGATTCCCAAATATGTGTACTACTAATATTGCTTTTGTTCTAGGGGTAATACATTTTTCAATACTCTCAGGATTAAGTCCAAAATTATCATAATCCACATCTGCAAAAACAGGAACAGCACCATAAATAATAGGAGCCAATGCACTTGCGCTCATTGTATAAGGAGATACGATAACTTCGTCTCCTGGTTTAATACCAAGTGCTCCTATAGCCGTGAATAAACCCGAAGTATTTGAATTTACACTTATTGCATATTTAGATTCAAATGCTAATGCCCAATTTTTTTCAAATTGTTGAACTGTAGGACCGCCATAAAAATCTTTAT
This sequence comes from Bacteroidota bacterium, assembly GCA_025359805.1. Taxonomy (GTDB): domain Bacteria; phylum Bacteroidota; class Bacteroidia; order UKL13-3; family UKL13-3; genus CAIUEQ01. The sequence continues at coordinate 89,505 of JANYDU010000029.1, forward strand.
GCCAAGCACCCAAAAATTGTGAAAGGTTTCCACTATCAAGCACTTTCATTACCGCTTGTTTTTCCTCTTGCCCAATTGTGTTATAAGCAGGAAATAATTTTGTTCTTACAGGTGTTCCACCATTGATAGCAAGTTTAGCCATATTAGTTTTTTATAAGATTTAACATCATTTGATTAAGATTACATGAGCTTAAAAAATTATCGTTTGATACACTACCACACAATAGTTGATAAGCATTTTCAATTACAGGAATCATATAATTTTTTAAGCAATTTTCTTTACTGATTTCATTATCTAACATTAAAGGTTGTAAGAATTGTTCACTTAAATTTGCACGCGAAAACAATATGCTTTTACCTGCATTTTGAATACTAATTCTTGTATGCTCAAAATAAATATCTATTTCAAAAAGTGAGAATCTCACATTTGATAATCCTGTAATCGATAAATTTGTTCCATGCCAATCACAACTCATAGATAAAGTTGGATCAATTTCAAAATGATCGTGAACTTTATTGGTAATTGAAACATTCGTGAAATCAATATCCTTATTTATTAAAAATTGAAGTAGATCGAATGCATGACTACAATTATTAATGAAACCTCTTTGGTAGCGAATAGAGATATTAGTAAGTTGTTCTTCATTCAATATTCCTAATATCTGTTTCTTCAACTCAATATAATCGGGTTGGAATCTTCGCATGTAATTAACTAGTAATTTGGAATGACTTTGATTATACAATGTTTTAAGTTGAGTTATTTCGTCAATAATATTAGATACTGGCTTTTCGCAGAGAACAACTTTTGTATTGCATTTTAGCACTTTACTCAAATACTCAAAGTGTGTAGAAGTTGGAGTACAAATACTAATACAATCAAAATATTTTAGAGAGTCTTCTGTTAATTCGTTAAGTGTTTTTGTAACATATTTTGTAGCAATTTTTTCTTGCAAATCTTTGTTAACATCAAATATTGTTAACTCAAAATGAGGGTGCATTGAATATGCCTTTACATGAGTATGAACATCTTCACTTTCTAAATCATAAAGAGCACCAATATTCCCACAACCAATTAGTAATGCTTTATACACCTTATTTGTTTTTTTGTTTCTCTAATAGAAAAGTGTATTTAATTTCGGCAACTTTCCAGTCTTCATCATTATCAATATCCTGAACTTCTGATTCAGGCATTTCATAAGGAACAGTATAATCTGTAAAAATTTTTTTATTCTTAAGAAATGTTTCAACTTTAAAAAAATAAAACTGCCCACAATCATGGTATGCAGGTGGAAGATCTTGTGAACGAACATTCATATTTTCTGGCCAATTCATTTTAACAAGATTATTTTCAATTTTGAATGACCGTAAAATTGGAAATCCAAATTTCACTATTGGAACAACAGAGTCTGCACCGCTTTTAACAAGTTTAGAATATGCCACACCTAACTTTTCAGATGTAATGAATGGCGCTGTTGGATAGATACAGCAGCAATATGAAAACTCTTTTCCCAATTTTTTATACTCACTCAATACCTCTAAAATCACATCAGCGGTAGTTGAAAAATCATCAGATGTTTTGGTTGACCTGATAAACGGTACTTTTGCTCCCAATGATAGTGCAATGTCAGAAATTTCATCAGAATCAGTAGATACCATTACTTCACTAAAACAACCTGCATTTAATGCAGCATCAATTGAATACTTAATAATTGGTTGTCCTAAGAAATTTTTAATATTTTTTTTGGGAATTCTTTTACTACCGCCACGAGCAGTAATTATAGCAAGGCAATTTTCCATATTATCCAATTAAATCAAATGTAAATGCGGTTCCACGTTTAATTTCTTTAGCCGATTTTTTTCCAATCAACATATCATAGAATTTTGGTGCTATCCCTAAACCTGGTCTAATAATGCGAATATTTTCTTTTGTAAAAACATCACCTACATTCACATCTTTAACGATATATATAGAACGCTTGAAAGTAAGGCTTTTCTTTTCATCTTCTAGGATACCATACTTAACTTCGCCTAATGCTAAAAATGCCCTTTCACTTTCTTCAACAAGCATTTTAAATTCAAAGGGCTCCATAGAAAATTTAGAATCTACTCCTCCTTCAGCTCGACTTACTGTAAAATGTTTTTCAATAACACGAGCGCCCAATGCCACCGAAGCTATCGATACCCCTATACCAAGTGTATGATCAGACAATCCAATATGACAATTAAATAATTTTTCCATATGAGGAATAGTTAGAATGTTGGTATTCTCAGGAGTTGCCGGATAAGTACTTGTACATTTTAATAAAATCAAATCATTACAACCATTTTCCCTAAGAGTTTTTACAGCTTCTTCAATATCACTTAAATTAGAAACTCCTGTTGATATAATAACAGGTTTACCTGTTTGCGCAACTTTTTTTAGTAGTGGAAGATGATTATTTTCAAAAGAAGCAATCTTATATAATGGCACGTTCAATGATTCTAAAAAATCAACCGAAGTTTCATCAAAAGGTGTACTAAAACAAATGAGTCCTTTTTCTCGAGCTCTATCAAATAGCGCTTGATGCCAATCCCAAGGAGTATGTGCTTCATTATATAAATCATAAAGGTTTCTACCTTTCCAAAGCGAGTTGGTGTCTGAAATGTGAAACTCTCCTTTTGACACGTTAATAGTTAAAGTATCTGCCGTATATGTCTGCAGTTTAATAGCATGTGCTCCTGAATCAGCAACTGCATCAACAATAGCCAGAGCCTTTTCAAGAGATTGATTATGATTACCACTCATTTCGGCAATCACAAAAGGTTTGTGATTTAAGCCTACGGTAATATGTTCTATTTTAATGTCGTTCATTTTTAATCTCTATTATATATCGATTCTTTTATTTGGTCTTTTACACTATTCCATTCGTTCTTTAAAAGAGCAAGTGCAGCTACGTCATGATAGATGCCGTTTTTTAAAATATGTTCACGATATAAGCCTTCTTCTTTAAAACCAAATTTTTTATGCATCTGAATGACTTTCTCATTAAATGTAAATACCTCGCACATTAGTTTGTGAAAGTTCATAACCTCAAATACATGATTTAAAATGGTGTATTCAACTTTAGATCCAATGCCTGCGCCTCTTACTTCTGTATTACCTAAATAAAATGCCCAACTACAATGTTTAAAGTTTTGTTTAATATTGTAAATAGAAACTAGCCCAAGTTTTGTTTCGTTATATTCAATTATCCAATATGTTTGTGTAGGGTCATTTTTTACTCTTGTATACCATTTCTTTTGCTCCTCTTCTGTAATATTAGCATCTGTATACATATACTCCGACACTTCTGGTAAGTTTCTCCATTGCCTAACCATTTCAAGGTCGGTCTCTTCTAAAGGAATTAATTTTACATCCATGATTTTAATATTTATTTTTTAAAGAAGAAAGAATGAATCAATACATCATAGTTTTTTTGATTTACAACAATGTGATTTTTTAAACGAGCTTCTTCTACAAAACCGCTTATGTTTAGAGCATCATATAGATACGGTCGAATGTCATAAGCGTACGTATATATTTTTGTAAAGTTTAATTGTGTATTAGCTATGTCTTTTAAGATACTTAAGTAAATATTAAAATCATCTATAAATTGATTCTTATCTGTATTTCTTTTTGTTTCTAGTAGAAATGAAATTTCAGCATTCTTACTTTCCCAGTCAATATGAACTAATCCACCATAACCAATCAAAATATTATCTTTTAAAAAGCTAAAAAGAAGTTGCTGTGGTTTTTCTTGATTAAATAATTCATTCACTACAGTTGCAAAGTATATTTCTTGTTGTTCTGTTGCAAGTAATTGTTTCTGACGTAAAATATCTATCTGTTCGTTACGCCACTGCATAATTACATACTTATCTTCATCCCTTAGTGGAACTAAAGAATAAGCCCCACTTTTAAACGTATTTTCAGTTAAACATTTATAATTTTTCATATTAATTATTTAACAACAAAAAATATTTTAGTTTTGGAAGAACTCACTTATCGAATCAATTACAAATTGTTGTTCTTTACTCGTTAATGTAGGATACATTGGTAAACTTAAACATTCTTCATAATACTTTTCAGCTAACGGAAAATCTCCTTTATTAAACCCTAATGATTTATAGTAAGGAAGTGTATGAACCGGAATATAATGTACCTGACAGAAGATTTGTTTGCTTCTCAAAAAATCATACAACTCTTTTCTGTTTG
>JANYDU010000034.1 GCA_025359805.1 Bacteroidota bacterium
AGTAAAGGACGAACCAGTATCACTATATACCACATAGTTTCCTGTTCCTAATTGTGAACCATTGCTAAATACAGAACTTGCTGTGTAAGCAGTACCACTAACTGGTGCTGCATTTACTGATGATGCAGCTTTGCATAAAACTATTCTTCTCGCTCCATCTCCTTTGCTAAAGTTTACCGTCATATTATAATTTCCTACACTGCTAAAATTAATTGTACTTCCTGCAGTGGTGGGTGAAGTGGCGCTACATTGATTGCGAAAAATAGAGAAAGTACTTGTTGTGTTATTAGGAACAGTAATATCTGCTTTGCCATCATTGTCATAATCGGCAGTATCCAATGAAATCAAATTTGCTGATGCAGCAGAAAAATTTACGGCACTCGAAAAACTTGATGAACTAATGGTTCCAGATGTTGATGTATTTTTAAAAACTGAAATAGTTGAGCCACCAGAGTTTGTAGTAACAATATCCCTCTTACTATCACCATCCAAATCTATTGCAATAATTCCTTGGGGATATGTAGTACTTGAACCTGTTGTAAAATAAATACCAGATGCAAAGTTCATCGAACCTGATGAAGTTATATTTCTAAAAACTTGAAAACTATAACTTCCATAATTCACAACATATATTTCGGGTTTTCCGTCTCCATCAATATCTGATGAATGCAAAAAATTTGGAAGGTTACCGGTTGTAAGTGCACCCCAATATGTAAATGCTAAAGAGCTTGAAGATGTATTTTTAAAAATTGTAATGTATCCTGAAGTCACATAATTAGAGAATGCTAAGTCCAATTTGCCGTCACCGTCAAAATCATTACTTATAATTAATATTGGTGAAGAACCTGCCGAATAATCAATTTTTGTGGCAAATGAAATTGTACTTCCTGTTGTTGTGTTTCTTAAAATAGAAATAGTATTAGAACCATAATTTGATGTTGCAATATCAGCTTTTCCATCACCATCAAAATCTCTAGCAACAATTCCTTTTGGGCAAGTTCCAACTGTAAAAGTAATGCCGGACGCAAAACTTATTGTACTAAGTGTTGATGTGTTTCTGAAAACCTCAACAACAGTTGACGAAGAAGCTCCATGGGCAACAGCAAAATCAATTTTTCCATCATTATCAAAATCAGCAACAGCAAGACATTCAGGAGAACCGCTATATGTTGTTATGTCAATTTTGGTGGCAAATGAAATACTTCCTGCTCCAGTTGAAGTGTTTTTAAAAATAGAAACAGTATTATTTGTGATGTTAGGACAAATGGCATCAATTTTTCCATCACCATTAAAATCAGCTGAAGAAGAACGACCAACTGAATTTGTTCCTCCTGCTCCACTAGTAAAATCTACTTTCGTTGCAAATGAAGATGAAGAGAATTGTGCGTGAAGTATAAAAACAACAAACACTAATGAGAAACTGAGCAGAAATAATTTTTTCATATTAGTACGCATTTTAAAAAACGGGTTAATAACAATTACATGCACAAGGTATATAATTGCATTTACATAATCACAATAAAATTATATTAACCGTAGCTTTATCTTTTTTAGCTGAATAAATGAATAAATAAATGAACCAAACCTCATCATCATCAAAATACATTAAAAATACTTCATGGATTTTGGTTGAAAAAATGTCGCGAATTATATCGGGCATTTTGGTAGGTGTTTTGGTGGCACGCTATTTAGGTCCCGATCAGTTTGGCTTGATTAGTTATGCCTTAAATGTGGTTGCCATTTTCACTATTTTTTCAACGCTTGGTTTAGATAGTATAGTGGTGCGCGAGCTTATTACACGTAACGAGTATAAAAATAATATTTTGGGAACCACTTTTTGGATGAGGTTGGTGGGTGCATGTGTGGTGGTGGTTGCTGCCACTGCATATTCATCGGTGCGCGATAACCATCAGCAAACATTTATTGTTTTTTTAGTAAGCATATCCATCATCCTTCAATCGTTTACTGTGGTTGATTTTTATTTTCAATCAAAAGTATTGGGCAAACTCACAGCAATCAATCAGGTAATTACTTTACTCTTATCATCGGTTGTAAAAATATTTTTTATTTACATAAAAGCACCTCTCGAATATTTTGCAGCTATGGTTTTATTTGAAGCCACATTAACTGCCATTAATCAATATATATTTTTTAAGAGCCGAGGCGAAAATGTGTTTGATTGGAAATTTTCTTTTAATGAAGCCAAAGAATTATTGTCTCACTCATGGCCTATTATTATTTCGGGTTTAATGATGATGGTGTACCAAAAGATGGATCAAATTTTAATTAAACGTTTTTTGGATTTATCGATGGTGGGAAATTACTCGGCAGCAGTAAGAATGAGCGAAGCCTCTTATTTTATTCCGGTTGCTATTTGTGCGGCTGTATTTCCCGGAATTGTAAATGCACGAAATAATAAAGAGCTTCAAACGAAGCGTCTCACACAATTGTATTCTATTTTAATTTGGTCGGCACTAACGGTTTCAATAGGCGGATTTATTTTTGGCGATTGGGTGATTAATTTTTTGTATAGAGAAAAATTTGCATTAGCGGCTCCTGTTTTTAAAATTCATATTTGGTCAACCATTCCTATATTTTTTAGTACAGCTTGGGGTATTTGGATGATAGCAGAAAATAAACAAAAAATGATTATTTATTTGCAGGTAATATCATTG
>JANYDU010000052.1 GCA_025359805.1 Bacteroidota bacterium
ATAAATTTTCAAAATTTCGTACTTCTCGCAATTACGTTTATATGTACTCATTCATGTAAACGAGATGATGCGCCACAAAATCCCTGTGCAAACCCACACCCAACCTCTGCGGAATTTACAGTACAGGATGATCTTATGAAAAGATATAACTCTGAAACAAACAGTACCTTTTCGTGCGATACACAGCTTACAGGACCTGATGTCTATTTCACTTCAAAATATGATTATGATACTTATACTTGGACAATAATTGGAGACCCCAATTATTTAAAAAGTACAAAATCTTTCTCACTTTGGTTTCAAAACCCAGGGTATATAGATGTGATGCTTATAGGTAAAAGAGCTGCAGATACACGTTGTATAATTAACGATGATGGTGTGGATACAATGATAAGACATATTGTGTTTGTCGATTCTCCAATGTATTATGGTAGATACTACGGATATGAAGTAAGTAAACCCGACAAACCTTATGGTTTTGAAGTAGGCTATGCTAAAATACCAACTTCAAATAGCCCAGGTTTTTATACTCGATATTTCCCGGATAGTTGCACAACATACCTTCAGCCTAGCCCAGCTCAAATGTATTTCTCATACAGGTTAATAAATTATTCATTATTTGATTCTCAAGGCATCAGGTATTTAACCTGCAGCTCACCAAATGGATGGGCGTTTTTTGGCAAAAATGGTGGCGATATAAATGTGGATATCAAATATAGAATTCTCAATCCTCCTGACGACATACAGCATCCCATCCAACAACATTATATAGGCACACGTATCCACTAAAAAAAATTAAAACTATGAAAAATAAACTATTATTAAACTTACTTACTTTAGTATTTACATTAATTAACACAATACAATTGTTTGCTCAAGGATGTGAGTATAACAAATCAAATAACACTTACAATTGTATTCCATGTGTTCGAGGTACTCATACAGACGCAAATAGTATAGGCAATGGAAGTTATGTTAATTGCGATGGAGCGTCTCCTCATAATGGAATAGGAAACAATCAACTCAATCAATCCATTGTTTTTTAGTTAGGATTTAACTATTTGCTGGGTGCTAAAAGCAACACAAAATAATGTAATTCATAAAAACTAAATTAGCCAAGCAATAAAAAGAGCTTTATATGAAGGTGATAAATTTTCAAAATTTCGTACTTCTTGCAATTACGTTTATATGTATTCATTCATGCAAACGAGATGATGCGCCACAAAATCCTTGTGGGAATTCTCATACAACAAGTGCAGCTTTTAAAGTAGAAGAGGATTTTGCTTTCATTCCTGACTATGACCTTCCTTATTGGCAATATTATGCCACCGATACTATTGCTACCGATGTAGCCAGATTCTCAATATTAGATCCTTCGGTTGATAGCTGTATTTGGCGGATTGGGGCAGGAATATATAAAACTAAGGTAACAAAAATTGAATTTACCAACCAGCTTCAAATAACTCCTTCGTTTAATGTACCCGTTACCTGCATTGCATATAGAAAACCTGATAAACGTTGCTTCCCTAATGATGATGGTATTGATACTTCAAGCCGCATGATTTATGTAACTAAACTATGCAATGCCTTAATAAATGGGAGCTACCAAGGGTATTTAACAAACAATCCAACAGATACTTTTACCGTACACATTAATACCTGCTATCCGTATGCACATATTCAGTTACCACCCGATACGTTATTATATATTTCCAATTTGTACAGAGATTCCGCTTTAGTATTTTCAACTGGAAATCCTTTATGGGGCAACAGGCAAGTATTCTTTAATGACCCGAAAGAATCATACAGCGATGCACAAGGAATAGCAAGACTTAGTGACAAAGATCATATTGATATTATTTATACCCTAAGTGTTGGTAAAAATCCATCCTACAACGACAAACATTTTATTGGAACAAGAATTAAATAAATAGAATAACTTTATATGAAGGTATGTAAATTTCAAATTGTTGTTCAGGTAATATTGGCTTGTGCTTTCTTAAGTTCTTGTAAAGATGATGCGCCCGAGAATCCATGTGCAAATGCGCAAGAAGTGAAAGCTGATTTTGTAATCGAAGAGTTGGTAGGCAAACGATACTTTCTAGGAGATACCGTAAACGGATTACGAAACCAAATTCGTTTTACCGCTTTACAAGATGCCGATGAATATATATGGACTTTAGGTGCGGAAACCATAAAAACCAAATCATTTTACAGAACGTTATTTCCTGATGGATGGGTAGATATAAAATTGGTAATAAAACGTAAACCTAACTTAAAGTGCTTTCCAAAAGATGATGGGGTTGACTCATCTGCAAGAAAATTTTATTGTTGGCCTATGTATGCCAGTGTTAATATGGAGTTGGTTGGTCCTTATTATCCAATTTACGGTACTTATCGAGGGCATTACATCAATGACCCTTCATTTGAGTTTGATGTAACTATTAGAGATACACTATGGGAAGACTCAAACCATAAACCCCATTTCATAGGTATCCTCAGGGGATTACCCGTTTCTTATTTTAAAACAGATGAAGTGTCGGGAAATGTAGGTTTGGGTTATATATGTCCCTCCTTTTCACCAAAAGCATTACAAATACAATTTGGTGGACTAGGTGGTCCTCCTCGTTATAGAATTCCAAGAATGTTTGGATATGCATGGTTGGAGAGAAGTGATCCTGGGAAAATTAATATTCAATATGTTTTTCAGGATACTATTAATTACGCTAGATTCAGTGACACCTTATTTTTTACAGGCATAAAAATACCCTAAAATAAATAAAAATTTATGAAGCCAAGAAATATAGCATTGTACCTAATACTATTTTGTTCTAATCAAATATGTTTAGCACAAAGTGAGAGTGTTGCAGCACCTTGTAAAAACAGTATTATAAAATTCAATAAAAAAAAGACATTCTTTAACAAATAAACGTTAGCACATATCCATTTAAATCCTCAACCTGAATATCAAATTTTTGATTGAAATTTTCTTTTCTAATCCATCCAACTAATTGATATCTGGATTGAAAAACAAAGGCTTCAATTTTTAAATGCAGTTTAAAGTCCAGTTCCTTTTTGCCATAAAATTTATATAATGTTTCCTTTGCCGACCAAATGGTAGTGAGCATTTTTGATTCATCGTTTTCATCCAAATAAACAAACTCATCATCACGAGTAAACTTATGTTTTACACGTTGAATGCGTTCATCAAATCGCTCCATATCAATAGCAACTATTTTGCTTTTACTAATAATTATTGCAGCAAATTCAAACGAATGTGTAATAGAAATATGATAATTTTCTCCATCTACTTTTAATGACGGTTTATTAAACTCATCTTTCAAAATTTCTATTTTATGGTTTGCATAAATATGCTTTATAAGTACCCTACTTGCAAGCCAGTGCAGGTTATCTTTATTTGATTTAGGGTCGTGCAAATGCTCACCAACGAACTCCAATAATTCATCTTTTTTTTCGGTGATATTCCATATCGCCAAAACAGTATCTTCGCCAACTTGTTTTTGTAAAAATAAAGGCATGCTTAAAATTAACGTCACAAAAGTAGCACATTTCAGTGGTCACCGCGATTGCATTTATGCACTTGAATTTTCGCTTCACGAAAACTGTTTTTATAGTGGAGCTTCTGAAGGATATGTTGTGGAATGGAATACTGAAACGAGAGGCGATGGTAAATTGATTGTTAATATAAAAAAACCAATTTACAGTTTATTACTTGATAACAATTTTAAACAACTTTTTTGCGGAACCAGCACCGGAAATTTGCATATAATTGATTTAAAAGAAAACCGTGAAATAAAAAATATTGAAGCCCACTCACTTGGTTTATTTGATATAAAATTATTGGACGAACATTTTATTACTTCTGGTGGAGATGGTATTATCAAAATTTGGAACTTGCAAGATTTTACACTCTTAAAATCCATCAAAGCATCTGATAAAAGTGCAAGAGTTATTGCTATCAATGATGTAACAAAGGAATTTGCTGTTGGCTTTAGTGATTGGAGAATTTCCATATTCAACTCCGAAAATTTTACACTTAACAAAACTCTCGAATCACATACCAATTCTGTATTTTCAATCTGTTATTCGCCCAATGGTAACTATTTACTTTCTGGAGGAAGAGATGCCATATTAAAAGTGTGGGATATAAAAAATAACTACCAATTAATTTTAGAAATACCAGCACATACACTTCAAATAAAGTGTGTTGCATACAATCCAACAGGAAATTTATTTGCAACAGTAAGCATGGATAAAACCATCAAAATTTGGGATGCGGATAATTTTGAATTACTAAAAGTAATTGATCATGCTCGCAATGATTCACATATTAATTCTATCAATAAACTTGTGTGGGTAAACGATACAAATTTTATTACTTGCAGCGATGATAAACAAATTATGGTTTGGGAAGTTGGAATTATTTGATAGATACAGCGTTGAACTTAGTTTTTAATCTTCGACTCAATAATCAATTAAAATTATTCGGTAATGAGTAGTTTTTTAGTTTGGGTAAACCCATTTGCAGTTACGTTTATAAAATAAATCCCTTTGTTCATTCCACTCAAATCAATATCCAATCTATTATCAACGGCATCCATATTTTTATTGGATACGGATTTTAATTTTTGTCCCATTAGATTAACTACTTCAACAGAAATTATTGAATTGTTTTTTAAATCAAAAAAAAGAGAAACCATTTCATTTTGTTTGGATGGATTGGGATAAATAGAATAAGATAGAAAATTATTATTGCTTATCTCTTCAACCGAAACATTGTTATCTGTTGTTAAATGAAAATCGGCATCTATAAAATATTCGTTTGTAAATAAACATCCCGGAACGTAGCCATAACATGAATTACTGGGTTGATAAGCGCACCATTTTGGCACCAATAAAGAGGTGTTAAAATAATTTTGATTTGTCCACGAAATGGTATCTTGATTCATCGCAAAATAAAATCCAAAATAATTTGTTCTTCTACTTCCAGATGGAATTGTTGTTGGATTTTTTTGATATAACATAATAGCTGTATCGGTTCCAGTTACTGATGGAATTGCAGATTTGAAAGTAAGTGTATAAGCAATTAAATTATTAGCATTATAACCTCCATTTGTATTCACATTTAATCCCACAGGAACTTTATGTAAAAATGTTTTTAGGTTGATATAGTTTTCAAAATTTCCATTTGTATTGGCAATTCCTGTTGAGTCATTTGATGTTAATAGAATGGTATCAACTGCAAAATAATTTTTTGTAAACCGAATGCTATCTCCTCTCCAATCCACCAACGCATATTTATTTTGTGATGAAGTAAACACATATTTTTGAATAGCAGTTCCTTTAAAATAAGAAATAAAAAGTGTATCAATAACAGAAGATACATCCACATTTCTTACATAAGCATAAGTAAATCTTATTGAATCTAATGTATAGCCAACGTATTTGTTTAATTGAATTCCAGGATTGTTTGTTTTGGCAATAATATCATCTTTTGGGTCGAGTACACGCCCAACACTTAACCAATTATTATTTCCAATTACGCCATCAGCATAAACAATTTTTGAGAGCGTATCATATTGCAAAAAACCTATTCCTGTTGTTAGCGAATTCCCAATTATAGAATCGGCAAACGCAAAACTTAAAGGCGAATACCAATCTGAAACGGTAGATTTTTTATTAAACGTATTGGAATGTTTCGGAAAAGAAAATTGTGCTTTATAAATTGGAGTTTTAGAATTATCAATTCTATTTTGAGCGAATGAATGTATAGATAGAAAAAAGAGTATAAAAACGGTAATGAAAAATTTATTCATGAGTTATTAAATGAGGGTACAAATATGATGATATAAAATGAAAATACATTGCCATCCTAAACGCATACTCTTTGTCGTTCTGATCTCGCTCTTAGCGGAAGGAATCTGGATAGCTAGTAGACACTCGCCAAGGTATATGCTTCTCCCGAAAGGGCGGTATCAGCATGACAAAAAAAATCCCGACCAAAAATTGATCGGGATTCTAATATTATTTTAATAAAATAATTATTCGGTGATGGTTAATTTTTTAGTAACAGTTGAACCGTTAGAGTTCATATTCACAAAATAAACTCCTGTTTTCATTCCTGCTAAATCAAGATATAATGAATTTTCTCCTGATGCAAAGTTTTTGTTTGCTATAGTTTTTACAAGTTGTCCTACAAGATCAAAAATTTCAACAGTAACATTAGATGAGTTTTTAAGATTGAAAGCAAGAGCTGCTCCTTCGCCAATATGCGCAGGATTAGGAAATACATTACTCATTGCAAAGTTGTCGTTTTTAATTTCGTTAATTCCTAAATTACCTGAGGTTAATTGAAGTCCAGTTTGTAAATACTGATGCGCATAGAATGCGTTACCAGGAACATATCCTGCCCATCCTTGAGGATTATTAGGATATGATGCTGCCTTGCCTCCAATTATAGAATTAGTATAAAATTTAGTTTGTGCAGTTTGTGCAGGGTAAGGAGATGTTGTACCATTAGAATAATAAAGGTATCCAAAATAATTTACTCTTGTTGAACCTGCAGGTAAAGTAGAAGGATCTTTTTGGTAAACCATAATAGATGCTGAATCAACAATATCAGAACCTTTGTAATAATTATGTCCAGGTTTAAATCTGATATTATATCCAACATAATTTTGAGTTTGGTTTCTTCCAGAATTGATATTAATTCCTGCAGGAACTTTTGCTTGATAAGTATTCAATCCCCATGAACTTTCAGGATCACCACTATTGCCTGTTCCTGTTGTAGTACTATCTTTTCTTGTTAATAAAATTGTTTGAGTTAAAGTTTGCCCTGTTGGTTTTCTATTTGTGATATCGTAGTTTGGAGCCGCATAAATTTCTTTAACAAGAGGAGCTGTAAAGTTTATTGTTGAAGTTGGTAAAGCTGAGGTAACAAAATAATCAATAAACAAAGTATCCACTACTGCATTTTTGCCTCCTACACCATTTGAAACCGAATCAACATTTCTAACATATAAATAGGTGAAATAAATTGAATCAAGTGAATAGCTGTTATATTTAGACATGATAATATCTGGAGAAGAGCTAAGCAAAATATTATCATCTTTTGGATCCAATACTTGTCCAAAATTTGTTGCCCCAGGCATAAAAGTTACCGAACCATCAGCCTTAATATATTTTACAGTTGAGTCAGGGAAAAGAAAACTAACGTTTCTAGGGAAAATAGCATTTCCAGAATTATCTGCTGCACCAACCCAAAGATATGGCTCATAATAATTAGTGGCAGCTGTTTTGCCAAAACCATTTGAAGATTTTGGTATCATTCCTTTAATAGTACCACATTGAAATGTTTCTGGGCTGTTGTGAATAGGAGCTTGTGCAAACGCGCCCATCATTGTTAAACTTGATAGTGCTGTAAAAATTAACTTTTTCATGTGTTTATGTTTTAGATTTGGTTAGTAAAATTAAGAATGCAATAATAATAAAAATATAAGGTTTTCAAAACTGACCTATAACATTCAGAGTCAGTAAAAAAATTAATAGTTGCATCTTATTTTTTTTAATAGGACGAACTATCCGCCCAATGCCCGTTTTCCTTTATCAATTCAATGAGTTCGTCAACTGCGGTTTCTTTATTGATTCCCTTTTTTACAATTTCTTTACCCTTATACAAAGTTATTTTTCCTGGTCCTGATCCTACATAACCATAATCTGCATCAGCCATTTCACCTGGACCATTTACAATGCAACCCATAATTGCAATTTTAATTCCCTTTAAATGATCGGTTTGTTTGCGTATTAATGCTGTTGTTTCTTGTAAATCAAAAAGTGTTCGTCCGCAACTTGGGCAACTTATATATTCTGTTTTTGTGATGCGTGCTCGTGCAGCTTGTAAAATCCCAAAACAAATTTGATTGGTTCGTTCGGTATTCACTTTTTTATCAATCAACATCACTCCATCGCCAAATCCATCAATTAATAAACTGCCAATATCTGTTGAGCTAAAAAGCATAAATTTTTCTTCATCATCAATATTATAATTGCGAGAAAGTATAACAGGATGCTTGATTTGATTTTCGTTAAAAATAAAAAAAGTATTTCGTAAATCAGCAACTGCATGTTTGTTTTCGGTTTCAAGAATCAATATTAATTTTTGTTGCGTTTTTATTTTTTGTAGTACATCATCAGAAAGTTGAGTTGTCTTTATTTTTAAAAAATTTATTGTTTGGGAAAATGTTTTTGCGTGTAAAAATGATTTTAAATCGAATAGTGGAAAATTATTAAGTTTATCATTTAAGTTATTCCAAACATCGGCATTATAAATTCCTTTTACGCCCATTGGCAACATAAAATTTGTGGGGTGTGAGCCTCTGTATATAAAATCACAACCAAGGTCGGTCATTAACCATTTATCGGTTGTTGGTGTATAAATATGCCCTACGGATTTAAGATGATCAGTTGTTAAATTTTCTACGCTACTAAAATCTGCAATTACTCTTGGCACATTTATTTCGCCTAAATTATACACTTCATTTGTTTCACGTTTTTTATATTGATAAGGGGAATAAAAATCAGTGCTCGGTGCTTGGTGGTTAATGCTTACTGATAACTGCTCACTAAGCACTGGTTTTCCTTCATATCTGGAAATCAACTTTTTTGCAACAGGCACTTCAAACTCTGGATCTTCGGTTAACGAAACTCTAACCGTATCACCAATTCCATCTTCTAATAAAGCGCCAATTCCTAATGCCGATTTTATTCTTCCATCATCACCATCACCCGCTTCCGTAACTCCTAAATGAAGCGGATAAAACATATTATTTTCATTCATTGTTTTTACCAACAAACGATATGCTTCCACCATTACTTTTGGGTTACTTGATTTCATGGAAAGCACAATATTGTAATAGTTAAACTCTTCGGCAATACGTAAAAATTCCATTGCACTTTCTACCATTCCTAAAGGCGAATCGCCATATCGGCTCATAATTCTATCACTTAATGAACCATGATTTGTTCCAATGCGCATAGCAGTTCCGTATTCTTTGCAAATGTTTACGAGAGGAGTAAATCGTTTACGAATGCGTTCTATTTCTTCTTCATATTCGGCATGGGTATATTCAATCTGTTCAAACTTTTTCTTATCTACATAATTACCCGGATTGATTCTTACTTTTTCAATAATTCGTGCAGCAGCTTCGGCAGCATTTGGAGTAAAATGTATATCGGCAACAATGGGAACAAAAATTCCTTTTGCGGTTAATTCGGTTTTTATATTGCCTAAATTATTGGCTTCATTTATACTTGGAGCGGTTAATCTTACCAACTCACAACCGGCATTAACCATTCTGATAATTTGTTCAACACAAGCCTTTGTATCCATGGTATCAGTGGTGGTCATGCTTTGCACACGAATTGGGTAATCACTCCCAATATACAAATCACCCACTTTTACTGTTGATGTTTTTCTACGTTTGTATTGTGTTAGGCTTTCGATGTAGTTATTATTTTTTGACATTTATATATTTTGTTTTAAACACAGAGGCACAAAGGAACAGAGTTTCTTTTGTAAATAATTATACCCTAAAACTTATAACTCATCATTCATCATTTTCTTTACAAATCTCCAAGTTGTGGCCTAATTACAATTTCTTCTACATCGGTATAATCAGATAACTGATAAATGCTTAAAATGGTTTTTGCTACATCATCAGCTTTTATAAAACGCGATTCGGGCAAATCACTTCCGCTCCATGATTCAGTTAATGTTGCCCCCGGCATAATCGCAGTAACTTTTATATGGTGAGGTTTTAATTCTTCTCTTAACTGTTTACTAAAACCAAGCAATGCAAACTTAGAAATACTATAGGAGCCACCATGTTCATAAGCTTTTAAACTGGCTACTGAACACATATTAAATACATTTCCATTTTTTTGTTCGATGAGGTTTAGAAGTAAAGCACGCGTTAAATAATAAGCGCTATAAACATTGGTATTAATTAGTTTTTCAATCACGCCATCTGCTTCATTAATTAAATCTCCGGGAATAAAAACACCAGCATTATTAACAATGATTTCAATAGTACCAAAAGTAGATTTTACTTGTTCTGCAAAATTCAACACGTTATCTTTTATTGAAGCATCGGCAGACATAAATAAAAATGTTTGTTGAGGAAATTGTTTAGAAAAAGAATGATTCATTTCTTCAATATCATTTTTGTTTCTGGCATATCCTGCAACATTAAAACCTTCACCAGCAAATAATTTACAAATGGCTCTGCCTATTCCTTTAGTGCATCCGCTTACAATAATTGTTTTGTTATTTTTCATCAAATCAAAAATCAAAAGCCAAAATTACAGGTAACAATTTATATATTTACACGCTTTTTATAAAAAGCATTTTTTGTATCACATGAAATTTTTTGAAAACTTAGGATATTACTTTTTATTTCTGAAAGGACTTCTTTCAAAACCCGAACGATTTAACGTTTTTAGGAAACAAACTATTTTAGAAATGGATTCAATTGGCATTGGTTCATTTGGAATTGTTTCTCTCATTTCCATTTTTACGGGTGCTGTTTCTACCATTCAAATTGGGTATCAATTGGTATCAGGGCTTGTGCCTGAGTATTTAATTGGAAGAATTGTACGCGATTCAAATATTTTAGAATTCTCGCCAACAGTAACTTGTTTGGTGCTTGCCGGAAAAGTGGGTTCAAGTATTGCTTCTGAAATTGGAACCATGAAAGTAACAGAGCAAATTGATGCATTAGAAATTATGGGAGTAAATTCTGCCAATTATTTAGTGCTTCCAAAAATTGTTGCGGGTGTTATAACCATTCCTTTATTGGTAACTTATGCTATGGTACTATCTTTAGTTGGTGGTGCTATTTCTGGAGTATTATCGGGCATCATTAATCCCGAGTATTTTGTGAAAGGTTTACGTGCAGATTTTATTCCTTTCTCCGTTTTTTTCTCTATGATTAAATCGTTTACGTTTGCATTTATCATCACCAGTGTTTCTTCTTTTCATGGATATAAAACAGAAGGTGGGGCATTGGAAGTTGGTCAATCTAGTACTAAGGCAGTTGTGTATAGTTGCATGGGAATTATCTTTTTTGATTATATCATTTCTCAAATGTTTTTGCAAAGATGATAGAGGTTTCAAAAATTTTTAAATCGTTTGACGAAAAAAAAGTACTGGAAGATATTTCGGCACAATTTCATCAAAGCAAATGCAACTTCGTAATTGGTGCCAGTGGTAGTGGAAAGAGTGTATTGATGAAATGCATGGTGGGATTAATGGATGTGGACAAGGGGCAAATAAAATATGGGGGAACTGATTTTGTGAGTTTGGATTATGATCAGAAGAAAGAAATCAGAAAAGAAATTGGAATGCTGTTTCAAGGCACTGCATTATTTGACTCCTTAAATGTAGAAGACAATATTGCTTTTCCACTTAGGATGTTTACAAAAATGACACCCGAAGAAGTAATTGAGCGTGTTAACTTTTGTTTGCAAAGGGTTAATCTTCAAAACGTAAATAAATTATTTCCATCGTCAATTAGTGGAGGAATGAAAAAGCGTGTGGGTATAGCAAGAGCTATTGCTCTAAATCCAAAATATTTATTTTGTGATGAACCCAACTCAGGTTTAGATCCAATTACCTCAAGGCTTATTGATGAACTCATTAAAGAAATTACTTTAGAGTATGATATTACTACTATCATTAATACCCATGATATGAAAAGTTTATTTGAAATGGGTGATAATATCATTTTTATTTACAAAGGATTAAAATGGTGGGAAGGAGCTAAAGCCGATATCCGTTCATCGGGTAATAAAGAGTTGTTGGATTTTATGAAAGCATCAGAGTTTTAAAACGCAATTGTAGATTATTGCTAAATCGTTATGAAAAATATCTATTGATAAGCTGGTATCTATTATTAAATTGCGGTTTATTTTTTTAATTCAATATCATACCTATAATTAAAAATGCATAAAGCAAAATATATTACCTCTGTTTTTTTACTAAGCCTATCTATTATTTTAATTGAATCTTGTTCTCATTATGATGAAATCCAAAAGAGTGGTAGAGAAAGTTCTGCATCAGAAAAAAGTCATAATGCTGGAAAAGATTGTATGAGTTGCCATCACGATAACTCAAATAGTGCATCAGGTACGGGTACATGGTGGAGTTTTGCGGGTACCGTTTACAACAATGATTTGTTGGCTGCTGCTGCAGGAGGAACTGTTGAATTATGGACAGGTCCGAAAGCTACAGGAACATTTTTATACCGAGTTAAAATAGATGGAAATGGAAACTGTTATACCTCAAAAATTTTTGATCTTAAAGGAGGATACTATCCAGTTATTATAAAAAATAATCCAACCACAAATATAGATACATCATACATGACAGAAATGATTAGTGGAGATAACTTAAATAAGAGTTGTAATAATTGCCACGGAAATAATGGAGATGGAAAAGGTACTCCAAAAATTACATTCAACTAAAAATTAAAAACTAACAACAACCTGTTTACGTAAATAACTTGCATCAAAAGAAATGAAAAAAATTACGGTACTAACTTTAATTGCCTTTACACTCTCACTTGTGAGTAGTTGTTATTATGATAAAGAAGAAACGCTTTATCCAAATTCTTCCACCAATACATCTTGTGATACATCTTTAGCCAAATATTCAAAAGATGTTTCAGTTATTATTAATTCGAAATGTGCCGTATCGGGTTGCCATGTTGCTGGATCGCAAACACCCGATTTATCATCTTATGCAGCTCTTACCAGTAGTAATAATATTACAAGGGTTCAGGAAAGAGCAATAAATTTAAAAACAATGCCTGCTGCGGGTTCGCTTAGCGCTTGCGAAATTACTAAACTTCAACTTTGGATCAATAACGGAGCAAAAAATGATTAATCAAATGAAAAAAATATTTACAGGTATTGCACTATTTATTTTTGCACTTAACGTTTCAGCTCAAGACGATTTATTGAATATGATAGAAAAAGAAACTCCCAAAACATCAACCCCTGTTTATGCTACTTTTAAATCATCACGCATTATCAACATGCAAAGCAATGAGAATATGAAAGCTAAGCACATGGATTTTCGCATTCAACATCGTTTTGGTACAACAGAAAATGGAGCGTATGATTTTTTTGGATTAGATGTAGCACAAATGAGGTTAAGTTTTGATTATGGAGTTACGGATAGATTTATGATTGGAGTTGGAAGAAATACGATGAATAAAACGTATGATGGTTATGCGAAATATCAGCTTATGCAACAAAAAACAAAAGGGAAAAATTCATTTCCAATTGGAATCACTTATTACGGGAATATGGCTATTAATACACTCACATTTGCCGACCCCACACGAGATAATTTTTTCTCTTCGCGTTTAACTTATTGCAATCAAATTATTTTTACCCGTAAGTTTAATGATTATATTTCTGTGGCAATATCGCCTACAATGGTTCATCATAATTTAGTGTCAACAGGTACAAATGATATTTATGCTTTAGGAATTGGAGCCTCTTTTAAAATTACCAGAAGCACCCGTTTCAATGTAGAATATATTCCAAGATTAAATGGAAGAAATGATATTAAAGATTCAAAAGGAAATCCAATGTATTACGATGCTTTTGCATTCGGTTTTGATATTGAAACAGGAGGACACGTTTTTCAACTTCATTTTACCAATGCACAAGGATTAATTGAACAGCAATTTATTACAGAAAACACAAACAAAATTGCATTCAATACTTTACGTTTTGGATTTAATCTTTCTCGCACTTTTTCATTTGATAAATCTCGAAAGTAAATAAAAATTATTTTAACAGTTAATCATAATTAAAAACAAACACCATGAAAAAAATTCTTTTAACACTAGCGTTTGCATTCAGTATTATGCAAGTATGTAATGCACAATTATTTTCAACAGCAACAGGCAATATTAGTTTCTTTTCTAAAACTCCAGTTGAAGATATTGATGCACATTCAAAAACAGGTTTGGGCGTAATGAATATTGAAAAGCTGGAGATGGCTTTTAAAGTGGCAAACCCATCGTTTGAGTTCCACAACAAATTAATGCAGGAACACTTTAACGAAAAATATATGGAGAGTGAAAAATATCCATTTAGCCAATTTAGTGGAAAAATAAATGAAGCTGTTGATTTAACCAAAGACGGAGAATACAAAGTAACAGTAACTGGAAAATTAACTATTCATGGCGTAGAGAAGGGAAGAACAATTTCTGGTGTGATTGTAGTTAAGGATGGTCAAATAAATATTAAATCAGATTTTAAAGTATTGGTTAAGGATCATAATATTGAAATACCCAAATTGGTAACCGCAAAAATTGCTGAAGAAATTACAGTAAGCGTTGATATTACATTACTACCTAAAAAGTAAATATGTATAGATTATTTTTTGTGTAATAATCATCACATTTTTTACTTTTCATCACTAAAATCATTTATTTGAAATCCTAACCGTTTTCCAGTTGGAACTCCAGAGCTAAAACTCATCATGTTTTTTTGTTCTACAGAAATATAGTTAACCATATCAATTGGGGGAGCTAATAAATCAAAATTTAAACAATAATTCATCGACTCCATAACAATTTTTTTGATGGTATCTTGTTCAATTTTACAAGAAGAAATATCATGATACAAAAATGAAAGTGGGCGTTTCCCTTCTATAAAAAAATGTTTGTCTTTATTGATAAAAATCCTACCAATTAAATATCCAAGATCTCCTTCACGATTATATTTTAAAGAGTCGGATAAGAAATTATATATCTGAATCATTCCGCAAAACGATCGCATCTCATCTTCTAAAATATATTGATTTTTGTGGATGATATGTGTGCTATCAAAATCAAAAATATTTGTATGCAACATCATCACTAAAGTATCTCCCG
This sequence comes from Bacteroidota bacterium, assembly GCA_025359805.1. Classification (GTDB taxonomy): domain Bacteria; phylum Bacteroidota; class Bacteroidia; order UKL13-3; family UKL13-3; genus CAIUEQ01. The sequence continues at coordinate 14,973 of JANYDU010000052.1, forward strand.
AAAATTTTAGGTGCACTTCCAAATCTCCTTTGTCGTAATATTTTATTTCCACAAGCGGAGCTTCAGTTAACATTTTTGGAGCCAAATCTTCCTGAACAGATTTTAATTCTTTCTTAAATAATTCAAAAACTTCACGCGTTAATTTTGCTATCTGTTGTTTGGTAGATGACTTTTGAATTAAAAGATTTTTGATACCGTTTAGTTTTTCGTCCATAGAGCCAAATTAATTGAATAAGTTATTTGTATAAAAAATATTGAAGAGGTTAAAAGAAAAACTATTTTGATACCATTAATTTTTAGTTGTCGATTCTTTTAAAAGCTACAGACGTTTGTAAAAATTAATTCCTACTCTATCAATATGTTCTTTTAAATCCGGATTGTTTATGGTTTGATAATTTAACACATCAAACATATATGGCAAACATGTTTCATCATTCAATACTCCATTTATTTTTGGTGTAATATCCTCGTTTTCCAACCAAATAGCAATATCTACATCGCTTCCTGATTTATAATTTCCTTTTGCCCTCGAACCAAATATTACAGCTTTCTGAATAACACTAAACCGAGAAATTATATTTATTATTTCCTGAAGGTCTCCTTCTTTAAAACCAAATTCGGCATCATTCATTGTTTATATTTTTAAAGAATTGATATACTTGAACAATTGCATCGTAGTATGTGTTCTTTATCATATTAACTGCGTGCTCGGCAACAATACTGTTATAAGTGTGAGAAAGTTCATTTCTTTTTTCAAGCATATGTATCCATGTATGACCATCTTTAATGATACCTGTTTCAAATGCTTTTTTAATGGCTTCTCTTGGATAGTTTGTTTCTATACCTTGCTCATACAAATAATCTTTTATGGTTTTCCAGCCCAGTTCAAAAGTAAATTCAAATGTGTTAACAAGTCCGCTTATTTCCAAAGGAGTATAAAACTTTTGCTTTATTGTTTCATCAAAAAATAGAAATGCTTTTTCGAAATTTTGAAAACGTTGTTGCCAGCGAATATCTTTCATATATGCAATTTACAATTTATCCAAACTTGCTAAAAAATCAATAAGATTTTGCAAACAACACCCTTTGGGTACTTGCATTTCCAGTGAGCACACATTTGCCATCTTCCAATTTATTATTTAAAGGAATACAACGAATGGTGGCTTTAGTCATTTCTTTAATTTTTATTTCGGTTTCGGTTGTACCATCCCAATGTGCCGAAACAAAACCTGTTTTATTTTCTAAGGCATCTAAAAATTCATCCCAAGTATTTACAGCAGTGATATGTTCATCTCGATAATCAAGAGCCTTTTGGAAAATATTTTTTTGAATTTGCGACAATAAATGTTCAATCTTATTTTCGATATCAACCACACTCATTACCTGTTTTTCTTTGGTATCTCTTCTGGCAACTTCCACACTTTCATTTTGTACATCACGTGGCCCGATGGCTATTCTAACAGGCACACCTTTCAATTCATATTCAGCAAATTTAAATCCTGGTGTGAGGTTATCTCTATCATCCAACTTCACCGAAATATGTTTTGACTTGAGTACTTTCTGAATTTCTTTAGCTTTTTCAAGTACTAAAATTTTCTCTTCCTCTTTTCTAAATATCGGGATAATAACCACTTGAATTGGCGCTAAATTTGGAGGCAAAACCAACCCTTCATCATCACTATGGCTCATAATTAATGCCCCCATTAAACGCGTAGAAACACCCCAAGAAGTTGCCCAAACATATTCTTGTTTATTTTCTTTGGTTACATATTTTACATCAAATGCTTTGGCAAAATTTTGTCCGAGGAAATGTGAAGTTCCCATTTGTAAGGCTTTTCCATCTTGCATTAAACCTTCAATACAATAAGTTTCGATGGCTCCTGCAAAACGTTCGTTAGCAGATTTCACTCCTTTGATAACAGGAACAGCTAAAATATTTTCGGCAAAATCAGCATACACATCAAGCATTTGTTTTGTTTCCCCAATAGCTTCATCAGCAGTTGCATGAGCGGTATGTCCTTCTTGCCATAAAAATTCTGTGGTACGCAAAAATAAACGTGTACGCATTTCCCATCTCACCACATTTGCCCATTGATTAATTAATAAAGGCAAATCTCGGTATGATTTTATCCAACTGCGATAGCTATTCCAAATAATGGTTTCTGAAGTGGGGCGAACAATTAACTCCTCTTCTAATTTTGCATCTGGGTCTACAACAATTTCTTTTGTAATGGGATCAACTTTTAAACGATAATGTGTAACAACAGCACATTCTTTTGCGAAACCATCCACATGACTGGCTTCTTTGGTAAAAAAAGATTTAGGAATAAATAAAGGGAAGTACGCATTTTGATGACCTGTTTCTTTAAATCTTCTATCCAAATCAGCTTGCATTTTTTCCCAAATAGCATATCCATAAGGTTTAATAACCATGCAACCTTTAACATCTGAATGTTCAGCTAAATCAGCATTCTTCACTAAACTATTATACCATGCAGAATAATTATCACTACGTTTTACTTTCTTTATATCCATCTCAATTGTTTTTCAAAGTGTGGCAAAAATAATCTTTGTACCCTATTTAAAGCATTGTTGGCATGATATTTTATTAATCCCATTTATTAATCATAAATTGTGAAGCATTTTTATCGTGAAAAAATATAAAACGGGTATTGTACTTTCAGGTGGCGGAGCAAGAGGTTACGCGCATATTGGTGTATTAAAAGCACTTAATGAAAATGGTATTTTTCCTGAAATTATTTCGGCAGTAAGTGCAGGTTCTATTGTAGGAAGTTTATATGCCGATGGATATACACCTGATGAAATATTTCAGTTATTTGGAGAGTTAGATATTTATAAACTGCTTAGATTTTATCGTCCGAGATTTGGTATGTTAAAAGCCGAAGGATTAAGAAAAACCCTTACTAAAAATTTAAGTGTTGATAATATTGAAGAACTGAAAATTCCATTAATTATTTCGGCAACTAATTTTACAAAAGCCGAAACTCATTATTTTAAAGAAGGACCAATTATAGATGCAGTGATGGCTTCATCAGCAATTCCACTTCTGCTAAAACCCTATTTAATAAATAATCAAATGTTTGTTGATGGTGGGTTGATGAACAATTTACCCGTTGAACCTATCATCAATAATTGCGAATATATTATTGGTGTAAATGTAAATCCTGTTAGGGAAGTAAAACGAATTCCATCTTTCAGAAACTTTGCAGATAGAGTGCTGCATCTTGCCATCAGAGCCAATGTTAATAATAATATTCCTAAGTGTGATATGTATATCGAACCGCCCAACTTAACGGAATTTAATTTGCTAAAAGTTTCATCTTCAAAAGAAATATTTGAAACCGGATACATACACACATTAAAATTACTGGAAAAATTTAATGCCGATAAAATTTAATCCATTAATTGTGGCATAAGTTTTGAAAATCAGCAATCATTAATAAATTTGAGTTCGTTAATTAAAAAGTAAATAAAAATCAACATGAAAAATAAAACGTCAAAGCTGATTCTTTCAGCAGTAGTATTAGTAGCCGTTGCCTTCGGAATGCAATCTTGTAAATCAAAAAAATCAATTGCCCAAACTACAGGTGCCGTTGAAATTACAGTACCTTTTAGCGATAAGGCATACGCAAGCGATAAAGAAAATTTTAGAGCCAAATCATCGGGGAGCAGCCCTGATTTAACTGCTTCAAAAAAGATTGCTTTACAAAATGCAAAAAGTGAAATGGCAAGTTTAATTCAAACAACAATTAAAAAAGTAACCGATCAATACACCAATCAGCGCACCGTTGGAAATGTTCAAGAGTTTGCAAATAAATTTGAAGAATTGGCTCGCGAAGTAACCAACCAACAATTAACAGATGTGAGAATTATTGGCGAAAAAATATTTCAAGAAAAAAATGGAACATACACTTATTGGGTAGCCATTGAAGCCAATAAAGAAGGCGTTTGGGATGGAATAAACAAATCCGTTTCAAACAATAAAAAGATTGAACAAGATTACGATAAAAAGAAATTTGAAGAAATCTTTAACCAAGAAATGGATAAAGTTGCCAAGGATAGAGGAAACTAATTTTACATCCCTCCCACAATCGGGAGGGATTTTCTTTTCTATATAAAACCTTCTTCATTGAAAATAATTACCTACATATTCATTTTATTTTTCTTCGCCATTGGTTTGACAAGTTCGTGCAAATCATCCAAACAAACTCTGATAAAACCAAAGCCTAATTGGGTTTTGAATAGACCTGTAAATACCGATTATTATGTGGGCATTGGAACAGCTACCAAAAATGAACGTACTTTAGACTATCAGCAAATTGCAAAAAAAAATGCGCTCGATGACTTGGTTTCTGAAATAAAAGTTACCGTTTCAACCAATTCTGTTTTAAAGCAAGTTCAAAATAATTTAGATTTTAATCAACAGTTTAATGCCTCCACAAAAGTTACTGCTTTAAATACAGTCGAACATTTTGATGTGGTAGATAGTTGGGAAAATGCAACCGAATTTTGGATTTACTACCGACTTTCAAAAGCAGAGTATGAAGCCTTGAAGCGCAAAAAAATGCAAGTGCAAATTGATAGGGCCGAAGACTTTATGAATAGAGCGGATTTGTTAACTATTCATTCCGAATATGTGCAAATTCTTCACATGAAAATTCAAGCATTAATTGCCTTACAAAATTATTTAAACGAAGATATTTATGGCGATTACAGAGGAAAAAATGTGAAGTTGGTAAACGAAATTTTTAACTCCATTCAAGATCAATTGTATAGTGTAAAATTTAAAACAAGTATTAACCAAACAAAAGGAGTTGTTGGAAAAACGTTGCCTTCATTTGATGCAATTGCAACAATCGCTGATAGAAATATAATTGCCAATCTTCCTTTAAAAGCTGGAAGTGACGGGGCATCTATAGAAAGTTTTGACAGAACCGAAACCGATGAAAAAGGTGTTTCAACATTTACCAATTCAAGAGTGCAAGGAGTGGGCTCTACACAGTTTTTGCGAATAGGAATTGATGTAGAAAAAATTATTGCCACTGATAGTTTAAATGGAATACTCAAAAGTATTTTACTAAGTATGCAACCTCCAACTGCTTCTATAAAAGTTGCAACAGATGCGTTAAAAATATATGTGGATGCCGAAGAATTAAATTTATCAAATCCAATGAATCAAAATTTTATTGAACCTATTGTAAAAAAAGATTTATCGCAAAATGGATGTACATTGGTTGGCAATAAAAATGAAGCTGATTATATTGTGAAGATAAGAGCCAACACACAATCACAAGGTGCCATTTGGGGAAATATGCAGGGTGCTGCGGTTGATATTACGTTCTCTATAATAGATACAAAAACATCCCTCGAAACTTTTAAAGATAGCCAAAACGTAAAAGGATTTCAAACTACAAATGAAACGGCAGGATTGGATGCCTACAAAAAAAGTGTGAATGAGCTAAACAAAAAATTACTCCCATTATTAAACCGTGCATTGTTTTCGGGAGGAAATTAATTTTTTTCAGTTGATTAATATTCCTCACAAAGTTTATTTTTGAAAACATGCCTTTAACCATTTCACAAGAAGATTTATTACGCCCTGGCAACCTTGAGTTTTTATCCAAACAAGTTGTTGAAGGATTTATAACGGGTTTGCATAAAAGTCCGTTTCATGGATTTTCAGTTGAGTTTGCCGAACATCGTTTATACAATACTGGAGAATCAACCAAACATATTGATTGGAAATTATTTGCACGCACCGATAAATTATTTGTGAAACGCTATGAAGAAGAAACAAACTTGCGTTGTCAAATTATTATTGATCGCTCTTCATCCATGTATTATCCAAATGAAGGATTAAATAAAATTAGGTTTTCTATTTTTGCTGCAGCTTCACTCATTCAATTATTAAAACGACAACGCGATGCAAGTGGAATTAGCATTTTTGCAGATGAGTTGGAATATCATTCTCAATGCAAAATAAGTTCGGTGCACCAAAAAATGTTGTTTAGTAAATTAGAAGAAATATTGAATGAACCCAATAAAAATGTGAAGAGTAATATTGCAGCCAATCTTCATCAAATGGCAGAGATGCTGCACAAGCGTTCATTGGTTGTAATTTTTACTGATATGATGCAAAACATGGGAAATGATGATGAATTATTTCCTGCTTTACAACATTTTAAATACAACAAACATGATGTGGTTTTATTTCATGTTGAAGATAAAAAAACAGAAGTAGATTTTGAGTTTAGTAACCGTCCATATTTGTTTGTAGATAGTGAAACAGGAGAGCGCATGAAGTTATTCCCATCACAAGTTAAGGAGCAATATTTACAGGCATCACAGGATTATAAACAACAACTCAAATTGAAATGTGCTCAATATAAAATTGAATTAATTGAAGCCGAAGTTGGAACAGATTTCTCTCAAATACTGATGCCTTTTTTGGTAAAGAGAAGTAAATTGTATTGAGGGTAACGATTCGCAGATTTGCGAAGGGCGGGATTTTTACCACTAATGTTTATGACAATGCGAAGGGTCGGCATTGTTGTCTGTTTAGGTTGTTTCTATAATTTTTATTTCTTCTTCGGTTAGGTCGTAAAGTTGGTAAACCAATTGGTCTATTTGGTTTTTAATAGGGTAAATGAGAGCTCCGTAGCAGCAAAATAATCATAGAAATTTTAAATGTTTGATTTGTTAAGCACTGTAGGAGCAATATAATTTTTATATCGCTCCTCTGGAGCTTAATTCTTCATATCGTTTTATTTTCTTAAAAAATCAGCAATGACCGTTTGCCGTCAGAAAAAATTGATTAATACCTATAACATCTTCCGAAAACATGGATGTCTTAATTATAAAACTCCGCAACAAATTTGGAACGAATATTATTCACTTAACCAAGATAAATCTATTTTTACAAACCAAAATAGTCAAACCGTTTTGAATTTTTTATCCGAAAATTAAGGGATAGGTATACTAGATTAAAACGTTCATTGTAAAATATGGTTTTAGAATTAGAAATCAACCGTTTTACTTTCATTGTATCTGTATTGTCAGGTTCAACCGACTTAGCAGGTTTCCAATAATCTGCCTCCAAATACTCGGTAATAATTGTTGAAATTATGGTCTTGCCAATTTCTGTTCCGTTGCCTGTAATAAAAAGTGTTTCATATTTTGGTTGAAGTTTTTAATAGTTGATGTTATTTATGATTCATTGATTTCTATTACGGCATTTAGTTCGCACTTTTTACCACCTAAAAGAATTTCTTGTTTGGCTTCATAAAAATCTTTTTGAAGTTGTTTAATTCTTTTTTCTCTCATTTTTATATCTTCCTCATTATGGCTTTTGTCAATTTTATTTTCATGGAATTTTATTTTTACATGAATAAAATTTGTCAGTAAGTCAATTGCTTCGGCTTGTGTGAAACTTCCGTTGATTAATGGTAAATGCATACTTTAAATTTGATTAGTTGTTATTGCCCCTGCCCCAAAGAGAAAGCTGGTTTCCCATCAAAGGCATATAAGTTTTCTGTTTTAATAATGTCAATATTTTTTTCTTCTGCTGCATTTAGCAACTGAATAATGTTTTGCTTTGAAATTGTTTTTCCTTCTATAGGTTTAAATCGGCAACGCCAGTGGTCGGTGCAAAAAGTTTCAGGAAAACCATCGGGATAAACTTTTATACCTCTATTGGTTATCATGCTTAGTTGCACATCATCCATGTTTATCTGCTTTATAATTGCTGCCAATTCATCGGCACTGGTTCCACTCCAGTGAACAAACAAATCAACGCCCTGTAATTCTTTTTTCATTAAGGGTTTGCGTTGGTATTTTGGAAGATGAAGGATTGCTTCTTTTGCATAGCTGACTGATTTTAATTGAGAAGGTTTTTGACCGAGATTTTTTATTACCGCTTCGGCAAATTCTTTTGTTCCAACTTTTTGTTTGCTCACACCTTCTTTAAAAATATCGTAAGTGTGTATTCCTTGTTCAATAGTTGTTAGCCATGCGTTTTGAACTTTTTCTGCTACTTCGGTTTGCCCGATGTGAGTAAGCATTTGAATAGCTCCCTGTAATAAGCCCGAAGGATTCGCCATGTTTTGTCCGGCTCTTCGTGGTGCAGAACCATGTATGGCTTCAAACATGGCACACTCCTCACCTATGTTAGCCGAACCAGCCAATCCAACCGAACCGGCAATTTGTGCAGCTACATCGCTTAGCACATCGCCATATAAATTGGGCATCACAATTACATCAAAAATTTCGGGGGTGTCAGCCATTTTTGCTGCACCTATATCTATTATCCAATGTTCGTTTTCAATGGTTGGATATTCTTTCGCAATTTCATCAAACACCTGATGAAACAAGCCATCGGTTTGTTTCATGATGTTGTCTTTGGTAAAGCAGGTTACTTTTTTTCTGCCGTATTGTTTGGCGTATTCAAATGCGTAACGCACAATTTTTTCGCAACCGGGTCGGCTAATGAGTTTGAGACATTGCACCACTTCATCGGTTTGCTGATGCTCAATGCCTGCATATAAATCTTCTTCATTCTCACGAACAATAACCATGTCCAAAATCGGATGTTTTGTTTTTACAAACGGATGCAAACTCATGCAGGGACGAATGTTGGCATACAAGCCCAAAAATTTACGAGTGGTTACATTCAAACTTTTGTAGCCACCACCCTGTGGAGTGGTGATGGGTGCTTTTAGAAAAATTTTGTTTTTGCGAATGATGTCCCACGATTCTTTGGCTATGCCAGCAGTATTTCCGGCTAAGTAAACTTTTTCGCCTACTTCAATTTCATCCACCTCAATTTGCGCACCTGCCGCTTTAATAATAGAGAGAGTGGCATCCATAATTTCGGGACCTATGCCATCGCCTTTTGCTACTGTAATACGTTTCATTTTAAATTTGTGTTTAATTTAACGGTGTAAAATTGCGTAACTTATATCATAAATAATAATTTATTTATTGAATGTTTGTCATAAAATATATTTATGATTTAGGTTTAGTGCCCGTTGTAAAACTGTCCCGAATTATAAAGCATGTCCAAGCCTGCTTTGCGGTATTTAAACATCAGGTCGTTGAGTTTTATTTGAGAATTGATATAACTCATTTCGCGGTTGTTTACCATAAACACCGAACTCTCACCTATTTCCAATAATTTTTTTTCGGCTTGCAGCAATTGGTAGTAATTCTTCACTACTGTATTGTATTGTATGACCTGTAATTTGGTGTTGGCGTATTCGTTTAGCGATGCTTTTATTTTGTTGGTTATTTCCAATTTCTTGTTTTGTATTTCAAAATTTAAATCGGCTATTTTGATTTTTGCCAGCTTAATTTCTCCGCGTTCTTTTCTCAGCAAAATCGGAAACTGAAAACCTACACCCCACTTAAAACTGTTTACGCCATAAAAAATACTGGAGTTGAAATTTCCTAAATCATACAAGGGATTGAACTTTACATTCAATACAGGTTTCAGTTTATCCTGCTTTAATTTTAATTCTAAAGCCAATCGCGAATTTTTGTTTTGATACGCAAGAATATTTGGGTGAGTATTGGCAAGCGAATCAATTTCTGAAATAATATTTTGCGATAAATCAGTTTTGTCTAAATCGGTGCGAATGGGCGGCACAGTAAGTTTCGAAAATTCTACAGGCTCATTTTTTTCGTTCCATAAAAAAACAGACAACAGCATGGTTTTAGAATAATAATCCATTTCCTGTTGTTGCAAATTCACCGCTCTATCCTTATATTGAATACTTGCTTCGAGTGTGTCAATGGCGGCATTGTCGCCAAGTATGGCGGATTGTATTATTCCTTGCAAACGCACATTTGACAGCAATACAGCTTCACGCAAAACCTGCATGTTGTAGTAGCTTTGTACCCATTCCCAATATGCTTTTGATGCCTTAGCAAATAATTCGTTGAGCATGTTTCGTTGTTCAACTAACGAAAGTTCCCGAAACAGTTTTGCATTTTTCAACGCAAATCTTCTTTCATCAATCAATAATCCTTGCAGCAATGGCATAGAAAATTGTGTATAAGACATTCCGTTTACAGAGCTTATACTTTCGCTATTCAAATACGAACCAAAACTTTGTTCCACTCCGGCATTTAATTCCATCCCAAATCCTGTCGGAATTTTTATTCCACCATTTTGAAGTGTCCAGTAATTTTTGTTGTCAAATTGTTTTTGGTCAATACTGTAATACAGACGAGGGTCAAAACCGCCACGGGCGGAAAGTATGCCGGCATCGGCCGACTGCACCAGCAATGCCGCTTGTTTTGAAACCGGATGATTTTCTTTTACCGTTTTCAAAAATTCCGGAAACGAAAACGTGAGTGTATCAGTTTTTTGTGCAACAACCGAAACCGAAAACAAAAAAAATAGCGGAGCAAAAAATAATTTCAACTTCATTTTTTAGGGGTTGAAATTTCTTTGGAAGGTTTGTAATAATCAGGAGGAAAGCCATTTGTTTTTCGCCACAACTCATACCACACATGCACATTTTTTAGCAGTGTAACAGTTCTTGCACCGGCACCTAAGCGAATTTCATGTGGCCACTTATGTTCGGTTTCATCGGCTGCTACCAGCACACGATACTTTCCATCTTCACTTGTAAAATTATCAATGGCAACTACCTTGCCCTTGAAAGTTCCAAAACTGGTGCCGGGCCAACCCGAAAAAACAATTGAAGGCCAACCGTCAAACTGTATCATCACTTCCTGATTTTTTTCCAATAGCGGAATATCAATCGGCTCTACATACATCTCCACTGCCAAATCGTATTGAGAAGGCATCATACTTACAATTTCGGTTCCTTCTTTGATGGTTTCGCCCACACCACTTCTAATTGCTTTGGTTATGTAACCATCTTGTGGAGCAAGAATATAATACATGCCACTGCGAATAAAATAGTTGGTTATTTTATTTTGCAATTTCACCACTTCATTTTCTGCATCCATCATGGCACTCATGGTGGATAATTTTTCTGCTTCCGATTTTGAAACCTTATCGTTGTAATCCGCTTGCACTACTCCCAATTCCACTTTGGCATTAATTACTTCGTTGCGGGTGATTAATAGTTTGCTTTCCTGCGATATATATTTTGATTGTGCCTCTTGATATTTTAGTTTTCTTCCTTCTAATTCCGTCAGCGATTTCAAACCTTGTTTGTGCAATTCTTCAATACGGTTGAACTGTTCTTTTGCAATTTTTACATTCACTTCTGCGGCTACCAAATCAATACTGTCGGCTGTTACTTTTAGATGTGTTTGCTTAAGCTTGTTTTGTGCCTGCTCAAATTTTAATTCTTGCGATTCCAGCAAAGCGTCAATTTGCCTGTCGTTGGCTTGCACTTTTTGCGAATAAGAATTTACAGCAAGTTCTTTTGTTTTTAATTGCTTTCCGGTTCGCTCTACCAAATCTGGGTCTAAGTATTCTTCTTTTATTTCAGAAATAAATAAAATGGTGTCGCCTTTATTTACCCGCTGCCCTTCTTGCACAAACCATTTTTCAATTTTGCCCGATATAACCGATTGAATGGTTTGAGGCCGCTGTCCGGGTTTAAGTGCCGTTACAAAACCATTTGATTGTATGTTTTGTGTCCATGGTAAAAACAAAACGAGAATTAAAAAACCAAGCAACACATACAATACAAGCACAAAAGTATTTCGCTTACTTTTTTTTTCAAGCAGGGCAAACACCGGATACTGGTCGGTATTTATTTTAGATGAAATGTTACGGTCAGAAATATTCAGCATGGCTTTTTAATTTAAAATATTTCCGTTAACTATTTTAAAAATACGGTTGGCTTTACTCACAAAATATTCATCGTTGGTAATATAAATGAGTGTCCAGCCATTGGCTTTATCTGTAACAAAATCAATAATTCGGTGGCGTTCCGTTTTTTCAAAACTATCCATAGCAATTTCAAGCAGCAATAGTTTTGGGCGGTTTACAATGCTACGGGCAATAATTATTTTGTTGTAAATACTTTCCGATAAACGGCTTCCCGAAAGTTCAATAAGTGTGGTAATCCCTTGCGGTAAATTTTTTACAAAGTTATCTAACCCTACATGCGAAATTGCCCACATTACTGCTTCGATAGAAATATTTTCTCTGCCCAATGTGATATTGTCTGCCAGCGTTCCATCAAAAATGGCTTCGTCTTGCAAACCGTTGCCAAACAACTGATACAGTTCTTCTTTGTTATAATTTTCAAAATGAAAACCATTAATTAAAACATTGCCCGAAGTGGGTTGGTACAAACCCGAAATTAAGTGAAGTAAAGTTGATTTGCCAGAGCCATTTTCACCGGTGATGCAAATGCTTTCGCCAGCTCTTATATTTTGATTGACATCAGCTACAATCAATTTTTCGTTGCCCGGATAGTTGAAACTTACATGGTGTAGTTCAACTTCAATTCCTTTTTCGGTTGAATAAATTTGGGTTGAATTTTCACTTGTTTCTTTCTCTAATTTCATTCCAGTTACTTCATTAATTTTTTCTAAAGAAGTAAGCACATCATAAATTGTATCAAAACTTAAAATCAATTTTTCGGAAGAATCAATGAGTAACAGAATAATAATTTCTGCCGCTACAAACTGACCTATATTCATCTTTTGTTCCAATACCATATAACCGCCCACTAAGAGCAATGAAGCACTGATAGCAATTTTAAACAGCAATAAAATGATGTATTGAATTTTGAGAATTTTAAAATGCGATTCTCTTGCCTCCACATAATTAGTAGCCAACACATTCATTTTCTTTAGCGGAAAATCAGTTTTGCCAGCCAGTTTAAATGTGTCTTTCACTCTGGCTAATTCTTCTAACCACGATGCCGCTTTAAACTTTTGTTTTGACTCTACCAAGCTGGTTTCCAAGCCACGCTTTGCAGTAAACACAATTACAATTATTGCCAACAACAGCATGAATAAGCTAAACGAAATAAAAAATGGGTGGTAAAACGAAAGCACAATTAAGCCGAACAAAATTTGTAAAACCGCAGAAGGCAAGTCAATCAAAACCTTTGAAATATTTTTTTGCAACACAGGCACTTCAAAAAAACGGTTCATCAATTCGGGCGGATAGTATTTGCCAATGTCTTCAAACTTTATTTTGGGAATGCGATACGCAAAATCAAAAACTGCACGGGTAAAAATTTTCTGCTGAATAGTTTCGGTAATTCTCAATTGCAAAAGTTGCATAATACCCGAAAATGCAATGCCAGCAATGATTACGAAGACCAGCACCAACCAAGCCGTAGAAACCCTGCCCCCTTGAATTAAATTGATGATAGACTGAATACCCAAAGGCAGGGAAAGCGATATGATGCCTTTGAAAACTGCATAGCTATAAACCTGATACAACTGCGTTTTTTCGGGTTTTATGATTTTAAAAAAGCGTTCAATTGTTTGATTCATACACAAAAATATTTTTTTGTAAAATACGCAATTTCATGTCATAACTATTTATTTAACTTTGCAATGTTAAACATAAACATATTTTATGAATTATACACTCAACCAATTGCGAATATTTTTGAAAGTGGTTCAAAATTTAAGCATTACTAAAGTTGCTGAAAAACTCCATCTCACACAACCGGCAGTTTCTATTCAGCTCAAAAATTTTCAAGACCAGTTTGATATAGCACTGATAGAAGTCATCAATAAAAAAATATTTGTTACTGATTTTGGAAAAGAAATAGCCGAAGCTACCGATAAAATTTTGACAGAGGTATATGCAATTAATTTTAAGATGCATGCGAACTCACGGGTAAGCTAAAAATATCTGTGGTGTCCACCGGAAAATATATTGCTCCTTATTTTATTACAGATTTTATTACAAAAATCAGGGTGTGGAATTGTTTTTAGATGTTACCAACAAAGCAGAAGTACTTATCAGTCTTGAGAAAAACGAAGTTGATTTTTCGTTAGTCAGTGTGTTGCAATCGGTGGAATGCTCCAATAATTTTTAATACCTAAAATGTATTCCTGCTCCGAAGCCCATGTCGCTATCGTAATGGATTCTTACTCCAAAATTTTTCTTGATGATGTAGTTGAAGCCTACCATGTATTCTTTGTCGGTGTTGAGCATGAAGTGCATTCGTAAACGTTTTGCAATGGGTATATCGTCTCTCATTAGTTCTAACCGGATTCTCCCATCTTGAAAAATTTCAGTTTGAAAAATTAGCAACAATGGAAGTGTATAATCAAAACCGATGCTTGCCAAAGCACGACTGTCTTTGGTGTTTTTTTGTCTAAACACATTTACTTCCTGAAAATTTCTTTCTCCATTTTGATTTCTGTATCGCCAGTCAAAACCAATAAATGGCATGAACCATTGCATTTTCCCCACATATCTTCCAATATGCGTTTCCGTTTCATATCCCATAATATCTTCATAACCCAATCTCCATTCAGTCCCAATGCTCCATCTTGTATTTTGCACCATTGCTGCGCCATCATTGCCGTTGGTGGCAAAATCGTTTTCAAACATTAAGTGAAATTTTCTATCGTCTGCAAAAAGTTTTCGTTGTGCCAATTTTGGATTTGTGATTTCGGGATTGGTTGGTGAATTTTCTAAGCTGTAAATTCTTCCCATGCCACTCATCATGTGATAAAGAATGTGGCAGTGGAAAAACCAATCACCATAGGTGTTTGCATTGAACTCTAAGGTGTCGGTTTCCATTGGCATGATGTCAACAATATTTTTTAGTGGTGCAAAATCTCCTTGTCCGTTGAGCAAACGAAAATCAAATCCATGCAAGTGCATGGGATGTCGCATCATAGTGTTGTTGTGAATGATCATACGAATATTTTCTCCCTTCTTAATTAAAATTTTATCTGCCTCTGAAACTACTTTGTTATCAATGCTCCAAACATATCGATTCATATTGCCTGTGAGTGTGAAGTTTAATGTTTTGGTTGGAACATTGGGCAATTTGGAGTTGTATGGCGAACGAAGCATTGCATAATTGAGTGTAACAATGTTTGACAGTTTGTTGGCGTTGTAATCGTCTTCTGTCATTTTCATTTTTTTGTTCTCTTTCTTTTTTTGTTCGCCTGTGATTTCGGGATACATCACCACATTCATGTCCATTTGATTTAAACTCATTTGCATTCCCATGTCGTCAAGATTGCCATTCATTTTCATCATGCCGTTCATCATTTTCATTCCTTCAAAATATTTAAGTCGTGGCAATGGGTTG
>JANYDU010000038.1 GCA_025359805.1 Bacteroidota bacterium
GTTTCATTCACAAAAGTTATGGCAGTTCCATCTTTTCCCACTCGTCCTGTTCTTCCAATACGATGAATATAATCTCCAGCAACATCAGGAGTATCAAAGTTTATCACATGCGAAACATCAGAAATATCCAATCCTCGCGCAGCAATATCTGTTGCAATTAATACCCGAAATTTTCCAGCTTCAAAATCATTTAATGCAGCAAATCTGTTGTTTTGCGATTTTCTTGAATGAAGAACTGCAAACGTTCCCGGAAGTAATTTTCCAATTTGCTCATATAATCTATCAGCCGATTTTATTTTTGAAACAAATACCAACACTTTATTGAGTGATTCATCTTCATCCAATAATGATTTTAATAAATTTACCTTGGTATTAAAATTTGGAACATGATAGGCTTTCTGAATAATTTTTTCTAGTGGAGTTCCGTGTGCTGCAATTTCTATTTTAACAGGATGATTAAAAAAAGTTGAAATTACTTTTTCCACTTCATCAGTTAAAGTTGCCGAGTATAAAATATTTTGTCGTTTAGGAGGTAACAAATCTAAGATCAAATTAAGTTGTGCTCGAAATCCAGTGTTCAACATTTCATCCACTTCATCTATCACCAACTTTTGAATATTTTTTAATCGCAATGCTCCAATAGAAGCTAAATCTACCAATCGCCCGGGTGTAGCCACTAAAATATCCAATCCTGCAAACACCATTTTCTTTTGCTCGTTAATATTTGCACCACCATAAATTCCACCATATCTAAAAGTGGAATAGGTAGTAAGCTTTTCAATTTCTGAAATTACCTGTGTAACCAACTCGCGCGTTGGAACTAAAATTAATATGCGTGGATATTTTTGCTCGGAGTGAGTAAGCTGGCGTAAAATAGGAAGTAAATAGGCAAATGTTTTTCCCGTACCAGTTTGTGCAATACCAATTACATCTCTGCCCGACATTACCACCGGCATCGATTTTTGCTGGATGGGTGAAGGATTTATGTATTCCAAATCACTTAAGGCTTTAAGTAATGGATTGTTTAGATTTAGCTCGTCAAAAGTCAAAATAAAATAAATTTAATATGCTGCGAAGATTCACTTAAGTGTTGACTACACCAAGAATTAGTTTAAAGGTTGTTTGAAAGTGTTTGAATCAAATTTATTTTTGTGTGTCCTTACTTTTTAATTGATTTTCATCAATACTAAATTCCCATTGTGCACTATTGTTTTTATCAAAGCAGGTAAATTGTAATCTGCGCTCACCTTTTTTTCCATTGATAGCAATTTTGCAATAATTATTTTCGGTAACCAAACTACTTTTCACTCGCATCGGGTTGTCAAATTCTTCTGAATTTGGATTGATGCCATGAGGTCCGCTACTAATAGCAGATGAAGTTAATTCATACAACGAATATCCCAAATCACTTTCGCGTTTATTGTATTTTAATAATTCAGTATGATGCCTATCGCCACTCAAAAATATCACTCCATTAATTTTATTGTTGATGATGTATTCGAGAATTTTTTCTCTTTCATTTTTATATAAGTTAAACGATTCATCTTTAGTGTGTTCATTTAAAAACTGACCGCCAACGCAAACAAATTTAAACGTGGCATGGCTATGTGATAATTGATAAAACAACCATTGCAATTGCTTTTCTCCGAGTTGAGTTTTATTTGGATTTATTTTTTCATTTAAATCTGTTTCGTCTCTAAACCATCTATCATCAAGCAAAATAAAATCGGCATCATTGTAACTAAATTTACTGTAAGTGCCTTCATTGCTTTCACCATACGTTTTATTTCCCCAATATTCTTTAAAAGTTTGATATGACACTTGTTTCAAGGGAAATCCTTTTCCACTATTATTATCACCATAATCATGATCGTCCCACATGGCATAATTATTTTTTACGGCTAATAATTTTTGTAAATTTTTATCACTTCGTGTGTGCATGTAACGATACTGAATTCCACTTTCAGAACTATAATCCGCTTCGCGCAAATACACATTATCACCAAGCCAAAGCATAAAATCGGAGGGCATTTCTGCCATGCGCCAAAATATTTCAGTGCCTTGCCCGTATGGTTTTCCGGGTCTATCATAAAGAGAATCGTTTACATAATTACAAGAACCTGTAATGAAACTGAAATCAGGAGGATCTATTCGCCATTCCCATAAAGTTTTTGTTTTAAATTTTAAAGGGTAACTAAATTTTTGTTCTTTTCCATCCAATAAAATTTTGTACTCGTAAGTGGTTCCTATTGTTAAGTTTTCGGGAATAAATTTTATAATCCAGGGGTGTTTACAAACGCTGTCGTTTGGGTTGAATCGAATAATTTCTGTTTTGATTTTGGGTTGTCCAATAGGAAAATATTGAATAGATATTTTTTTGCAACAATTGGTTTGTAGCCAAATTAAAGCTTCGCGATGTTCCATGTAACCAAGCATTGGACCGGAAATAATTTTTGCCGATTGCGCAGAAATAAATTTTGATAAAAAAACACTTAAAACAAGCAACAGGATAATTCTATTCATGAGTTTTTATTTTGATATTCAAAAGTATGCTTCAAATGATTACCACTATTAACAAAAAAACAATAATTGAATTCTGTTTTATGTTTTTTAAGACACTTAAAATTATTGAATTCCTAACCTCAAAATCATTTCGGGACGAAGGAAATATTTAATATAAATTAACTTCAAAGAAACTTCAACAGATTGATAAGTATAGGCCCGATGTTTTACTTTATTAAAAACAAATAGAGAATTATCTTTTAAATAAAATTTGTTGGTTAACCCTTTGTAATAAGTAATTGAATCTGCTTGCACAGTTACACTGCATGCACCTTTTATTTGAAGTGGATTATAACTTGATATGTAGCAAGCAGGAATATTTTTTATATGATAACGAGTTGCGGTAGCATAAATATATTTTTCGAACGAATCCTTTTTTAATGGATCAATAAAGTCATACAGAGATAATATTTGTTGTGTTTTGAGATCGATGTTTACACAATTGGATTCAAATGTTGAATAGATATTTTTGTCGCATACATTATATGCACATGCCGAAAAACTAAACAAGTCATCATAATGAAAAGAACATGATGCGGCAATTGTGTATTGAAATTCGCTGTTCGGTTTCAAAGATTTATTACCGTATAAATTTTTTAGTGAAACCCAAGATTGATTGTCGTAAAAACCTCTCATCAGTTCATTTAAAATAACTTGGTTGATAAGGTCAAGTTTGGCATCTTTATCAAATAGAGTTACGGCAACTTGAGCGGCACATTCCTCATCAAATTTTGCATATAAATAATATGGTTTTAATAACGTATCACTTTGTGCAAAAGCAAAAACTGATAAAACCAAAAACAGGAAAGTTAAAAAATATTTTTTCATTGGATGATGATTTGGCTAAATGTTATGGTGCTAATTAAGTTGAAATATTTCAAACATCATTTATGATAAGTTGATTTTAGCTATTTATTAAGAAACATAAAGTTGATTTTATTTTAGATTTTTGTGAGGTTAAAACAATACTATCATATATGGAATTTGGAAAGGTAAACGAACAACAACTCTATTCAATAGATTTTGAGTTGCCGAAAGATACTCAACGTACACTAAGAGTTTTAAAAGAAAATAGTTTTGCACAAACTGAAGTACATGTTGGCTGCGCAAAATGGGGAAGAAAAGAATGGGTAGGAAAAATTTATCCAAATGGTACTAAAGACAAAGATTTTTTAGCCGCCTATGCAAAACAATTCAATTGTATTGAGTTTAATGCTATTTATTACAAGCTGCCTTCTCATCAACAGATTAGAACTTGGAGAAATAGTGTTGGAAAAGACTTTATCTTTTGTCCGAAATTTACGGATGTTATTACACATATTAAACGACTAAAAAATGCGCAACATGAAACGGATTTATTGTTTGACGTGTTAAGTGAATTTGAAAATCAGTTAGGCCCAGTATTTTTAATGCCACATCCACAAATGGGACCGAAACATTTTGATACTATTGCTGAATATTTGCAATCACTACCAAATAGTGTAAAGGTGTTTTTGGAATTGCGCCACCCAGATTGGTACGTTCCTGAAAATTCAGAAAGAATATTTTCGTTTTGTGAAAACCATAAAGTAGGAACCGTTATTACAGATACTTCGGGAAGAAGGGATTGTGCTCACATGGAGTTAACTACTCAAGAAGCATTTATACGTTTTGTTGGCAATGGGTTACATCCAACAGATTATACCAGAATTGATGATTGGGTGCAACGAATTAAGCAATGGAAAAACAATGGAATTGAGAAGGTGTGGTTTTTTATGCATCAGCATGATGAACAATATTCACCAGAATTATGTAAATATTTAATTGATGAATTAAATCGACACTGTGGTTTAAAAATTAAGCCTCCTGTTTTTTTTAATCAATCGAATTTAAAATTATTGTAACAGCTAAAAAATTTACTATTAAATTAGATTTGCCAATAATACAAATTGATGCCATTGCGAAAGTGCACATATCTTAACTTTTTAAAATGCACTTACAAAAAATTTAGTTGTTTTTTTAAGGTTTCCTTTTGCCAATCACTCCAATTTTTGGAATGATAGAATGCTATCATCATTTGTTTGTAGTTTAGTTGAGTGCCAAAATGTTCGGCAAGCTGAGATGTAGGACCAGAAAGCCTTGCATTGGTACTTAACATCGCATCAAAAATATTTGCAATTAATTTTTCATCTAAATAATTTAGTGCTTTAATAGATGTAAACGCATTATTACGTGTGCGAAATTCCCAAGTAGTTGATGTGTAATTTACCAATGCGGTTGTATTTTTTTCTCTGTCAAAATTATTGGCTATTGATAATTCAAGCCATTTAATATTTACTACATTATTCATCCCATAAACGTCTTTTGTTTTATCTAAATATTGTTTGGCATCTTGAGGAAATAATTTACATAATTTTTCTAATGATGCCAAAACAACATCATAAGAAGAATCTGATAATGCGTTTTCAAATGTGTTTTTCCATAATTGTTCATTTGTATTTAAACCTTTTATTGCAGCTAATTTTGGAGCTGATGGCGATTGATTAAAAACAGTTTTTAAAGTTTCAATCGTATTTGCATTGCTATCATTTATCAATTGATTAATCACTTCACTTTTTATGGCATGAAAATTTTCTTTCTTAAAAATGGCTAATAAAATCTCACGTTTCTTAGCTATATCAAATTCTTTTAAAGCAATAAGCGCATCATATCTATCAAGCATATACTGTGCTGTTAAAACTTGCTCTTTTAATTCTTCAAAAGATTTTTTGAACACAACTGTTTTCATTACTTGAGAGTTAGGGTCAAATAACACAAAGGCAATATCTTTTTTGTTTTTATTATTTATTTTAACCACTTCAAATTGCTCATCAATCCAATCTGTTACTTTATCAAAACTGCCATCTTTATAATGCACTTCAAATACAATTGGCATCTTAAATAATGTAACTACTTCATCTCGTTGATGTGTTTGTTCGATGGCAATTTCTGTCAATCGGTTTCCATCTTTATAAATCAAATCTTCGTAATGAATAGTGTATTGAGGTTCGCCACCTTTGTATAACCATTCATCAAAAAACCAAGTAAGATCTTTTCCTAATTTATCCTGAATGGCTTGAATCAAATCATTGGTTTCAACATTTGAATAGGCATGCGTTTTTAAATAATAATTTAACGCACGTTTCCATTCTTCATCACCCAATACATAACTCAACATTGAAATAACTCCTGATCCTTTTGGATATACGCGAGCAGTTCCTCCCATGGTATGACGAACTGGATTTCTATCTTTTTTACTGGCATCAATGGCTGTATTTTGCTCTCCTCTGCGTTGCCAATCGTATTCGTCTTCACCTATAATTTGGCGCGTAAATAATTTAGGAAAATAAGTAGCATAACTTTCTTGAAGCCATGTATCTCTGCCATCGCGAGCCGTTATATAATCTCCAAACCATTGATGTGTGAGCTCGTGACAATTTACCCCAACGTAATTTCTATCTTTATAAGCACGTTCATCTACATTAAAAAAATCTCCAAAAATAGTTGCTGTTGTATTTTCCATCGCACCAAAAATAAAATCCTGAACCATAATTTGTGAGTAGCTTTCCCAAGGATAAGGAATGCCTGTTTCACGCTCTAAAAAATCGACCATTTTTTCGGAGTAACGATAGGTGGGCTCAGCTCTATCGGCAAACTCTGGGTAGTAATACAAATTCATCGGAACCCCGTGTGAACTCTTGGTTTGCTTAATGGCGTATTTTCCAATTCCAATCATCAATAAATAACCTGCATGGGGTTTTGACATGGCATAATTCCACGTGATGGTTTTATCATTATTTTGTTTTTTGCTGATGAGTTTTCCATTCGATAAAACTTGATAATCGGCATCAAAAGTGA
Source organism: Bacteroidota bacterium (assembly GCA_025359805.1). GTDB lineage: Bacteria > Bacteroidota > Bacteroidia > UKL13-3 > UKL13-3 > CAIUEQ01. The sequence goes on from JANYDU010000038.1 coordinate 6,439, forward strand.
TTACCGTTTCTGTAATAAATTTATCGTTCATATCATCATACATCGGAATCCATTGACGGTTATCTATTCCTTGTCCTTGTGTCCAAATTTGTTTGCGTACAGCAAAAGGATTTTTAATTTTACTTTCTTCAATATTCCATCCAATAAAATAAATTCCTCTTCGAGGTGTAGCTTCATATTCAAAAACAATAGTTCCGGTTTCATCCCAATTCATAGGTTTTGAAGGAAAAATCCAAATACCTTTTTTATCAATAGTATATTTTAATGGTTGATTATTTAGTGATGCCGATTTGACTTTTATTTCTGGCGCATCAAAAAAAACAGAGTCCACATTTTTTTGCAAAACAGTAAATGTATGTGATACTTTTCCTTTTACTAAACCTATTTGCGGTTCAAATGAAACTTCCACTTTCATTTTTGTGATATCCAATGAATGCTCACGATACGAGGTATTATCTTTTAGGTAAGAGCGATAAGAATTTTGCGCAAAAGTTGTTTGTGATAAAATGAGGGTAATGAATAATATTTTTTTCATACATGAAATTTTATGTGCGCAAATTAGCACAATGATTGACATGATAAAGAACATTTGATGAATGGTTAAGTAGCATTTATATTTTTATAGAAATCATAAATCAATGTCATGATTGAGTCTGATAATGGTATAAGTATAATTTTAATTTGTTAAAAGCAACGTAATCATTAATTTGCATTTCTTATTTAACACATTCAAATGAAAAAAGTACTACTAATTATCATTGCATTCGTAACAAGTTTTTCAATACAAGCACAACGTTCTAATTGTAGTGTATCTCCTTATCCAAATACCATTACGCAACCCGATGGAAGTGTATTAACTCTTTATGCTTTTGGAAATGAAGCCGTAAATTATTTAGAAACTGCCGAAGGATATACAGTACTAAAAAATAATGAGGGTGTTTTTGAATATGCCATTATTGGGCTTGACGGTAATCTTACTTTAAGCGGAACAAAAGCAAGCAATGCTATTAGCATGTTTGGGAAAACCGATATGCAAAAACATTTGAGATACAGTAAACAACAAACGTCTGTTTTAATAGAATACTTCCAAAAACTGCAAGAACCAAATACGTTTGGTAAAGCTGGAGCAAATGTTTTTCCTCCATTAGGAAATAGAAAAGTTGTTGTTGTGTTAATGGAATTTCCGGATTTAAAAGCCACCATTAATAAATCAAATTTTGAATTATTATTTAACCAAACTAATTATGGAGGAACAGGTAGTTTCAATGATTATTATAAAAGAACATCGTTTGGAAAATTAAATGTTACTGCCGATGTATATGGTTGGTATATGGCTACAAAAGGCTATAAAAATTATGGTAAAACAAGCAGTCCAAATTACCCCAGCGCTACAAGTGAATTGCTTCAAAGAGCAATATCTACTGCCGATTCGGCTGGTGTAGATTTTTCTCAATATGATTCCGATAATGATGGTTATGTGGATGCCATAATGATTTTACATGCAGGAATTGGAGCCGAGGAATCAAGCGTTTCTACATCTGGAGATTATATTTGGTCGTTTCGTTCAACCATGTACAATTCACCAACTGTTGATACAAAAAAATTTAGCGCTTATGCCATGTTCCCTGAAAAAAGATCATACACGAGTGCAATGGTTGGTACAGGAGTGATGACTCATGAGTTCGGACATATTTTAGATTTACCAGATTTATATGCAACAAATTATAATGGCTCTGGGGGCGGACCAGAAGGTGTAGGCAACTATGCAAATATGGCGGGTGGTCCTTGGTTAAATAGCGAACATACTCCATGTATGCATGACGCTTGGTCGAAAATTCAATTGGGATGGCTTACTCCTACTTTACTTACTACCTCAGGAATATACACTATTTATAAACCTGCTGTAGATAGTAATTTTGCCTATAAAATTAATACGCCAAGAAGCAGTGAATTCTTTTTATTAGAAAACAAACAGCTGAGAGGGCAGGATGCTTATTTGCCAGGAAAAGGGTTGGCTATTTGGCATGTGAATACAACAATGGTTGGAAAACTTTCAACAAGTGGTAATAATGCGAATAACGATACCTCAAATCAAGGGCTTGGAATTTTACAAGCTGATGGAAAACGTGATCTTGAAAAAGGAGTTAACAGGGGAGATGGAGGTGATCTTTTTCCTGGAACGAGTAACAATCATAATGTATCTCCAAATACGAATCCAAATACAAACTTATATTATAAAGTAGGCGGAGTAAACCAACTTTCTAATGTTTATATTTCGAATATTACCATCAATCCAGATAGCTCAATTACTTTTAAATTTGGAGCCGTTGCAACTGCATCTTACACTCCTTCATCATTAATTGGTTGCGCACCATTTACTATTGCTCTTGATAATCAATCCGTTTTTGCAAATAGTTATAAATGGGATTTTGGAGATGGCAATACTTCAACTGAAAAAAATTTAACACATACGTTTAATTCTGTTGGAAAATATGATGTTTGGTTGAGGGTTTTAGATTCTAATAATATAATTGTTGATTCTACAAAACAAATGATACAAGTGCTCCCCCCACCACATGCTTTAGTTTCATTTGCAAGGTTTGGCGACTCTGTTGTATTTGTAAACAACTCAACTGAAGCAACAAGTTATCATTGGCAATTTGGTGCTTATACTTCGTCTAGTAAAAACCTCTCACCACTTAATATTTCAACTATTCAAACTACAGGAATTGTGCACTTTGTTTTGGTAGCATCAAATGCAGCAGGATGTTCTGATACCACTAAATTTGATATTGATGTTTGGAAAACAGGAGTAGCTGAAAATGCGCATAATGACATTAAAATAAATCTCTCGCCAAATCCTTTTGAACAAAATACTGTGCTATCATTTAGTACCATCCAAACAGAAAAAGTAACTATTGAATTGTATAACATGCTTGGTGAAAAAATATCAGTAATTGAAAATAATGAATTGCAAAGTGGTAAGCATGATTATACGCTCTCTAAAAATATTTTTCCTTCTGCCGGAGTCTATTTTATAAAGATTAATACAAGCAATCAATCAGGTTATATTAAAGTATTGAGCCAGTAGTTTATGTTTCAACATTTGCTTGGAATAATTTTTCCAAAACTGTGTATTGGATGCAATAAAAATTTGATGAAGAATGAGGATTTTGTTTGCTCTTCATGTATTTATCATTTGCCTGTTACCAATTATCATTTGCAAAATGAAAACATGCTAAGTAAAACTTTTTGGGGAAGAGTTTCTATTGAACAAGCCTATTCGTTTTTATTTTTTAAGAAAGGAAATATTACTCAATATTTATTACATGAATTAAAATATAAAGGCAATAAAGAGTTGGGTATTTTTATGGGAAATTTATATGGTCAAATTCTTAAAAAAGAAGTTCAAAAAATTGACTCTGTTATTGCGGTTCCTCTCCATAAAAGTAAGTTACAAAAGCGTGGCTATAACCAAAGTGAATTTTTTGCAGAAGGGCTTGCACAACAATTAGAAATTGAAAATTTGAGTTCATCGGTAATAAAAAAGATAGCAACTGAAACACAAACGAAGAAATCAAGATTTGAACGATGGCGAAATGTGGAGCAAAATTTTGAGTTAATAGATTCATCAATATTTAAAAATAAACATGTGCTTATTGTTGATGATGTAATTACAACTGGTGCCACTATTGAAGCACTTGCACAATTGTTTACATGTATTGAAAATTGTAAAATAAGTGTAGCAAGTATTGCGGTAACAACAAATTAAGTGTGCATATCACATTCATCTAAATTTAAGGATCTATTATTTAAGGATTATTTTTGACTAAATTTTTATATGATGAAGCAAAGGCTTCAAGGTATATTATTTTTAGTTGGGTTAGTCTTTTTATCACTTCATACACATGCTCAACAAATGTGGGGAATGATGGGGAGCAATTATGCGGGGGTGTCAAACATCGACCTTAATCCAAGTAGCATGGTACTATCAAAATTGGGATGGGATTTAAATTTAATGAGTGTTGATGCAAACGTTTATAATAACAGTTTTTATACCGATCCAACATTTGTGTTTCCATTGTTTTTTAAAAATGATTTGAAGGTTGCAACTTCAAATACTGGAAATCAAAGTAAAATCCAATCAGCAGATTTGGTTATTCATGAAAACATTCAAAAAAGTACATATTTTACAGTAAATACAAATATTAAAGGTCCTTCCTTTATGTATTCAAATGGCATAAGTGCATTTGCTATTACCACCGCTTTTAGGAGTGGAGTTAGCACATTTGGATTGCCTGAAACAACCGTGAAAATGGCGTATGAAAATTTAAATTATTCACCTTTAAATAATCAGGTATTACGTATTGATAAAGGAACAACTGCTGCTGCAATGGGCTGGCTCGAAATTGGTGGAAGCTATGCTCATAAGCTTATTGAAAGTAGTAGATTTTTAATAAATGGAGGAGCATCTGTAAAATTATTAATTGGATATGCTGGTGGTTATGCTGTAAGTCAAGGTATCGATTATATGGTTCCTTATCGTGCTAATTTTACGGCCATTGATTTAAGTTTAGATTACGGCCATGCAGTTAATCAAAGTAATCCAATTTCATTATTCAACCCTATGGGAACAGGTGTTTCTGGTGATATTGGTTTTACCATTATTAGAAAGAAAAAGGGGAGATATAATTATATCGGCTGTCCAATGCTTACCCGAAAAACCATTACAGTTAGCAGAAATTATAAATGGAAATTAGGGTTTTCATTAATTGATTTAGGTGGTATAAGTTATCAAACAAAAGCATCAGCTTATTCCTATAAAAATGTTTCATATTCTTGGGATTCTATTACACATTTGAACCCAAAAACGATAGCTCAAGTTGACAAATTAATTTATGATAATTTTTCTCCCTATGGAGATACTTCTGTAAAAAATTCTTTTTTTATGTGGAGTCCAACTGCTATTAGCGTGCAGTTTGATTATAATTATAATGATAAAATATTTGTGAATGCGAGTATTGTTCAGCGGTTGGTAATAAATACTCAAGCAAGGCTTGCAAGAATGAATTCATTTGCTTTAACTCCCAGATACGAAACAGCAGGTTTTGAAATTGCCATGCCCATTATTATAAATGAATACTTGTATCCAAACCTTGGGTTAATGGTACGATATAAATCATTTTTTATTGGTACTGATCAGTTGGGGGCCACATTAGGAATAACTTCACTAACAGGATTGGATGTTTATTTAGGGGTTAAAATTAACAGTTTTGCAAAGCGCAAAGAGCCTAAAATAAGATACTAATATTTCTACCACTCAGCACTTGGGTCTACTCTAAATACTTCACTCATTTCTATTACTAAAGGTTCTAAATATTCGGTATGATACCCTTTTCGTCCACCAAGAGTTGGATTCCAATCTTTTTCATTTGGAATAGTTAGTGTTGCTTTGGTTAAAACAGGATTGATATTCTCTAACCAACGTTTTTTTAATTCATCTTCGCCACCAAATATTTTTTCTGATTTTAGGATGCTTTCAAAATCTCCTTCTTCAAAAATTCCTAATGTGTAATTCCAACTTTCGTTTAAGGCAGTTTGCATGCGTGCATGACTTTCTTCATTGGCTGTACCTAATTTAGTAACCCAAATATCGGCATGCAAAACATGGTATTTTAATTCGCCTTTTATTTTTCGTGCAACTTTTGCTAGTGGTTCAAAGCTACTATTTGCAAGCATTTCAAAGCGCAACTGATCGGCATGGTCGTATAAAAAATGACGCATCAAACTAAAATCATAATCGCCATTTGGCAACTCCAAAAATTGTGCATTATGAAATTGATTTGCACTTCGGGTAAATGCAATTGTATCAGGTTCTTGTTCGCCCAACTCATGTAAAATTTGAAACAACGCTTGTGATTGTCCAATCTTATCTTGCGCCATTGAACTAAATGCAATGTCTTCTTCTAAAATAGGCCCAAGCCCTGTCCATTCACTATTTCTGTGCCCAATGATTAATAGGTCATCGGCCATTTTGTATAATAATTCTTTGATGTGTTGCATGTGTTTTTTATTACAAGGTTGTGAAAGTTTGAAAAATTACGAGGTTGAACTTTGTGATCTTTTAACCTTCTAATTTTTCAATTTCTAAACTTTATTCTCTTTCTTATATTTATTTATTTTATCCATCACTTTGTATCCACCAGCTTCACGATAAATTTTTTCAGGTGTGGTTTCAAATATGTCTTGATCTTCGTATTCGGTTGCAAAAACATGAGCCGTTTTTACCACCCAAATATTTGCAGTAATCCCTCTTCTTCCATATTGATCTTTACCAAACAACAATGCCATTTCAGGATTTGGTGCATGAACAATTCCCACATGCATGTGTTGGTCTCCACGTTTTTTTTGATGAAAAACTTCATAGGTTTCCCAATTGTCCATTGGAGTTAGCGGCTCAATATTATTGTCTTCGTTTATGTGTTCACGGTTAATTCGTGGGTCGAGGGAGTTTATCATATTTATAATTTCAATATTGAAAAATTACAAGGTTAAAAAAGATTACTTTATTGGTTTATGATTACTTAAATTTTTTTATGCTTTTGGAAATTATCAAAACATCTTCTATTAATTTTTATGTGTTACATCATCAATTTGTTTGGTTTTGTGAAAAGCATGTAACATACTTCGTACTTCTAATTTTTGTAATCTCATTAAGCCAGCGGCACAACATATTTTGCATCTTTGGTTAATAATGCCTTACGCACCCATCTTCCTCTTTCTTCTGCCATCCTTCTCACGGCCAAACGTTCGGCATTACATGGGCCACCACCATTAATCACACGTTTAAATTCATCCCAATCAGGTTCGGTATAATCCCATTTTCCTGTTTCATTATTTTTCTTTAAATCAGTATCAGGAAGTGTTAAACCCAAGTCCCAAATTTTAGGAACATACATATTCAAAAACTGTTGACGCATATCATCATTGGTTGCCATTTTTACTTTCCATCGCATAAGTATTTCTGTGTGGCTAGATATTTTGTCACTTGGGCCAAAGAAGTGCATAATTGGGGGCCACCAACGGGTTAAGGCTTCTTGAACCATTTGGCGTTGAATGGGAGTTCCCGTTGCAAGTGTTACCACATTATCATGTCCGTATTTTAAATGGAAGCTTTCTTCTGTACAAATTCTATCTAATGCTCGGCAATACGGACCATAACTTCCTTTTGCATTTGCCACCTGATTTATAATTGCACCTGCATCAATTAACCATGCAATAATGCAAGCATCAGCCCAAGTAAATGCTGGATAGTTAAATACGTTGGAGTATTTTGATTTTCCTGTAATCAAATCATTGGTCATTTCCTCACGGCTTTTACCAAGTGTTTCGGCAGCACTATACAATAATTGTGCGTGTCCAACTTCATCTTGCACTTTTGCCATTAAAGCCATTTTACGTCTAAAGCCTGGAGCACGAGTAATCCATGTTCCTTCGGGTAAAGCACCAATAATTTCGGAGTGACCATGTTGTTCAATCATTCTAATTAGTTGCTTGCGATATTCTTTGGGCATCCAATCTTTGGGTTCAATTTTTTCACCTCGAGCAATGCGAGCTTCAAACTCTGCTAACTTAATAGGATCTTCTCCAGCTATCATTGCATTAGCTTTTTCATTGGGGTCGATATAAGCGTTTCCGTACATATTTATTTAGTTGATGGTGTTAGTTAATAGTTTGGGTTAGATAATAGAAGAAATATTTAACACTATTTCATCTCGATTTAAGGTTTATAATTAATGTCTGTTACTAATTTTTTTCTCAATCCACCTAAAATAAAATCAGATAATTTGGTAGCAATTTGTGATGGATTCATTGACCCTTCCTCTTTGTACCATTGATAAATCCAGTTTACTGCGGATAGGATGGTGAGTGTTGCAAATTTTTCATCAACATTATCAAACACATCTTCTTGTTGCCCATGTTCAATAATCATCCTGAATTCATTTTCATATTCATCTCTCAGCTTTTTAAATGCTGATAAGTGGGGTTCTTGCAAGCTTCTCCATTCATTTAAAAATACTGCCGATTGATCAATATTTTCGGTCATGATTTGAACATGAAAATTAATTGCCATTCGCAATTTTTCTTCGGCACCAAAATAAATATCATTCACTTCTTTTAGCGCATTGATAAATTTATCCGCCATATCAAAACAAATGGTTTCGAGTAATTCATCTTTTGACTTTATGTGATGATATAAACTTGCCGCTTCAATATCTAAAACTGTTGCAATATCTCGCATAGAAGTTGCCGAAAATCCTTTCTCTCTAAACAGCTTAGAAGCCACATTAAGTATTTGTTTTTTTCGGTTTATATTTATTGTTTCTACCATAACCTAACAATTGTTAGTCAAAAATATAAATTTAAATAATAAGCGCAAGAAAATTTTTCATTTTGTTTGATATCATTGATTTTTATATACCTTACGTTTCAATTTAAAATCTTTTAGTTATGGATATTCAAAACAAACGTATTGTATTGGTTACTGGAGCAACCGGTGGACTTGGAACTGCTATGTGCAAAAAACTTTCGGATGATGGATATCACGTAGTTGGTAATTATAGAAATGTCGAAAAAGCAAAAATCTGGAAAGATCAATTAATAAAAGATGGTTATGGGAAAATAGATATGTATGAGGCTGATGTTGCGGATTATGATTCGGTGGGAAAAATGATTGAAAAAATTGAAGCAGAATTAGGTCCAATTGATACTTTGGTAAATAATGCCGGTATTACTCGTGATGGTGCATTTAGAAAAATGACTGTTGAAAATTGGAAGGCTGTTTTATCATCAAACTTAGACAGTGTTTTTAATTGTACCCGACATGTAATAAATGGAATGATTGATAGAGGTTTTGGGCGTGTAATAAATATTTCATCGGTAAATGGGCAACGTGGACAATTTGGACAAGCAAATTATTCGGCAGCAAAAGCGGGTATGCACGGCTTTACAAAAACGCTTGCTATGGAAGTTGCTAATAAAGGTGTAACAGTAAATACAATTTCTCCAGGTTATATCGGAACCGATATGGTTATGGCTGTGAAAGAAGAAATCAGAAATCAAATTATTGCACAAATTCCTTTAGGTCGTTTGGGGGGAACTGAAGAAGTTGCACATTTGGTTTCGTTTTTAGCATCTGCCAACGCAAGTTTTATAACGGGTGCTAATATTAGCATCAACGGTGGACAGCATGTATATTAGGAAAATTTGTATTTAGGAAAGTGGCAGCGTGAAATAAAAAGCGCTTCCTTTTCCTAATTCACTTACACACCAAATATTTCCTCCATTTTTGTTAACAAATTCCTTACAAAGCATTAACCCAAGACCCGTTCCTTTCTCATTGGCTGTTCCATAAGTTGTAAGGTGCACATTTTCTTTAAACAGAATTAATTTATTTTCTTCGGAAATACCGGCACCATTGTCTTTCACACAAATCGTTGCCAAATGATTTTGTGTTTCTGCTGATAATGAAATTGTATTTTCTGCTGAACAGAATTTAATCGCATTTGAAACAAGGTTTCTTAGCACCAATCTGCACATATCCAAATCAGCATTTACTTCAATGGATTGATTAATTTGATTGTTAATAGTTACGCCTTTGGTTAAAGCGGGAATTTCGTTTAGCTGAATAATCTCATCAAACAATTTTTTCAAATCAAAATGTTCTTTCTTTACCTCTGCATCTTGAATATAATTTTGCGCCCAGTTCAATAAGTTATCAAGCATACCACTTGTTTCATGAACTGTTGTTCCTAATTGTGTAAATAATTTTTTCAACTCCATTTCGCTTAAAGCACCTTCGGTAAAAAACTGAAGTAAACTTTCTATATTTCCAATCGGTCCTCTTAAATCGTGAGCAATTATAGAAAATACCTTATCCTTAACTAAATTTAGGTTTTCGAGTTCTTTATTTTGTTTACGAATTTGATCGGAGTACTCTTGAAGTTTTTTCAAATTAAAACGCAATTCAATCAACCGAGTAACTTGTTTTGCCAGCGTTTGCAGAGCTGATCGTTGGTCTTCCGTTAACACTCTTGCTACTCTATCAATTACACACAATGTTCCCAATTTAAATCCATCTGCTGTTGTCAGAGGCATTCCTGCATAAAAACGGATATCAGGGTCAGAAGTAACGAGAAGGTTATTTTTAAACCTCGAATCCAAAGTTGCATCTGCAACAATCATCATATCATTTTGCTGAATAGCATGTGCGCAAAAAGCAATTTCTCTCTGCGTTTCGCGAACTGACAATCCCTTGTTAGCCTTGAACCATTGTCTATTTTCGTCTATCAATGAAACTAATGATATGGGTGTGCCACATATTTTCGAAGCCAACTCAACAATCTCGTCAAAATCGCCTTCATGAGGAGTGTCGAGAATATTATATTTTAACAAAGCGTCAATACGTTTTTGTTCAAGTGCAGAGGAGGTGGTCATGGTTAGATTTGGATTAGAGGTTTCTAAAAAAGTATTCAATCGCGAAAAAAATTATCCTAAAATAAAAATGGTTGGAATTTTATGTAAATCTACTTTTTCTAATCGCCATTCTTTTACTGTTTTTGTTTTTATAAATTGATTGGCTGCACTAATATTTGAAGCAATGCAAAGTCGAGTATTTGAGTTGCAATTTAACAACACATCTTCCAACAAATGATTATTTCTGTATGGTGCTTCCATAAAAATTTGCGCTTGATTTTTTGCAACAACATCACGTTCTAAATCTTTAATTTTTTTTATCCGTTCTTGTCGGTTAATGGGCAAATATCCATTAAAAGAAAATCCTTGCCCATTCATTCCGCTTGCCATTAATGCCATAAAAATACTTGACGCTCCGGGCAAAGGAATCACATCAATATTTTTTTGATGAGCAATAGCTACTAAATCACTTCCAGGGTCTGCAATACAAGGTAAACCCGCATCAGTAATAATGCCTGCATCGTTTTTGTGTTCTAACATTTTTAGTAAAAACTGCGTTTCATTTTTATTGCTGTGTTCGTTCCATAAAAAAATTTGCAGTTCGTTCTGAGGGGTTGCAATGTTTAGCTTTTTGATGAGAGCTCTTCCGTCTTTTTCTGTTTCAACAATAAAATTTTTGATATGATGAACTTGCTCTCTAACCAATTCTGGAAGAAAATTTGACGAATTATCATTAGCCAAAAAATTAGGAATTAAATAAAGTTTACCATAACTGTTTTGCATGCCTCCAAAAGTAATAATATTGAGCAATCAGATTTCTTAAAAACTTCAAATATTACTTAATGTATTGGTTTTAAGTTGTATGGGTAAAATAAAAATAGTTTGACTTATATACCTGCTGCGCTTATTTTTGCCGTCTTACAAAAGTTTTTACACATGTCGATATTAGAAAACATTAGAAAAAGATCAGGATTAGCAATTGTAGTAGTTGGTGGAGCATTAGCACTATTTGTTATTTCGGATGCATTAAATAGTAACTCAAGCTTATTGGGTGGACGCGGATCGAACTCAAATAACGTTGGAGAAGTGGATGGAGAGCAAATTGGTATCAAACAGTTTGAAGCTAAAATTCAAGAGAATATCGAACTCTACAAACAGCGTTCTCAACAAACAAATATTGATCAAAATACACAAGATATGTTGCGTGAGCAAACATGGAACCAATTAATACAAGAAGGTTTGATGAATAAAGAATATGCTGAATTGGGCATTACTGTTACCAATGAAGAATTGGCTGATATGTTTTATGGAGAAAATATCCATCCCCAAGTTAAACAATCTTTTACTGATCCTAAAACGGGTGTTTTTGATAAAGGTGTGGTGATTCGCCAGCTTAAACAAATAAACGAAGGCACTGATGAAAAAGTTAAAAAACAAGTAATTGATTTTGAAGATTACCTTTCAAAAGATGGTTTGAGTAAAAAGTATAACGACCTATTAAAAAAAGGTATTTATGCTACTTCATTAGAAGCTAAAGAAAAATATACTGATAGAACTAAAACAGCCGATTTGGAATTGGTTGCAGTAAACTATTTTACCATTGCCGATTCAACAATTAAGGCTGATGAAAGCGAATTAAAATCTTACTTCAATAAAAATAATGATAAATATAAAGCCAAAGAAAATTCGCGTAAATTAGAATTTGTTTTGTTTGATGTAGTTCCTACTTCAGAAGATACTGCTGCCATTAACAAATGGGTTTCAGATCAGGTTTCACAATTTGCTACAGCAACAAATGATACACTTTATGTTGATTTAAATAGTGATACAAAATTTGACGCAACAGCAAAACCTCGCTCTGCATTTCCTGAAGATGTTCAAAACAGATTATTTAATGATTCATTGGGAAGCATTGTTGGTCCAATATACAACAACGGAAAATTTAGCATCTATAAAATTTCAGGTATCAAACAAGACAGCCTTTTCCAAATGAGAGCAAGTCATATTCTATTTAAAACAGAAAATGGCGATACTTTAGCTACTGTTAAAAAAGCAAATGAAGTGATGAACGAAATTAAAAAAGGAGCGTCATTTGCCGAAAAAGCTGCACAATACGGAACAGATGGAACATCATCTCGCGGTGGAGATTTAGGATGGTTTCCAGAAGGTCAAATGGTTCCTGCATTTAATGATGCAATAAAAAATCATAATAAAGGCGATATGTTTATTTTAAAAACACAATTTGGTGTTCACATCGTAAAAGTTACAGAAAATAAATCGAAGAAATTAGTTTGTGCAGGAGTATTGGAAAGAACAATTGCTCCAAGTGAAAAAACGGTTGGAGTAGCTTACAATGCAGCAAGTCAGTTTGCAGCAGCAAGCCAATCAGTTGAAGATTTTGACAAAATGATTAGCGAAAAAAATTACACCAAACGTACTGCCGATGTAATTAAAGAAAACGACAAAGCAATTGCTGGTTTACCTGATGCCCGTGAGGTTGTTCGTTGGGCATTTAATGCAAAAAAAGACGATGTATCAGAAGTATTCTCAATTGGCGATAAATACATAGTTGGTGTGCTTGCTCAAATAAGAGAAAAAGATAAATCTAATTTTGAAGATTTTAAAGATAGAGTTGAAGTTGATTTTAGAAAAGATAAAAAGGCAGAAATGCTTATTGAAAAAGTGAGCACTGCTATGACGGGTGCATCAAAATTGCAAGATATAGGAACCAAACTTCAAGTACCTGTTACTCCTATTACAGCACAAAATTTTGAAAACAATAATATTGCTTATGTTGGTCCTGATAACTTAATGGTAGGAACTATTTTTGGAACCACCTCAACAGGAAAAATTATTGGACCTATAAAAGGGGATAATGGAGTGTATGTTTACAGCCTCACTAAATTTAACCCTGCACCCACTATTCAAGATTATTCTCAATACAAAAATGAAATTCAAATGCAACTTTCACAACGTATAGAGAGTGGTTCTTTGGATGCTCTAAAAGATATTAAAAATGTAAAAGATAATCGTTTTATGTTTTACTAAAGATGATACACTACAGCAAATTTGGTGAAGGAAATACTATTGTACTTATTCACGGATTTTGTGAAAACAGCACTTGCTTTAAACAGCAAGTGTTTTTTTTGCAACAACATTTTCAAGTTATTACACCCGATTTACCTGGCTTTGGAAATTCTGCTCCAATTGAAAATACCTCTATTGAAAAAATGGCTGATGAAGTAAAGTATATCTTAGAAAAAGAAAATATTTCATCTTGCATTATGCTTGGGCATTCGATGGGTGGATATGTTGCACTAGCATTTGCAAAAAAGTATTCGCACCTATTAAAAGGTTTTGGGTTGATGCACTCAACGGCTTATGCTGATGGTGATGAGCGAAAACTAAAACGCGATCAAGCTATAAAAGTAATTGAAGAAAAAGGTGCTGAGGTGTATGTGCAAAATTTTATTCCTCCACTTTTTTCAACTTCATTTACTGATAATAAAATAATTAATGAGCTGATTGTTGAAGCAAAACGTTCCAAATCAAAAGGACTAATTGAGTCTTTAACAGCCATGAAAACAAGGGAGGATTGCACCACTTTTTTGCAACAAACAGTGTTACCTATTTTATTTTGTGTAGGAAAAAATGATACCATCATTCCCGAAAAGGATATGTTTTATCAAGCATCTTTATGTAAGCAATCACAAATAATCTACCTCCAAAACTCGGCACATATGGGTTATATTGAAGAGGTAGAAAAATGTGCCGAAGCCATTATTGATTTTGCTGAGAGCGCATTTCAAAATTAAAATAGCACCATTCTTTTTACCATTTTTTTAAGATTATCCAAAAATATTTTGTTGGATAATCTAGTTTTTTTTGTATTACATTTACTTAACCAATTTTTAAGCATTATGAATATAAAATTTACACGTAATTTGATGCTAACTATTAGCATTTTATTCACTTCGTTTGCCTTCGCACAACTTAATTATCAGGTTGGTGGTTTTAGTACTTTTTCTTCAACTTATACTGACCTTGGAACAACGGGTACTGCAATCACTATGACTAATAATGATTCAGGTCATTCAGCTCCCAAACCCATTGGTTTTACATTTAATTTTAATGGAGCGTCTTATGATTCATTTGTGATGTATGTTGATGGATTTTTAAAATTAGGAAGTGTTCTCGCTTCGAGTGATACTAACATGAATTTTACAGCCTATAATCAGCCACCGATTGGAGGACCTTTTAACTCTTCGTCTCCACAAGATACGTCTCTAATATTTCCTTTGGGAAATGATTTGTGGGGTGCTGCATATAATTCAATAACCCCAAGTTTTAGGGTATCTACAACAGGAACAGTAGGGACGCGGATTTGTACAATACAGTGGAAAAATCTTAGTGATAAAATTGTGACTCTTCCTGTGCAAGGATCAACAACAACAGTTCTTGAACAATACGATACGATTAATTTTCAAGTGAAATTATATGAAGGAACCAATGCAATAGAATTTGTATATGGAACATGGGCAATTTCATCAAATACTTCCCAAGCTCGATTTGGTGCTTGTGGTATAAAGGGAAATAATAATGGGTCAACAAATGCTCAAATAATTACAGTTACAAAAGGTTCAGCTGTTTCATGGTCAGGTGCGGCAGCTAATGCTCAAACTACTGGAACTCCTTTAGGAAATTATACGGTAAATGCACTTAACTTTGGGAATAACAATGTAACTGCAAGACCTGCTCCAGACCCTGGAAGAGTTTATCATTTTAACCCAGTTGTTTATAATGATGCAGCTGTTCAGGAAATAAGAGCAATGGGGAAAGTAGCCATTCCTGCTTATGTTGCAGATTCTATCAAGGTAAAAATTGCTAATTCAGGTATAAATGCTATTTCTAGTTTGGTAGTTACACTCACTATTAGTGGAGCAAATACATTTACCACAACTAAAACAATTACAGGATTAGCTTCTGGAACTTATGTATATGTTTCATTTCCTCCATACACACCAACTAATACTGGCGCAAGCCTGATTACAGTATCTGTACCTGTAGATGACAATACTACAAACAATACAAATACCTACAGCTTATCTGTAAGTGGAAGAACACTTGGATATACAGATACGACAAGAACATTTTCAGGATCTAATGGTAGTATCTCACAAATTTATGCTTGTAAATACAGAGTTAATGGTTCAAGATTGGTTAGCTCTGTTAAGTTTTTCATTCCTTCCAATTCAACAGCGACAGGTGTAATTGTAAATGGCGTTGTTATTGATTCTACAAATACGATTGTTGGGACTTCATCAACTTATACTTTATTAAGTACAGATATGGGAACTTATGTGACGTTAAACATTCTTTCTCCTCCAACCATAGTCAATACCTATTTTTATGTAGGGATATTGGTAGGAAGTAATACATTTACTGCAGGGTCTTTCTTAAATATTTACCAGAATGAGGGTGATGGTACAGCAACAAATCCTCCACGACCTGAAGTAAGTTATACTTTTCCATCCACAGCTGGAGTATCACCAACACAGCAATATAATGGAAGACAAATGATAGAATGTAATGTTGATCCATTACCGGCTATTGATATTGGTGTTTCCAACTGTTCACCTAAGTCAAATGTTACTGTTCCTTCTGGAGCATCTATTCCATTAAGAGCTTATGTTAAGAATTTTGGTACAGGTGCAAGAGCTTCTGGATTACAGGTTAGATATTCTGTAAATGGTGGTTCTGTAGTTGGTCCTATAACTACTTCGGTAGCTTTACCAAACACAAATGATACAACAAGCGTTTTGTTTACCGGAGCAAATTCTCTTCTATTTGCTACAACCGGAACATATACTGTAAAAATATTTACAAATCTTTCTGGTGATGCAATTTCAGGTAATGATACGCTTACTGTAACATACAATGTTGTAGCAGCAATTAACACCTTCCCATATCGTTTAGCCAATGGAATTTTAACAACGTGGACTCCTGTGAATAATACGGCACCTTTATGGCTTCAAGGAACGGCTACACAAGCTAATGGTGTTTCTTCAACAGTAGTTATGTATGCAAATAATCATGCTACAAATATGGCAGGAGCAGATGCAAAAGTGGTATCGCCCATTTTTAGTTTTGTAGGACTCGCTAATCCAATTTTGCATTTTACTGTTGCTCACGCACCTAGTACTACAACCAATACAGATGATACTTTACAAGTTTTGGTATCAACGGATGGAGGAACAACCTATACTCCAGTTTATACAAAATCAAGTCAGCTTTCATCACCAACACTTGGAACTATTGCTGCTCAATCAACTGCATCTGCAAGTTATGTTCCTGCAAGTGCCACAGATTGGCGTCATGAGGCTGTTAATCTTTCTGCTTATGCTGGAAATCCATTTGTGATTATTGCGTTTAGAGATTATTCTGCCAATGGCAATAGTGTATATATTGGAAATGTAGTGATATCAAATCCTACAAGTATAGTTACACAAGCTGTAACAAGTGCAAGTACCTTTACAAATGGAAATTTTAGTATTTTCTTCCCATCTGCAATTGGTGCAACAACAGGAATTATTTCTATTAGTAAATATCCTGGATCTGCATTTTCTTCTGCATCTCCTGTGTATGCAACCAATACTTCAGCAACAACTAATAACAGTTCTGTTTTTACGCCAACTAATATTTCTATTGATAATTGGTGGACGGTTTGTTACTCAGGAATTGGAACTGGAAATCTTCCTTCAACAGCGCAATATTATGCTCAAATAAATTATTCAACAGTAACTGGAGTTTCTGCTGCCGATTATTTGTATATCATGAAACGTAGTGAAAACAATGGTTCATGGGTTGCTATTTCAACAGTAAAAGGAGGCTCTGTTTTATTATCAAGTTTGCTCACGGGGTTCTCTGATTTTGCCATTGGAAGTCAGCCTGCTTATAATCCATTACCAGTTAAATGGCTTAGTATTTCAGCTAAAAAAACAGCTTCTGATGTGATGATTGAGTGGAGTACAGCACAAGAAATAAATAATAATCATTTTGAAGTAGAGCGTTCAGAAAATGGTATTGATTTTATAATGATTGGCGAAATAAAAGGCTCAACAAATAGCAATGCTAATTCTCCATACTCATTTTTAGATAAAGATATTTTATCACAAGCAAAAACAGTTTACTACCGAATTAAGCAAGTAGATAATGATGGAATGGCATCTGTAAGTAAAATGGTTTCGGTTACTATAAATGGAGTGGTTGAAGCAGTAGTTGCGTATCCAAATCCATTTACAAGAGATATGGAATTGAGAATAAATCCAGATCAATCAAGTGAGGCAAAAATTTCGGTAACGGATTTGAGCGGTCGTGAAGTATTGAATAAAACGGTTCGCACGGAAGAGAATAGTTCTGTGTTAAAAATGGGTGAATTGAATAAATTAAATGCAGGATTTTATTTGATGCATGTACAACTTAAAGGAGAGGTATATAATATTAAAATTCACAAAACCGAATAAGTGTTTAACTGTATTAAAAACAAAAAGCCTTCACAAATTTGTGAAGGCTTTTTTGTGGTCTCGCCCAGAATCGAACTGGGATCAAATGTTTAGGAAACATCTATTCTATCCGTTGAACTACGAAACCAAATTTTTCAATTAATAATTAAAATATTACTGCATGCAAAGTAATTATCAAATCCTCAAATTACTTTACCACACTTCCTGCTTCAATTTCCTTATCAGGTCCAATACTATATAATTTCCCAAAATCATTTCCAGCCATTAATAACATCCCTTGACTTTCAATTCCTCTAATTTTTCTGGGAGCTAAATTAGCTATAACGGTAACTGATTTTCCAATTAACTCTTCTGGTTTATAATACTCAGCAATGCCACTTAAAATGGTTCGCTTTTCAAAACCTAAATCAACAATTAGTTTTAATAATTTATCTGCTTTAGGAACTTTTTCTGCTTCTAAAATTTTGCCAACACGCAAATCAAGTTTATCAAAATCTTCATAGGTGATATCTGCTTTTACTTCATGAATAGTATTAACTATTGGTTGTTGGCTATTGACTTTTTTTATAGATTCAAGTCTGTCTAATTGTTTTTGAATTTCTTCGTCTTCAACCTGTTTATATAAAATTTCTGCTTTGCCTAATTGATGTTGTGAATGCAAAATAGTTGAGTTGAATAATTCATTCCAATTCAATTCATTTTTATTGAGCATTATCTTTAATTTTTTTGATGTATGAGGTAAAAACACTTCAGCAGCAATAGCCAATTTTGCACAGATTTGAAGTGCATCAAACATGATTCCTTTTACTTGTTCAGTATTCGTTTTAATTAATTTCCAAGGTTCAGTATCTGCTAAATATTTATTTCCGGCACGAGCTACATTTATAAAATTTGAAAGTGCATCACGTAATTTTATGGCATTTAAATTCTCTGTCATTTGATGCAAGTTTTTGGCAACTTCATCAAACGCATTTTGTTGTGCCGATTTTAATTTTTCATCTTTAAGTTCGATTGTTCCATCAGGAATTTTTCCTTCATAAAATTTATCAGATAGGACAAGAACTCTATTTACAAAGTTTCCGAATATGCTTACCAATTCACTATTTACACGGGTTTGAAAGTCTTTCCATGTAAACTCACTGTCCTTTGTTTCAGGAGCAATGGAAGTGAGAACATATCTCAATTCATCTTGACGATTAGGAAAATCAACTAAGTATTCATGTAACCAAACTGCCCAATTTCTACTGGTTGAAATTTTATCACCTTCTAAATTTAAAAACTCATTGGCAGGAACATTAGTAGGAAGAATATAGTTTCCATGAGTCATCAGCATCATAGGAAAAATAATAGCATGAAAAACAATATTGTCTTTGCCGATAAAATGAATGAGTGCTGTATCCTCATTTTGCCACCAGTCAGAAAATGGTGCTCGGTGCTCAGTGCTCGGTGCTTGGTTTTGTAAGTATTCTTTAGTTGCCGAGATATATCCAATAGGTGCATCAAACCAAACATACAATACTTTTCCTTCGGCATCTTTTAATGGAACAGGAACTCCCCAATCCAAATCACGAGTCATGGCACGGGATTGCAAGCCTTCTGTTAACCAACTATTGCATTGCCCTTTTATGTTTGATTTCCAGCTGTCGAAACGTGTAATATAATTTTGAAATTGTTGTGTTTGTTGAATTTCACCCATTGGCAAAAACCAGTTTTTTGTCTCTTTTAAAACAGGGGCCTCACCACTTAAAGTTGATTTTGGATTGATTAAATCTGTTGGGCTCAAAGTGGTTCCACATTTTTCACATTGATCGCCATAAGCATTAGTGTTTCCGCATCGTGGGCAGGTTCCAGTAATGTATCTATCTGCTAAAAACTGCTTAGCACTTTCATCATAATATTGATTGGTTGTTTCTTCTTTAAAAACATTTTTATCATATAAATTTTTAAAAAATTCTTGTGCGGTATCATGATGAACTTTTGAAGAAGTTCGGCCATAATAAGTAAAATCAATTCCAAATTCTTTAAATGCATCGCCCATTATTTTATGGTACTTATCAACTAATTGTTGAGGAGTGATGCCTTCTTTTTTTGCTTTAATTGTTATTGGAACACCATGCTCATCACTACCGCAAATAAATAATACCTCTTTCCCTATTGCTTTTAAATATCGTACATAAATATCGGCAGGTAAATAACATCCCGCTAAATGCCCTATATGAACTGGGCCATTAGCATAGGGTAATGCTGCGGTTACTAAATATCTTTTTGGACTGGTCATAAAATAATGCTGCGTATATGATCAAATATATTTCTTAAATTATTGTCCGGCTGCGGTTCCGGCTATAAAACCAGTAGTCCATGCTGCTTGAAAATTGAATCCACCGGTAATGCCATCAATATCCAAAACTTCGCCAGCAAAATGTAATCCTTTTACTTTTTTACTTTGCATAGATTTGAAGTCGATATCGTTTAATGAAACTCCACCACAGGTTACAAACTCCTCTTTAAAAGTTGTTTTATCTTTGATGTGATAGGTATCATACAAAACGTGTTGAGCCAATTTATTAATTTCTTCTTTTGATATATCAGCCCAACGTTTATCTTCTTTCATACCTGATTTTTCAATCAAAAAAGTAGTGAGTCGGGCAGGGAGTTTAAATGGTAATAAATTTCCAACCTGCTTAGCTGGATTAGCGGCTTTTATGTTAAATAATTCTTGTCGTAAGGCTTCTTCTTTTTTATCATTTAACCAATTTACTTGTATGGTAAAATCATACTCTCTATCAGCTAATTTTCTGGCACCAAAAGAAGATAATTTTAACACAGCCGGACCACTTAAGCCCCAATGTGTAATGAGAACAGGGCCTGAGTATTCTAATTTTATTTCGGGTATTTTTACCCTTGCAGGATCAACAGATAAACCCATTAATTCGGTAAGAGGATTATTAGGGATATTAAATGTGAAAAGGGAAGGAACAGGCTCAATAATTTCATGTCCAAGAGCTTTAAGCCAGCTGAGCCCTTCTTCTTTTGGGCTTCCACCGGTTGCTACAATAACTTTATCGCACTCAATGGTTCTACCATCTTTTAAAACTATTTCAAAACCACCATGAAATGAAGTGATAATATTTTTTACCTCCGACTCTAATTCAATAGTTACTTTATTTTTTTTTGCTTCTTTTAGCAAACAATCAATAATGGTTTCCGAATTATCAGATACAGGGAACATTCGTCCATCTGCTTCGGTTTTTAATTTCACTTTACGATCTTCAAACCATTTAATGGTATCTGTAGTCATAAATCTACTGAAAGCGCTGCGCAATTGTTTATCGCCACGCGGGTAACTTTGACAAAGTTGTTTAATGTCAAAACAAGCATGGGTAACATTGCATCTTCCTCCTCCCGAAACCTTTACTTTTTGCAAAAGTTTGGATGATTTTTCCAACAAAATAACTTCGTTTTTGCTACCTGAAGCAGCATGAATAGCAGCAAAAAATCCGGCTGCACCTCCTCCTATTACAACAATTTTCATTCTTAGTAATTAAATCAACTGAGGGGCGAATTTAATGTTTCCTTGCATGGTTTCCTCAGTTTGCTTGTAAATTGCTTCATCTTTATTTATGTTTACCACAAAACATGGATAGTTTCTGGGATTTATTTAAGCCTGAAGAGCTTGTTAGATATGGCGGTTTAGCGTTGGTATTGATTATTATTTTGGTAGAAAATGGAATCTTTTTTGGTTTTTTTTTACCGGGTGATTCATTGTTGTTTACTGCAGGTTTGCTTTGTTATCTTGATGTTTTGAATGTAGATTTAGCTTGGTTGGTTGTGGGGATTTCCGCATCAGCAACAGCTGGGTATTATGCTGGATATTATTTTGGATTTAAAACGGGGGAAGCATTATACAAGAAGGAAGACTCTCTGTTTTTCAAGAAAAAATATATTTACACAGCCGAAATTTTTTATAAAAAATATGGGGGTATGGCATTAATAATGGGAAGGTTTTTACCCATTGTGCGCACCTTTGCGCCCATACTTGCCGGTGTTGTAAAGGTAGATCATAAAACTTTTTTTGTGTACAATATTACAGGAGCTATTTTATGGCCGGCCGTTGTAGTTACAGCTGGATATTATGTAGGAAGTGTATTTCCCAATGCTTTAAACTATTTGAATTATATTGTAATTGGATTTATTGTGGTAACGGCAATTCCCATCATTAATAATTATAGAGCGCAGGCTAAAGAAAAAAAGGCAGGGTCAATGGAGAAATAATTGTTTAGCTTTTTTTGCAGGATACAAAGAAGTGAGCCAACCCAAAAAAACTACTGTAATAAATACCAATAGTATATCCATCATTTTTAGTTTTATAGGATAATGATCCATAGTAAAACTTTCTGCGCCCTCAATTTTTACGAAGCCAAATTTTTCTTGAGCCAAACATAAAACAGCTCCCAATAGTAAACCAATTATTCCTCCAACCAATGCAATCATTAATCCTTCATATTTAAAAATAAGAGCAGCTTGTTGTTTTGATAAACCGAGGCTGGATAAAATTTGCAAGTCGCGTTTTTTTTCCATTACTAAAATGTATAATGAGCCAATGGTATTGCTTGCAGCCACAAATAAAATGAACAATAAAATCATATAGCTTACCACTTTTTCAGATTTCATTACTTTAAAAAAAGCATCTCGTTGTTCAAATCGATTTTGAACGATAAAATTTTCTCCAAGTTGTGCAGCAATTTTTTCTTTTACATCATCAAGGTTTGCATCTTTATTTAAACGAATATCAAGAGAAGAAACTTCAGTTTTTCTATCCAATAAATTTCGCAAAAAACCTAATGGAACAATCACATATTTATTATCCACTTCTTCTTGTACACTAAAAATTCCAACTGGTGAAATAGCAGCTTTAGAAAAAGAATTTTCGGGATTCAGTACATCCGTAACTCCACGTTTTGGTATAAAGATATTAAGGCGATAAAACACATCATTAGGGTCGATAGAAAGTTGATATGCGATACCCTGACCAACGATTGCAAAATTAGTATCGCCAATTTGAAGCAATGAAATTCCTGCAACAATTGAACTGTCTAAATCTGTTACATAAGTATAATTTTCATCAACCCCTTTTACTGTTGCTAAATTTTGTCGTTCGCCATATTTTAGCAAAACATTTTCTTCAAGCACTTCAGAAATTTTCCAAACGCCTTCTATTTTTTGAATACTTGGAATATTAGCTATGCTTGTATCAAATACCTTTCCTTTTGCAGCCGTAATTTTTATATCCGCATCAAACTTATTATACATGCTGATAAATAATCCTTCAAACCCATTAAAAACAGAAAGTACAATGAGTAAGGCAGCAGCACCTACTATGTAGCCCAATAAAGAAATGCCAGAAATGATGGTAATTAAATTAAATGAACCTCCGCTTTTGCGAGAAAAAAAATAACGTTTGGCGATATTGAAGGAGAGGTTCATTGTATTATTATAAAAGAAATTTTACTTGAAACTTACTTCCAAGCCTTCACAATTAATCCTGTTCCTGTTTGATGTGTTGAAAAAGTATCTATCCAATTTAAGAGGTAGGCAAATGGATAAGTGATGAGGTAATAAAAAGGAAGGATTACAAAAAAGAGTTTGCTTGCGTTAAGCATTTGCATTGGATATTTCATCGAAAGTTTCCACGCAATTTTTCCCGGAGCTCCGTATGAGTATAAAATTTCTGAGTTATCAAACCCTGCTGTTTTTAATTTTTCACGCATTTCTTCCACTGGATATCCATCACGCACATGCTCGCCAATAAATGATTCTCCGTGTTCATCTGCATTGCTTCCACCTTGATCGCTTGGTGTTGAAATAAGTAACATGGCTCCTGGTTTCATGGCTTGATGAAAATTTTTGAACACATCTACATCTTCTAAAATATGTTCCATTACATCTACACATAAAATCAAATCATATTTATTTGTGGCATGAGGTTTTGTTAAATCGCCCACAGAAAACTTCACGTTTTTCAATCCACATTTTTCAAAAAATTGATTGCAATCTGCAATTTGATCTTCTTTTACATCTACTGCTGTAATATCACAGGTTGAATTTTTATTGGCAATGTAAAATGAATATTGACCAAAGCCCGAACCTGCATC
This sequence comes from Bacteroidota bacterium, assembly GCA_025359805.1. Taxonomy (GTDB): domain Bacteria; phylum Bacteroidota; class Bacteroidia; order UKL13-3; family UKL13-3; genus CAIUEQ01. The sequence goes on from JANYDU010000038.1 coordinate 30,590, forward strand.
CATCATCGCAAAATTTTTATTTGCAAAACCCCAAGCCCTTAATTCTCTATGAATATGCCATGTGCGCAACAAAAGCAAATCAAGCAGTTTATAAAATAATTTACGAAGTGTAATTGATGTATTAAATACTTTTCCTAAGTCGTTTTTTATTGGGTCGTATTCCATGTATGTTTTTTAATAAAGGCGCAAAATAAAAAAGTATCGGGAATATTTCGGGACTTTTATTATTAGGCTTTAATACAAAATTTTCAATTAATGTTTAAAATGTCTCACACCGGTGTAATACATGGTTACTTCATTCGCATTGCAATACGTTATGGAGGCTTCATCTTTTATCGAGCCGCCAGGTTGTATAACGGCTTTAATTCCTTCTTTATCGGCAATCTCTACACAATCAGGAAACGGAAAAAATGCATCACTGCTCATCACTGCTCCATGTAAATCAAACTCAAATGTGTGAGCTTTTGAAATGGCTTGTTTCAATGCATCAACTCTAGATGTTTGTCCGCAGCCAATGCCAATTAACTGTTTGTTTTTTGCCAAAACAATCGTGTTTGATTTCGCATGTTTTACAATTTTATCGGCAAATAACATATCACTAATTTCTGTTGATGTTGCTTTTTTTGTGGTTACTAAAGTGAGGTTATTTTCTGTTAATACAACAGCATCTTTATCTTGTTCAATTACTCCATTTAATAAACTTCTAAATAATTTATTTTTAGGCAATACCGATTTTAATTCAAGTATAATTCTGTTCTTTTTAGTTTTTAAAATGGATAGTGCTCTTTCATCATAAGAAGGAGCAATCAATACTTCCAAAAATATTTTATCCATATCAATTGCGGTGGCTTCATCAATATGTTTATTAGAAATAATAATGCCACCAAATGCCGAAACAGGATCACCCGCTAAAGCATCTTTCCATGCATCTAAAATATTGCTTCGCGATGCTAATCCACAAGGATTATTATGTTTGATAACTGCAACGGTTGGCTCTTCAAAATCTTCAATTAAGTTTAATGCAGCATCCACATCAAGTAAATTATTGTAGGATAATTCTTTTCCATGAAGTTGAACAAATAACTCATCCAGTTGACCATAAAAAATGCCTTTTTGATGAGGATTTTCGCCATAACGCAAAACTTTTCCGTTTGGCACGCTTGCTTTAAATGCTGAATTGGTTTTGTCGAAATAATTAAAAATTAATCCATCATAATGTGAAGTGATATTGAATGCTTTTTTTGCAAATTCTTTACGTTGTTCCAAAGTGCTTTCTCCTTTTTGTTCATTTAAAATGGATAGGAGAGGAGTGAAATCTTTTTTATCGGCAACGATAAGTGTGTCGTTAAAATTTTTGGCAGCAGCTCTAATTAATGAAACGCCACCAATATCAATTTTTTCAATGATTTTATTTTCGTCAGAAGTGGAGTTAATAGTTTCTTCAAATGGATATAAATCAACAATAACTAAATCAAGAAAAGGGATTTCAAATTCTGCCACTTCTTTTTGGTCTTGTTCATTTTCTCTTCGTGCTAAAATTCCTCCAAATACCTTTGGGTGTAAAGTTTTAACTCGTCCACCTAAAATACTTGGATAGCTTGTTAGCGTTTCAACAGCAATAACTTTTACACCTAATTTTTCAATAAAGTCCTGTGTGCCTCCGGTTGAATATATGGT
>JANYDU010000058.1 GCA_025359805.1 Bacteroidota bacterium
CCAAAGCCGGCAACAATCAATAAAGTGATTCCAACCGAGTAAGAAATAATGGTTCGCACTTTACTTCCCGTTTCAAATTGTGAGTTGGCAGTTTGCACATCTTCAGCATCACATTGAAATAATTGCGCATATTCTTTTGCCACTTGAGGTGCAAGATTGATGTCGTTTAATTTTACTTGAATATCGGTGATGTAATTATTTGATTCACCTAAAATTTTTTGCGCTGTGTTGATTGATGCGTAGCTTTGCGATTTATCTAACTCTTGAATGCCTGACTGAAAATACCCAACTACTTTTAATGGAAATATTTTTCCTTTTGAGGTGGTAATTTGCACCACATCTCCAATGTTTGCAGATAGTTTTTCGGCTAATGCTTTTCCCAAAATAATACTGTTTGAAACATTTTTTAAATCAACAGAATTACCCGCAGTTATATAATCATTAAAGAAAAACAATTTACTTTCGGCTTGCACATCTATTCCATTAATAACTCCTGTGATATTAATGGTACCATCATTAAAAAAAACAGGAGCTAAAATTTTGGGGGCAAATCCCAACACTCTTTTATCGTTTTTAACAGTTTGCATAATAGGTTCGCTGTTATAAATTTCTTGTCTACTTTTATTTGATTTTACGGATTCAATAAAATTATGTTTGTTTTTAAATTCAGGTGATGAATTGATGGGTTGATTTTTATTGGGCTTGATATCATTATACAACCTAACATGTGGAGTTCTATTTAAAATTAATCCATCCAACATATCATTTAATCCCGACATAAAGCTTAATAATGCAATGAACATAGTAATGCCAAACATTACCCCAACGGCCGCCACAAGCGTTTGTCGCCAACGGGCAATGAGCAATGCTTTTGCAATACTAACGATGAGCTTAAAATTCATTTTTTAGGATTAATGATAAAATCATCTGCGGTAATGCCACTTAAAATTTCTGCTTTTTGATAATCTTTCAAACCAATATTCACTTTCCTCTTTTCTTTATTTTCCATTATCACATAGGTATCATCAATTAAATAATTACGAGGAATGGTTAATACTTTTTGTTTGGTTTGAATAAGAATATTGGCTTCGGTTGTTAAGTTTGGATACAATGTTTGAGGTTGCTTTGTAAAAGTAGCTTCAATAGTAAATGAGCGAGATTGTTCATCCATAATAGGATCAATTTTTGAAATAATGGCTTCGAAATTTTGTCCTTTGTAACTATCAAGAGTAAGCATTGTTTTTTGCCCCAATTTTATTTTTGCAATATCATATTCATCCACCTGAAGCTCTAAATAAAAGCTATCAGCATCACCAATTATGGCAACCGGACTTTGAGTAGTAACCATTTCTCCATTCTCTTTTAGTATGTCGTAAACCTTTCCGTTTATTTTGCTGGTGATGGTATAATCATCAGAAATGGTAGAAGTAATTTGAACATTTTTTTGAGATTGTTTAGCAGCAAAGTTGAGTTGTTTTTTTAATTCTCGATATTTTAAAACAGTAGATTCATAAGTTGTAGTTGAATTTTTATAAGCTAATTCTCTTTGCTCTAAAGCATCTTGCGTGCCTACTTGTTGTGCCCATAAATTTCTTTGCCTTATAAGCATTAACGAATCATTTTGTTTTTTACTTTTCGCAAAATCAATCGTTGTTTTTAGTTCATTTAATTTATCTGTATTTGCATTTAAATCATTGTATTCGGCTGATAGCTGTGCATTCTCGGCATTGAGCTTTGGTGTTTCATTTAGGATTTTAATAATAGGCTGACCTTGTTTTACTATATCCCCTTCAGTAACCAATCTGTTTTGAATGATACCATTTACTGTTGAATAAACTTGGTATTGATTTCGGGTTTTTATATTTCCAGATGCATAAACAGATTCGGAAATGTCTTCAACTGTTGGATGTATTTTTTCGCTTTTATCTTTACACGATGCAAAGATTATCAGCATCAATAATAAAGTATATAACAGGTTAGTTTTTGTTTTGAAAGCGTGAATCATGTTATAGCCATTTTTTGTTATAACGAACTTGTATTAGTTCATAAACAGACGCAAATTAAGATTTAATGATTACAAATTTTATTGATATTATTCATGTCTGTACTTATACTTTTTAGCTCTCAAAAAAACGAGAAACTATTTTTAATGGATATAAAATCTAAAAATATTAATTTTATACTCTCAAAATGTTTTTACTATGAGTTTAACTACCTCTATCAACAAAGAAGATATTAATGCACTACATTTTATCAGCTATGAAGTGCTTGATAACGATGAACAAAAATCTAATCGAAAATCAGAATTAGAAAACGCAATGAAACTTGGAAATAGTGATCATGGAAAAGTGAAAATTGTTTTTGCTACAGAAACAGGTTATTTCGAAGTTGAAACAACAGTATGGGCATCAACAGATGGAAATGTTACCTTAAAAGGTGGAGTAATTATTCCTATTCATTGCATTTTAAAAGTAAATTTTCATTAACTCTTTAAAACAAAAATGGCCTCGATTGCTCGAGACCGTTTTTGTGTAATCAATCGATATAAAAACATGGCAACCCTACTAAAAGTTGCTCGTGCTTTTCAGATAAAGAATTGAGGCGTTATTATTTCAATCAAGCACTTTCTGTTCAATCACACTAAATTTTCGCTCTCATTTACTCCGTTTAATCCTGTAGTTTTTTAAAACTATTTATAGCTAAACGAAGAGGTCAAATTTAGGCACTTTTATAAATATAGGCAAAGTGTGAATAGGTTTTATTAAATTGAAAACCAGCTATTTGTAAATTTAATACTGATTTGGGAGGAACAATTGCTGAGAATAGGCAAATTATCTAAGCAGGGTAACATTTCCTTTTAAAGTGTGATAACTATCGTCCCAACCGCTATAAGAAATGAGATACACGTATACATCCGTTTGTTGAATATTGCCATTTAAGCTTTCGCCTTTCCATTGTAAATTCTTATCATAGGTTTCAAAAACTAATTGCCCCCACCAATTATATATTTGTAAATGATAATCTTTCACAAATACATTGTGTATTCCCCAATCATCATTAATACCATCACTATTAGGGGTGAGTGCATCCGGAACATAAAGTAGCGGTGCTTGAATTAATTCAATTTCGTTTGAGCGACTAATAATTATTGGAGGAATTTGATCACTTATAGAATTTTGATTTGCTTCAACATAATAATGATATTGCCCGCTTTGATAATCTAAATGTGTATCATGAAATATAGTTTCGGAAGGGCTGATGGTATTATTTTTTGAGTATGGAATTTCACTGTCTTCTCTAAAAACAGAATAGCATTGTGTGCCATTATCCCAATAATTATATGGTAACCACAACAGTTTATTTTCAAATGGTGTTGAATTTCCTTTTAGCACAATTGAACAAGAAGATTTACCATTAGGACCATAATTTTCGCAAGTATCTTTCATCACCAAATAATAGCAATAGGATATTTTTTGAACATCTACATTTTCATCAAAATAAATGGTATCGTTTTTATTAATAAAATTTTTTAAGAGTTTAAAACTTGTATCGTTACGTAAGGTTTTGTATAAATAATATTGCGCAAAATCTTTTTCGTGGGTAGCAGCCCATACTATTTTTATTTGCTTGTTATTATTAACAGTAACAGTTGTTAATTTTTGAGGATCGGGAAGTGATTTTATTTGATCAAATGTTCCGAGTGTATCCGATGATGGCCCTTCAAAGCCACACATATTAGTCCCACGCATATAATATTGATAATTTGTTAACGCATAATTTGGTGTGTTTTTATCATCAAAACTTGTAATATTTTTATCTAAAAGGGTATCAATAATATTAAAGTGAATGCTATCTATGCCTCTATAAAGATTGTATTTATAAAAATATTTATTTTTCCCTGTTGAATCGCCCCAGTATATAATTGTTTCCTTATTGTCAACTAATGTCATACATAAAATACGAGTGGGATTAATAAGCGGCATTGGCAAAATGGTAATTGTAAAAGTTGCGGAAGTAGTTTTAGGTAGAGGGCAGCCATTATCAGTTACAGATACTTTAATTGTTTGAGGAGCAAGTCCTGTTAAATCGCAAGCCGTTTGCCAACAAAATTGTGTAGTAGTTTTAAGATTTCCAGAATCTACTTGTAAAACAACAGGTTTATGCAAAAAATTACTATCTAATATACTCCCTTCAATTTTTACTTTTAAAGAATCATTAAGACTTTTTGTAACAATATTGAAACATAATTTATCAGGAATTTGAACAACAAACTTATTTCCATTAATTGGAAATGAGTTTGCATCTGTTAAAGAAATGACAGGCCCCGGATCGCTAATACAATCAATAATAATATATTCCAGTTCCAAACGTACTTCACCTAATTTTTTCCCATTCCTATATTCTTCAACTCTTATTGCTGAAACAAATACTCCGGTTACATTAGGGGTAACCATTATTTGTCCGGTGCTGCTATTAATAGATAATGCCGGGGCTCCAGTAATTTGTTTAGTATTATCAAAACCCGATAACCAAGAAACTGGCTGGTAAGAACCAGATTGAGGATTACCTCCATTATTTGGATTGTTATTGTTTAGATTTCCTTGCAAAGGATTCACTAATGAATAAACCAATGAATCACCATCAACATCTAAAAAATTAAAATTGTAGGTAAAGGGATTATTTGAACACAACAAAGTATGAGGATTATTATTCCATCGAGGGGTAGAATTTTTTAATAGTTTAGGTGGAGGAATTTGCATGTAAAATGTCATTCCTGATGTTCCTGGATTGATAATATTTTGGATGATATTATTTCGGCAACAACGCTCCCATGAAAAGTAATATCCTGCATTGTTATTATAAATTCGAGGTGGAAGTGTAATTACTTTTGTATAGTATCCAATATCTAAACAGTATGTAGATGGATCTATTGTTTTTGAACATTTTGCTGAAATAAAATTTTGAGTTTCGGTTGTTCCTAAACTCATGCTAATAATTTGTATTCGTGTATTAGTAGCTAAATCAAAAGTTCCTACACTTATTTGAGCGTCAAAAGGAACATTACTCGAACAATCTCTAAGCATTCTTAGATGTAACTCGTATGTGCTATCATGAAGCCAAACAATATCAAATCCACCGCCTACAATATGCTTAGCATTGGCAGCAATTGAACCACAAATAATAAAAACTAATGTGTATATATAATTTCTCAATACCAATCAAAGCTAATGAAAAAAGGCAGACGTAAAAAAATTCTATGTAAATTTATGAAGACCTTCTATATTGATTAATAGAGAAATAAATCTATACTATCGAATCACATGATAAAAAATTATCCAATTTTAAAACACCTCATACTGATTGAGCCCATTTCAATATTTTCATAAAAGAAATTTAATGGTTCATTTTTTTGTTGAAGAGCTGCTGCATAAAGCATAGGTAAATAATGCTCATTGGTAGGTACAGAAAGCAATGCCGATTTTCCAATTTTTTGATAATTAATTAAATCAGTATGCTCATGTTTTAGTAAATCTGATTTTACTCTTTCATCAAATTCAATACTCCAATCAAATTTTGTAGTTGGATCATCCCAACTCACTCTTCCTAAATTATGAACAATATTGCCACTACCTACAATTAATAATCCTTTGCTACGAAGTGCATTTAATTCTTTCGCTAAATCATAATGCCATTGCGCACTTTTTGAATAATCTAAACTTAATTGAAAAACAGGAATATCTGCTTTTGGATACATGTGCTTTAAAATAGTCCAAGCACCATGATCCAAACCCCAATCATGGTCGTCTTTAACATGAGTATGTTTTACTTGTTCAATTACTTTTTTTGCAAACTCAGGAGAACCCGGAGCATCATATTCAACATCAAATAATGCTTTAGGAAACCCACCAAAATCGTGAATAGTTTTTGGAGCAATCATAGACGTTACAAAAGTTCCATTGGTTTGCCAATGTGCCGAAACTACCAAAATAGCTTTAGGAATAGGTATCTCATTTGCTGTTTTAGAAATGGCTTTTGTAAACGGATTATCATACAATGCATTCATTGGACTACCATGCCCGATAAACAATGCAGGCATAAGTTGTGTATTAGCATTTTCTAATACATTATTTCCAAAACTTTTTAAGTCAATCATACTTGTGGCAATTAATGCGCCTAACGATTTAATGAATTCATTGCGTTTCATAAAACTACTATCCTACAAAATCAATCTTACGGTGTGTGCCATCGCAATAGGGTTTATTGGATGAAGAACCACATCTACACAATGCAGTTACATTATTTTTTTTAGTGATATTTCCTTCTGCATCTTTAATTGAAACATTTCCATAAACTAATAGTGGTCCATTTTTAGAGGTTTCAATAATCGTTTCAGTTTCTACTTCAACATTTCCTTTTACTTCATCATTGATATAAAAAGTTAATGCGGATGAAGGGCATTTTTTTACCTGCTCAATAATCTGTTGCGTATTTGCACCTTCCGGTTTTACCCAAGGCTTTTCTCGAGGATTAAACACTTGTGGCAATCCATTAAAACAAATTGCCGAATGAATACATACATCAGGTTTCCATACCACAGTAACTTCACCATTGGTATATTTTTTTGTAATTTTTCTATCCATTGTAATAAAAGTTTATAGGCAAGATAAAAAATTGACACTATTTATTTTTATATAATGATTCTGCAAGCCACAAATATTCATTCAAAAAATTATCACTATTTCTGATGAAAGTTTCATCCAGTAATTTCCCATCTGCATCAAATTTTTTATCTGCTTGAGGAACCACCAACATTTGAGGCGAAGGAATTCCAAACAATGCGCAAACCAATTGTTGCATTTGCATAGCCGCCCTCATTCCACCAAACAAACCATCCGAAGCGGTAACAATTCCAATGGCTTTTCGGATATATGCGGTTTTAGGAAAATGGTCTATTAAATTTTTCATAGCTGCCGAATATCCACCATTATACTCTGGCGTTACAAAAAGAAAAGCATCAGCGGCAAACATTTTTTTACGTAGTGGAAGATATTGTTCGGGAGTTTTTTCTTCTGTTATAAACGGAATTTCAACAGGAGGTAAATGTGCTTCGCGCAAATCAATTAACTCAATTTGATGTTGGGTTTGAAGTTGTTGTTGTAAATAAACAGCCACTCTGTGTGTCATGCTGTGTTGCCTTGCACTACCTGATAAAATTACTATGTTCATATACTATCTGTTAATTTATTTTCGATGATAATTGTTCCTTCTAAAATTTTTGAAACCGGACAAGCTTTTGCAACTTGCAATAACCGATTTGAAATTTCATCCGTAAATGTGGTTCCAAGAAATATATTTCGAGTGATGATGATTTTTCCCTCTTCTTGTTTCAAATTCAATTCAACTTTTAAATTACTCAAATCATATCCTTTATGGTTTGCATACATGCGCATGGTTATACTGGTACACGCACCAAGCGAACTCAACAATATTTCATAAGGATTCATTCCTTCATCATTACCTCCTTTTTCAAGCGGCTCATCAGCAACAATAATATGCTTCTGATTGGTGAGTGATGTTTTGTATTTTTCTGTTGATGAATGAACAGTAATATTTGCTTCAGCCATAATCAATAATAAATTAAAAATCTAAAGTACCCATTTTACCCTGCTCATAATCAAGCATGGCTTGTTTTATTTCTCCAGGATAATTCATTACAAAAGGTCCATGGCTATACATAGGTTCATCAATAGGTTCTCCAGTAAGAAACAATAATTTTCCTTTTTGTGTTGATTGAAATTGTATGCTATCTCCATCATCATTAAACTCCACCATATTTAATTTTGAAACGGTTTCATTTTCAAATTTGAGTTCCCCATCCAATACATAAATTAATGCATTATGCAATGGATTAACTTCTAAATTAAAATGTGCACCTTCTTCAAAAGCCACCATCATGGCTGTAATTGGAGTGAAAGTAGAGGCAGTACCTTTTGCGTTTTTATAATTTCCAGCAACTAATTTAATTTGAATTTTATTTTCATCTTCTAAAATTTCAGGTATGGTTGACGAAGGAATATCCTGATATTTTGGAGCCGTCATTTTATATTCACGAGGAAGATTAATCCACAATTGAATAAGTTCTAAAGTGCCGCCTTCTTTTTCAAAAATATCTGATGGTCCTTCACTATGAATAATACCACTTCCGGCAGTCATCCATTGCACATCACCACTATTCAAAAAACCTTCATTACCCATCGAATCTTTATGATGAATTTTGCCACTAAATAAAAAAGTAACAGGTTCAAAACCTCTATGTGGATGTGGGCTAATGCGTGCTTTATATGCACCCGGTTCGTAATACGTTGGCCCTGCATGATGGAGCAGAATGAATGGACTCACCTGCTCCACCTCTTGCGAAGGCAAAGGTTGTTTTATTCGCATTGATCCCATCTGAAATTCGTGGGCGTAGTTAATATGTTTTATTGTGCGGAGTTTCATTTACCCCTCCTTTCTTTTTTGTTAAGCTTGTTTGTGTAATTCGATATTCAAATTTAATTTCACTTCATCACTTACTAATGCACCACCAGCTTCAGTAAGTCCATCCCATTTTAAATCAAATTCTTTACGTTTAATTTTTCCATTCAACTCAAAACCTGCTTTTGTATTTCCCCAAGGATCAACCATAATGCCACCAAACTCTGCAGTTAATTCAATTCTTTTTGTGATGTTGCGAATGGTAATATCTCCTATTAATTGATAATCGTTGGCACTTACTTTTTTAAATGATGTGGAAATAAATGTAAGATGAGGATACGTTTCGGCATTAAAAAAATCATCCGATTTTAAGTGTCCGTCACGTTGTTCGTTACTCGTATTGATGCTATTTACATCGGCTGTAAATTTAATTATGGCATCACTAAAATCATCATTTGGGGAATCAACACTTCCTTCAAATTTATCAAACTTTCCGGTTAAGGTAGTTACTACTAAGTGCTTTACTTTAAAAGTAATCTCACTATGTGAAGCATCGATATTCCATGATCCTTTTGCTGCTATTGTCATATTATTTTTAATTAGAAAATTGAAAGATTGAAAAAAAATTAATTTATAAATTCATAGGAATATCCATCACCAAAATTTGCGTATCTGAGTTGGCTTTTATCTCAATACTTTCTGCATCAGTAATTCCAATTGCATCACGTTTGTTTAATGCTTGCCCGTTAATGGTTGCATCGCCTTCAATAATAAAAACGTATAGCCCATTTCCACTTTTTTTCACTTGATAATTAGCTTCAACATTATTATCAAAATTGGCTAAACTAAACCAAGCATCTTGATGAATATTTAACCCTTCATCATTTCCCATTGGTGAAACTATTTGTTGAAATTTATTGATACGATCTTTTACATCAAAAGTTTTTTGGTCATATCTTGGTACAACGTTTCTATGATTTGGGAAAATCCAAATTTGAAAAAGATGCACTTTTTTATCTTTGTTTTTATTTGCCTCTGAGTGTTGAATACCTGTTCCTGCACTCATCACTTGCACATCGCCTTGGCTTATTGTGCCAGAGTTACCCATGCTATCTTTGTGTTGTAAATCACCAAAAGTGGGTATGGTAATAATTTCCATATTATCATGAGGGTGCATTCCAAAACCCATTCCTCCATCAATTGTATCGTCATTTAAAACACGTAAAACGCCAAAGTGAACTTTTTCAGGATCATGATAATTGGCAAAACTAAATGAATGATAAGTATCAAGCCAATCATGTTGTGCATGTCCGCGTGATGCTGCTTTTTGAATGATGAAATTTGACATTGTTTTAAGTTTTAAAAACTGTCTGAAATGAATTCAGACAGTTTATTGTGATTTATTAATTGGTATTTGCTTTGTTAAAAAATAAGCAATACTTAATCCGCATACCAAGTGCATAACATCAAGAGCAATGAACATTGGAATTGTTATTCCAGGAATTGAATTAGGTCCGTTTGCTGTGAGCAGAAAAACAAGAATGCTAATGGCCCAAAATATTTTATTTGTGTATTTAGATACAAACTTTACGAGCAACATGAAAATTATTGTTGCAACAATTAAAGGAAGTGTAGATGCCATTACTACAGCAACCAGTGTAATTGGTCCTTCATCAGGAATAATTATCTCATCCGAAAAATACCCATCGCATGTAAAACTAAAAACAATAAGGCATTAATAATTACTGAAACACCCATTGCTTTTAAAGCTTCGATTGAAATTTTCTTGTACATACTATTGTTATTTATTTAACCGCAACAACTCTTACTTTAATATTAAATTCATCATTGATGGCTTTATCTCCAATGCCTTCAAAAAATGATTTTGAACCATACTTAATATCATATTTTGTTCTATCAATATTTAAGTCTGCATTAGCCGTTACTTCACCTTTTTTAACAACAACAATTGCAGGAAAAGTAATTTCTTTAGTGATTCCTTTGATGGTTAAATCGGCAGTTATATTCATGTTTTCTGCACCTTTTTTATCCTTAATCACTTCTGCTTTTTTAATTACAAGAGTTGCTTTTGGATGATTAGCTACTGAGAAAAAATCATCTGATTTTAAATGCCCAATTAACTTATCATGATATTCACCTTGCATATCCGTGTTCTCGATTGAAGTCATATCCATTTCAATAGTTCCACCAACTAATTTAGTTCCATCAACTATAATAGTTCCACCTGAAACTTTTACTGTTCCATCATGCTTACCGGTAACTTTTTCGGCATGCCATTTTGCTGTACTTTTTGTTGCATCTACTTTTAAAGTTTCTGATTTTGATGCTTTAGGTCCGTTTGCAAATACCGACAATCCCATTGTGGCAAATGCTAAAATAATCATTGTTTTTTTCATGTTGTTTTTGTTTTAATTGTTTAGTTGTTTTTAATTTTTATCCTCTTAGTTTATCAAGTATTCTGTTTAACTCTTCAGCTTCTTTGATGGTTATTTTTCCGAAAGTATTTTCTTCATCTTCCATTTCAATATCAATCTCTTTTAATAATTCCAAACCCAATTTTGTAATTACGATATCTACTTGTCGTCTATCATTTTCACATATTACGCGCTCTGTTAATTTTTTTTCTTTTAATTTATCAATTAACCTCGATGCATTTGAGCTTCTATCAATCATCCTTTCTTGAATTCCATTTACTGTAATTGGATTTCCTTTTTGACCTCTCAAAATCCTCAGCACATTATATTGTTGTGGAGAAATATCATGCTCTTTAAGAAATCGTTGTTGTTGGCAACCTAACCAGCTTGCTGTAAATAAAATGTTTAGCACTGCTTTATGTTTTTGACTTTTAAAATTGGTTTGTTGTATTTCTTTTTCAAGTTCCATTTGAGTGAGTAAAATTTCGAATACAAATATATGTATATACATTTAATGTATCTACATATATTTTTTAACTAATTGATATTGTATTAACTAAACTTTTTTAGAAATTTTTTTTGCTAATAAACTTTCACACCATCAACATAAGTAGATTTCACTTTTGCCTTTCTGATTTTTAATAAATCATCCTTTAATAAGTTTACATCTAAAACAATAAAATCGGCAAACTTTCCTTTTTCAATACTGCCCTTTTCATGTTCTTCAAATGCAGCTTTGGCAGCCCAAATGGTCATTCCTTTTAAAGCTTCCTCTCTAGTTAATGCATCTTCCATTTGGAATCCATCATTTGGTTTTCCTTCAGCATTTTTTCTGGCTACTGCCGAATAGAAAGTATAAAAAGGATTCACAGATTCAACCGGAAAATCTGTACCGAGCGGAATCCATCCATTTTGATTTAATAATTTTTTATAGGCATAAGCATATTTTAAACGCTCTTCTCCCAATCTTTCATCTGCCCAAAACATATCACTTGTGGCATGTGTAGGTTGAACGGATGGAATGATTGAATACATACCATAAAAATTAAAATCATGTTCATTCATTACTTGAGCATGTTCAATTCTCCAGCGCTTATCATTTTTGCCTTTTAAATACTTCGCATATAAATTTAATACCAACCTATTTGCTGAATCTCCAATACAATGCGTATTGAGTTGAAAATTACTTTTTGAAATACGTTTAATATACTCTTCCATTTTATCTTTTTGAGTAAGTAAAAATCCAGCATGATTTGGCATATCAGAATAGGGACTAATTAAACATGCCCCACGTGAACCAAGCGCACCATCAGCATATAGTTTAAAACTACACACATTTAATTTATCTGTTTTATAAGGCTGTTTATTTAAATAATAATCTAAATTTTTTGTTGAGGCATTAATCATTGCATACACCCTTATTTTTAACTCCCCAACTTTTTGCAACGAATCCATTAAATCAATCATATCTTTTTCTAATCCTGCATCACAAACCGATGTAAGTCCATTTTCAAAACATATTTTTTCGGCCACTTTTAATGCCCTTATTTTTTCAGCTAATGAAATGGCAGGCATGTTTTTTTGAGCTAAATCAACTGCATTATCAATCAATACTCCTGTAGTTTTTTTATTGTTCAATATAATTTCTCCTCCTAAAATTTTTGTTTGATTGGTAATTTTAGATTGAGCCATTAAATATTCGTTTGCAATGGCTGCATGTCCGTCAATACGTTTTAATAGAACAGGAATAGTTGGGAATAATTTATTCACCTCATCATTAGTTGGATATTTATTTATTGTCCAATTATTTTGATCCCATCCTCTTCCAATTAAATATTTTCCACCGTGTTCAGCATAAAATTTCTTACACCGTTCTATTACTTCATTCCAAGATTTTGTACCAACTAAATCAACCGTTTGAAAGTATTGTCCCAAACCATAAAAATGAGCATGTGCATCAATAAATCCTGGATAAACATATTGCCCATTTAAATCAATTTTTTCCTTTGCATCAAATGAATTTAGAATTTCATCATCAGAACCAACCGCCACAAATTTGTCATCTTTTATAGCAAAGGCTTGATTCAAATTATTTTTATCATCAACACAGAATACATTTGCGTGATAGAAAATTTTATCAGCATGCTGCTTATTATTGCAGGCAGAAAAAAAAACAATTAAAACCAATGCACTTAAGAATCTGTTATAAAACATATTTATTTTTTTAAACTATTTGCAAATATTGGAATCTATAGCACAATTGAAAAATAAACTTATTGTATTTCTTTTACTATTAAACTTTGTTGCATTTGCACAAGATACAACTACTTATAAGAGTAGTGATGTAAAGCCATTTAAAAGAACAGATTATATTGAAGATTTATCAAACATGATAAATATTTCTCCAATGATTTTTCAAACACGAAGTACTTTTACATTAAAAGGAAAAGAAGGTGTTGATTACTCCCCAAACGATGGGTACAATGTTGGATTAAAACTTCAACATAAATGGCTTGGTTTTGCATTTTCTTACAGTCCAAAAAAATTACAAGAAGATAAAAAAGGAACTTCCGCATTTACCAACTTAGTATTAAACTCTTATGGAAGAAAAGTTGGTTTTGACGTGTATTATTTAGAATATAAAGGTTACTATGTTCAGAATTACAGAAGCTTCCCAGCACTTGATAGTTCTGTATCTGGAGGCAAATTTCCTCAACGCTCCGACTTGCAAACTTTAAGTGTTGGATTTAATTTGTATTATATTTTTAACAGTAAAAAGTTTTCATACAGAGCCGCATTTGCAAATAATGATTGGCAAAAAAAATCAGCTAGCTCTTTTACACTTACTACCTCATTTAATTATTATGAAATAACTGCAGATTCAACCATTTTAATTAGAAAATTGGATAACAATGCTCATGAAGAAACTAAACTGGTAAGAGGAGGATTTTATTCCATTGGATTAATGCCCGGATATGCTTTTACACTTGTGCTATCCAAACATTTCTTTTTTACATTTACACCTGCAGTTGGTGGTATGTTTCAAATCCAAAATTATTATACAGAGCATAATAAACAAGTTTCTCGTCAGGTATTTATTCCAAGATATTTGGCAAGGTTGGGAATTGGATATTCAGGAAGTAGATTTTATGCAGGATTTACTTCTATTGGAGATGCCTACTCTATTCCACTTGCAAAAAATGAATCTCTGAATTACACCATTGGAAACGTAACTCTTTATGCAGGCATTAGGTTACCTGTTCCAAAAATTTTGAAGAAACCTTCCGACTTTTTAGGCAAGTGTAATCCGGGAAATATTTTTTTACTCTTCAATAAAAACTAAGCTCGTTTGTGTTTCCACCTGCGATGACTCCAAAGCCAGGTTTCGGGTTGGCGAATAATATCTTCTTCCAATAACCGAGTATGGGTTTCAGTTACAAATCCATCAGGAGTTGTAGAAGCATCATCACAAATTTTTGTAAAATAGGTTTTATAATAGCCACGTTTTAATCTTTGCACACTTACATACACAACTGGGTAATGAAATTTTTTAGCAATTTTTTCGGTGCCAATTAATACAGGGGTATCTTGATTTAAAAATTGCATCCAATGCGCATCACGGGTATTTGATGGAGTTTGATCGGCTAAAAATGCAGTAGCATTTATAATACTTTTTCTTCTTACCATCTCTTTAATTGAGCTTTTCATTGGAATAGGCTGAACGCCAAAACGTGTTCTTAATTTCATCATTATCCATTCAAAAAAACCACTGCTTAACGGATGATATAAAACATCTACTTGCAAAATTTGATGAAGATGAAAACTTTGTCCGCACCATTCCCAGTTTCCATAATGCCCCATTACAAATAAAATATTCTGGTTATGATCTTTAAATTCTTGCATCATGGCAAGGTCATCAAACGTTACTCGTTTTTGTACTTCGGCTTTGCTCATCACTAAAAATTTAAATGTTTCTAAAAACAGATCAATCATAAAATGATAATATGCTTTTGCAATGGTATCAATCTCTTGTTTAGTTTTATTTGGAAACGCATTGCGAAGGTTGGTGTATATCACCTTTTTTCTATAGCCTATTACATAAAAACCTATCAGATAAAAAATATCACACACAAAATAAAAAACAGAAAATGGCAATAGGGCAAATAAATAAATAGGTGCAGCCAGTATGTAGTAATATAATTTTTTCATGTTTTAGTTAAGCAAAGAAAGGATTTCCAAAATAAATATTTCTATTACTCATAAAAATGATGTGTATTTTTACATCCCATACATGAGCAAACAAAAATTATTTAAGCAACAAGTTTTTCTTCAATGCAAAAACATATTGGAGCAACGCATAGCACATGCGCACCAAGCCATGCAAAGCGCACAGGAAGCTGCCAATAGCGAAGACAAAAGCAGCGCGGGCGATAAGTATGAAACATCGCGCGCTATGGGGCAATTGGACAGAAACATGAATGCCAAACAAATGGCAGAAGCGCAAACAGAATTAAATGCGTTGATGAAATTAACGATGGATTACGATAGTGAAAAAATTATTTCAGGCTCGATGGTGGAAACCAATAATGGAATTTATTTTATAGCTGCAGGAATTGGAATGATAGAGGTTGAGAAAAAAAAAGTAGCGGTGCTATCACCACTCTCTCCACTTGCCAAAGTGATGATAGGAAAAACTAAAAATGAAGCCTTTGAGTTTAATGGGAAGAGTTTTGTGGTGGGGAGAGTGAGTTAAATATTGGAACATTTGCAGTTCAAATTAAATATCAAATTTTTCATCCATTTACTTTTATTTCATTTGAGTAATGATTAAGATTATAACCCTAAAGCATTGATAATTGTTAGAACATCTTTTCTATGCTATGTTTACTGGTGATTTATTTTGCATCTCCAAAATAGTAATATAGTATGCTTTAATGAGTAGATAAATGATAGTGAAAAATATTGATGGATATATGTAAACTTGTAAAAGAATTAACCAAATATGGAAGAGATTATTTTTTTAGTTGAGGAAAGTGATGAAGGTGGATATACTGCCAAAGGAATGGGTGTTTCAATCTATACTGAAGCTGATACAGTAGAAGAATTAAAAGTAGCTGTTAAAGACGCAGTACATTGTCATTTTGATGATAACCGTCCTAAATTAATTAGGCTTCACATGGTTAAGGAAGAAGTATTTGCTGCATGAAATTACCAAGAAATGTATCTGCACAAAATCTTGTAAAGGCGAGCAAAAAATTAGGCTATGAGGTAACAAGACAAACAGGAAGTCATATACGTTTAACCACTTTACAAAATGGTCAGCATCATATTACTTCCTAATCATAATCCACTTAAAATAGGAACCCTATCAGCTATATTATCTGACATTGCGGTGCACTTTAATATGAGTAAAGATCAAATTATTCAAAACATTTTTTAATATTCTCAATAAATATTGGGTGATGAATAAAACATATACTCGAAGTGAAATGTGAGCTACCTTAAAAAGGGATACTAAAACAGAAAAAAGTAAAAGAAACGTTTGAGTTTAATGGGAAGAGTTTTGTGGTGGGGAGAGTGAGTTAGCACCTTTTCACTAAGCCCTAATCACACCCGGTTTAAATTCTTTTGTTATAGGTGCATTATTAGCGGCCTCAATTCCCATACTAATCCATTTACGTGTTTCTGTTGGATCAATAATAGCATCTACCCATAAACGTGCTGCCGCATAATATGGAGTAGTTTGTTTGGTGTATCTATCCGTAATTGTTTTTAATAATTCTGCTTCACGCTCTGGAGTAATAACTTCTCCCTTTGATTTTAAACTTGCTTGTTCAATTTGCAATAAAACTTTTGCAGCTTGCGCTCCACCCATTACTGCAATATTTGCATTTGGCCACGCAGCAATTAAACGTGGGTCATACGCTTTGCCACACATGGCATAATTTCCTGCACCATAACTATTACCTGTTATAATAGTAAATTTTGGAACTACAGAATTTGCTTGTGCATTTACTAATTTGGCTCCATCTTTTATAATACCTCCATGCTCGCTTCTGCTGCCTACCATAAATCCGGTAACGTCTTGTAAAAAAACCAATGGGATTTTTTTTTGATTACAATTCATAATAAAATGTGCCGCTTTATCTGCACTATCAGAATAAATCACTCCACCAATTTGCATTTCCACTCCTTTACTTGTTTTAGCTTTCACTATGGTTCGGTTATTTGCTACAATGCCTACAGCCCATCCATCAATGCGGGCATAACCACAAGTAATTGTTTTTCCATACAATTCTTTATACGGATCAAAAGAATCTGCATCCACTAATCGTTCAATAATTTCTAATACATCAAATGTTTTATTAGGACCAACAATATCGGCAACAGTACTCATTTCTTTTTTTGGAGCAATAGCATCCGCTTTATTAAAACCAGCTTTATCAAACGTTCCAATTTTATCCATGATACGTTTGATTCTATCTAAACATGCAGCATCATTTTCAAATTTATAATCGGTAACACCACTAATTTCGCAATGTGTAGTTGCACCACCTAAAGTTTCATTATCTACATCTTCGCCAATTGCAGCTTTTACCAAATAACTTCCTGCTAAAAAAATCGAACCTGTCTTATCAACAATCATAGCTTCATCGCTCATAATTGGAAGATAAGCACCACCGGCAACACAACTTCCCATTACCGCAGCAATTTGTGTAATGCCCATCGAACTCATTACAGCATTGTTTCTAAAAATTCTTCCGAAGTGTTCTTTATCTGGAAAAATTTCATCTTGCATAGGAAGATAAACTCCTGCACTATCCACCAAATAAATAATGGGCAATCTGTTTTCAATAGAAATTTCTTGAGCACGTAAATTCTTTTTTCCTGTTATTGGAAACCAAGCTCCAGCTTTTACAGTTGCATCATTAGCCACAACAATACATTGCCTTCCGCTTATATATCCCATCATCACAACAACGCCACCACCCGGGCAACCACCATGTTCTTCATACATTTCGTAACCTGCAAAAGCACCAATTTCAATTTGAGGTTTGTCTTTATCCAACAAATACTCTACACGCTCACGCGCCAACATTTTTCCTTTTTCTTTTTGTTTAGCTGCTGCTTTATCACCTCCACCTTTATAAATTTTTACAAGGCGAGCATTCATTTCGTTGATGAGTTCTTTCATGTTTGTATTATTTTTTTAGCCTTTGGCTATTTGCCTTTAACTTTTAAAGCCATAAGCGAAAATCCAATTGCTTGATGATGCAAAACTATCATTCGCAAATCAATTTCAAAGAATGTTTGCGTGATGTTTAGAAAATCTTACTTTTGCGCTCGGGTAAGTCTTATACGACCAGCTCCCATTGAATCCCCCAGGTCAGGAATGAAGCAAGGGTGTTTGGTTGTAGCGGTGCGATATGTAGGCTTGCCCTTTTTTTATTTTCCAGATGAAAAAACTTTTTCTACTCCTCATTTCCATTTTATTATTTACTCCTGCAAAACTTTTTGCAGCAGAAAACCCCGATACGGTTAAAGTTGGTGTGTACATAATTAGTGTTCACGATATTGATTTTAGAGAAAAAGAATACACGGTTAGGTTTTGGTTGTGGATGAATTATAAAAATGCCGCATTTGATTTTGCTAAAAATATTGAAGTGCCAAATGCTAAATCATTAGAAATTTCTGATTGCACTGTTGACTCATCAAATGGAAAAATAAACGTATTGATGAAAATGAAATGTACGATGAAAGAATCGTGGCAGGTTCATAATTATCCTTTTGATAAGCAAAAATTAGAAGTGCATATTGAGAACTCACAATTTGATGTACGAAGTTTAGTTTTTATTGCCGATACGTTGGGAAAACATTACGACCCAAAATTTACCATTAGCGGATGGAATATTAATCACACAGATGTGTTAACAGGATTTCGCAGTTATGAAACTTCTTTTGGCGATGCTACTTTAAAAACTCCTCATTCCGAATATGCATCATTTAATATTGATATGTTTATTGAGCGCAATGCGTGGGGACTATTTTTTAAATTATTTATAGGAATGTATGTGTCGTTTTTAATTTCATACATCTGTTTTTTTATTCATGCTGATAATATTGACTCACGATTTGGATTGAGTGTGGGAGCATTGTTTGCAGCAGTTGGTAACAAATATATTATTGATTCTATATTACCCGAATCATCCACATTTACCTTAGTTGACTCCCTTCACGCATTTACTTTTATATCAATCTTATTCACTATTTTATTTGCCATTTACGCGTTGCGATTAACTAAAGATGGGAAGTTAGATAAAGCAAATTGGGTTGATAAAATAGGTGCAAGAATTTTATTGATTTCTTATGCGCTGCTAAATATAATTTACGTATTGAGAGCGATTTGGAGTTAAAATTTCATGATTAATTTTAAGTTTATTCTTCGGCCAGTAAGGTATGTTGGTACAGCCCATCTTCTACCTTCAATATCTTCAATCCAAATATGAGAAATGGTATTATTTACTGCCAATAAATTAAACACTTCTAACCCAATTAATGCCGATTTAAAATTTTTCTTCCAACCCTTTTTAGGCTTTTTATCATTCT
The DNA here is from genome assembly GCA_025359805.1 of Bacteroidota bacterium. GTDB lineage: Bacteria > Bacteroidota > Bacteroidia > UKL13-3 > UKL13-3 > CAIUEQ01. The sequence continues at coordinate 19,518 of JANYDU010000058.1, forward strand.
CATCAACCAACGCTTTTAGAAATCCAATATCTACTCTTCGGTATGATGGAATGCGCAACGTATCGGCATAACGATTATGTATTGGCGGACCAAAAGGCATTCCCGTTCCATACACTAAATTGAGATACATTTTATAACTCGGAAATTTTGGTAAATAATCCTGAAACATAATGCTTGCATTTACACGTTGATCTGTTGGGCGAGGAATGTATCCGGGGCTTTCAATTCTGTTTCCGTTTCCATCATAAATAATGGCTCCAGGAATTTTTTCTTGTGTTTGCATGATGCTTAAACTTGCCCAACTCTCCGTACCTTTTACAAACTCTCCATTTAATCTCAAATCTAAACCTGTGGCATATCCATTTGCCGAATTATCTGCAAAATATCGGATGCGAACATTATCAATTTCATAAGGAATTAAATTTTCAAGCTGCTTGTAATAAGCTTCACAAAAAAACTTAAATGGCCTGTTCCATGCTTTAAAATTCATATCGCCACCCAACACATAATGTATAGCTAATTGTGCTTTTATATCTTGATTGAGCGTTCCGTCAAACCTGCGCATTTCGCGATAAAAAGGCGGTTGATAATAATATCCAAAAGCCGCTTTAAGAACGATGTCTCTTTTCAATTTTTTTTGTTCTCCTCCAACTGTAACACTTCTATTATATTTTCTATTGGGTTCAAATGAAAATTGAAAACGTGGGCTTACTACATTTTGGTTATTAAAGCTCCACCAATTGGTTCTTATACCATAAGAAAAAATCATGTTTGAAGTTTTATTGATGGTTTGAGAATTTTGAACATAACCACTTAATCGGTATGAGCTAATGGAGTTACTTGCACTCACATAATCATTCACCACAAATGGTCTGTTTGCAGTTGTAGTAGGTTGAGAAAAACCTAACGAATCATTATAATACCATTCGTTCCATTTATCTTTTATTTGTTCGCCTTGTATTTGTGCTCCCCACTGAATATTATTGTGCCCAATGGTTATATAACCTCGATGTCCTGCATTATAAACCAACGCATCAATTTGATTTCTGGCATTCTGTAAAAAACCTCCAATACCTAAACTCGCTTTAGCTCGTCCAAAATTTTGTGAGCCTAAATCTGTTTCCACATCTTCTAATCTGTATGCTCCTTGCACTGTAAAAAATTCTGTTTCATTAGAATAAAATATCGATGAATATAATTTGAGTTGTGTTTTAAAATTGGGTTTATAATTTAAAGAAACAGCACCCGTTCCGGTTTTGTATTCCATCAAATCTTGTCCATCAAAAAATATTTGCAATTTGATAGCTTCTTTCACTGTTCCAAAAACAGTTTCTTGAGTTTGCGGAATCATTAAATATCTATTTTGTGCATAGCTTCCTAAAAAACTAATACTTAAATTATCTTTTAAATGATACGTTAATAGCGTTTGTACATCTGTGAATAAAGGCTTGTAATCGCCTTGCACATCAAGCGTTCCAAGAATATATTGGTTACTCCAATAACGTGCACCCAGTAAATAAGTGAATCGTTTATTTTTTGAAGCACCTTCAATATGAGCTTGTACACCCAGTAAACTCGCATTAACAGACGAAGCAAATTTTTTCGGCTCTTTGTATTTTATATCCAAAACAGAACTCATTTTATCACCATACCGAGCTTCAAAACCACCGGCACTAAACTTTACACTTTGCACCAATTCGGTATGTATAAAACTTAATCCTTCTTGTTGCCCACTTCGAGGCAAAAACGGACGATAAATTTCTATATCATTTACATAAATTAAATTTTCATCATAGTTTCCTCCTCGCACATTGTATTGAGAACTTAGCTCATTATTGGAGGTAACACCCGGAAGTGTTTTTAGTATTTGCTCAAAACTTCCATTCACATTTGGCAAGGTTGAGGCTGTTTTAGGATTGATAATTTGCATACTCACTTTTTCTCTATCTCGCTCTTCAGAAACCAATACTTCTTTAAGACTCACACCGTATTCCATTTGCACATCAACACGATATCTTTCTCCGGGTTTTAATGGTTTTATAAATACTTTTTTTGTGGGCCGACCTGTATAAGAAAATGCAATTTCAAGAGATTGATCGGGAGGAACACTGATTTGAAAAGTGCCATCTTCATCAGAAATATTTGTAGTATTTTTATCAATTACAATAATATTTACATTGGGTACAATTCTTCCCAACGAATCTTTTATTGCGCCAAACACAACAGCATTTTTTTGGGCCATTGCAGCAATCGAAAACGTAAAAATAAATAGAAAAAAAACGTAAAGCCTCTTGCGCATCAATATGTGTTCAACGTATTTCAGGCGGTTAGCGTATGAGTAGATAAACTTTTTAATGAGGCAATAGTTGATGCAGGATTTTTTGAAGTGAATACATAATTACCTGCCACCAAAACATCTGCACCATGTTGTAATAATTTTGGTGCCGTAATTTCATTTACACCTCCGTCAATTTCAATTAAGCACAAACTATGTTGAGCAATAATCATATTTTTAAGTTCGCTGCATTTTGCATAGGTGTTCTCAATAAATTTTTGTCCTCCAAAACCAGGGTTTACACTCATCATACAAACCAAATCAATATCACACAAAATATTTTTTAATAAACTCACATTAGTATGCGGGTTAATGGCCACACCAGCTTTCATGCCTTCTGCTTTAATGGCTTGTATAGTGCGGTGCAAATGTGTGCTGGCTTCATAATGAACCGATAATAAATCGGCTCCTGCATCTTTAAAATCTTTAATATATCGTTCAGGATTAACAATCATTAAATGCACATCAAGTGGTTTTTTAGCAAATTGTTTGATGGCTTTAATAACCGGAAAACCAAATGAAATATTGGGAACAAAAACCCCATCCATAATATCTACATGAAACCAATCGGCTTGAGTTAAGTTAATCATTTCCACATCACGTTGGATATTGGCAAAATCTGCCGAAAGTATAGAAGGCGCAATAATTGGGTGTTGCATTGGGCGAAAATAAGTGTTTGTAATGAAATATTAATTGATAAGTTTAGTTGATTATTTTGTTAAATAAATAACTCCAATCTTCATTGGCTTCAATCAAAAAACCTTTTACTCCGGCTGCTTGTGAAGCCTCCACATCTCTTTCTTTATCGCCAATCATAAATGATAGTTTTGGATTGATATGATATTTTGCTATTGCTTTTTCAATCATAATAGAACCTGGCTTTCGGCAAAGGCAATTACTTTTTGTAGGATGATGCGGACAATAATATACTTCTGTAAATTGAAGTTGATGAGCTGCTAAATAATCGTTCATTTTTTTATGGATGATTGACAATTCATCATGCGTATATAATTCTTTTGCAATACCCCCTTGATTGGTTATTACAATAAAAATAAATCCTGCACCACTCAGTTTTTTGAGGTTGGGTACAACATGTTTAAGCATTTCAAAATCATGGTGTGAAGTAACATAATCACCAATCTCTTTATTAATTACTCCGTCTCTATCTAAAAATATTGCTTTCTGCATGTATTATATAATTATGTTTGTTTAATCTTAAAGTGCAAAATTGACTATTTAATTGTTAAACAATATACTTGAATAAATTTTAATTACGTGAGCAAACGCATTGTTATCATTCCAACTTATAACGAAAAAGAAAATATTGAAGCCATTATCAGAAAAGTTGTTTCGCTTTCTATACTGTTTGATATTTTAGTTGTGGATGATAACTCACCCGATGGAACGGCAACTATTATTAAGAATCTTCAAAAAGATTTTTCGCAATTACATATTTTAGAACGTAAAGAAAAAAATGGATTAGGTACTGCATACATTGCAGGATTTATTTGGTGCTTACAAAATAATTATGATTTTATTTTTGAAATGGATGCCGATTTTTCACATAATCCCGATGATTTAATAAAGCTTTATCAAGCGTGTGAAAATGGAGCTGATATGTCAATTGGATCTCGATACAAAACCGGAGTAAATGTAGTAAACTGGCCTATGAGCAGAGTAATTTTATCCTATTACGCATCGGCTTATGTACGCATTATTACAGGCATGAAAATTAGAGATACTACTGCAGGTTTTGTATGTTATACCAAAAAATTATTGCAAACTATTAACCTCGATAAAATAAAATTTAGAGGATATGCTTTTCAAATTGAAATGAAATTTACGGCTTGGAAACATGGATTTAAGTTGGAGGAAGTTCCCATCATTTTTACCGATAGAACAAAAGGCGAATCAAAAATTAGCAATGGCATTATTAAAGAAGCCGTATGGGGTGTGCTTACCATGAAAATAAAAAGTTGGTTCAGAAAATATGAGCCTAATAAATAATCATCAACTCCATTAAAAAATATACATACAATCCGATTTAAAAAAAGGTGTAATTTCTTAACCTGTATAAAAATGTACAATAGATGTGAAATTTCAATGTTTGTATTGTACTATAAAATACATTAGTCTAATTTAATTAAAAGTTAGAAAGTAATTAAAGCTAAGAGATTTTAATGATTAACAAAATTTAAGAAACATCATATATTTTTTAATATCAATAATTAGAGCCATTTTTGAATAAATAAAAATAACATTGAAACCAACAAAAGTCATTTTATTAATATTTGTATGTTTGCCTTTGTTTATGGGTATTCAATGTAATAGAGGTGATGGTACACTCATTTCACCCCTCCCTCGTACTCCTGTTACACCCGTGTTGCCTCCTGAAAC
>JANYDU010000014.1 GCA_025359805.1 Bacteroidota bacterium
TAAAATTGAAAACAACATTAAAGAAGCTCGTATTTCGACACTTCAAAAAATTGTTGAACTTGGTTTTGGCGGACACTTAGAATTATCAATTAAAATCTAATGGACGCCTTGACCGCAGAAAGAAAAGCTGCACATAACAGCGGTTTGGCAAAAGTGGCGGGTTCGTGCTTGGTAGACAGTTTAGTGGTAGCCGAAAATTTTGTGCTCCGTATAAAGTTCAGTGGTAAAATCCCGCCCATCGCAAATCTGCAAAACGTTACCGGAAACCCTATGACGACACTGCTAAAATTAAACTGACTAACAAGGAACGAACAATTTTAAATTAATATCTAAACAGACTAATTACCAGACTGAAAAGCCGACACTAGGAAAACATCTTGCTTCTTTAACTATATTTGTGACCAATGGAAAATCTTCAACTCATCAGAAAAATAATTGAACAACTCACTCATTGGAGAGTGTTTACTGAGTTGAGTTCCGCTTCACAACTTAACGATGTGAACAATACCAATGAGGATTTGGCGGCTTTAATCTTGAATGAAATTTACGGATGGAATCTAATTAACATCAATACGAAAAAATCAAACTTCCCTGCAATTGATTTGGGAGATTCAAAAAGTGGAATTGGTGTTTCTGTAACAGCTACTGATACTTCGGACTACATTAAGGACAAGATTGGTAAAAACATTACTCACAACGTTTACGAAACTTATCCAACACATTACTTTCTAATTACGACAAGTAAGAAGAACTACTCTATCACTTTTGACACTCAAGGAAAATATGCTTTTGACAAAAGCATAAACATTTTGGATATTGAAGACCTTTCAAAGGCAATCAAAGCATTGAATGATATTCCAAAACAAGAAAGGATTCTTTCAATTTTGGAAAGCCATGTTTACAAATTGAAAGGACATTTCATTGAAGACATAACGCCTCACGACATTGCAAAAGTTCTTGAAGAGTTTTCAAGTCAAAATCCAGATTTGATTAAAAATATTTCCGTTTCAATTCAAGGCATTCAGAGGACAGATTTTTCAGAGAAAAATAGAATCAACAATCTTAGCGAAGGCTACATAAAACTTATTCAACAAGAGTCACTCCCCTTCTTTGAGCAGTTTGCAAAGTTTTTAGAGAAGTTTGAAAACAGAAATTTCAAAAAGATTTATTACAACATAACAACTGACTTGCAAAAAGTAATCTTGGGAAAGCGAAGCGACTTTGAGCAGTTTGACCAAATTTTTGAAACGATAGAAAATATTTGCAAAGAACAAGTTCCACAACTATTGGCGGACAGGAGAACGCTACAAATTTTACTTCACTTCATGTATTTCCAATGCGACATAGGAGAAAATAAGCCATGATAACACCAGACAAATATTTTGACTTAAAAAACTCAGTGATTAATGTGAGTGCCTCTATCATTAAGGCATTGCAAAAAATCAATGTCTTGACCTATGACGAACTTGAAATGGAAATTCATAAAACACTTGGAGAGGATTCAAGAAATATTTTTCCATACGCGTTAAACTTTCTTTTTTTACTAAACAAAATTGAATACAATAATTCTATTTACTCCTTCACAATAAAAAAATGAAACTTAGCAAAATATACAGCAATAAAGCATTTCACAACACCGAGTTCAATCTTGGTTTGAATGTGATATTTGCTGATGTAAAAGCTAAGGCAAGCCCTAACAGTTCACATTCAATTGGCAAGACTAAGTTTATACGATTGCTTGACTTTCTTTTATTAAAAAAAGTAGTTCCCAAAAAACACTTTCTTACTTCAACAAAAGACAATGAGACCAACACTCTAAAATTCAACGGCTATGAATTTTATTTAGAGTTGCTTCTTAACTCAGGTTCTTATTTGACAATTAAAAGAACTGTCGCAGACAGTTCTAAAATTTCAATGAAGTTATCTGAAAGTAGTGTGGGTGGCTTTGAAATTCCGAAGTCGTGGGACTTAGAAAGTATCGGTATTGAAGAGGCAAAAGAGAAACTGAATGAGTATTTAAACTTTGACTTTTTTAAAAGGAATCCAGGACTTGACTACCGTGACACAATTAATTATTCTTTGAGAATTCCTGACGAAGGAGATTATACAGATGTATTTAAGCTAAGTAAGTTCACCTTTGATGAAAAAAAATGGAAAACATTTATGTTTTCATTATTAGGCTTTGATAGCACTGCTGTTGCAGAGAAGTATGATGTTGAAGACGAAATTAAACAGAAGAACAAAGTCATTAGGGAACAAGAAGAAGGGTTTAATATCAACTCTAATCAGAAAGACGAAGTGGAAGGATTTATTCAAGTATTGACTAAATCCAAGCAAGAAAGAATTCAAGAACTTGACAGTTTAAATTTTTACAATCAAGACAACAAAGTAATTGTTGAGTTAGTTGATGAAATAGAAACAAAAATTGGAGAGTTGAACAAGCACTCCTACAATTTACAATTTGAAGTAAAAAAAATAACTGAATCACTAAGAAGTGATTTCAGTTTTGACTTTGAGTTAATCAAGGAAGTATTTGGTGAAGTGCAACTTCATTTCCCTGACCAGCTTGCAAAATCTTACGAAGAACTTATTGAATTCAATAAGCAAATAACTGTTGAAAGGAAAGACCTTTTGAAAGAAACGCTTTCAAAAAAGACCGAGGAATTACGAGAAGTAAAACTTACTCTTTTCAACTTGAACAAGGAAAAAGAAAAATTCAGAGATGTAATTCAAGACAATTCTATAATTAAAAAACTAAAAGAATATCAAAACGAATTAATAGGACTTGAATATGAAATAGCAAGACACGAAGCTCAATTAGATTCAATCAAAATAATTGAATCTAAAAAATCTGAAATAGACAGATTAAGCGATGAATTAAAAGTAGCTGTTCAAAAACTTTCCGCAATTATTGATAACACTTCAAGCAATCCGAAATACATAAGAATAAGAAATTATTTTTCTGAATTTGCTCAAGCCATTTTGAATTATCCTGCAATTATTTCTATTTCTAAAAACAATAACAACAATGTAGAGTATGGCTATCGTGTTGGAGAAACTAAAAAAGGTGATGGCAATACTTATAGAAAAATGCTCTGCGTTGCTTTTGACTTAGCAATCTTAGCTGAGTATACAGGTGAATCTTATTTTAAGTTTGTCTATCATGATGATGTGTTTTCCAACCAAGAAAATAAAATCCGTATTCGTTTGCTTAACTTGATAAAGGAATATTGCACCAAGTATAACATCCAATATATTTTAAGCATAATTAAAGATGACCTTCCAAGAGATGAAAATGACAATCCTATAATGTTTACAGAGGATGAAATTATAATGGAGTTACACGATAAAGACAACAGTGGCAAACTATTTAAGACATCATTCTAATTTATTTCTTTAAGACATGATATATGCAACCTTGACACCGCACAGATTCACACAGACCGAAGGGCATCTTCTAACAGCACATTTGCAATAGGCGGGGTTCCGTCTCCGCTTGACAGTTTTGTGCTCCGAAATCGCCACCTTCTTAAACCCGCAAACCGTTATACGCAAGTTGTTATCAATATTAGAAAGAACAAAGTTTATTAACTTGTTAATTTTTTTTTATTGGCGTTAATGAATCCTCCTGAGCCAAAAGCGTAATCACTTTTTTTATCTCATAAAGTATTTCTCAAAAAACTTTTTTGTTTATCAAAAAATAGTTTTAGCATTGTATTAACAAATAGCCGCTCTTTGATTTATGGAACAACACTCAATACTCTTTATACTCAATTTCCTTTTTGCAATTACTTAATACCCGTTTAAGGTTTAGCATTTTTAGCATATTGCAAAATGCTTTCTTTATACAATGCTATAAGGTTCTTTATATACCTCAAGAAGGTTCTTTATGCACTACTAGAAGTTCTTGGTATTACCTAAGAAGGTTCTTTATATTCCCCAAGAGGGTTCTTTATGCACTACTAGAAGTTCTTGGTATTACCTCCAGAAGGTTCTTTACATACCCTAGAGGGTTCTTTATACACTACTAGAAGGTTATTGGTATAACTCTAGAAACCTCTTTATATACCTCCAGAAGGTTCTTTACATACCCCAAGAGGGTTCTTTACCTACTTCAAGAAGGTTATTGGTACACCTCTAGAGGGCTAATTAGTACTACCAAATTGCCGAAACAGTCCGGATTTATTGCCTGTTACCTATTTTCTAAATTTTTTAACCTTTAAAACAAATCTCAAACATGAAAGACTTCTTTCAATTATCAGACGGTCCTATGTTGGCTTGGGCCACCAACTTTAAAACTCAAATCGCACTTATTGGTGCATCAGTAGGATTAACAGATGCCCAAATTGCCGAGTTACAACTCTCCTGCGATAATATTACCAATGCGCTAAATGCAAAAACGGCTGCCAAAAACACCTACTCCCAAAAAGTGGATGCTACTACAACTGTATTATCTACCGAAGGGCAAACGTTTCATAGTATTTCCAATATTATTAAAGCTAGTCCCGGCTACACGGCAGGTAAAGGCTCGTCATTGGGTATTATTAATTTAGCAGATACTGCTTTCGACCCTACTACTTATAAGCCAGACCTTATCGTAAGCAATGGAAATGGCTTTGTAAATATAAAATATACAAAAAAAGGTGTGATAGGAGTAAATATTTATACCCGTTTGCAAGGAGTAGCCGCTTGGACTCATTTAATACTTTCTACCCACAGCCCTTACCACGATCATCATCCCCTTACCGACCCTACCAAACCAGAAACCCGAGAGTATATGATTATTGGAGTACAAAATGATATAGAAATTGGTTTGCCCAGCGATATAGTGAGCATTACGTTTGCTGGTTAATACACTATTTTAAAAGAACTTAGGTTTAATTAATGTGTTGGAATGAAGGTAAGCAGCCGCCCCCGAATGGGGGCGGCTGCTTTTTTATTTCGCTATTATTTAAGCACGCGGATACAATTTACTACTGCCCAAATAATCATGTTTAGACCACAATCTATTCATCGGTTATAGCCTAACAAATCGGTTTGGCAAACGGGGAATATTGTTTTTATTCTTATTTTTACCCACTGCATGATTACTAAGGGTGATATTATAGAAACGTATTTTAAAATGAAACAAAGGGGGGTAAATTATATTCTCTCAAAGTTTAATTTGAATAAAAATAGCCGTGTAAAAAACACCTTTAATGCTGTTGAAATTTCTTCTTCCAATTATTGGATTATTAAAGAAGTAAAAGAACATTGGAATAAACTTATTAGCGGAGATGAACAAACAGAATATGCTGATTATGTAGTTAAAAAATACCTAAACAATGAGTCTAATTTAACCCTTTTATCATTGGGTTGTGGAGCAGGAAGCCACGAAATAAAATTTGCTAAGCATAACAATTTCTCTCAAATAAAAGGAATTGATTTAGCGCCAAAACTAATTGATGAGGCCAACAAAATGGCTCAACAAAATGGATTCACAAATCTAGAATACGAAGCAGGAAATGTGTATGAAATTAATTTGCCAAATGCCTATTTTGATATTGTTCTTTTTCATTCCAGTTTGCATCATTTTAATCATTTGGATTCCTTTATTGGCAATAAAATAAAAAGCACATTGAAGAAAAATGGATTGCTTATTATTCACGAATATGTGGGGCCAAATAGGATTCAATGGACCAAAGAACAATTGCATAAAGCGGATGAAATACTGAACACCCTTGATTCAACATATAAAAAACGGTTTAGGCTTAATAATAGTAAAACAAAAAATTACCGTCCGGGTAAGTTAAGAATGATTATTTCTGACCCATCAGAAGCTGTTGAATCATCCAATATTCTTCCAACTATTCATTCCCATTTTAAAACCATAGAAGAACATCATTTAGGTGGAAATATTATCATGCCTTTGTTTAAAGACATTGCCCATAATTTTATAGATGGTTCAACAGAAACTAAAAAAATATTGCACACCATTTTTGAAATAGAACATAAATTTATCCAAGCACACTCAAGCGATTTTGTTTTTGGCATTTACCAAAAAGTGGATTGATGATATTTCATTCAAATCATTACCTTTGATGCTTTAATTTGCTCATTTATGTTCAAGTTTTTATTATATCTATTTCTGTTTTATTTCTTGTTTCGATTTGTTTTCGGAACCTTATTTAAAGGCATCATCAAAGCCAAGGTTATTAATATTAACCATAACCATTATCACGAAAAAAAAGAGCCTGAAGGCAAAGTAAAAATAGACCCAAACACCATCAAGCACCCAAATCATAACGACAAAAATTTAGGTGAGTATGTGGATTATGAAGAGGTGAAATAATGGAGAAAAAACTTCGTGCACTTTTATTACAAACTTTAGGTTTAGAACAATACCTTTCATTTGTGAGTGATGCCTATATCCGCTTAATTAGAGCAGGATTTATGCAAAAAAAATACCCCGAATTATTTTTTCTAAAACAAATCATTAAACCCAATTTTGTATGCGTTGATATTGGTGCAAATGTTGGATATTATTCTATATTTCTTTCGCAATATGCGGGTAAAAATGGGCATGTACATGCTGTTGAACCTGTTGATTTATTTTCCAGACTTCTTAAAAAGAATGCCAATAAATTTGCCCTGCAAAACATTACTTTTTATCAAACGGCATTGGGTGGAGAAAATAAAAAAATACAAATGGGAACACCAACCATTGATGGCGTTTTTAGACATGGGCTCACAAAGATTGTGGATGAAAAAGAACCTCAACACATGCACACATACGAAGTAGATATGCATATTCCTGATGAATTGTTTTTATCATTAACTCGTTTTGATTTTTTAAAATGTGATGTAGAGGGATACGAAGTTTTTATTATGCCTCACTTTCTAAAAACATTAACCCAATTTAAACCTCTTATACAAATGGAAATTTCGAGTGAGGAAAACCGAAAACAAATTTTCGATTTGTTTATTCCTTTAGGGTATTCTGTTTGCAAATTACATCAATACGCATTACAAAAAATGACTATAAATGATGCAATACATTATGATGGTGGCGATTTTTACTTTACTGTTAGCTAAGCCTTTGGTGCTTTAAAAACATTTCAACCATGTATACGTTTAAATGATTAGCGTCATAAAAAATAATATAGGCAATTTATCTCGTTTGATTATCTTGCGGGTCTTAAAAAAACAATATGTCAGTAGCAAAAATTCATTTCGTTGATCCTGTTCACCACGACTTTCATAGAGTTTTAAAAAAGCGTGTTGACAGTTATTTTAAAGAAAAAAATGTTTCTATTAAGGCAAATGGTTTTATGATTTTTAAAACCGTGTTTTATTTAGGAACATTAATAGCTTCCTACCTTACCTTAGTTTTTGGTGGCTTTGGTGCTGCCATTAATTTATCTCTCTTTGCCATTATCGGTTTATTTACTGCTTTTATTGGAGTAAATATTTGTCATGATGCCATACACGGAGCATATTCCCACAACAAATGGATTAATAAAACATTCAGTTTGTTTTTTAACCTTGCTGGTGCAAGTGATTATATGTGGAGTATTATGCACAATATTGTTCATCACACTTACACAAATATTCAAGGGCATGATGAAGATATTGAGCTGGTTCCTATTCTCAGAATGTCGCCACATCAAGAGTATAAAAAAATAATGCGTTACCAACATATCTACGCTTTTATCCTTTATGGCTTTACCACCATTTCATGGGTATTTATAAAAGATTATAAAAAGTTTTTTCAAGCGCAAATTGGTAATTACGATAACAAGCATCACCCTAAAAAAGAGTACTTCTATTTGTTCTTTTATAAAATTATTTATTACATATTATTTATTGCAATTCCTCTTTCTGTACTTAATATGGCTTGGTGGCAAACATTAATTGGATTTTTTATTCTTCACTTTATTGAAGGATTTACGTTGGCTATTATTTTTGTTTTGGCTCACGTTGTTGATGGTCCTGAGTTTCCATTACCTGATGAAAACGGTGTTATTGCAAGCAATTGGGCTATTCATCAATTAAGAACTACTGCCGATTTTTGCAGAAAAAGTTGGTTGGTGAGTTTTATTTGCGGTGGGTTAAACTTTCAGATTGAGCATCATTTGTTTCCAAAAATTTGCCATGTTCATTATCCTGATTTATCAGAAATAGTAAAAAGCACAGCCGAAGAGTTTGATGTTCCTTATCATGAGCAAGAAACCTTTTTTGGTGCAGTAAAATCACATATCCGGTTACTTAAAAAATTGGGTCGCCCTGATTTAGTAGTTGTAAAAGCATAAAACTAAAAATAGTTATCTATTGAATAGCGAAGCAAAACACTTCGCTATTTTTTTGTTTAATTATCTTTCTACAAATTAGCCCTATGAAACACATTCCATTTGCACTTATTCTTTTTAGATTATTTCTTTCTCCATGTATGATTTTTTTAGCTTGGAAATATGGAACAGAAATAGGAAACACACTCGCCATTTTATTAATTGTAGGTATTTTATCGGATGTGTTTGATGGAGTTATTGCACGTAAGTTAAACCTCTCAACTGATATGCTTCGCAAGTGGGATAGCAATGTTGATTTGATTTTTTTATTGAGCATTTCGGTTTGTGCATTTTTACTTTATCCTATGGCAATTGAATTTGAATTAGATAAAATATTACCGCTATTGATGATGGAGTTTTTGATGTACGTTATTTGTTTTATTCGCTTTAAAAAATCTCCTGCAAACCATGCTTATTCTTCTAAGTTTTTTGCGATAATAATAGGTATTGCACTATGCTATTTATTTGTGAATGGAACATGGGGAATATGGTTATCGGTTTTGTTTGTTGTTGGCACAGTTTCTTATTTAGATAATTTTATTATTCTGTTATTGCTTCCAACATATCGTGTAGATACGAAAAGTTTTTTATTGGCTTGGAAAATTAAACATGCCAAAAACTAACTCTTTTTGCTAATCAACCATAACCCTAAAAAGGTTAAGATACCATTTACAATAAGCATTTCAATTCCTATTTGATAGTTGCCAAAAATAGCAGCAGAGTTTGTTTGAATACCATAACAAATTATTGGAGCAACAATACAAACTATGGGAGCGAGTTTATCATTAAGTTGGCGCTTGGTTAAAATTCCAAATGCAAACAAACCCAATAATGGACCGTAAGTGTAGCCAGCAATATCAAGCAAAATACTAATGATAGATTTATTGTTGAGTTCTTTAAAAAAGAAAACCATCAACAAAAATACTACGGCAAAAGTGAGGTGAACGGTGATGCGAGTTTTCGATTTATTTTCTTCTGTTAGTTTATCGTTTCGCTGTATTCCTAAAATATCAATACAAAAAGAAGAAGTGAGTGCAGTGATGGCTCCATCCGCTGAAGGAAATAATGCAGAGATTAATCCAATAATAAAAATAATAGAAATGTAACCCGGCAAAAATTGCATGGCAACAGTTGGAAAAAGATCATCGCCTTTAACTAAAATTCCTTTGTTGGTTGCAAACAAATAAAGCAATCCTCCTAATAACAAAAACAGAAAATTAACCAATACCAATACTGCACTAAACGACATCATATTCTTTTTTGAATCGCCAAGATTTTTAACACTAATATTTTTTTGCATCATCTCTTGATCAAGCCCCGTCATCGAAATGGTAATAAAAGCTCCACCAATAATTTGTTTCAGGAAAAATTTCTTATTCATCACATCCATATTAAATGTTTTTGTTAACCCCAACGAATCCAACTGTGCCATGGCTCCCGAAAATGTTAAATCCAAATCATTCATAATATAAACTACACAAACCACCAAAGCCAATAACATAAAAAATGTTTGCAAGGTGTCTGTCCAAACAATGGTTTTAACACCTCCTTTAAACGTATATAGAAGTATCATCACCAAAATAATTATGGCGGTAACATGAAATGAAATTCCAATATCATCCAAAATAAAAAGCTGTAATACATTTATCACTAAATACAATCTAAGTGTAGCACCGAGTGTACGTGATAGGATAAAAAACAGGGCTCCGGTTTTGTAGGCATTTTTCCCAAAACGTTGATCGAGGTAATTATAAATGGAGGTGAGATTGAGTTTGTAATACAGAGGCAGTAATACAAATGCCACCACAAAGTAACCAATAAAATAACCCAACACTACTTGAAAATAGCCAAAGCCAGCCATCTCTACCGTGCCCGGAACCGATATAAAAGTTACCCCCGAAAGTGAAGTGCCTATCATCCCGAAAGCAACCAATGCCCAATGGCTACTTTTGTTTCCATTAAAAAAAGTATCGTTGTTGGAATTGCGAGAAGTATAAAAAGCAACGCCAAGCAGCAACGAAAAATAGGCTAAAACAAAAATTAATAATGCTATTGATGACATGAAAACAAAACTACTATCAGCAGGCAGATGTGAAATAAATAGTTAACCACACTTACAACTAAGTGTAAAAAAAATAGCACAACGATTTGTAACTTGTTAATGATTAAAAATGAATGAGGTTGCCTAATTTTTTTTGAGCAAAGTTTTACAACAAAATACTTCCTCTTTATCTCATCAATCAATAATTCAACAAGTCCTTCAACTTATCTGCTACCTTATCCGCATTGGGAAGCATCTCGGCTTCAAGCCCCATGTTTAAAGGCACAGCAGGAATATTTTTTGAGCCAATAGTTGCAACTGGAGCATCTAAATTTTTAAAACATTGCTGTGAGATTCTTCCGGCTAATGATTCGGCAAAAGAATTTAACAAAGCTTCTTCCGTTACAATTAAACATTTTCCATGTCGTATTACAGAGCTCATAATAGCATCTTCATCCAAAGGTTGTAACGAGCGTAAATCCAAAACTTCCACTTGTCCGATAAATTGTTTAGCAGCCGTTAAGCTCCAATACACACCCATTCCCCAAGTAATAATTACACAGCTTTCTCCATTCTCAATGGCATCATCATTTGCCTGTAAAACAATATTGGCTTTGCCCAAAGGAAGAATATAATCTTCATCAGGTTCAATACATTTAGCCAATTCAGTTCCCGGATTTTTGCTCCAATACAAACCTTTATGCTCTAACATAATTACAGGATTGCCATCATAGTAAGCCGCTTTCATCAAGCCTTTCATATCGGCAGCATTGCTTGGGTATGCAATTTTAATTCCTTTTAAAGTAAGCAAAGTAGATTCAATACTTCCACTATGATAAGGGCCACCACCACCATATGCACCAATAGGAATTCGGATGATACAGCTTACCGGAAATTTTCCCATGGTTAAGTAGGATGATTTTGTAATTTCACATACCAATTGATTGACACCGCTCCATACGTAATCGGCAAATTGAATTTCAACAATAGGTTTAATTCCCACAGCACTCATTCCAACTGTTGAGCCTACAATATATGCCTCTTGAATAGGTGTATTAAATACCCTATCGTTTCCGTATTTTGACGCAAGTGTTGCAGCTTCTCTAAATACACCTCCTAACCTTGCTCCTACATCTTGTCCGTAAAAAATACATTCAGGATGCTTAGCCATCAATTCATCAACAGCATGTAAAGCGGCATCTACCATTACACTTGTTTCTTTGCCTTGTGGTGTTCTGTTTCCAACTTCTTGGGTAGCTCCACTTGGAGCAAAAATATGATCTTCAACCGATGATAATTCTGGGTCATTAGATTCAACAGCTTGTTTAAAATGTTGAGCAACTTTATAGGCTGCATTTTTTTCTATCTCTTCTAATTCTTTTTCATCCACACCAATTTCTACCAACACTTTTTTTAGTTTAGGATTGGGGTCATTTTTTTCGTGTTTCAAAAGATCTTCTTCTGTTCGGTACCATTCTTTTCTAACCCCCGAAGTATGATGACCGAGCAATGGAATTTTAGCATGAACCAAAATAGGTTTACGATTATTTCTTACATAATCAATGGCTTCGGCAATACCTTTATACGATTCGATAAAATCACTTCCATCTAATCTCATTCGTTTTAATCCTTTAAATCCGGCAGCATATTCATAAGCATCCATGGCACGCATTTCGTCACCACTTGCCGAAATTCCCCAATCATTATCTTGCACCAAATAAATAATTGGCAATTGTTTTAATACTGCCATTTGAAAAGCTTCGGCTACTTCACCTTCGGTAACAGATCCATCACCAAACGAACACACCACAACAGGATATTCGCCTTTTTTATTTAACCGCTGACTTTCTTTATACGCTACTGCATGAGCCATACCCGTTGCCGGAATAGCTTGCATACCAGTGGCACTTGATTGATGAGGAATAATTGGAAATTCTTCTCTGCGCAAACTTGGGTGAGCATAATAAGTTCGTCCTCCAGAAAATGGATCATCTGCTTTACCCAATAATTGTAGCATTAATTCATAAGGACTAATTCCCATTCCCAACAGCATTGATTCATCTCTGTAATATGGAGAACAAAAATCGTAAGGCAGCAATTGCATGCCCACCGCTAATTGAATAGCTTCATGTCCGCGAGAGGTGGAATGTACATATTTACAAATGGGTCTATTCGCATCATACGTAACAGCCATTTCTTTAGCCGCACACATGAGTGCATAAGCATCTAATAAAATATCTTTTTTAATCATGATAAGGGGGCAATTTTAAGCATTCATACTAACAATTCTATAACACAAAAATTTAGCTTCCAAATGAAAAGATAACTGTTACTTTTGTTTTATGACACAAGTTGAAAAGAAGCCACCTTTCCCTTTTGAAAAAATTGCTGTGGCAATTGCCTTTTCTCCAAGAATTGAGGCAATATTATCGGAATCAAAAAGACTTCAGGATATTTTTAAAGCCAAAATGATTTTTATTCATGTGGGTGAAAAAAATTTACAGCAAGAGCAATATTTAAAACATTTAATGCACCGCTTTGGGTTAGACCATCCTGATAATTTAGTGTTATGGGAAGAAGGTGATCCCGTAGATACCATTTTAGAAACCTGCCGAAAACATGATGTGGATTTAGTTGTAGCCGGAGCATTAGAAAAAGAAAGTTTAGTGAAATATTTTTTAGGATCGGTTGCACGAACTTTATGTAGAAAAGCAAAATGCAGTATATTAATGTTGCGCGAACCTGATTTGAAATCAAAGCCCGTTACAAAAATAGTTGTAGAAGGAAGTGATCATCTAAAAACAATGCATACCATTGAAACTGCTATATATATTGCAAAGAATGCAAATGCCAAGGATGTTGATATTGTGCAGGAATCCGATGTTTCGAAAATGGCATTGGTAAGGTCAGAAAATTTAACCGATACGGAAGCAAAAGAACACAAAGGAAAAATTATTAAAGAGGAAAATGAACGTCTTCAGGATATTTTAAAATGTACGGATTGCGGAACATTAAAAGTAAATATTGAACGCATTGATGGAAAGCCTGGATATGTGATTACTAATTATGCACGAGAACAAAAAGCCGATTTGTTAATGTTGAATTCTCCAGATACAAAACTAAATTTATTGGATCGTGTTTTTCCAAATGATATTGAATTTGCCTTAGCCGATTTGCCATGTGATTTGTTAATTGTACACTCAAGAGTAGAGGAGTAAAAATAGCTTTAGTGCTTAAAAAAAATGATTTAAATAACCAGCTAAAGGCTAACAGCTAAAAGTAAATATGAACCATAACGACCTCATCAATTTTTTACTTGCCATTGGCACCATGTTGCTTGCTGGAAGAATTTTTGGTGAATTTTTTCGCAAATTAAAGATGCCATTGGTAGTTGGTGAATTGATTGCAGGGATTTTATTAGGACCAAGTTTACTTGGAAAATATTATCCCATACTAACAGATTCTGTTTTTACTACAAAAGGAAATGTAGGATTGGTACTAAACGGTGTAAGTACCATTTCAGTAATTATGTTATTATTTGTTGCAGGCATGGAAGTAGAACTTTCTATCATTCGTCAGCAAGGGAAAACTGCATTTAAAACAAGTCTTATCGGTTTATTAATTCCCATGATTTTAGGTTTTTTTGCCGGAAAACATTTTTATCATTTATTAGGTGAAACCAACACCGAAAATAATCTAGTATTTAGTTTATTTATTGGAACAGCCATGGCCATTTCGGCATTGCCAGTTATTGCACGCACACTGATGGATTTGGATCTTTTCAAAACAAAAATTGGAATGATAATAATTGCAGCAGCCATGTTTGATGATTTGATTGGATGGATTATGTTTAGTGTAATTTTAGGTATGATGAATACAGGAGGAAACCCTTATTCGTTTGTTTATACACTCGGATTTACCTTGCTCTATACCATTATTATGTTAACGCTTGGAAGATTTGTAATTAATAAATCATTGCCTTGGGCACAACGCAATTTATCATGGCCTGGAGGAGTGCTTGCTGTTTCTCTCGGACTTGCATTTTTAGGAGCAGCGTTTACCGAAAAAATTGGAATTCATGCCATATTCGGAGCATTTATTGTGGGCATCGCATTTGGCGATTCTATTCATCTCAATCAAAAAATAAGAGACATCATACACCAATTTGTAACCAATATTTTTGCTCCATTATTTTTTGTTTCAGTAGGATTTAAAATAAACTTTATTGAGAATTTTGATATTCAAATTGTGTTAGTTGTTTTAGGTCTTGCTGTTTTTTGCAAACTAATTGGCGCGGGATTAGGTGCATTGTGGGGAGGATTATCAGTAAGAGAATCATTAGCTGTTGGGTTTGGCATGAATGCACGAGGAGCCATGGAAATTGTATTGGGACTATTGGCTTTACAAGCACATTTAATTTCGCCTCAATTATTTGTTGGTTTGGTGGTGATGGCTGTAGTAACATCCATTATGGCTGGTCCGATGTTACAGTATTTAATTACTGGAGAAATGAAAGTGGGCGCAAAATTGAGAGAAATTATTAAACCTACAGAAACTAAAATTCAAGAGTAATTTAAATTAGCGTTCGCTACTTTCATCATACATTTAATTGTCATATCCCAAATTAGGAGCCAACCATTTTTCGATGTATACAACAGATTCGTTTTTGCGTTTTGCATAATCTTCTACTTGGTCTTTTTGAATTTTTCCTAAGCCAAAATATTTACTTTCTGGATGAGAAAAATAAAATCCGCTAACCGCAGCAGCAGGGTACATGGCAAAGTTTTCAGTTAGTGTAATTCCAACACTTTCTTCGGCATTTAATAAATTAAACAGCATTCGTTTTTCCGTATGATCGGGGCAGGCGGGATAGCCTGGTGCCGGACGAATTCCCTGATATTCTTCCTTCACTAAATCTTCTGTAGAAAGTTGTTCTGACTTTGCATAACCCCAATATTCTTTGCGAACCAACTCGTGCATTTTTTCAGCAAAAGCTTCTGCCAATCTATCGGCAATTGCTTTTATCATGATACTGTTATAATCATCGTGATCTTTTTCAAAAGCATCAACTAAGGATTCAATTCCAATTCCGGCAGTTACTGCAAATCCACCAATATAATCGGTAACACCAGTTTCTTTTGACGCAATAAAATCGGCAAGGCAATTATAATTTTGACCTTCTGCTTTTTCACTTTGCTGACGAAGGAAATGAAACATATTCTCCACTCCGTTAGAACTGACAACAACATCATCGCCCATCGCATTTGCAGGCCAAAAACCAATAACAGCTTTTGCTTTCAACAATTTATTGGCTATTACTTCTTCCAACAATTTATTGGCATCATCAAATAATTTTTTTGCCTCTACACCAATAATTGCGTCATCAAAAATTTTGGGGTATCGCCCAGTTAATTCCCATGTAGCAAAAAAGGGTGTCCAATCAATATATTTTCTTAACTCTTCGAGAGGAAAATCGTCAAAAACTTTTGTTCCGGTAAAGGAAGGCGCTACAATATTTTTTACATCAACAGTAACTTTTTTCTTTCTCGCATCATCAATACGAACAAAATTTTTCTCACGCTTTCTGTTTTTATAATCTTCTCTAAATTGAGCGTAATCAGCTTTCGTTTTTAAATGATACGCTTCGCTATGTTCTTTACTGATGAGGCTTTGCACCGCAGGAACACTTTTACTTGCATCAATAACATGCACTACAGAACCTGAATAATTTTGATCAATTTTTACGGCCGTATGCACACGAGATGTTGTGGCGCCACCAATTAACAAAGGAATTTTCATTCCTAATCTTTCCATTTCTTTTGCCACATGAACCATCTCATCAAGCGATGGAGTAATTAATCCACTCAATCCAATTACATCTACATTTTCTTCGATGGCTTTTGCTAAAATTTTATCGGCAGGAACCATCACACCCATGTCAATAATCTCAAAATTATTACATGCCATTACAACGCCCACAATATTTTTTCCAATATCATGCACATCGCCTTTAACAGTTGCCATTAATATTTTTCCTTGCGATGAACTTGTATTTCCATTTTTACGTTTTTCTTCATCCATAAAAGGCATCAAATAGGCAACAGCTTTTTTCATTACACGTGCACTTTTTACCACCTGAGGCAAAAACATTTTTCCACTTCCAAATAAATCACCAACCACACTCATTCCTGCCATCAACGGTCCTTCAATTACATGCAAAGGTTTATCATATTTATTTCTGGCTTCTTCTGTATCTGCATCAATAAAATCTACAATTCCTTTTACAAGTGCATGGCTCAAACGTTCTTCAACACTGGCATTTCGCCACTCTTCATCCTTCACCTCGGCTTTGCCTTTTCGTTTTACCGTTTCGGCAAATTCCAATAAACGTTCAGTGGCATCCTCTCTTCGATTTAATAAAACATCTTCTACCCTTTCTAATAAATCTTTTGGAATATCATCATATACTTCAAGCATAGTTGGGTTTACAATTCCCATATCCATTCCGTGTTTTATTCCATGGTATAAAAAAGCAGAGTGAATAGCTTCACGTACGGTATTATTTCCTCTAAACGAAAACGAAACATTGCTCACACCACCGCTCACTCTGGCTCCCGGAAGATTTTCTTTAATCCATTTTGTAGCTCTAAAAAAATCAAGCGCATTATTTTTATGTTCATCCATTCCTGTTCCCACAGGAAAAATATTGGGATCAAAAATAATATCGGCAGGATTGAAGTGAACTTTTTGCGTAAGAATTTTATAGGCACGTTCACAAATTTCTATTCGTCTTTCATAACTATCTGCTTGTCCTTTTTCATCAAATGCCATTACGATAACAGCAGCTCCATAGCGCTTTACTTTTTTAGCTTGATTGATAAAAGCGTCTTCGCCTTCTTTCATGCTAATAGAATTAACTACACTTTTTCCTTGCACACATTTTAAACCTGCTTCTATGATATGCCATTTAGAAGAATCAATCATTATTGGAATACGAGAAATATCGGGCTCTGAAGCAATAAGGTTTAAAAATTTAACCATCGCTTCTTCTCCATCAATCATCCCTTCATCCATATTTATATCAATGATTTGGGCACCACCTTCAACTTGATCTCTCGCAACAGAAAGTGCTTCATCATAATTTCCTTCTTTAATGAGTTTTAAAAACTTTGCAGAACCAGTAACATTTGTGCGCTCACCAATGTTTACAAAATTGGTATGTTCATTAATATTAAGTGGTTCAAGACCTGATAATCGTAGGGTATAATCTATCGTCATTTTTATTTTCTATCTTTTGAAGTTTGCTTTTTAGCCAAAGAAAATGATACGGCTAATTCATTGCAAATAAACTAAGAATTACTCGATTTGAAATGCAATCGAGCCATTTTATTATAAAGCTCATCAGGATTAAAAGGTTTGGAGATAAAATCATCCATTCCACTTTCCATTGCACGAGTTCGCGTATCGGCAAAAGCATCAGCGGTTAAGGCAAATATTGGCGTTTTGGTATCAAATTTTCTGATCGCAATTGTTGCATCATACCCATTTAATTCGGGCATGTGAAGATCCATCAAAACAAGGTTGTATTTATTTTCTTGCATTTTTGTGATGGCATCATATCCATTATTTACCACATCAATATTTATTTCCCAGCGTTTTAAAAATTTACTAATCAGCATCACATTCATTTGGTTATCTTCAACCAACAATACCATCATGCCATTTAAATTTTGTTCTTCAGATTTAATAATTTTTGCGCCATGTGCCATGGCTTTTTTGAGTATAAGTATAAAAGAAAAAGTGCTCCCTTTTCCTTTTATACTTGTTACTTCAATTTTACTTTTCATTAAATCCAATAATAATTTGGTAATGGCTAAACCCAACCCAGTTCCTCCAAATCTTCTTGAAATATCTTTATTTTCTTGGCTAAAGCTTTCAAAAATGAGAGGTATTTTATCTTCATCAATTCCTATACCTGTATCTTTTATGGTAAATTTTAATGTAGAATCTTTAACACTATAATCAATCAAATCAACACTTACTTTTATATTTCCTTTCTCAGTAAATTTTATTGCGTTCGAAATAAGGTTGTTTAAAATTTGAGAAATACGTGTTGGGTCTGTTAAAAAACTTCCGGTTATACTGGATGTTAAAATAATTTGAACGTCCTTTTGTTTTGCTTCAATAATATGTGATTGAATGATGGAGCGAACAAGTTGATCAATATTAACAGGCAATTCTTCAAATTCAATTTTTCCAGCTTCAATTTTACTAAAGTCGAGAATATTATTAATAAGCGTTAATAGGTTTTCGGCTGAAAATTTTAATACGCTTAAATTCTCAATTTGATCGGGCTTTGGATTTTCCTGCATCAATAAATTACTAATTCCAATAACGGCATTCATTGGAGTTCTAATTTCGTGACTCATGGTAGAAAGAAATTGGCTTTTTGCTATTGAAGCTTTCTCTGCAATTTCTTTTGCTTTAATTAATTCCGCTTCAATTTCTTTAAGTATTGTAATATCACGCATGGCTGCATCATAGCTAATATTTCCATTCTCATCAACCACACGCGAGCTACTTAATAATGCCCAAAAAACTGTTCCGTCTTTTTTAAAATACTGAATTTCGATATTTGATATCGCCCCTTTTTCTTCTAATGTTTTTAGAATTATATTTCGATCGTTTTTATTAAAATAGATATTAGCTAGTCCAGAACTTAACGCATCCTTTTCATTATCATAACCAAAAAGTTTAATGTAGCCTCGATTTACATAAACCAGTTTATCCATACTTTTAGAAGTACGGCAAATAGCTACATCTATATTTTGATTAATGGAATTAAGTAATTGTTGACTTTGTATTAATGCTCCTTGCGCAAGTTTTTGTTCTGTAATATCAGTATGCGTTCCAATAAAACGTTTTGCTTTTCCTTTATCATCAAACTCACAAACTTTTCCTTTAGCATAAATCCATTTATAGGTACCATCCTTACAAAGCATCCTATACATTTGCTCGCAATACGGTGTTTCTCCAGATAAATTTCTTCTTATGGCAGTGGTGGCAGAATCAATATCTTCGGGGTGTACCAACCTATCCCACTCACTTTTTTTATTTAAAATGTCGTGTTCTTCATAACCAAGCATTTTTTTCCACTGAGGGGAGTAATAGATTGTTTCGCTACCAACATAATGATCCCAAACTCCCTCTTGATTGTTACTTAAAGCGTAATTCCAACGTTCTTCTGCCTCCTTTATTTTTTCTTTAGTTTTGATGAGTTCATCTTCCGAAGTTTGGTACACATCTTTCATAACCATCAAAATATTCATGCTTGCAAAAAAGGATATGATGATGATAATGATTGAAGTAATATCTACATAATTTGTATTGTAAATATGTGTGCCCAAACGTGGAGTCAAGCTTGTAAAATTGATAAACAAAAAACAAAATAGAGTAAAGATGGTAATAGACCAACGCATTATTTTTTGGTCGTATCTCGTAAGCAAAAAAACTGAGAGTAGCAGTGGAAAATAAAATACGTATAATTTTAAAGGGCTTGATATTCCATCATCAAAAACTAGCAATAACAAATTAATAGTTAGTGTAAAAATTAAAAAGGAATTTGAATACCCTTTTTTTTTGAGCAATGTTGTGTTAAATATAAAAATAGCTGTGGCTAAAACAAATATCCAAAGATGGGCATATAGTTGAATGGCTTGCAGGTAAAAAACAAAAAACATACAAACAACAATGGCTGTATAATTTAAATGTGTTAATATTTTTTTCTGTTTATTCACAACTTCAAAATAAGTTAAAGTTAGAGAGTATTAGTCCATAATTTATTCACGTCATAAAACAGAAATCCATTTTTTACAACAAGAGGTGAAGGGATATTATTTGAATATAAACTACCCGTTCCCAAGCCTTGAGGAAGATTTGTATCCAAAGATGAAATCCATTGAGCAATAGCATTTAGTCCTATATTTGATTCTAAGGCAGAAGTTGCCCACCAGCCTATATTCATTTCGGTTGCATGCAGTATCCATTTTTCAGATAACAAAAATCCGCCAAGTAAAGTGGGTTTCAAAATAATGAATTGAGGGTTGATGTGTTGCAATAATTTTTTTCCATCTCGCTCAACATTTACACCTATTAATTCTTCATCAAGCGCAATTGCAATTGGTGATTTTTTACAAATCTCCTGCATCAAATCTATTTGTTTTTGTTTGATAGGTTGTTCAATAGAATGAATTTCAAAACGTGATAATTCTTTAAGTTGATGCAATGCCTCATCATTTTTAAAAGCACCATTTGCATCTAATCTTATTTCAATTTTAAAGGAAGAATATTTTTTTCTTACGGTTTCTAACATTCTGCATTCTTCATCAAAATCTATCGCACCTACCTTAAATTTAATGCAGTTAAACCCTGATTCTATTTTTTCGAATGCCTGTTTTAGCATCTCGTCTCTGGTGTCCATCCAAACCAAGCCATTGATAGAAATTTTACTTCCTTTAATAAAATTGGTATTGAATACAATATGTTGTTGCTCGTTTTCTAATTCTTTCAACGCACTTTCAAAAGCAAAACGAATACTTGGAAATTTTTCTAAATCTAACTGAAGTGGATGAGCGCCTTCATTAATTTGCAAACAAAATTGCTGTATTTTTTCTTCTATATTTTCAACAGCATCAATACTTAACCCTATTAGTGGAGCCGCTTCACTCCAAGTTATTTTATTTCCATGTTGCAAAAAAATATAGTAAACCGTATGCGTTTTTATTTCTCCTCTTGAAGTGCGAGAAGGCTTAATAAATTGCAGTATATGTTTTTTATATGAAGCGATGTATTTCATTTCATCACTTTAATTATTGATTCTGTGGATAAAAAAATTGCAGCAGCAGCATTGGTAAAAACAAAAAACAGAACAAATAATAATATGCCTAATGAAAGCTCTTTTAAAAATAAATTAAACGTTGGCGATGGTTCGGTTTTTCTTACATCAATAAGATTTTTGACAATAAGAATTGCAGCAGGAATTTGCAATAATTTTATCCAATGAAATGGGGTTGAAAAACTATAAGCAAGCATACTTAAAATACCCCCTACAATTAAAAAGGTATGATATACTCTTGCATGATGCAAACCAATTTTAACTGGAACAGTAAGCTTACCAGAGTCTCTGTCATTTTCAATATCTCTAATATTATTGGTGTTTAAAACAGCCGTACACAACAATCCAATTCCATTTGCGGGAAGTAAAATTAATAAATCGTTTTGGGCATTAAATTCAAAATGGGTATTGAGTAAAAATGTTCCAATTACTGCAACAGGACCAAAAAAAACGAACACCGCAATATCTCCTAAACCACTGTATCCATAGGCATTTTTACCAACCGTATATTTTATGGCTGCAATGATTGATGCAATTCCTATGAGAAAAAATATTACAAATTGCTTATTTATATTTCCATCAACAGCCTGATATAACAAAGTAATTCCGCTGTATAAACAAATCCCTACAAACACAATTATCATCATTAACATTTGTTTTTGGGTAATGCTTCCACTTTGCAAGGCACGCATATTTCCTAATCGTTTTTCATTATCAGTTCCTTTGGTAAAATCGCCATAATCATTAGCAAGGTTTGATAAAATTTGTAAGGCAATAGCCGTAGTAAAACATAAAATAGAAATATTAATATCAAGTGAGTGATGCAAATCGGCAATACTTGAACCTACCAAAATTGCGGCAGTGGCAAGTGGCAAAGTGCGCAACCGGAATGCAGAAATCCAAACTTTTATAGTACTCATAATTATTATAACAGCTAATAGTTTAATTTATTTATGTCAAAAAAAAAGTTAACCAAAACGTATCAACCATTAAATATTTTTTTTGAATTTTCTGTTGTGATTTTGGCTACATTTTCGATGCTTGTATGTTTAAGTTCTGCTAATTTTTTTGCCACTTCAATAAGATAAACACTTTCATTTCTTTTGCCCCTGTAAGGAATAGGAGCAAGGTATGGTGCATCTGTTTCGAGCACTAAATATTCTATGGAAATATTTTCAATAGCCTTATCTAAACCGCTATTTTTAAAGGTAAGCACGCCACCTATTCCTAAATAAAAACCCAACGAAACAATCTCTTTTGCTTCCTCTTCAGTACCCGAAAAGCAATGAAAAATACCTTTCAATTTGGAGTGATTTATTTCTTTTAAAACTGAAATTACATCGGCAGTAGAATTTCTGGAATGAATAACTACTGGCAAATTAAATTGAATAGCCCATTGCAATTGTTTTTTAAAAGCACTTATCTGTTGTTCTTTAAAATCTAACGACCAATAATAATCCAAACCAATTTCACCAATAGCATAAAATTTTCTTTTCTTTAACCATTTTTGAATTTGAAATAATTGTGCTTCCACATGTTCATCAACCGAACAAGGATGCAAGCCCATCATTGGAAAACAATTTTCGGGAAATGCCCAAACCAAATCCAACATAGGTTGAATAGATTGACAATCGATATTAGGTAAAAACAATCTGCTTATGCCACTATCAATAGCTCGTTTAATCATTGCACTTCTATCAACATCAAATTCTTGTGCATATAAATGTGTATGCGTATCTGTTAAAATCATTTACTGAATTGGCATTTTTATTTGTACAATATTCAGCATCTTATTTGACTTTACACATTTAAGAATACTTTAAATTTTAACTCACCGTTGAATAATGTAGTTTTGCGCGAGCACAAGTTATGAGTAAGTTTTTTATCTTTATATTTTTCTTATCATTTTCGTTGGCGTGTTATGCACAAGAGCCTGATACCACTGTTATTGATAATGATGATGACGAAGGTATAATTGTGAAACCTGATAATAGCGCACCCTTGAAACTCGGATTAAAACTTGGAGTGGGCTACGCATCAATGCTTGGTGGCGAGTTACAAAACCCTACTGGGTGTTTTGATTTAAATGGAACTGCTTATTTACGTTATCGTTTTAAACCAAGGTGGGCTTATCAAACTGAAGCAGGGGTTTCTTTTAGAGGTAGTAATTTTTCTAATGGCCCAAGTGAATATTCAACTATCAAACTATATTATTTAGATG
Organism: Bacteroidota bacterium; assembly: GCA_025359805.1. Lineage (GTDB taxonomy): Bacteria > Bacteroidota > Bacteroidia > UKL13-3 > UKL13-3 > CAIUEQ01. The sequence goes on from JANYDU010000014.1 coordinate 23,484, forward strand.
TGCCAGTTATGATTGTATATGGGTTAAATAAAACCGCTACAAGTAACTTAATTTTGGGTGCGCAATTTTCGTATTTGCTCAATTCATCTATTTATACTTCAAATGGAGCATTTCCTGAACCTACTGCTCCGGGGCTGAAAAAAAATGATATATTGGCAATCATTGGAACTCAATTTTACACTCCATTTGTAGGGTTTCAGATTACTGCAAAATATGGATTGCTCGATATTAATGATGGATTGCTTGGTGCCAATACAAAACCTGCTTATAAAGGAAAAGATATTCATAATTTTACCATCGAAATAGCTTTAATTTTTTAACGTGAATAGAGAAACACTTGTACAAGAAATCAAAAACAAAGCCTCGTTTTTGTGCGTTGGTTTAGATACCGATATTAAAAAAATTCCAACACATTTATTAGGTGAATCCGATCCAGTTTTTGCATTTAATAAATCTATTATTGATGCCACAAAAGAACATTGCGTTTCGTATAAAATAAATACAGCTTTTTATGAAGCACTTGGAAGCAAAGGTTGGGAAAGCATGGAACGTACCTTGAATTACATTCCATCAAATATTTTTACCATAGCCGATGCAAAGCGCGGAGATATTGGTAATACCAGCGATATGTATGCACGAGCTTTTTTTGAAACATTGCATTTTGATGCTGTAACATTAGCACCATACATGGGAAAAGATTCTATCGAACCTTTTTTTAAATACAAAAATAAATGGGGAATTGTGCTTGCCCTTACCTCCAATTCCGGAAGTCAAGATTATGAACAACAAAACATAGGTAACGAGAAACTATATGAACGTGTAATAAAAAATACTTGTGAAATTGGTAACGCATCAAACTTGATGTTTGTGGTTGGAGCAACAAAACCTCAAGAACTTGGAGCCATTCGTAAACTAGTTCCCGAGCATTTCTTTTTAGTTCCAGGTGTTGGCGCACAAGGCGGGAGTTTAAGTGACGTATGCGAGCATGGAATGAACAAAGATTGTGGACTGTTAATTAATGCCTCTCGCAGCATTATTTATGCAAGTAACGGATTAGATTTTGCCGAGAAAGCAAAAGAAGAAGCACAAAAAATGAATGGTGAAATGAAAAAAATATTACAGCAACAAGGCATCATTTAGCAATAAGTTTTTATATTGCGTTTGCTTATGAAAGAAGACTTACTCCACTTCATTTGGCAAAGTAAAACGCTAATGAAGCAACCACTCAAAACCAGCAACGGAAATACTTTGCTTATTGTTCATTCTGGAACAATAAATACCGATGCCGGACCTGATTTTTTTAATGCCAAAGTTAAAATTGACGATACACTTTGGGCAGGAAATATCGAAATACACATTAACGCATCCGATTGGAAAAACCACAAACATCAATCTGATAAAAAATATGATAATGTGATTTTGCATGTAGTGTATCATTATGATACTGAAGTTTTTTACGCTAATGGAAAACCCATCCCTACACTCGAAATAAAAAATATAATCCCGCCTTTGATGTTGCGTAAATATCATCAATTGCAATTGCAACAAAACACCATTGCTTGCGAAAAAATAATTGTACTTCCCTCATCATTAAATTTAACAAACTGGCTGGGGCGCTTACTAATTGAACGCTTACAGGATAAATGCGAATTTTTTGAATCATTATTGATACAAAATAATAACCATTGGGAAGAAAGTTTTTATACCATTACCGCTCGCTATTTTGGAATGAAAACCAATGCACAACCTTTTGAATGGCTTGCACAAAATTTACCCCTTTCAGTTTTAGCAAAACATAAAAATAGTTTAATACAAGTTGAAGCACTTGTATTTGGTGTTGCCGGATTTTTAGAAGAAGATTATCAAAATTCTTATATCAATTTAATGAAACGTGAATTTGATTTTTTGAAAACAAAGTACAATCTTAAACCAATTGATAAAAGTGTTTGGAAGTTTGCCAGAACAAGGCCTGCAAATTTTCCTTCTGTGAGACTTGTACAGTTTGCTTCACTTATTTATCACTCCTCGCATTTATTATCAAAAGTTTTGGAGGCAAAAAATATTCAAGAACTTATAAAATTATATTCCATCAACCCCAATAAAAAATTAAATCCATTTTTATTTATCGCTCATCAAACAAACGCCAAACAAACTCCGCTCGGAAAATCGAGTATCGAATTATTGCTTATCAATACGGTTTTACCTGTTTTGTTTTTGTATGGAAAAAGGAATGATAAAGAAGAATTAAGCGAGCGAGCCTTAATTTTTTATGAAGATATAAAACCCGAAAACAATGCTATCTCTCGTTTTTGGCAATCATTAGGAATAGAAATAAAATCGTCATTTGAATCGCAAGCACTTATTCAATTAAAAAATAAATATTGCAATGAATTAAAATGTTTGAGTTGTAATATTGGCAAAGAAATTTTACTAAACAACAATGCATAAATCTATTATTTTCTGTTTCTTGTTTTTATCCAGTTTAGGTGTATTTGCACAAACCAATTTATATTTTGTGAATAGAACAAAGCACAAAATAATTGAGGTTAAACCTGGGCATCAATTATCCTTAAAATATAAAGGATACATGGGGCAAACGGAATTTGCCAAGCAATCACTTACTGATTTAAATGATTCAATGATTACGCTTGGCGTTAATCCAGAGAACTTAGGCGTTTTTAAAAATATGGCGAGTAATAACCCAAAATTTACTTATCGAAAAATATTAATCAAAGATATTTTGGCATTTAGAAGAATAACAACGGGAAGGCTTATGCTCAAAACAACCTTAACTATTGCCAATGTTGTTGGTACTTATTTTTTACTCACTGAACTTTATCAAAATAATAAATTTTCAAACGTTCAAACATTTTTTATTTCGTTAGGAGTTGGAATTTCAACTTCAATAATTATCAGCGCAGTCCTTCCAGAAAATCCAAAATTTAATATGCAAGATGGATGGGAAGTGATAGTGGCAAATGAAAAACCAAAATTATAATTGTTGCTTGCACAACTATTAAACAATCGCTTAACTTCGTGGCGTTATGGAAAAAATCAAATACTTTTTTGAGAAGCATGCATTTGGTGTATGCAGCTACCTTGGCGAAATGTTTGGTATCTCTTCTGCACGAATTAGATTGTATTTTATTTACACCTCATTTATTACCATGGGTTCACCAATTATCCTCTATTTAATTATGGCATTTTGGCTCAATCTAAAAAAATATATTGCCAAAGGGAAACGGAATACAGTTTGGGATTTATAACACCTCTAAGCTTTGAAAAAAACAACTATTATTTTTATATTTCTTTCTGTTTATATCGTTGCAGCATTTACTTGGTGGACATTTGCTCATATCAACGATAACAAAACAATTTATCAAGGAGAAAGAAAAATGCTTGAAGTACTTTGTTACAAGGCCACCATTGATGTGAACGGAGCTATTCAGCAACAATTATTTAATGATACCAATGATGTAAAAAAATATTTCAATACCAATTTTCCGCAATTAGAAATTTTGTTTGAAACCACATCGGCAACAAGTTTTGATAATTTTTTAATTCGCCCAAAAGAAGAATCTTATATCGCAATCAAAAAAACATTCAATCGTAAAATGTGGATGTACACTCTTGAAGGCGTGGTAATGGCTGTGCTATTGTTTTGGGGAATTATTTTAATTTACAGAAGTTTTCAAAATCGGATATTTTTAAAACGACAACAAAGTAATTTTCTGCTATCTATTACCCACGAATTAAAAACGCCACTTACTTCCATTAAACTTTGTTTGGAAACCATTCGCAAACGAAATTTAGATCCTGAGCAAACACAACTTTTCATTCACAACTCTTTATTAGATGTGGATCGTTTACATGATTTAGTTGAGAATTTACTATTAGCTGCCCGATTAGATAATCATAAATATGAACTCGATTTAAAAGAAATAAATTTAAGTGTATTGGTATCTGAAACCGTTGAAAAATTTGCCGCTCCCAGAAATATTCAACAACGTGTTATCAAAAATATTGAACATGAAATAACATTAATTGCAGATGGAAATGCGCTTATCATGGTACTCAATAATTTATTGAGTAATGCAGTAAAATATTCTCCTCCAACAGCTATGATAGAAGTATTGTTGAGAACAGAAAATGATAAAATAAAATTGTCGGTAACAAATGATGGAGCAAGTATTTCTGAAGAGGTTAAAAAAAATCTATTCACTCAATTTTATCGAGCAGGAGACGAAAATACACGCAAAAGTAAGGGCACAGGATTGGGTTTGTTCATTGTAAAAAACTTGTTAAATCTTCATCATGCCGACATTAACATCAAAGATAAACTCCCTCAAGGAACTATATTCGACATCATATTTAAAAAAGATGAGTAGAATATTATTAGTTGAAGACGAAGAAAACTTACAACACGCCCTTAAATTAAACCTTGAGATGGAGCAGTATAAAGTGCGAGCAACAGGAGATGGAAGCTCTGCGGTAAAGATTTTTCGTGAAGAAAAATTTGATTTAGTTATCTTAGATATTATGCTTCCCGAAATGGATGGTTTAATGGTGTGTGAAAATATTCGTTTGCATAATAGCAGTATTCCAGTTTTATTTCTTTCGGCAAAAAATACATCAGCTGATAGAATTACTGGATTAAGAAAAGGTGCTGACGATTATTTGAGCAAACCTTTCGATTTGGAAGAATTACTATTGAGAGTAAAAAAACTCATTGAAAAAAATGAACGGCTTCAAACCAATGATACCCGACATCAATCGTTATTTAAATTTGGCAACAATTGGATAAATTTTGAGAGTTATGAATCTGCGGGCGTAGAAGGAAAATTAGCCCTTACAAAAAAAGAAATTCTATTAATGAAACTTCTCATTGATAACAAAAATCAAGTAGTGAGCCGTGAACATATTTTAAAAGTGGTTTGGGATTATACCGTAATTCCAGATACCCGCACAGTTGATAATTTTGTTTTAAAACTGCGCAAATATTTTGAAGTAGACAATCAAAATCCACAATACATCCAGTCGGTAAGAGGCGTTGGATATAAGTTTGTGATTTAAGATATATTATTTTTTCGCATCAAAAAAAAGCACAACTCTCGTTGTGCTTTTTTTGATATTTTAATGACACAAGTGTATTAGTTAATCATTATTTTTTCAAAACTTCTGTTATCATTCACCTGCATCTGCAATAAATAAATTCCAGGTCTTACATCATTAACATCTAACTTCAATTCTTGATTTCCTGATGACAAGTTGTTTTTGTAAAGCTCATAAGCATTCTTTCCATCAATACTGATAATATTTATTTTAACATCCGATTTTTCATTCAAATTAAAAGTAATATTCAAATTATTTACAACAGGATTTGGGAATATATTAAATGAAGTAACTCCATTTGCTTCCATAATTCCAGTACTATTTTTTTCATTCACGGTTAACACTTGTTTTTGTGTAGTATATCTTGTGATCGCAAAGGCTCCATAAAATGTAACATCACCTGTTCCTGCCGAAGGTGCTTTCCATTGAAATGTCCAAACTGCCGGTGAAGAAGATTTATCTGTTGAGTGGGTAATATACTTTGTGTTTGTTATTTTTGATCCTGATCCCGAAATTAATGTTCCAAGATATGCTCCTGATGAATTCTGTGGAGACACCATAAAACCTTTCATTCCGCTACCAGTTACTGATACCGTAATATTATAAGTTAATCCTGCAGTATATCCTGCAGCAGGAATATCTGTTGTTATCACATTACTAACTGCAGTTGGTGTTCCTACATGACACCCACCAATTGACGAACAAGTTGCACCACCTTCTGCTGGAGCACCCGCAGCTGCCTGAGGAGCACCTGTTGGATTTGAAATAATTTGAGTGGTTGTAAAAAGAATTGATGCTAAAAACAGCATCGAAATAATAATATTTTTCTTCATGATAATAAGCGTTTCTTAGTAAATCTATAAGCAGCAAATATATTTTTATAACCCTACTGAACAAATTTTACAATATTATGTAATTGTTGAGTAGATGAATTTGAAAGTGAAATAGTTGCAAATCCTACTTGAGTATCTTCTTTTTTTATACATTTGTTGCCTTATGAATTACCCATCGCAACTAATTGAAGAAGCCGTTAACGAACTCTCAAAATTTCCTGGAGTTGGAAAAAAATCTGCTGTGCGTATGGTGCTGCATTTGCTCAAACAAAAAGAGCAGGATGTAACCAAACTTGGGGAAGCCGTAATAAAGCTACGAACTCAAATTCAATATTGCAAACGCTGTGGAAATGTATCGGATTTTGATATATGTAATATTTGTGCAAGCCCTAAACGAGATCAACAAACAATATGTGTAGTGGAAGATTTGCGTGATGTAATGGCTATTGAAAACACCAATCAATATAACGGAACTTACCATGTGCTTGGTGGATTAATTTCTCCAGTAAATGGAATTGGTCCTGATACATTGAATATTGACTCATTAATTGAACGAATAAAAACGGAAAATACAAAGGAAATAATTATGGCAATTAGCGCTACTATGGAAGGAGACACAACGGTATTTTATCTGTCAAAAAAACTTAAAGATATGCCAATAAACATCAGTAGCATTTCAAGAGGCATTGCCATTGGTGGCGAATTAGAATATGCCGATGAAATAACATTAGGAAGATCTATCGCACTTCGTGTTCCCTATAATATTTAATTGCCTACTTTCGTTTCCGAATATCTACACATGAAATTATCCATCATCATAGTTAACTATAACGTAAAGTACTTTTTAGAACAAGCTTTGCATTCGGTGCGCAGAGCTGTTGAGGGAATATCTGTGGAAATTTTTGTGGTTGATAACAATTCGGCAGACGGATCGTGTGAAATGGTGAAGAGAAAGTTTCCAGAAGTTATTCTTATCGAAAACAAAGAAAATACAGGCTTCGCAAAAGCAAATAACCAAGCCATTATTCAATCAAAAGGAGAATATATTTTACTCTTAAATCCTGATACAGTTGTTGAAGAAGATTGTTTTTCAAAAACCATTGAGTTTATGGATAAAACACCTGATTCAGGAGCTGTTGGGGTGAAGATGATTGATGGCAAGGGGCATTTTTTACCTGAGTCAAAACGAGGGCTACCAACACCCATTGTTGCATTTTATAAAATGTTTGGCTTTGCAACCTTATTTCCGAAATCAAAACGTTTTGGGAAATATCATTTGGGTTATTTAGATAAAAACAAAACACACGAAGTAGAAGTTTTAGCTGGGGCATTTATGATGCTTCGCAAAAAAACTTTAGAACAAATTGGTTTGCTTGATGAGGATTATTTTATGTATGGAGAAGATATTGACCTCTCCTATCGCATCACAAAATCAGGCTATAAAAATTACTATTTCCCTAATACCACCATCATTCATTATAAAGGCGAAAGCACAAAAAAAACAAGCATCAATTATGTGTTTATTTTTTACAGAGCGATGATTACGTTTGCCCAAAAACACTACACACAAAAACACGCACAAGCTTTTAGTTTTTTAATAAACATTGCCATTTATATACGTGCCGGAATATCTCTTTGTATGAGGATTGTGCAACAATTTTATCGTCCTGTTTTGGATTTTGTGCTGATTTATGCAGGCATGTTTTTAGTAAAAGAATATTGGGAACACGCATTTAAATATGTAGACGGAACGTATTATCCAATCACATTTATGACAGTAAATAGTCTCGTATATTCGCTGTTGTGGATTGGAGGTTTATATCTTGCAGGAGCTTATGAAAAACCCCGTTCGTTTCTAAGTATTCTTAATGGAATTATTTTGGGAACATTGGCCATTTCTGTGTTCTATGCTTTTGTTCCAGAAAGTTATCGTTTCTCTCGTGCGCTTATTTTATTAGGTTCAATTAGTGCTATGATATTGGCTTACGCAAACCGATTATTTATTTACACAATCAAGAATAAAAAAATAAATTTAGCCATGTCGGTTGATACAAAAACCATAATTGTTGGTAATAAAAATGAGGTATCTCGGGTGCAGGATTTGTTAATTAAATCAAAAGCAACGTGTGAGTATGCAGGCTATGTGAGCATTGATGCTGGCGAAGAAACAGACGACCATTTTTTGGGCAATGTAAATCAGTTGGCAGAAATCGTTGATTTATTTAAAGTAGAAGAAATTATTTTTTGTTCGAAAGATATTTCAGCACAACAAATAATTTTATGGATGGGCAATATTCATAAGCCCGATATTCAATTTAAAATTGTTCCCGAAGAAAGCTTATTTATCATTGGTAGCAATTCAAAAAATGCACCTGGAGATTTTTATACCCTCGAAATTAATCTATCCTTAAACACTCCTGTTCAGCTTAAAAAGAAACGCATTTTTGATATTTTAATTAGTATCGCTCTCATTCCTGTAAGTCCGGTTTTGTTAATATTTATCAATAAACGTTTCAATTATTTTAGCAATATTTTTAAAGTGCTATTTGGCGAAAAAACTTGGGTAGGTTATGCTGCCGTTGAAAACAATAAAGTATTGCCCAAAATAAAAAAGGGTGTACTCACTCCTCTCGATTCATTCGGCAAAAAAAATATCAATAATATAACTGCACAAAAACTTAATTTTTTATACGCTAAAGATTATAGCATTGAAAAAGATTTGTTAATTTTAATTGGAGGATTAAGCCGATTAGGGAACTAAAACTTAACCTATCCATAACTAAACATATTTGTAAATTATACAAACAAAACTTTATTTCGACTTGTTAAAATTATAAAATGCCAACAGCAATAACCAACGATATAAAAATAATAGTAGAAACAGCCTATCAAAATCCACGTGCTGCAAGCCCAAGCGCAGACCATATGTTTGCGTATAGAATTACCATTGAAAACAAAAGCGAACACACCATAAAATTACTAAGAAGACATTGGCATATTATTGATTCTTTAAGCGACAAAACTGAAGTAGAAGGTGATGGCGTTATTGGACAGCAACCCATCTTAGAACCAGGTGAATCACATCAATATGTTTCAGGTTGTTCGTTACAATCCGATATTGGAAAAATGTTTGGAACGTATACAATGGAACGTCAAATGGATGGCAAATTATTTGACGTAAAAATTCCTGAATTTAAATTGATTGCCCCTTTTAGATTAAACTAAATTTCTTTTCTTAATCTCGCTACCGGAATATTAAGTTGCTCTCTATACTTCGCAACTGTTCTTCGTGCAATGGTGTATCCTTTTTCTTTCAAAATTTCCATTAACTTTTCATCAGGTAATGGCTTACGTTTATCTTCTTCATCAATTGCATCTCTCAATATTTTTTTCACTTCTCGGCTCGATACCTCATCACCATCTTCGGTTTGAATGCCTTCGCTAAAAAAGAATTTTAAAGGGATTACACCAAAATCTGTTTGCACATATTTACTACTTGCCACACGCGAAATAGTTGAAATATCCATTCCAATTTCTTCGGCAATATCTTTTAAAATCATGGGGCGCATTTTGGTTTCATCACCTTCCTCAAAATAGGCATATTGTTTTTTAAGAATGGCATTCATGGTTAATAACAATGTGTTTTGTCGTTGTTTAATCGAATCTATAAACCATTTTGCCCCATCTAATTTTTGTTTGATAAACTGCACTGTTTGCTTTAAATCTTTACTTGGGTTTGATGTAGCATCATACCCTTTTAGCGTTTCCATATACGAACGACTAATACGCAAATCGGGAGCATTACGAGAATTGAGTACTACTTTTAACTTTTCATTTTCGTCCACAATAATAAAATCAGGAATAATATATTGAGGGCGAGAATCACTCATTGCCTCTCCAGGTTTTGGGTTAAGGTGAGTAATTACATGAATGGCTTCTTTTAATTCATCATCCGTTATTTTTAATTGCTTACACAATTTTTCGTAATGCTTTTTAGTAAAATCTTCAAAGTGTTTTTTTAAAATATCTTCGGCAACTCGTACTTCAATTTTATGATGATCTTTTCTTTTAAGTTGAAGCAATAAACATTCTTGAAGCGAGGTGGCAGCAATTCCTGCTGGATCAAGTGTCTGAATTTTTAGCAGACAATGTTTCATTTCCTCTATTGATGTATCAACATTTTGCGAAAATGCAAGGTCGTTTACGATGGCTTCAAGTGGTCTTCTTAAATAACCATCATCATCAATACTTCCTATTATTTGCTCTCCAACCATTTGCTCTCTTTCATCATCGGCAATGGCATTAAATTGAGCTAACAACGCATCATGAAAAGTGCTGGTTTCGGCAATGGGCATTTCTTTTTTATCATCATCAGGGCTTTCATCACTCAAATGAAAACCTTCCGAATCATAATCATCATTTACATATTCTTTTATATCAATAGAATCATCCGTTAAATAATCTTCAACAGAAATATTGTCCTCTTCTTCCGTTTCTTTTGGCTCATCAATCACTTCATCTGTTTCCGTTTTTTCATTCATATCAAGCACCGTTTCTTCTTCTGCGTCTGCATCATCTCCCGTTACCAATGCAGGATTTTCCATCATTTCCTCATCCACTCGTTGTTGCAAATCAGTTGTGTTTAATTGCAATAATTTAATGAATTGTATTTGCTGTGGTGATAGCTTTTGAAGTTGTTTTTGATATAAACCTTGTTTTAACATGCTTGCTGCTTCCTAAAAATTGTGCCAATGTATGGATATGCTTTCTATGCTTCGATAATAATTTGTATTTTCGCAGCTTCAATTACCAAACAAAAGTATAAAATGTATATCAAAGATTTAAGCCTTTATGAAGGAAAAGAAATAACATTACAAGGTTGGGCAGCCAATAAACGTGATAGCAAAGGATTAGTTTTTTTATATTTAAGAGACGGAACAGGCATGTGTCAGTGTGTGGTTTCGGCTGAAGTGCTGAATGAAGAAAAATTTAATGCCGCAAAAAAAATTACGCTCGAAAGCTCTTTTTCGATAACAGGAAAAGTGGTAAAAGACGAAAAACAAATTGGCGGATTTGAAGTTCAAGCAACAGATATAAACGTAATTGCTTATGCCGAAGAATTTCCAATTGCAAAAAAAGAACACGGCATTGATTTTTTAATGGATCATAGGCATTTGTGGCTTCGTTCTCAACGTCAATGGGCAATCATGAAAATTCGTAACCGAATTATTTTTTCTATTCATCAGTTTTTTCAAGAGCAAGAATTTGTACAAATGGATGCGCCAATTTTTACAGGAAACGCCTGTGAAGGAACATCAAATTTATTTGAAACAGATTATTATGGAGATACTGCCTACCTATCGCAATCAGGTCAATTATATGGCGAAGCGATGGCAATGGCAATGGGGAAAATTTACACATTTGGCCCAACATTTAGAGCTGAAAAATCAAAAACACGCAGACACTTATCTGAGTTTTGGATGATAGAACCAGAGATGGCTTTTTACGATATTTTCTCCAATATGGATCTAATCGAAAATTTTTTAAGAAGAGTTGTAAGTGATGTGTTGAGTGAATGTAAAACCGAATTAGAAATTATTGGAAGAGACAATTCTATCCTCGCCAATATTGTAAAACCTTTTCCTCGTTTAACATATGATGAAGCGGTAAAAATTATTAAAGGAGAACAGGATGTAAATGGCGTGAATGCAATTACTTCATTGGAAGATGAGTTAAAAAAAACATCAACAAAAATTGATGAAATAAAAGCAGAAATTTTAGATAGAGAAGAAAAAATAAAAGTACCCGGAATAAAAAAAGGCGAAATCGGTTTTAATCAAGCAAAAATTGATAAACTCAAACAAGAGTTGAATGATTTGGAAGAGCAATCACGAAACATTCCGCAATGGCTAAATAGTGCCCGCAATTTTGAATATGGAAATGATTTTGGCGGAAGCGATGAAACAGTGATTACGCGTTTGTTTGATGTTCCAATTATGGTGTATAACTGGCCACATGCAGTGAAAGCTTTTTACTTAAAACGTGATCCTGAGAATTCAAAATTTGCTCGTGGTGTTGATGTATTAGCTCCAGAAGGATATGGCGAAATTGTGGGTGGTGGCGAGCGTGAAACGGATGTAGAGTTATTAACCGCAAAAATTATTGAACATAAACTTCCAATGGAAGCCTTTGAATGGTATTTGGATTTGAGAAGATTTGGTTCCGTTCCTCATGCTGGTTTCGGCTTAGGTCTTGAGCGATTAGTTACTTGGATTTGTAAGCTTCCACATGTAAGAGAAAGTATTCCATTTCCAAGAATGTATGGAAGATTATTGCCTTAGCATTTTTTGATTGAATATTTTAAAAAAATCGATATAAAACTTTAGTCTTATCATCATAAAAAAACAATTACATATATTTAGTTTGACTTTGCTTTTTTGTATAGCAAATAATTTGTTTGCACAACAAAAAAACTTTGCAAATCGAACTATAGATTGGAGTTATAAAATTGTTCAAGGTGATTCAGCCCATCCCAAAAAAAAATATTATTTTCCTGTTCCCATTGTTGCATATCGTCCAGAAACCCGATGGATTTTAGGGCTTTCGCTCACTCATTTATTTAGAACCAAAGATGGTGATAGCACTACACGTCCTTCTACAGCTCGATTAAATTTTACCTATACTCAAAATAATCAGTCTTCCTTTCGCCCTTTTTTTGATGTATTTACCAAACAAAATAAATTCAACTTTAAAGGAACATATTTGTACACTGATTTTGCAGAATACTTTTGGGGAATAGGAATAAATTCTCCATCCCAAAATAGAGAAACCTATCATTTTAGATTGAGTAAATTAAACTTAAAAGGCGCGAAGCAATTTAAGAAAAATTTATATGCTGGCGTTCAATTTAACATGGAACAAATGTTTAAAATGAGTTATGAAGATGGAAGCAAACTTGAAGTGTCGGGAATAAATGGATATAGAGGAAGTTTCTCTTCGGGAGCGGGTTTCACCGTTTATTATGACGATAGAAACAATATATATTTTCCAACCAAAGGGCAATTTATTGAAGTATCAAACTGCTTTTATAATGACCTGTTTGGAAGCAACTATAATTTTGTGAATATAACTTTAGATGCCAGAAAATATATTAGGCTTTGGAAAGAAAATGTTTTAGCAACACAACTTTTTATGAACACCAATTCAGGCAATATTCCATTTAGATTATTAGGTACTTTGGGGAGCGACTCCTATATGCGTGGTTATTATAATGGCCGATACCGTGATAATAATGCAATGGCTTTTCAAACAGAATTTAGAAAACATGTTTGGGGGCCAGTTGGAATTGTTTTATTTGGAGGATTTGGAACAGTTAGCCCTCAAATAAATACTTTGTTAAGTAATATTAAGCCCAATTATGGTGCAGGTTTGAGGATAATGGCCATACCTAGAGAAAAAATGAATATACGTGCTGATTATGGTTTTGGTGTTGATGGAAATCAAGCGTTTTACTTAACAATGAGCGAAGCATTTTGAAATGATTGTTTTTTAGCGACATTTGCACCCGTTAAAAAAAACTCCCCTGAACAACATAAACGACATAAAGCCCCTGTTGCTTAATAAGCCACAGCCAAATATTATCATCACAACACATCATAAACCCGATGCTGATGCACTTGGGTCTTCGTTAGGGTTGTTCCACTTTTTAAAACAATTAGGATTATCTTCAACCATTATTACCCCAACAGATTATGGTGATTTTTTAAAGTGGATGCCTGGAGAAACAGAAGTCATCAACTTTGAAGAACATGAACAAAAAAGCGCAGCACTTGTTGCAAAAGCTAACTTGGTTTTTTGCTTAGATTTTAATTCTTTAAAACGAATTAATAAACTTGGAGAATTAGTATCTGCCTCTTCTGCAAAAAAAGTAATGATAGATCATCACTTAGAGCCAGAAGGGTTTGCCGATTTTGGGTTGTGGACTACGAAAGCAAGTTCTACCTGTGAATTGGTTTTTTTATTTATTGAACAACTTGGAGAAATTAATAAAATAAACAAAGAAGTAGCCAACTGTTTATATGCAGGAATTATGACTGATACGGCTTCGTTTAAACATCCAAGCACCTATCCAAGCACACACCGTGTAGCTGCTGTTTTACTCGAAAAAGGTGCGGAACCTAATAAGATTTTTGAAGAAATTTACGATAATTATTCTGTTGATAGAACTCGTTTTATTGGATATTGTTTGAATGAAAAATTACAGATTTTAGAAGACCTTCATACCGCCCTTATTTGCATTACAGCAGAAGAGTTAAAACGATATAATATTACTACCGGAGATACAGAAGGGTTAGTAAGTTATGGCCTTTCCATTAAAGGAATAAAATTATCTGTTTTAATTGTTGACAGAAAAGTATTGCGCAAAATGTCGTTTCGTTCAAAAGGAGATTTCCCTTGTAATGAATTTGCAAGATTGTATTTTAGCGGAGGCGGACATTACAATGCAGCAGGTGGAGAAAGCCATGAAACCTTAGAACAAACTGAAATAAAATTCAAAACGGTTATTCAAGAATACACACATTTATTATCATCATTATAAACCATAAAAATAAAAAACATACATGAAAAAACTATTCATTGCATCAGCAGCACTCACATTAATATTTGGTTGCGGCAAAAAATTTGAAACCACCGAAAACGGTGTGAAGTACAAAATTATTTCGCACGAAGAAGGCACTCGCTCTGTTACAAAGGGCGATTTAGTATTGGTAAATTTACTAATTACAACAGCTGGAGATTCGGTAATTTTAGAAACGTTTAAACAAAATAGTCCTCGATATATACCTTCTGATGAACCCGTTTTACATGATGTATTTATGATGCTTGCTAAAGGTGATAGTGCAGAAGTTTTTGTAAATGCTGATACGTTATTTACCAAAAGTTTTGGAATGCCAAAACCAGCAAACATAAAAGATGGGGAAGAAGTTCACTTTGCCATAAAAGTAGTGGATGTTTTAAATCAACAAGAGATTCAGAAAAAAGGGGAAGACCAAAAACACGAAATGCAAATGAAAGATTCTATTTCTTTAATAGGATTTTTAAATACGCTAAAAGATGTGAAACAAACTCCAAGTGGAATGCGATATGTTATTGAAAAAACTACTAACGGAAAACAAGCTAAAAAAGGTGATAAAGTTACCGTAAAATATAGAGGTATGTTGCTTAATGGCGAAGTGTTTGATGAAACAAAAGAAGGTGCCGAACCTTTTAGTTTTACGATTGGTTTAGGACAAGTAATTCCAGGTTGGGATGAGGGTTTAGCATTGATGAAAGAAGGTGAAAAATGTAAATTTATCATCCCACAAAATTTAGCTTATGGAGAACGCGGAAGTGGACCAATTCCTCCATTAGCAACTTTAATATTTGATGTAGAGTTAGTAAAAATTAATGTGGGTGAAGCTGCAAAAGTTCCTGCAAAAGGAATTGAATAAATTTAATTAAACACATCATGAAAAAATTAATCGCAGTAATTATTTGTGGAGCCATTTGTTCTGTATCATTTGCACAAACCAATGCAAAAAAAGAAACAAAAGCGAAACAAGAAAAACAAGCACCGAGAAAATTGAAATTAGAAACTGAATATACAACAGCTTCAGGCTTAAAATATACTATGAAGCAATTGGGAAATGGTGAACAAGCCACTCCCGGAACAGCCGTTAGCGTTCATTATATTGGGCGTTTAGCTGATGGAAAAACTTTTGATAGCTCACGCGATCGTGGTCAACCTTTCAGTTTTAAACTTGGTTCAGGACAAGTTATAAAAGGATGGGATGAAGGAATTGCTTTAATGAGAGTTGGTGATCGTGCTATTTTAACTATTCCACCAAACCTAGGATATGGCGATAGAGATATGGGAATGATTCCCCCAAATTCTACTTTGTTTTTTGATGTTGAATTAATGGGAATAAAAGAAGCCGTTAAACCTTGGACTATAAAAAATAAAGACACCATTACTACTGCAAGTGGCTTAAAATATATTATTGTAGAAAAAGCTAAAGATGCTAATACCCCAAAAGCAGAAGCAGGTAAAATGGTAAGCGTTCATTATACCGGATTTTTATTAGATGGAAATAAAATTTTTGATTCATCTGTTGAACGAGGAACTCCAATTTCATTTCCCTTAGGACAAAGTCAAGTAATAAAAGGTTGGGATGAAGGAATTGCTTTAATGCATGTTGGAGATAAATATCGTTTAATTATTCCACCTAACTTAGGCTATGGAAGCCAAGGTGCAGGAAATGTTATTCCTGGAGGAGCCACATTATGCTTTGATGTTGAATTGATGGAAGTAAAATAAAAACACCATAACACATTCATTATTCCAAAAAACTCGTGAGATTGTCTCACGAGTTTTTTTTTGCTATTTGCTAAACACCTATTTCTACTGATTTATTTAAAATTTCTATTTCTCCCAAAAAAATCGAAATCAACAATATCACCTTTCTATATTGGTAAATATATGTTTTTTACAAATGCTTAAACTTAAAAACATCCATTTATTTTGTTTTTAAGTTATTTATTTTATATTTGCCTCCACTTATTTCTATTTTAAGCAAATCGTAAAAATAATTTAATTGAGAAAACCATGAAAAATCTCATTACAAAAAAGAACGTATTGATAATATTGTCGATACTGATTTCATCAAATATATGGGCTCAAACAGGCCCTGCCGGAGTTGGTAGTTCTTCTACAAATAAACTTTGGCTTAAAGCTGATGCAAATGTTTATAGTAATGCAGGAACAACAGCCGCTTCGGATGGTAATTTAGTTCAACAATGGAACGACCAATCAGGAAACGGCAATAATGCATCTCAAGCAACATCAGCCAATAGACCAATCTATAAAGCCAATATAAGTGGCAAACCTACTTTGGTTTTTAGTGGAGATCAATATATTGATCCAAATTCATTAGGAATTTTAGGAACAGGTGGCTTTACCTATTTGGTAGTATTTAAAGATACCAATTATACTGCGGGAAGTGTTAGTGACGGAAGTGGTGATTATATATTAGATAGAACAACTGGCACCAATGAATTAGCCGGATTAAAAATAGCCAGTACAAGTAAATATGGATTTCAGAAACGTGATAATAGTGGCGGTGGTTTAGGCGGACCAACAACTACTACAGATGTGAATACTTCATCCTTTCAATTAATTGATTATATGCGTGAACGAGGAACTGCTTATCGCTTATATTTAAATGGAACTCAAGAAGCAAACACAGCAGATTCAGATGGTGATTTAACTCCTCCAACCCCACGTATTGGAAGACATGCGACAACAACAGGAGGTGGAATTAAAGGATATATTTCTGAGTTGATTATCTATAATTATAAAGTGACCAATGCACAATTAAATATTTTAAATAGTTATTTGGCCGCAAAGTATTCACTTACTATTTCAAACAATAAATATAGTTATGGAAGCACATATGGAACCGATGTGGCTGGAATTGGAAAAGAAAGCGATGGCAGTCATTTATCTGCAAACTCCAATAGATTAAATATTAGCGCATCATCATTAACTTCAAATGGAGATTATGTTTTAGTTGGGCATGATGCGGGAACAAATTCTTTTTGCAGTACTAACGTTCCTTCAGGAATAAATGATAGAATAGGTAGGGTTTGGAGAGTAAGCAAAACGAATTATACTGGAAGCGTAATTATTACTCTTATTGATTCATCAGGAATAAGTTTAGTAAGCGGACAGCAATATAAATTATTGGTGAGTTCAACTTCAGATTTTTCATCGTCAACATCTTTTGCGATTTCGGCTTCAATAGTAACATTAACAAACGCACAATTACCAAGTGGCTGTTATATCACAATTGCAAGAACTGCAGGAACAGTTGTTGCACCATCATCATTCAGTTATTCTCCTTCAAGTTATACGATGACGTATGGAGTTACAGGAACTTCATCATCACCAAGTGTGAATGACGGAGGAAGCTTTGTTACCTATAGTCTTCAAGGAACAGTTCCAACAGGAGTTTCCATAAATTCTTCATCAGGTGTGATTACATTTGCCTCCACCATGACTCCATCAAGTGGTTCGGTAACTTCACGAGCTACAAATACTGCAGGGTACGTTGAAACAACAGTTAGTTATACCATTTCTACCGGTGTCTTGTCTTCACTAACCTATTCCAACAGCGGCACTCAAACTGGAAGTGTTAATTTAGCCATTACTAATTTAACCGCAACAACAAATACAGCTTCATTATCGGGTGTAACTTATGTATATAGTTGGAATATAAGTAACCCATACAATGGCATATCACTAAATACTACAACTGGCATAATTAGTGGAACACCAACTGTGAGCGGAACTTACTCAGCAACAGTTTCTGCTACCGCTTCGGGAAATGCAACAGGAACTGCAACATGTGTTATTACAATTACTGTTTATGGTTCAACAGGACCTGGAGGAATTGGTGATGCAACCACAAATAGATTATGGTTGAAAGCAGATGCCAGCGTATATAATAATGCAGGAATAACAGCAGCTTCAAATGGAGATTTAGTTCAGCAATGGAATGACCAATCAGGTAATAGTAATAATACTTCTCAATCCACATCGGCAAACAAACCCACTTATAAAACAAATGTGGTAAACAGTAAACCTGCTCTTCGTTTTAATGGGGATCAATTTATTGATGCGGGCTCATTAGGTATTGTGGGAACAGGTGGTTTTACCTATTTATTTGTGGTAAAAGATACAACATATACAGCCGGAGGAATGAGTGATGGAAGCGGTGACTATATTATTGATAGAACAGGAACAACAAGTGAGTTAGCTGGATTAAAAATTTCTAACACCAGTAAATATGGATTTCAAAAACGTGATAATAGCAATGGTGGTATCGGAGGTCCAGTAAGTGCAACCGATGTAGTTACTTCATCATTTATGTTGATTGATTATATGCGTGATAGAGGAACTGCTTATCGCCTATATTTAAATGGTTTGCAAGATGCTTATTTGGCCGATGCAGATGGCGATTTGACTCCTCCAACACCTCGTATTGGAAGGCATGCTACAACATCCAACAATGGAATTAAAGGATATATTTCTGAAGTGATTATTTATAATTATAAAGTATCGGATGCGCAATTAAATATTCTAAATAGTTATTTAGCTGCTAAGTATAGTCTTACCATTTCAAACAATAAATTCTCTTATGGATCTACTCATGGAAATGATGTGGCAGGTATTGGACAAGAATCAAACGGAAGTCATTTATCAGCCACAACAAGCAGATTAAATATAGGAACTACTGCATTAAGTGGAAATGGAAGTTATCTGTTGATTGGGCATGATGGAGGAGCGAATAGTTTTACCAGTACAAATGTTCCAAGTGGAGTTGCTAGCCGACTTGGTAGAGTTTGGAGAGTGAATAGAACAAGTTATACTGGGACAGTAACTATTAAAATTGATACCACAAGTTTAAACGCATCAAACTTAAGAATATTAGTAAGCAGTGCATCCACATTTGCTTCAGCAACTGTTTACACTTGGTCGGGTTCAGGAGTTTCATTTGATAACACAACTTTACCGGATGGTGCATACATTACACTTGGAAGCACAAATGATTATGCAACCCGAAATTTAAATACCACAGGAAATTGGAATAGCTCTTCCAGTTGGACTTTTTCTACCATTCCAATTACAACAGAAGATGCTACAATTTCTGCACTAGGAACGGTAACAACCAATACAACTATCAATAATTTAACCATTGGGTCAGGAAATACCTTAACCATAAATAGCGGAGTTACATTAACCGTTACAGGCAATATTTCTTCATCAGGAACAATTAACGGATCAGGAACTTTGCTTCTTGCAGGCACAACAGCACAAACTATTGGTGGCACAATTTCTATTTCAAATATTACCTTAAATAATAGTTTGGGTGCTACACTTAATACTTCATCAACTTCTGTAAGTGTTACTTCTACGCTTACCTTAACTAATGGTACATTAATTACCAATAGCAAATTAACATTGGTGTCGAACGTAAGTGGAACTGCGCGCATTGCAACTATTCCCGGAACAGCCGATATTTCAGGAAATGTTACCGTTCAACGCTATTTACCTGCAATAGCAAGAAGATATAGAATGATTTCATCTCCTAATCAAAACTTTACTTGGAGTCAATTTATAGATAATATTTTTGTAACCGGAACAGGTGGTGATTTAAATGGATTTGATGCCACAACAACCAATAGTCCTTCTTGTTATACTTATCAAGAAGCTACAACAGGAACCGGACGTGGATGGAAAGCTGCTTCTAATATTACAAATTCGGTTTCAACTGGGTTAGGTAGTTTGGTTTTTGTGAGAGGCGATAGAACACTTGCATCTCCAACTTGGTATGCTGGTCCAACTTTTCCTTCGCAAAATGCGGTTACCTTAGATTTTACTTCGCAACCCATTAATAAGGGAAATATTTCTCCAACCATTACTTATACAAGCTCTGGAACGACTACTAATGATGGATGGAATTTAGTGGGAAATCCTTATCCCTCGCAAATTGATTGGGCATTATTAACTAAATCAAATCTTTCAACTTTCTTTTATATAATGGATCCTTCAACTGGAAGTTATGTTTCATCTAACTCGGGTATAATTG
>JANYDU010000016.1 GCA_025359805.1 Bacteroidota bacterium
TGGTGGTTGTATAGTGGTGGGCTATTTAGCTCCTTTTAATCATACCATGTTTATTATGAAATATAATAAATCAGGTATGCATACATCCATTCGTTTTTTACAAAAAGATTTTACTGAAATAATTATTTACCCTAATCCCTCATCCGATAAAATATTTATTAGTGGAGAAACACAAGGAAGGGATTTTGCTTTATTTGATATGCAAGGAAAAACAGTTTCCTTTTCATCTAATCAAGAGCTAACAAATGGAATAGATATTTCATCCTTAACTAATGGTATGTATTTTTATAAAATAACGGATAAAAATACCGGTGCAATAAAATCAGGAAAGTGGTTGAAGGAATAAACATTCTGAAAAATGTATTTAAATAAAAAGCCTTTTTAATTATAGAGGCTTTTTATTTTTCACTTATTTCATATTCACAATTTCATCCAGTTTTCTAAATAATTTTCCAAAATTATATTGCTGAATAATAACCATGTCTTTATCATCATTTATAAAGGCAAAATATTTTTCAGTATCATAAGTCAGTTTATTATTTTTTTCATCGTATTGCTGCATGGTACTCCTATCAACAGGTTTTAAATTTACTTGAAATTTAATTTGTTGTCCATTCTGTTTTATTAATTTAATAATACAAAAAGGAATGCGTTTAAAAACAGAATCTTTTTCTGAAACTGATGCTTCAGGATACCCTTCAAAAAATAAATGCTCAAAACTTCCTAAATAATATTTTAAAAATCTAACATCACATGTTATTGGATTGTTGTTTGATTTTAAAATTGGATTGATTCCATTTTCAATTACAAACGAATTTTTTATATCCATTGGATACTCCACACTCACTTGTTTTATTTGACTCGCAGAAACGTTAAATACTTCTTTACTCTTCCACATTTTTTCGGTGGTAATAAAGCGTGGAGTTAGGTATCCAACAAAGCCATTTATATGCGTTACAAAAGGAACGTCCGAACCATCAATGAGCATGTAAGTACCCGCTTGGTCGGCAGTAGCCGAGCCAATATAAATGGTTTTGATAAGATCATTTTTGTTATAAAATTCTGCTTTGATTCCTTGTGTTGCCAAAATTCCAACTACAGTATTATGTTCATTTTCGGTAATGGGATTTCTTACCTCCAAATCATGCATAGTAGCCAATAATAAGTTTACTTTATCAGGATCTGCCTTAGTTGAATTATTAATCATCCATTCATTTTGCTCATTGCGTTGCAACAAAACTTTATTGCCTTTTTTATCTGCAAAAAATAATCGTGTAATGTTTGCTGTATCTTTTATTGCAAATTCTTTTAACTCGCCTTTAAGCGTACTCCATGGCTTGCGACTAATAAACCAATATGTTAATCCTGCGATTGCAACTAATGCAATTAATATTTTTATATTTTTAGACATACCCTTTTCTATCAACTATAAACTGAGAACTAAAAACTATACTTTCTTTTACGAACCTGTCCATTTATAAAACCGAACAATAAAATTAAAATAATTGGAGCAACCATATTCAGAAGCTGCCATTGTAATTTTTCTTTTTTTACTTTCGCTTTATTCAATAATCGAAGGGTGATTTCTTTTCCTCGTACCTCAATAATTCCTGAATCATCACACAAAAAATCCATACAATTTAAAAAAAATCGTTTGTTACCAAATTGCTGTTGGGTATATCTATCATATCCTAAAGGGAAAATTTCTCCTGTTGATTTTTTACGTTGATTTCTAATCACATCACCATCACTTATTACAATCATTTTATTATTATCTATATGGTCAACATAGGGCAATGATGGATCAGATAATGCACCCGCCCTGTATTGAAAAATAGAACTAAATGGCCCTTCCAACATTAGTGCTAAAATATAATTTCCTCCACCCTTAAACATACTTGGATCTGGATTGATACGAGCCAAATTCAAATCAACTCTAACTGGTGCACCAATAATTTTTGAATATGGAGAAGAGTGTAGCAATACAGTTTTTTTTAATTTTTTATTGGTTGTAGTATCAATTGAATTTACAAATTGAAACCATACATGATCTATATTTTTTACTATAGGATGATTGCTTGTTGGAGCTGCAATTGGAAAAAACATCCAAGGTAAAATTTTTTGTTCGGGTGTTCCATTAGCGGTTGAAGTTAAGATTGGAATTCCATTACATTGCGCATCTTGAACAAGGTTTGAATTGATGCGTACTCCATATCTAAATAACATATCTTCCAAACGGGTTTCATAACTTCCGGTCATAAAATAAGTTTGTTTTCCGATGCTATCCATATCGGCAATTTGTGTTTCAACAAGCCACATTACTTTTCCTCCAGACATAATGTATTGATCCAATTTAAATTTATCAAACTCCGAAAATGGTAATGTTGGTTTTGCAATTACCACTCCTGCATATTCCTTTAAAGTTTCGGGAGGAATGGATGAAAGAGGAATGCGTTTTACCTCATAAAACTTTTTCAACTCTGCTTCGGCATCTGCAACTTCCCATTGCCCAAGTTCTCCATGATCATCTAAAAAGGCAATTTTTTTCGATTGTTTTTGAGTAGCTATTCGCAACACATTTGCAATCTCATATTCTAATAATTCAATCGAGCTATTTATAACAGCTTCGGGTACGGCACCAAATTGTTGCTTTAATAAATTAAGCGGAATCTCTCGACCTTTATAGTAAAATATAGCACCGGGAACAATTATTTTTTGCGAGAGTTCATCTTCTTTTTTTGTTTGAACGCTGGTAGGTTGTAAACCTTTTGAACCTAACTCTTGTACAATTTCATTTGTTTTTTTTGAATTGGCTTCGGCAAATGGATCAATAAATTCATATTGTAAATTTCCGTTTGAATAGATATTAAATTCATCTAACATTTCTTTTGTAGATTGACTTAATCTTTTAAATCCTGCAGGAAATTCTCCTTCTAAATATACTTTCACAAATAATACATCATCAACTTTTGAAGCTAATTTTTTACTGGCATCAGAAAGTGAATACCTTTTTTCTTTGGTCATATCCAATCTAAAAAAGTATCCTGAAAAGATTAGATTGATAAGCACCAACAAAATAAGAACCATGAACAGCTCTATAATAGAAGCTACTTTCTTATCTCCCCAAATGGAAGAAGATTTTTTTAGTTTATTATTCTCTTTATTTACCATTTTAATTTTTGGCTGTTTGCCTTTAGCCTGTATACTTTTTTATTTATTTAATTTCTCCTACAACCAATTTCACTCCTCATTCAATTTACCATTTGCGTGAACTGAAAACTGTTTTTGTTGCCCAAATAAATGCGGTAATAAAACTTAAAAAATATAACAAATCTCTAGAGTCAATTACACCTCTGCTGATAGATTGATAATGCGCATTAATTCCCAACGAAGCCACAACACGATCAAAACTACCAAGCAAATTAAAGTTGGCTAACAAATCAAAAATATTATAGAAACAATAACACAAAAACATCGAAACAATAAAAGATACAATTTGATTATCGGTGATGGCTGATGAAAAAACCCCCACTGCAACAAAACACGATGCTAAAAAGAATAATCCAATATAAGAACCCCAAGTTGCGCCAATGTCAATATTCCCGGCAGGTGAACCCAATTGATAAACGGTATAAAAATAAAGTAAAGTTGGAATGAGTGAAAATAAAACCAACAGCACTCCGGCAAAATATTTTCCTAAAATAATTTGAAAATCGGTAACAGGTTTGGTGGTAATAATTTCTATTGTACCATTTTTTTTCTCTTCACTAAATGAGCGCATAGTTATTGCCGAAATCAAAAATATAAATACCCATGGTGCCATGCTAAATAAAGTATCAAGATTGGAGTAACCCATGTCAAATACATTATAATCGGGCAGCACCCACATGAATAATCCAATAGCTATTAAAAAAACAATCATCACTACATAAGCTATGAGTGAACTTAAAAAACTGCGTATTTCTTTTTTGAGAATTGAGAACATATTTAATTTTTTCTTAAACGAATTTGATAAGTAAAATTACTATATGGATAAAATATACTTAACCAAATTTCTGTATCTGAAATAAGTTTTACGCCCCA
The DNA here is from genome assembly GCA_025359805.1 of Bacteroidota bacterium. Lineage (GTDB taxonomy): Bacteria > Bacteroidota > Bacteroidia > UKL13-3 > UKL13-3 > CAIUEQ01. Next base: position 4,084 of record JANYDU010000016.1, read on the forward strand.
TGTTCTATATGTTTTAGAACCATTTGTAAAACCTGTTAGAGAAAATTTTATACTATCATTATTTGATACCATAACCCAAGTTTGATTATATTTAGAGTTGGTGCTAGTTGAAATAAAAGAAGTTAGTTTGCCATCTGAAAAAAAATTTACAATACTTCCAAGATCCATTTCATTGCCGTAGTCGGAATAGCTTACTCTCCAAGATTGTTTCGACAGAATATCAGATGTATTATCCAATAATTTCTCTTTAGTGCATGAAAACAAAATGAGCAATAAACTTATATAAAATATCTTTTTCATAAGCGAAAACCAATTGTTAAACCAATCATAAAATATCTATCATTAACAGGATAAGTAATACCCGGAACTTGATTTCTAAACAACAACTCAACATTCACAAGATCGCTCATAAAAGTATGTCCAAAACCCAAAGTGTAAAATCCACCACCTTTAAGTTGGTCATCCGTTAAATTTACAGATTTGGATGTAGAGGTTGTTACATCATCTATATATGCCCCTTTTATTGTTAGGTTATAGCCAGCTTCAAAAGTAAAATAAGCAGTATTAACACCTTCCAATTGGAAATAAAAATTACTCTTAAATATCAAGGGTATTTGAGTTGTAGATACAAATCCATTTCCTCTTTCTAAAAATTCAATTCCTGAGCCAAATCCTGCATCATATACCTTAGATTTTGAGAACAACATAAATGTATTTAATCCATAAACATACTGATTATCTGTGAAGAAAAAACCTATACGGGAAAGAGATTTTAATGTAATGGGGTCATTTGATATTTTATTAATGATGATAGTGTCCTTTTTTGTTTGAATTGCTTCTTGTTTAAAAGTATCCAATGGTAAAGGTTTTCCAATATTCATTCTATAATTATTAACCATTGAGTCAATTCTTTCTGCATCTGTTTTTGTTTGCGCAAATAATACTGGTACTAAAAATAATACAACTAAAATTGTGAGTAGCTTTTTCATAAGTTATTTTTTTGTAAGTTTTTGAAATACATCTTCGAGTGAATCTTCTTCTAAATTCATCGCTAATAAAATCCAATTGTTTATTGAGGCTGATTGCGAAATTTGCTCACGAATATCATTATCACATCGCAACAAAAATTTCTTTCCTTTTTGTTTTACCGAAATTACTCCCGAAATATTTTTCAAAGCATTTTCTTTCACATCATTTTTAAATTCAACAGAAATGATTACTTCACTTGTTAATTTTTGTTGAAGCTTTTCAATCTTATCATCGGCAACAATTTTTCCTTTATCAATAATCACCACACGGTTACACATGGCTTCAACTTCTTGCATAATATGTGTAGAAAGAATTACAGTTTTATTGCTTCCAATCTCACGAATTAAATCACGCATTTCGCCCACCTGATTAGGGTCAAGTCCTGATGTGGGTTCATCTAAAATTAACACTTTTGGATTGTGTAACATGGCTTGTGCAAGCCCTACACGTTGTTTATATCCTTTAGAAAGTTGCCCTATTTTTTTCTTACGTTCGGGAGTTAAACCGGTTCGTGCAATCATATCTTCAACAGCTTTATTGGATTGCTTTCCTAAGTTTTGTAAATCGGCAATAAACAGTAAATATTCTTTCACAAACATATCTGTATAAAGCGGATTTAGTTCTGGTAAATAGCCAATATTTTTTCGCACTTCTATTGATTGTTCTTGCACATCAAAACCACATACACTTGCCTTACCTGAAGTTTGAGGAATATATCCAGTTAGGATTTTCATAGTGGTTGATTTTCCTGCACCATTTGGACCTAAGAATCCTAAAATATCTCCAGGTTTTACTTCAAATGAAATTTCATTTAAAGCCTTTTGCTCGCCATAAATTTTTGTTAAGTGATCTACTATTACCGACATGTTTTTATTGTAGTCAGCGAAAATAGGAAAAAGGTTGTGAAACGCTAAGCATAAATACTAATCGTTTGGGGTTCATTTACTCCACCAAAATTTTATTATAATAAACTTGCTTATCGCTTATCACTCTTATAAAATAAGTACCCGATGGAATATTAAAATTGCGTGTATCAATTGGAATAGTTGCATCATTTGTAATTTCTGGATGATGAAGTTCCATTATCTTTTTTCCATTTAAATCCATCAATAAAATTTCTTTTACTTCTATATCTTGTTTATTTAATTCAATAGTAAAAATGTTTTTTGCAGGATTTGGATAGAGATTTAATCTCGAGTAATTATTTATTATTTCTTTTACTCCAACATGCGAAATTAAAAACGCATTTACTTTTGTTATTGTTCCATCAATGCTATTAGAAACATTCAAAATATAAGAACCCAATTTAGCAACTGTATCAATAGTCATATTCACTCTAAGCACGTTATCACTTAATGGCAAAACAGAATTAATAATAATATTTGTTCCACTTCCTTGGGTAAAACTCACTGCATTTGTTCCACTTCCTTGCATAAAAGAAGTGTTTTGCCCTGTTATGGTTACATCCAACGTTTGTCCTCTGTTTCCGAAAGGTTGCACAACTGCAAGCAATGAAGGTGTACCGGGACTCACAATAAAATTACTCGTTAATATTCCATCGTATACACTCATATAATTTAAGGTGTAATAATTAGAGGCTGCATTTGGTGTTATCGTTACATAAAGATTTGCTGTTACATCATTAATTGTTTGAACTGAATCAATATGAATTGCAGTAGTTGGCGAACCCGTTAAAAAGAAACCAAAATTTGTTGATGATGCTTGTGTAAAATTAGTTCCACTTCCGGTAATAGTAATATCAAGAATTCTATTATTGGGAGATGAGTTTGGAGTAATGGAATTAATAGTTGGAGCCAAAACAGTGATAGTGTTGGTACCGTATATCATTTCATTATCTACTGCATTAAAGGCATGTAATTGGTATGCTCCACTTGGTGCAAAACTACTAACCGAAATATATGCCGCCATGTTTGTTGATCCAAATACTTTTGTTGAATCCACTGTAATGTAATTGGTTGGAGAGCCTTGATTGAAAAAGCTTATACTAGTTCCCGTTCCTTGGTTAAAATGTGAATTACTTCCTGTTATTGTTAAATTTAATTGGGAGCCCCTGCTCAATACTGTTGGTGATACCGAACTGATAGATGGACCTGTAACATGAAATGCTGAATACAAAATAAGCGTTCCATCTAAAGGAGAGAAAACTTTTACATCATAGGTTCCTACTATGGCATTAGGCTGAATAGTAATACTTGCCGAAAGTGAAGAAGATGAATTAACGATAATACTATTTACATTAATAGCTGTTGATGTGCCTGAATAGAAAAAGGAAACAGCTGAACTTCCTTGTGTAAATGTGGTTCCATTTCCAGTAATATTAATGAGCAATGTTTGCCCTCGAGGCGAAGTTGCAGGAGTAATTGCGGCTAAACTTCCTCCCTGAACAGATAATCCATTATTCAAGTTTAATATGCCATCAATACTATTATTTATACTCAAAGTATAAGTACCCAATGATGCAGCAACTGGTATAGTAACATTGGCAAGAATGGTAGTAGCATTTTGCGCTGTTGCAAAATTCACAACAAGATTAGATGTGGGGGAACCTGATTTAAAAAAACTAATTGTATTGGTTGCTTGATTGAAATGCGTATTTACTCCTGTGATGCTAACATTTAATGTTTGTCCTCTTTGTGAAACATTTGGTGAACTCGTAGAAATAGATCCCGGAAGTATAGTAAACCCATTGGAGAGATTTATTATTCCTTCGGATTCTGTTTGTAGCGATACATTATATTGCCCCGAAGAAACTGAAGTGGGAACAGTAACAGATGCTAAAAATTGTGTGGGGCTAACATATGTAATTGCATTTGTAGAAAACGTACTTCCCGAAGCTTGCCCGAAAAAGGTAAGAGAATTATTAGCGCCAAAAGCATTATCAAAATGCACATTGGTTCCTGTAATAGTTACATTTAATGTTTGCCCTTTTGCTGCTGAAACCGGATTAAGACTAATTGATTTACTACCAGAATTTGTTACGTAAAAAAGATGTGCACTTGCTGATAAAAATCCATCCACAGAGTCAACCGTATTATAACCAAATGATTGAACTGTAGCTGTTGCAGAAATGGTAATATTCGCTAAAATGGTAGTATCATTTACTGCTAAAATAGAATTTACTACAATATCTGTTTGTGTTGTTCCTCCATGAAAAAAAGCAATACTAAATTTTGGAGATGTAGTACTTGCTTGAACAAAATGTGTTTTATTACCTGATATAGTTACATTTAATGTTTGTCCTTTAGTTGCATAAGATGGAGAAATACTCACAAGGCTTTGAGCGTTTGCGAAATTGCCAACAATAAAAAATACTAATACCAGTAAAATATTTCTCATAAATACTATTTTGTGTACTCAAAGGTAATGGTATAAATTTTTTATCATGATAAAACTTTTATACAAATAAGATACACCGTACACAAAAATTGGCGTATCTATAAAAATCAATATTTTGTAACATATTGGTCAAATGGGATTTTCATTTTCTGACTTTCTTTTACTGCCGATAAAATACATTCGTCACTCGCTATACATGCAGTTATTTTTTTAGCAACTTCAGGAGTATATTTATTTCGCTGAAGCATCAATTCCATTTTTTTCGCCAATATCACTTTCATAAATTCATGCGACTTAGGGCTATTATCATCCCACTTAAAAGTGATAATAGTTTTATACGCATCTTCAAATTTTCCAGCATTAAAATACGCTCCACTTAAATTAATAATTCCATCCGAAAATGTGGGCGAAATTCGATGCATTTCTTCAAACATTTTTATTGCTTTTTCATGATCACCTTCTTTTTCAAAACAGGTAGCATAGTTATGTAAAACATGCACCTGATATGGATGAATTTGATAAGCCTCTTCAAAATTTTCTTTTGCTTTTACTAAATCTCCGAGTGTAAATTCTGCAACTCCAATATACCATTTTATGGGTATCGAAAAAGGATCCATATTATAAAAAATATTGATGGCTTTATTTCCATCTACAATCATTTTCTCCCATGCTCCATGTTGATGTGCAACAATTAATTTGTATGAATATTTTTCTCCTTCAAATCTATTTACACCAACCCATAATCCATAAGCACCAACAAGAACAATTATATAATTCATCCATTTTGGGGAATATTTTTTTTCGTTTTTTTCAAAAGTATTTATGTATGATGAAGTGACGAATGCCAATATCAATCCCAATAAAATTTGGTGTTCCATTCTTTCAAGTGGAAAATCAACTAAAGCAATAAAAATATATCCTAAAATTCCAAACAGAAAAATTAGATAAATAAATTTCTGTTGAAGTTCAGTAGAATGATATATTAATTTGATGAGATAAATAATGACCAATAAAAAAATAGAACTATAAGCAATAAATCCAAAAAATCCTGTTTCAGAAAACACCCACAAAAAATCGTTATGCGGACGCTGAAAATTGGTAAGCCCTTCGGTAATTGTATAATTGGTTTCATGAAAATGAACCAATCCGTATTTTGGAAAATGAATTTGCCAATTGCCTGCACCCACACCTGTTAGCGGATGTTCTTTAATCATTTGAATGGTATTATCCCAAATATTTATGCGCTCTCTTGCCGATTCTGTTTTAGTAAGTAGCGAAAATTTTTCGCTATACTTTATGGCAACAATTGAAAAACCAATTATTACCATTAAAACCGCAAAGCCAATTAATCTAACAATTTTTTTTTCGCGTTCGCCTCTAAATAAAAACAAAGTGATTATCGCGGTTATTAAAAATGCCAATCCAATTCCGGCAATTACCGCTCGGGTTTGTAGCATAAAAATAAGTACCATTCCTAATACTATATTTATGGCTACAAGTATTTTCCAATTTTTATTTAATGATATAAAAGCCGCACCTAAAAAAGGAATACACAAAAACATAATAGATGATAGCAAATTTTTATGCCCAAACGTAGAAGTAATTTGATACATATTTTCTTCTTTAAAAATATTCACCCCATTGCTATTTAATTTTAATACTTCCATAAAAGAAGAAACAATAATGAACATGGAAAAGCCTACAACACATTTTAAAATAATAGAAAAAGATAATTTTTCAGTGGATAAAAGATACGTAGTAAAAATAAAGAAACTACTAAATAAAAATAGTTTAGAAACCGTAAAGTACGACTCCACAATATTTACACTTTGCAGCATGGAGATAACATATAACACTGACAATGCAGCATAGCATACCATTAGCTTATTACTAAAATGAAATGTACTTTTTTGTTTTTGAAAGAATAAAATAATGGATCCGATTAATAAAAAAACACCCAATAAAATGTGCCTTGGAATTAATACCGGATCAATAACAGTTTTTACATAAACAAACGGCAATGCTAAAATCAACATAGCATAAAGTGAATTAAATATTACTAACTCCTTTCGTTTAACTGTCTTTTTTTCAACCATAACTTTCAATCAAAACTATTAAAAAGATTTCGATTCCCTATTTGTTAAAAAGCAAAAAAAAATCACTTCATTTTATCAACAAAAAAAAGTAAGCCTAGTCAACCTTTCAAACGATTTTGAATTTAAAATTATAACCTTTCTTAAAAGTATTTTTCCACAAAGTGGAGGAAAGTGGAGAAAAGTGGTTTTTTGTTTTTACTTTAGCACCAGTATTTAAACTAAAAAATGGCGCAACTCCACGGTGAATATGAATGTAAGCTTGATGCAAAGGGACGATTAATTATCCCTGCTGCACTCAAAAAACAGCTTCCAAAAGCCGCCAAAAATTCTTTTTTCATTAACCGGGGATTTGAGAAATGTTGTGTGTTGTTTCCCTCAAATGAATGGACAGCCATTGCCGAAGAAATAAATAAACTGAGTGACTACATCGCTAAAGAGCGTCAGTTTAAAAGATACTTTTTACGTGGTGCAAGCAAATTGAATATGGATACGACTTCGAGAATTTTATTACCGAAATCTTTATTGGAATATGCTGATGCAACAACAGAAATAGTATTGCTAGCTTACGGAAACAAAATTGAATTGTGGAGCAAAAAGGGCTATGAAAAAATGCTAAGCGAAGAACCAAAAGATTTTAGTGCATTGGCAGAAGAGGTGATGAGCAAGAAGAATAATGCGTAGATGTGTGAATGATGAAAATGTGAAGATGAAGGGATGAAGGAAAAGAGAATTAATATAAACTAAGAACTATAAATGTACCACAATCCAGTAATGTTAAATGAGTGTTTAAAAGGCTTGAATATAAAACCTGACGGAACATTTGTCGATATTACTTTTGGTGGTGGAGGTCATTCAAAAGCCATCTTAAAATTATTAGATAAAAGGGGAAAGTTAATTGCATTTGACCAAGATGAAGATGCACAAAAAAACCTTCCAGCTGATGATGAACGCTTTGTTTTTATTGACCAAAATTTTGAGTTCATACAAAACCATTTAGCCTATCAAAATTTAATTCCTGTTGATGGATTGCTTGCTGATCTTGGCGTTTCATCACATCAATTTGATACTGATGAACGTGGATTTTCATATCGTTTTGATGATGCAGAATTGGATATGCGTATGGATAAATCCAATTCTCTAAGTGCAACATCATTATTAAATAATTATACCGAAGAACAACTTGCCGATGTATTTTATCAATATGGTGAGCTTCATAATTCGCGCACACTGGCTAAACAAATTATCAACTCTCGTACGCAAAAAAAAATTGAAACGGTAGCAGATTTAAAAAAAGCGTTAGAAAAATCTGCCCCAAAATTTAAAGACTATAAATTTTGGTCGCAAGTTTTTCAGGCATTGCGCATTGAAGTAAATAGAGAGTTGGAAGTGCTTAAAAGTTTGCTCATGCAAAGTAAAGAAGTGCTAAATACCAATGGCAGATTGGTAATTATGAGTTACCATTCTTTGGAAGACAGGTTGGTTAAAAACTTCATCAATACTGGAAATTTTAATGGCGAATTAGAAAAAGATTTTTACGGAAATATTATTCGTCCGTTTAATCCAATTAGTAAAAAAGCCATTACACCAAGCAAAGATGAGTTAGAAAAAAATCCCCGTTCGCGAAGTGCAAAATTGAGAATAGCGGAGAGGGTTTGATGTGTAAATAAAAAGATGTGAAGATGAGAAAATGAAGTGATGAAGATAAAAATATTTAGAAAAACTAACAGCTAAAGGCTAACAGCTAGAAGCAAAAAAATGGCAAACAAAATAATCATAGAAAACGAAGAGCAGGAAACAACTCCTATTGAAGAAAAATCCAAAGAGCAATCAAAGCTTACAGGAACTTTTCAGAAGGTAGCTGATTTTGATTTTAATATTTCTCGTGAGATGATGGTGAAACAAATTCCATTTGGATTGTTCATCGTGTTTTTGTTGTTGGTTCATATTTGGAATGCACACAATACCGAAAAAGTAATTCGTAAAACGGATAAGTTGAATAGAGAAATAAAAGAATTACGCTCAGAGTACATCACACTTTTAAGTGAGTTGATGAGTGAGAGCAAACAATCTGCAGTAGCAGCAAAATTAGACACATTAGGAATTAAAGAGCTAACGGCTCCTCCATATAAAATAACAATAAGTGGCAACTAACGTAAGAAAAGTAATACTCGTTCGTACCTATACTGCATTCGCTTTTACGTGTGTGTTCGCTGCTGCTATTCTGTTTTATCTCATCAAAATTCAATACATAGAAAAAGAAAAATGGACCAACTTAGCTGATAGTTTAAGCACCTCTATCCAAACTGTTGAACCATCTAGAGGAAATATTTTTGCCTGCGATTTTAGTTTACTTGCTACCTCACTTCCTATTTATGATTTTCATATTGATGGCATGGCACCTGGCTTTAAAGATGATGAAATTTTTGAAAATAATATTGACTCATTAGCACTTATGCTTTCTCAAGAGTTTGATGATGGAAGATCAAAGGCAGAGTACAAACGCATCTTAACAAATGTTCGCAAACATAAAGACCGTTACTATTTGTTAAAACGAAAAGTAAGCTACACACAAATGAGACGTGTTATCAAATTTCCAATTTTTAGAATGGGAAAATATAAAGGCGGATTAACTATTGAAGAAAAAAATAGACGTGAAAAACCATTTGATAATTTAGCCGAACGTACTATTGGTTATAGTGTAAAAGGCATTGCACCTGTTGGTGTAGAAGGTGCATTTGACAAAGATCTTACAGGTAAACCAGGTAAACGTGTAATGCAACGCATAGCGGGTGGAACTTGGATTCCGGTTAACGATGAAGAACAAATTGATGCGCAAAATGGAAGAGATATTATTACCACCATTGATGTAAATATTCAGGACGTTGCCGAGCAAGCTTTAATGCGCACGTTGGTTTTAAATGATGCACAATGGGGAACTGCAATTTTAATGGAAGTGAATACCGGAGAAATTAGAGCCATTGCAAATTTGACTAAGGTTAGTGAAGGACAATATACCGAACAATATAATTATGCAGTGGGCGAAAGTTTAGAACCAGGCTCTACTTTTAAACTCACTTCTATGCTTTCATTATTGGATGATGGTAAAGCAAAAATGACGGATATGTATGATACGGAAGGTGGGCAAAAAAGATATTTTGCAAGTGCCACCATGTATGACTCAGAAGCTGGCGGACACGGAATTGTTAACCTTCAACAAGCTTTTGAAATTTCATCAAATGTTGCTATTTCAAAAGCAGTGTATCAAGCCTATAAAGATCATCCTTCACAATTTGTTGATCACCTCAAAAAACTAAAATTAAATAAGCCAATTGGTTTACAAATTACCGGAGAAGGCAAGCCTCATATTAAAGAACCAAAAGATAAAGATTGGTATGGAACTACCTTACCTTGGAGCAGCATCGGGTACGAAATAAAAGTAACACCACTTCAAGTTATCACACTTTATAACGCCATTGCAAACAATGGTAAAATGGTAAAACCACTTTTTGTAAAACAAATTTCGCAAACAGGGAAAGTAATAAAAGAATTTAAAACAGATGTGATGGTGGAGCAAGTTTGTAAACCATCAACATTAAAAAATTTACGTGCCATGATGGAGGGTGTAGTACTTCATGGAACCGCAACAAATTTAAGAAGCCCAAATTATACCGTAGCCGGAAAAACGGGAACAGCGCTTGTTGCCGATGGGAGGTTTGGATACGCAAAACAAATTTATCGCTCTTCTTTTGTTGGATATTTTCCTGCAAATAACCCTCAATACACTTGCATGGTAATGGTAAATGGACCGTCAAAAGGAATTTACTATGGCTCTGCAGTTGCTGGCCCAGTATTTAAAGAAATTGCCGATAAAGTTTTTGCAAGCAGCACAGATTTACATCCTGAATTGCAATTTACTTTTAGAGATGATAGCCTCGAATTACCCCAAGTAAAAATTGCGTACCACGATGATGTAAAAAATATCTATAACAAACTGGGCGTTTCCTCTCATCAAAAAAATGACACCTCAGATCATAACGACCATGAATGGGTAAGTGCCGAAGTCAATAAAAAAACAGTAACACTTCAACAACAAAAAATGCAAAAGGAAATGGTGCCAAATGTAAAAGGCATGGGACTAAAAGATGCGGTGTATTTATTGGAAAATTCAGGCTTGCGAGTGTTTGTGGAAGGTGCTGGAAAAGTGCAGCAACAATCGCTTTTACCAGGTCAAAAAATAATTAAAGGAATGTCAATCAATTTAAAATTGGGTTAGTGAAAACAATAAAAGAACTCATACAAAAAGTAAAAGATGCATCTGTTTTTGGAAACGGAAATATGAGTGTAGTTCATCTTGGTTATGATAGCAGAAATGTTGGAGAAGGCTCCATGTTTTTTGCTGTAAAAGGTACACAAGTTGATGGTCACAATTTTATTGATGAAGTAATTTTAAAAGGTGTTGCTGCAATTGTTTGTGAAGTGCTGCCAAAAAATATTGATGAAAGCGTTACTTACATTGTTGTAAAAAACTCGAGCGAAGCAATGGCTTTTATTGCTGCCGAATTTTATAACCATCCTTCTGAAAAATTAAAACTCACAGCCATTACAGGAACAAATGGAAAAACAACTGTAGCCACTTTACTTTTTAGACTATTTCGTTCATTCAATCATCATGTTGGATTGCTTTCAACCGTGCAGAATCAAATTGACGAAGAGGTTATTCCATCAACACATACAACACCCGATTCAATCAGAATTAATGAGCTTTTGGAAGAAATGGTAGAGCGTGGTTGTGAGTATTGTTTTATGGAAGCAAGTTCTCACGCTATTGATCAACATAGAATAACTGGGCTTCATTTTGCAGGAGCAGTATTTACAAATATTACTCACGATCATTTAGATTATCACAAAACTTTCGACAACTATATCAAAGCAAAAAAGAAATTATTTGATGATATAAATAGTGATGCTTTTGCCCTCACAAATAAGGATGATAAAAATGGAATGGTGATGTTGCAAAATACAAAAGCAACACGTTGCACTTACGCTTTAAATTCAATGGCAGATTTTAAAGGAAAACTTATTGAGAGCGACTTTAACGGCATGCTTTTAAATATCGATAATGAAGAAGCTTGGTTTAGGTTGGTTGGAAATTTTAATGCGTATAATCTACTTGCAGTTTATGGTGCAGCATTTTTATTAGGGAAAAACAAGCATGAAATCATCACTCATTTAAGCAGTATCGAATCTGTAAAAGGGCGTTTTGATTATTGCCGTTCTTCAACAGGAATTATTGGAATTGTTGATTACGCGCATACGCCCGATGCACTTAAAAATATCCTTTCTACCATTAATGAAATACGAACACAAAACGAACAACTCATCACAATAATTGGTTGCGGAGGAAATAGAGATTCGACCAAAAGACCAGTAATGGCAGATGTTGCAAGTGAATTAAGCACACGTGTAATTTTTACTTCCGATAATCCACGCAACGAAGATCCAGAGTTGATACTGGACGAAATGATAAAAGGAGTAAAACCATTGCATTACAAAAAAACATTGCGTGTAAGTGATAGAAAAGAAGCGATAAAAAATGCAGTAAGCATGGCAAAAAAGGGCGACATCATTTTACTGGCAGGAAAAGGGCATGAAGATTATCAAGATATAAAAGGAGTTAAACATCACTTTGATGATAAAGAAACTTTGATCAATACATTTAACCTATTTGAAAAATAAATATGCTATACTACTTATTTGAATATTTAGATAAAACCTTAGATATACCAGGAGCTGGAGCATTTCAGTATATCTCAACACGTGCTGCATTAGCCATTATTTTATCGCTCACTATTTCTATGGTTTTCGGAAGAAGATTGATTGAATGGTTAAGAAATTTACAAGTTGCCGAAACAGTTCGTAACCTCGGTTTAGAAGGTGAAAAACAAAAACAAGGAACACCAACAATGGGTGGACTTATTATTTTAGGTGCCATTGTAATTCCTACTTTACTATTTGCACGACTTACAAATGTGTACATCATTTTAATTTTATTATCAACGGTATGGCTTGGTGTTGTTGGATTTATTGATGATTATATTAAAGTATTCAAGAAAAATAAAGAAGGCTTATCAGGAAAATTTAAAGTAGTTGGACAAGTGGGATTGGGAATTATTGTAGCCACAACTTTATATTATAATGAGAATGTTAAAACACGTGAATTTTTTAAACCCGAAGAAGTAACAACAGCATTCATTCAAGAAAATCATTTACAAACTCAAGTAATCGATAACCAAATTGTTTTAGCAAAAGATGAGCACTCTACATCAACAACAATTCCTTTTTTAAAGAAAACAGAATTTGATTATGCCGACATGCTAAAATTTGTTGGAACAAATTATAAAGATTATAACTATTGGATTTATTTATTGGTGGTCATTTTTATCATCACTGCAGTTTCAAATGGTGCAAATATTACTGATGGAATTGATGGATTAGCAGCAGGTGTATCAGCAATAATTGGTGTTACACTTGGTATGTTTGCATACGTATCTGGCAATATTCTTTTTTCCAAATACCTGCACATTATGTATATCCCACACTTGGGCGAGATGGTGATTTTTGCAGGTGCATTTGTAGGAGCTTGTGTAGGATTCTTATGGTATAACTCCTACCCCGCTCAGGTTTTTATGGGCGATACTGGAAGCCTCGCTTTGGGTGGAATTATTGCTTCATTCTCATTGATGGTTCGTAAAGAATTATTGATACCCATTTTATGCGGAATATTTCTGATAGAAAATTTATCAGTAATACTTCAGGTATATTATTTCAAATATCAAAAACGTAAGCATGGATTAGAATATGCTAAGGAACATCGCCTATTCAAAATGTCGCCATTGCATCATCATTTTCAAAAATCAGGATTTCATGAATCAAAGATTGTAACACGTTTTTGGATTATTGGAATTATGCTAGCTATTATAACCATTTTAACATTAAAAGTAAGATAAGAAAAAGCTAAGAGCCAAAAGCAAATAGCTAAAAAATGAACAAACGACTCGTCATATTAGGAAGCGGTGAAAGCGGAACAGGTGCTGCCATCTTAGCCAAGCAAAAAGGCTTCGATGTGTTTGTGTCTGATATGGGGGCTATTCCTGAAAATTTTAAACAAGAGTTAATTCATCACCATATACTTTTTGAAGAAGGAAAACATACCGAAGAGTTAATCTTAAATGCAGATGAAATCATAAAAAGTCCGGGTATTCCTCACAAAGCAGAAATGGTAAAAAAAGCCATCAAAAAAAATATTTCCATTATCAGCGAAATTGAATTTGCCTCACGATATACCAACGCAAAAAAAATAGGTATTACGGGAACAAATGGCAAAACAACAACCACTTTGTTAGTTTATCATTTGCTCCAAAAAGCTGGATTAAATGTGGCATGTGGGGGTAACGTTGGAACCAGTTTTGCACGCTTGGTTGCAAAAAAAGAGTACGATTATTTTGTGTTGGAATTAAGCAGTTTTCAGTTGGATGATATGTATAATTTCAAAGCAGATATTGCTGTGCTCTGTAATATTACTCCCGATCATTTAGATAGATATAATTACGAATTACAAAACTATATCAACTCAAAATTTCGCATCACACAAAATCAAACTCCCGATAATGTTTTCATCTATTGTGCCGATGATGAATTAACCATAACCAACATCAACAAATTTGAAATAAAGGCACAACAACTTCCATTTTCATACAACAAAAAAATCTCATTAGGCGCTTATGTAAACGATAAGCAAATCATCTCATCCACCCAAAAAGAAAACTTAAACCCCTTCACTATGTATATCAACGAACTATCACTAAAAGGCCGTCACAATGCCTACAACTCAATGGCTGCGGCTATTATCGGGCAAGTGCTCAACATCAGAAAAGAAACCATTCGCGAGAGCTTATCGGATTTTCAAAATGTAGAACACAGACTTGAACCTGTATTAACTGTTGGTGGTGTTGAATTCATTAACGATTCAAAAGCTACCAACGTAAATTCTGCTTGGTATGCTCTTGAAAGTATGGAAAAGCCAACCATTTGGATTGCAGGTGGAACAGATAAAGGAAATGATTACACGTTGTTGAAAGAGTTGGTGAAAGATAAAGTTCGCATTATCGTTTGCATGGGTTTAGATAATAGAAAAATTCATGAAGCTTTTGGCGCAGATGTGGATATGATAGTGAATACCACTTCTGCAAAAGAAGCCGTTCATGTGGCACAAAAATTAGCTAAGCCGGGCGAGGTTGTATTACTTTCTCCTGCATGTGCATCGTTTGATTTATTTAAAAACTATGAAGATAGAGGTCGCCAGTTTAAAAAAGCTGTGAAGGATTTATAATTAAAAAAATGAATTCTGTTAATAGTGAAACAAAAGACAAAGTTAAACCTTCCCTTCGAATAGATTCAGAGGGGCGTATGAGTACTTGGGAAAAACTTAAACCAAAGGGAGATCAATTTATGTGGGGGATTATTTTTATCCTTTCAATTTGGGGCTTATTGGCAATTTACAGTTCAACTGGTGCACTTGCATATAAAAAAAATGGTGGCAATGTTGAGATTTATTTATTGCAACAAGCTGCACTATTATTAATTGGTTTTGTGGTGATGTTGTCCATTCACACTATTCACTATAAATATTTTATTGGTATTTCTAAACTACTTATTTGGCTCACGTATCCGCTATTGATATATACACTTTTTTTTGGGATAGAAATTAATGGAGCCAAACGTTGGATAAGTATTTTAGGATTAACGTTTCAGGCATCAGATGTGGCAAAGCTTGCTATCATTATGTTTGTTACACGTGAGCTTGCAAGAAAACAAGATACAATTGACGATTTCAAAAAAACTTTCTTACCTATTCTTGCTCACATCACCGCAATATGTTTGCTTATTGCTCCCGAGAATTTATCAACTTCATTGGTATTATTTACTACCTGTTTTGTAATTCTATTTATTGGTCGTGTAAAGATTAAACACTTGGCATTAATAACGGGCTCTGTTGTATTAGCGGGCTTGTTGTTTTTTACATTTCTTTTTGTTGTTCCCGAGAAGGCATTGAAAGGAACCGGTCGTATGCTTACTTGGAAAAATCGTATTGAATCATTTGGAAAAAAACAAGATGACGTTGATAAAAGTTACCAAAACGATCATGCAAAAATTGCCATTGCAACCGGTGGATTATTTGGAAAATTTCCTGGAAATAGTACCGAAAGAAATTTTTTACCTGAAGCCTATTCAGATTTTATTTACGCCATCATTGCCGAAGAGTATGGATTAATTGGCGCATTAATTATGCTCATGTTATATATGTTTTTTTTATATCGAGCTGTTCGGATTGTATTAAAAAGTCCAAAAGCATTTGGCGCATTAATAGCCGTTGGACTAAGTTTTTCTTTGGTTCTTCAAGCACTAATAAATATGGCGGTAGCGGTAAATTTATTTCCCGTAACAGGTTTAACGCTCCCATTAGTAAGCAAAGGTGGAACCTCTATTATTTTAACGAGCGTTGCCTTCGGAGTAATTATGAGTGTGAGCAGATATATTGAACAAGACGAACCAAATATGGAAACCGAAACATCCGAGTTGAAAGAAAATAATATTAACCTAAAAGAAATTATAACATCCTAAAAATTTCCTCCCTTTTGGGCGGAATTGGAGAGGCACTAATGAAAAAATTAAAAGTAATTATAAGCGGAGGTGGTACAGGCGGACATATATATCCGGCCGTAGCCGTAGCACAAGCATTACAAAAAAGAATGCCTGATGTAGAGATTCTTTTTGTGGGTGCAAGCGATAGAATGGAAATGGAAAAAGTACCAAAGGCAGGATACAAAATTATTGGTCTTTGGAT
Source organism: Bacteroidota bacterium (assembly GCA_025359805.1). Taxonomy (GTDB): domain Bacteria; phylum Bacteroidota; class Bacteroidia; order UKL13-3; family UKL13-3; genus CAIUEQ01. The sequence continues at coordinate 20,470 of JANYDU010000016.1, forward strand.
AAGTGGATTGCAAAGAAGTTTATCTGCAAAAAATTTATTGTTCCCGATAAAAGTTATCAGCAGTGTTTGGAAATCATTACAAATTTTAAAAGCATTTAAACCTGATATAGCAATTGGTTTTGGTGGTTATGCAAGTGGAGCAATGTTGTATGCCGCAACAATGAAAAAAATTCCTTCGGTTATACATGAGCAAAATTCTTACGCAGGAATTACCAATAAAATTTTAAAAAATAGGGTACATACTATATGTGTTGCTTATGATAAAATGCAACGCTTTTTTCCAGAAAAAAAAATAGTAAAAACAGGAAACCCTATTCGTCAGGATTTATTAAATGTTGAACATCATAAATCAGAAGCCATCAAATTCTTTAACCTCAACCCAAACAAAAAAACAGTATTAGTTATTGGTGGAAGTTTAGGTGCTCGCACAATTAATGAAAGTATTTTTGATGGTCTAAAAAAAATAGAAGAAGCAGGATTGCAAATGATATGGCAAACTGGGAAAAACTTTCCTCAAGCTCAAACCATCCAACAATCAACATTCAACATTCAGCCTTTCATTTATGAAATGAATCTTGCCTATGCTGTCGCAGATATCGTGGTATCAAGAGCTGGAGCATTAAGTATTGCCGAGCTCGCCCAAGTAAAAAAACCGGTTATTTTAGTTCCTTCACCAAACGTTGCCGAAGATCATCAAACTAAAAATGCTATGGCATTAGTAGATAGAGAAGCGGCAATTTTAGTAAGAGATATAGATGCAAAAAATAAGCTGATTGATGAAGTGATTGCATTAGCAGATAATAACATAAAACAAGTTCAATTGAAAAATAATATTGAAACTTTTGCCATGCCAAATGCTGCCGAAAAAATTGTAGATGAAGTGATGAAAGCGATTAGAGAAAAGGAAAAGGTATAGATGAAACAATTTGATTCTATAATAAATTAAAGTATTGGGTTATGAATTTTAAAGACATAAAATACGCATATTTCCTTGGTATTGGTGGCATTGGCATGAGTGCTATTGCTCGTTATTTTAATCATCAAGGAATAAAAGTATATGGCTATGATAAAACCGAAACCGACCTCACTAAAGAATTAGTAAGTGAAGGAATTGATATTCAATTTTCGGATTTGGGTGAAAAAATATCCAACCTCCAACTTCCAACTTCCAACACTCTTGTTGTTCTTACTCCCGCTATTCCAAAAGATCATCAAGAATGGAAATGGTTTCGTGAAAATAATTTTACTATCCTCAAACGCTCGCAAGTATTAGGCATCATTACTGATGTATATAAAACAATTGGAGTTGCTGGCACACATGGAAAAACAACTACTTCAACACTCATCGCACATATTTTAAAACAAAGTAAAGTTGATTGCGCAGCATTTCTGGGAGGCATTTCTTCAAACTATCAATCCAATTTGTTTCTTCACAAAACAGAGCACCAAGCACCGAGCACCGAACAACAATATATGGTAGTTGAAGCCGATGAGTTTGATCGCTCATTTCTCACCTTACATCCATCTATTTCTATAATCACATCAACCGATGCCGATCATTTAGATATTTATGGCGAACACAGTGAACTAAAAAAATCGTTCATGGATTATGCCATGCAAACTCGCCATACCATTTTCATAAAAAAGGAATTGGAATTGTATACGGAAGTTGTAAATGCGTTTCATGAAAAACCTAAAAAATGTAAATCCTATTCCATAAAAAATGTTGCAGATGTGTATGCAAATAATATTCGAATAAACACCGATCAATACCTTTTCGATTTACATATTGAAGGAAGGGTTTTACACGATTTATATCTGGGAATTCCAGGAATGCACAATGTAGAAAATGCTGTGGCAGCGAGCGCAAGTACAATAGAAGCGGGTGTAACAGATGATGAATTAAGGGCGGGATTAGCTTCTTTTAAAGGTGTAAAAAGAAGATTTGAATACATCATCAAGCAAAAAAATAATATTTATATTGATGATTATGCGCATCATCCTGAAGAGTTAAAAGCCATTATTTCATCTGTTAGACAAATGTATCATGATAAAAAAATTACGGTAGTTTTTCAGCCACATTTATTTTCTCGTACCCGTGATTTTGTAGATGGATTTGCTGAGAGTTTATCATTAGCTGATGATGTTTTATTGTTAGATATTTATCCCGCTCGTGAGTTGCCTATTGAAGGTGTAACATCCAAAATAATTTTTGATAAAATGACTATCCAAAATAAAATAATGTGCAGTAAAAAAGATGTAGTGGAGTTGATAAAAAATAAACGGCCTGAAGTTTTGTTAACTCTTGGTGCTGGTGATATTGATCAATTAATTGAACCTTTAAGAAATAGGTTAAACAAACATTTATAAAGTGAAAATAGATAAACAAAAACTACTGTCGCAATTAAAAAAAATAGGCATCATTACGCTTTGGATTTTGATGTTAGGTGGACTGATTGTGAGCTTGGCTTTTGTAAATAAACAAGAGAATGAGATTACGTGCAGTAAAATTTTAGTAAGTATCAAACCAAAAAATGAATTGCTTTTTGTTGATCGCGAAATAGTCATAAAAACAATTCGTGATGATGGGAATGAAAAACTCATTCTTGGTAAAAAAACCTCTTCTCTAAATGTTCCTCGACTTGAAAAGAAACTTATCGACAATAAAATGATTTTTGGCGCACAAGTGTTCACAGATATGAACGGTGTACTTAATATCAACATCACACAACGTGAACCTATTTTACGTATTTTAAAAGGCGATGGAACTGGATTTTATATAGACAGAAATGGACTGAAGATGCCTTTGTCTGATAGGTTTACAGCCCGTGTTCCCGTTGCCACAGGAAATATTTTTGAAGGTTATTTTGGTAGCGATTCTCTGCAAAGTTTTGTATGTAACGAACTCTTTAAGATAGCCACATATGTTGATAAAGATGCTTTTTGGAAGGCACAAATCGAACAGATATTTGTTACTACCGAAAGTGAACTTGTATTAATTCCTAAAGTGGGTGAACACGAAATTATTTTTGGTAACACAAACAACATGGATGAGAAGTTTACCAAGTTGATGTTGTTCTATAAAGAAGGATTGAGCAGGATGGGATGGAACAAATATAAAAGCATCAACCTAAGTTATAAAGGGCAAGTTGTTTGTGTGAAGCGCAAATAAAATCTATAATAAAAATTTTAATCGTTGATATAAAAGTATGGAAAATATCACAAAAGTTATCGTTGGACTCGACATTGGAACTACAAAAGTTTGTGCCATTGTGGGTGCTAAAAACGAGCATGGAAAAGTAGAAATACTTGGCATGGGAAAATCAGAATCTTTAGGTGTGATTAGGGGTGAGGTTCGTAATATTGATAAAACAGTAAAAGCCATTCGTGAAGCAATTGACAAAGCAAAAATATCCATGCAAAATGGAAAAGTGAGAATCGAAATCCACTCTGTACATGTTGGAATTGCTGGTCAGCACATCAAAAGTTTACAACACCGGAATACGATTAGTCGCATCAATACCGAAGATGAAATTACTAAGGAAGATGTGGATCGTTTAGTAAAAGATACGTTCAAATTAGCATTGCCTCCAGGAGATGAAATCATCCATGTGTTACCACAAGAATATTCTGTTGATGATTTTACCGATGTAACAGATCCAATTGGAATTGCAGGTGTTCGTTTATCAGGAAATTTTCACATCATCACAGGTCATGTTGATGCGATAAAAAATATTTATAAATGTGTAAATCGTGCTGGATTAGATGTGGCCGATTTAATTCTTGAACCCCTCTCTTCATCAGATGCGGTGCTTAATAGTGAAGAGTTAGAAGCGGGTGTTTGTTTGGTTGATATAGGCGGTGGAACAACAGATGTAGCGATATTTAAGAATGGAATTATTCGTCATACTGCAGTTATTCCATTTGGCGGAAATATTATTACCGAAGATATTGTTGAAGGTTGCTCTGTGCTAAAAAATCAAGCCGAATTGTTAAAGGTAAAATTTGGTTCGGCATTGGCTGAAGAAAATAAAGAGAACGAAATTGTTTGTATTCCTGGATTTCACGGCCGCCCTCCAAAAGAAGTGTCTGTTAAAAATTTAGCCATGGTTATTCAGGCTCGTGTAGAAGAAATTTTTGAAGCGGTATTGTATGAAATAAAAAGTTCGGGTTTAGAGAAAAAATTAAATGCAGGAATCGTTATCACAGGTGGCGGCTCTCAATTAAAGCATCTTGATAAATTAGCCGAATTTGTAACCGGAATTGATACACGAATTGGTTACCCAAATGAGCATATTTCTAAATCAATTGTAGAAGAAATTAAAAGCCCAATGTATGCAACTGGCGTGGGTTTAGTAATAAAAGGGTTGAACAATACTTCAGATGAACCTATTGTCGAAACCTCTCCAATTGAAAAGAAAAAAGAAGCCGAAAAACCAAGAGGATTTATCAGCAAAATTTTAGAAAAAGGAAAAGCGTGGTTGGATGATGATGATATGAAAGATTATTCTTAGTCGATGGTAAATAAACCATAGATAAATAAGTTAACAATAAAAAATAATACAATGGAGACAAGATTAAAATTCGATTTGCCTAAAGATAAATCAAGTATCATAAAAGTACTTGGCGTTGGTGGTGGTGGTGGCAATGCCGTTAATCATATGTATGAGCAAGGAATAAAAGGCGTTGATTTTGTGATTTGCAATACTGATTTGCAAGTGCTTGAAGCCAGTCCGATTCCTAATAAAATTCAATTGGGCTCTGGTTTAACACAAGGGCTCGGTGCAGGCTCAAATCCTGAAGTGGGAAAAAAAGCCGCAATGGAAGCCATCGAAGATATTATTGAAGTGCTTGGCGTAAACACAAAAATGCTTTTTATTACTGCTGGAATGGGCGGTGGAACAGGAACTGGAGCTGCTCCAATTATTGCTAAAACAGCAAAAGAGTTAGATATTTTAACTGTTGGAATTGTAACCACTCCATTTTCGTTTGAAGGAAAAAAACGTAAAGATTTTGCAGATGAAGGTTTAGAAAATTTAAAAAGAAGTGTTGATTGCTTATTGGTAATTAGCAACGATAAAATAAAACAGATGTATGGCAATTTACCATTACGTCAAGCATTCAGTCATGCCAATGATATTTTAACAACAGCAGCAAAAGGAATTGCCGAACTCATTACTTATCCGGGTTACATCAATGTTGATTTTGAAGATGTAAAAACGGTAATGAAAAATAGTGGTGTGGCATTAATGGGATCTGCAACTGCCGAAGGTGAAGACCGTGCATTAAATGCGGTTAAAACTGCATTAGCTTCTCCTCTATTAAACGACAATCAAATTTTTGGTGCAAAAAATATTCTCTTAAATATTACTTCGGGTTCAGAAGAAGTATTAATGGATGAAGTGGATTTGATTTCAAACTATATTCAAAATGAATCGGGCTTAACTGCCGAAATGATTTTTGGAACCAGCTATGATGAATCTCTTGGAGATAAACTTGCTGTAACAATTATTGCAACAGGTTTTGAAGCGCGAGAAAACAAAATTATTCATAATAATATCATCCAAAATTTTGTTGAGCCCAAACAAAAATTCACACTGTACGAACCTCCTGCAAAACCAGAAATGATTATTGCTAATAAAATAGAAGAAATTGTAAATGAAGTGGAAGCCATAGTTGAACCAGAACTTCCAGTAATGGAAACAAAAGAAGAAGAAATGCACTTCGAATTAAAGATTGAGGAGGAAGAAGAAATTGAACTTTTTCCTGAAGTTCCAACCATGCAAGAAGAATTAACTATCGTTGATGAAACGGTGAATGAAGATGAAGAAATAAAAACAAGGGTTCATGATTTGATTGCTAAAGAAGAAGAAATTGAGGAGTTAATGAATGAAGTGAACAGTATTGTAAATGCAATTGATAGAGAGAGTGAAACTTCATCTGAAGAACAAGAAATGAAAATTGAAAAACATATTCAGCGAATTAAGGAATTAAAAAATCTGAATGTAACCATCAATTCTCCAGGAGGTATTCGTGATTTAGAAAAAGAGCCAGCTTATAAACGGAAAAATAAAAAGTTGACTGAAGTTCCTCATTCTTCCGATCAACAAATTTCGCGATTAACTTTGTTTGAAGATGCGTTAAATAACAAAGCAGAAATAAGAACCAATAATTCATTTCTTCATGATAATGTTGATTAGTAAAGTATAAATATATAACCAAAAAAAGGCTGCAAAAGTAAGTAATTACCTCGCAGCCTTTTTTGTTAATAGCCCTAAAATGAAATTTGCTAAAACGTATAACAAAGATGTTTTTTGCTTAGAAGGAGATTGGAGCAAAGATCTTAAAACCGAGACTTCTGTTTCGGCTGTGTTAATGTTTATGAAGCAAAATCGTGATGTAGATTATATACACCGGCATTGCGGAACACGAGAAAATTTAGCTTATTATTTAAAACAATGGCAACTCAAACGGTATAAAAATTATAGTATTTTATATATTGCATTTCATGGCAAACCCAATCAAATTTTATTAGGTAAAGATGTAGTTACCTTGGACGAATTTGCCGAAATGCTTGGCCCCAACTGTCATAATAAAATTATTCACTTTGGTACCTGCCATACTCTTAATACTGATCTCCGGTTAATTAAACGTTTTCTCCGAAAAACAAATGCTTTATGCGTATGCGGTTTTGGCAAAGAAATAAAATTTGTAGAAGGATGTGTATTTGATATTCTTCTAATTGACATGCTTCAAGAATTTAGAAATATTGATAGTGTAGAAAATTACATCAAAGAATCATACTTATCACTCGCCAAAAAATTAGCATTTAAATTGGTGCACTTGTAGTAATTATTTTCTTCTATAACAGCAATTTATCCTCACCCCGTTTCCCACTTTACTACCATTCGTCATTAAAAATGCAATTTCTGCATGACTATTTTTTGTTGATATTCAACACCTTAAGAATTATTACTTATTTTTTAATACTGCTGTTTATACAATTAATTTTCCGTTCATACTATTTAACAATACGTTTGTACCGAAATAAAGCAGTTTATTATGAAAAAATTCAACTCATACTATAAGAGATCATTTATTATCATCTCTTTAATCATATTGTTCTCGAACAATATCTTTGCTCAAAGATATTGGGTAGCAACAATCTCCGGAAATTGGAGCAATACAGCAAATTGGTCTACATCTTCGGGTGGAACAGGCGGAGCCAGCGTTCCAACTGCTGCCGTTAACGCAATTTTTGATGGGGCCAATGGTGCAATCGGTAATTGTACAATTGATGCCGCTGTTTCCATAAATAACCTTACCATTTCGTCTGGATACATTAGTATGAGTTTAATGAATGGTACAATTTCACAGGGAGCTTACGCAGTAACAATAAATGGTAATTCCACTTGGTCTGGAGGAACATTCTTAGGTGGAAGTGCTACCATAACAAATGTTGGAACATTCACTTTGTCTGGAACCACTTTTACAAGCACTTCAGGTTCATTAATTATAAGAAACACTTATAGTTATTCATCAGGTAGCTTTACTCATAATGGTGGTACTGTCAATTTCCAAAACACCAATTTCTCGATTAGCGGTGTTACTGGTTTCAATCACCTAACTTTTACAGGATATTATAATACATTCACACTTAATAATTCGTGCACCATAGCTGGAAATCTGACACTGGACGGTAGTGTTGGCTCGTTGATTTTAACCACAGCGGCTTCTGTTTCATTGACTGTTTCGGGCATATTCTTAAAAAAAGGCACTAACGGAATTACCTTTAATACCGGAACCATCAATGCGAATGGTGATATCACTAATAATAGTACAACAACTGGTTTGGCTGGTTCTGGCACCATTAATATAAATGGAATAGGAAATCAAACATTTTCAAGCACCACAGCTACGGGAACAGGATTTTTTCCAAGTATTATTATTAATAAATCTTCTGGCACGCTTACTTTATCAGGAACACTATCAATAGCTGGCCCAAGTTGGACATATACTACAGGGACAATAGACCCAGGAACTTCAACTGTATATTTTTATAATACTCCCGGAGCTTCAAGCTATGTTTCTATTTCAGGTACGCATACATTAAATAATGTTATTATCTACCCTTATTATTCTAATACTACAATTAATAATAATTTAACTGTTAATGATTTGACAATAGACGGCACTATGAGCAATACGGTTACCATTACTTCAAGCGTAACAGTAAATGGTACTTTATCTACTACTGGAACAGGAGCTGTTAATATCAATACAGGAACCCTGTATTCAAATGGAAATATTTCAATCTCTAATACGAGTGCATCTGCTGGTGGTTCAGGTACAATTTCAATAACAGGCACAGGAAACCAAACACTTTCAAGTACATCAGGCGGAGGGCAAGGAAACTTATCTAATGTTATTATTAACAAACCCTCGGGAACGCTTACTTTATCAGGAACTATATCTACAACCGGACCAAGTTGGACTTATACTGCTGGAACGATAGACCCTGGAACTTCAACAGTTTATTTTTATAACAGCCCGGGCAATGGTTATATTACAATCTCAGGAGCTCATACATTATATAATGCAACTATATATCCGTATTATTCAACAACAACTATTAGCAATAACCTTACTGTTAATAATCTTACAATAGATGCATCTACCACACCCAACACAATTCAAGTAAACTCCAGTCTTACTATAAATGGAACATTAACTACTAATGGTTCATATGCAGTTACCTTTAATTCCGGTACCGTAAATGCCAAGGGAGACATCAGCCATATTAACAGAAGTGCAAGTTCTGGAGGCACTTCAGCATTTTATATAAATGGTGCCGGAGACCAGACATTGACTGGCACAGGTTCAGCCAACCAAAGTTTATTCCCATCCAACTTGACTATTAATAAATCAGGCGGAAATTTAAATATTGCCAGTGGGGTACCTTTTTACTTTTATAATGCCTTAGCTTTTACTGCCGGAAATATTGCTATTGGTAGCAACACTCTAAGTATTAATGGATCTATTACAGGAACCGGAACTATTACAGGTGGCAGTAGTTCAAATCTAACAATTGCAGGTGCAGGTGCTTTAGGTACAATTTATTTTTCTCAAGCAATTCTTGGAACATCTAATCGTTTGCAAAATTTCACACTTAGCAAAGGCACAACTCCTGCTAACGGAAGTGCAACTTTAGGTAATACTTGTGAAGTAACAGGAACAGTAACACTTTCCAAAGGTACTTTAACAACGGGTGGAAATTTAAAACTGATATCCAATGCAGCAGGTACGGCAAGAATAGCTACAATTCCAGCAGCAGCAGCTATCTCAGGGAATGTTACCGTTCAACGCTATTTACCTGCAATAGCAAGAAGATATAGAATGATTTCATCTCCTAATCAAAACTTTACTTGGAGTCAGTATATTGATAATATTTTTGTAACCGGAACAGGTGGTGCCAGTAATGGATTTGATGCTACATTATCTAATAGTTCGTCTTGTTATACTTATCAAGAAGCTACAACAGTAACTGGACGTGGATGGAAAGCTGCTTCTAATATTACAAATTCGGTTTCAACTGGGTTAGGCACTTTGGTTTTTGTGAGAGGCGATAGAACACTTGCATCTCCAACTTGGTATGCTGGTCCTTCATTTCCTTCGCAAAATGCGGTTACCTTAGATTTTACTTCGCAACCCATTAACACCGGCAATATCTCTCCTGCTCTAAGCTACACATACACTGGTAGTGCTGCCGATGATGGATGGAATTTAGTGGGAAATCCTTATCCCTCGCAAATTGATTGGGCATTATTAACTAAATCAAATCTTTCAACTTTCTTTTATATAATGGATCCTTCAACTGGAAGTTATGTTTCATCTAACTCGGGTATAATTG
>JANYDU010000028.1 GCA_025359805.1 Bacteroidota bacterium
ACAATGTTTAACTTCTTATAATAAATTGCCTACTACTAAACCTGCTCATCAATATTTATCGAGTGCTCAGTTTTTTTGGCCAACCACTACTTTATTTTGCCCAAGTTGCCCTGTTTATGGGCCTAATTATGTAGCGGTTGCATCTCCTGAGGTTAAATCAGGTAGTACAATAACCGTCTTTGATTTTTTTGACAATAAGAGTTATTTAGCAGCACAAGAAGTGCAAGATTGTTATAATCCAATTGCCCCCGCATCTATTAGTATTACACCAACCGCATTAAATGCTCAGCCTTCGGCAATACACTCCTGGTATGGAACAGAGTTTAGTTTTAGTTTAACAGCAGTAAGAAACTTATCAGCCGCACCAATGAATTATTATTTTTCTAAACGACCAGTAATAGCAGCGGCAGGATATAATAAATTGAGTTCAGACCCACAAATATCTCCAAAAATAAATACAACTCTTTCAACTCTTCATGGGTTTTTTGCCATTACAGAGCTTAGATATGATATAAACAATTGGACATTACCAGGTAGCGCAAATAATGCATGTTATCAAACACCCTGTGGAAGTATTTGCGATCACTTGGCGGAGTATAAGGTATATGTTAAAATAAAACATTATACCATGCAGAGAACAACACCAAAACAATTTATATTAATATTTGCATAAAAAAAACACCATGCAAAAAAAACAAATTATATTAATTTTAACTTTTGCATTTTGCATTATTACACATGCTCAATCAGTATTAACTTGGCAACAGGTTAATACTGATGAACATGAGCTGCCTTGGAGCACTCAACGACTTAATGATGGCAATATTTTAATGGCTGCCATTAGGCATACAACCTTTACCTCAAAACATAAGTTACTTTTACTAAAAATAAATGCTGATGGTAATCCCACCAAACAAAAAGAAATTTCATTTACAGATACCAGCATAAATACTACAGGGGGTATTTTTATGCTTAATGATACACAGCTAATTGTATTTGCTACTTTTGCTTTAGACCCTCCGTATTTTAAGGCAAAGTATTGGGGCTATATTATAGTTGATACGGCATTTAACTACCTAAAGTGTAAAATAAATTTAGCTCCTTTTGCTTTAGGAAACGATACCGCAAAAGATAATTTTTGTGTTGATTTTATACGAACAAAACAAAATGAAACCACTAAAGATTTTTATGGAACCTTAGTATTAAAAACACCCTCATACCCTTTTAGTATTATCGAAGAACAATCGACCTATAATAGGTACAATACCTATTTTATTTTTAATAAAAATTTAGAGCTCCTTTTATTTAGAGTTGATACGGTTTATCAATTTTTTTTAATAAATACACTGCCGCCATACGATACCACATATTATTCTGCCAATATAATGATGGGTGGATGTGGCGACATGTTATTATTAAATGATTCAAACTACATAACTTTAAGTGAGAATTATCACGGATTTATTTATACCAAAATGAAGGGCTTAAATTATACAATAGATAACCGATTTGGATTTGATATTAATCTTGACACAATAAGAAACTTAGGCATAATAAACTTTGACAACCCTTATTTTTTATTAACCAAATGGACAAATAATTCCTTTCTGTTATCAGGAACCGTTTCTCAAAATTTTTATGATCAAGTAAATGATACTACGGATAATAATTATTTAACTATTAGTAATATAGGTCAATCCGCAATTGCTATTATGGATTCATCGGGTAAGGTAAAAAAGTTTACCTTTCTTACTGCTTGCAAATATGATTTAAACACCATGTATATTACAACAGGTGAAGAAATCGTTTATAACCCTCCGGTAATTAAAAACTTAGATTATATTGATAAGAATAAAATATACTATGCCTCAACTTGTGATGATGATGGTTTTTGGTCGCCATTTTATGATTCTCCTTCTCATGTTATTGTAATTAAAGTTGATTCAAATTTAAACAGAACTTGGATAAAACATGTGGGTGATACGGGAGACCATTTATTGGTTCAGTATGCTTATAATATTGTTGCCACAAACGATGGAGGTTGTATGATATTTTGTAGAAAAAGAGCACGGTTTTTTAGCGACCCTTACTTTAAAAGTATAGCACCAGAATGGAATATTGCAGTTTATAAAGTAAGTGAAGATGGAGTAGTAAAAAGTACAAAAGAAATTAATTTTGAAGAACCCCTTAAAGAAATAATCGTTTACCCAAATCCTGCAAATCAAAATTTATACTTTAAAGGGTTAACAGAAAAAGCAACAATTAAACTATTTGATACAAATGGAAAACTTATTCTCGAAAAAAGTATTGATCAAAATAACCCAACAATTGAATTAACTAATTTTTCAACTGGACTTTATTTTTATTCTGTTTTTTCTTCTCAAACAGTTATTAAAAACGGAAAAGTTTTAGTAGAGCATTAAAAATTATTTTATCTCACTAATCTTAATGGCATTAGTTCTTGGTCTGTCAATAATTGGCATACTGGCCGTGTTTATAACTAAATCTCCAATTTTTATAAAGCCTTTCTCTTTCAACATATCATTTACTTCTTGTATAGATTGATCGGTGCTTTCAAAACCTTTGTAATAAAAAGTGCGCACACCCCAAACCAAATTTAATGTAGTAAGTAAACGTGTATTTCCCGTAAAAATATAAATCATGGCTTTAGGGCGGAATGAAGAAATTTTATAGGCAGTGTAACCGGAGAATGTCATACTCACAATTGCATTTGCACCTAAGTGATCTGAAATTCTAACAGCAGTAAAACAAATTTCATCACTTAAAAAACTATTTGAATCTTGTGCCGGGCGTTTCCCTTTAAAATAAGGTGCGTTTGTTTTTTCGGCTTCGGCAATAATGAGTTGCATGCTATGAACAGCCAAAACAGGAAATGCTCCAACAGAAGTTTCGGCACTTAGCATCACAGCATCGGCACCATCCATTACTGCATTAGCAATATCGTTTACTTCGGCTCTTGTTGGCGATGGATTAACAATCATGCTTTCCATCATTTGTGTTGCAATAATTACTGGCTTACCGGCTTCAATACATTTTTTAACAATGCGTTTTTGAATAACAGGAACTTGCTCCATTGGCATCTCCACACCTAAATCTCCACGTGCCACCATCACGGCATCTGTAACTTCAATAATTGCATCAATATTATCCATCGCTTCGGGCTTTTCTATTTTTGCCACCACACGAGGTTTCCATTCATGCCTTTCAATAATTTCTTTAAGGTCAATAATATCTTCGGCTTTACGAACAAATGATAAGCCTATCCAATCTACTTTTTGCTCAATACCAAATTCTAAATCTGCTTTATCTTTTTCGGTAAGTGCAGGAATGGATAGTTTAGTATCTGGTAAATTGAATCCTTTTTTTGAAGATAAAATGCCACCATAATTTACCTTACATTTTATTTCATCTATTCTATTTGTTTCTAAAACTTCCAGTTGTAGTTTACCATCATCCAATAAAATACGTTCGCCTTTTTTTACATCTTTAGGAAGGTGCGGAAACTTTACATATACCTTTTGAGCAGTGCTTATCATTTCGGTTGTAGTAACAACAATTGTGCTTCCTGTGATGAGTTCCACTTTTCCGTTTTCCATTTCACCTACACGTAATTTTGGTCCTTGCAAATCCAATAATATAGAAACAAAAGATTGCGTGTCTTCATTTACTTTACGAATATTTTCTACCACTTTTTTATGGTCGTCATAAGTTCCATGAGAAAAATTTAATCGGCACACATCCACACCCGCTTCAATAATCGCTTTAAGCATTTCATAACTCGAAGTAGCGGGGCCAATAGTTGCTACAATTTTGGTACGGTTAAAATTTTTTACTCTCATGTTCTTTTCAAATATTAATCAATAGTAAGTTTCTTAAATCATTAAAATATTAAGCGTTCTTTTTGTTTTAATTTTTTATGATTGATTTCTGTAATAATTTGTATGGATTGAATGTGCTTAAACGGCTCCGCAAATTTTCGTTTTTTAAAAGAATCTAAGGCACCTTTTACCATCAATAAGTAATCTATTTTTTTTAATTCAGGCAGCCAAAAACTTGTTTCATATTTGTTAGAGAACAAATCAAAGTCTAATCGGTTTAGTTCATCATGATAAGAAAATCGTGATAGCAATAAACTTTCAGCATCATCAAAAGTTAAAGTCATATCTTCTTCCCTTATAAAATTAGTTTGCAGAGAATCGTTGATTATCCATGCTAAACGATGAGGCGTTTCTTGCGATACAATTCCATACAAAATAAAATCATAATCAAAACCAATATCCAGCAAAAATTTTTTCACATGGCAAAGTTGCTTTACTTCATTCAATTCTGCTCATTTTTTTATCAAAATCTAAATTTTTCTGTTTTGAATAAAAAAGTGCTTTATTTGCACATTCAAAACTAAATTATACTACAATGTCAGACATTGCAACAAGAGTAAAAGCTATCATCATGGATAAGCTTGGAGTAGAAGAAGGTGAAATCACTAACGAAGCTAACTTCACTAACGACTTAGGAGCCGATTCACTTGATACAGTTGAATTGATAATGGAATTCGAAAAAGAATTTAACATTGCTATTCCGGACGACCAAGCTGAAAAAATTGGTACTGTTGGTCAGGCAGTTTCCTACATCGAGCAAAACGTAAAAGCTTAATTTTAAAAACATTCATGTTATCCCGAAGAGTAGTTGTTACAGGAATAGGTGCAATAACACCAATAGGTAACAATGTTCAGGATTACTGGAACGCATTGTCAAGTGGGGTGAGTGGGGCAGCTCCCATCACCCAATTTGATGCTTCCAAATTCAAAACACAGTTTGCCTGCGAAGTGAAAAACTTCGATGTTACAAATTTTATCGATCGTAAAGAAGCGAGGCGAATGGATCGCTTCACGCAATTTGCTATGGTAGTTTGTGATGAAGCCGTTAAACACAGCCAACTAAATCTTGAAACGGTTAATAAAGATCGTGTAGGAGTAATTTGGGGATCTGGCATTGGCGGCTTAAAAACATTTTTGGATGAAGTAACAGCCTTTGCAAAAGGCGATGGAACTCCTCGTTTCAGCCCGTTCTTTATTCCTATGATGATTGCTGATATTGCAGCAGGTCTTATCTCCATCAAATATGGTTTTCGCGGTCCAAACTTTGCTGTAGTTTCAGCTTGTGCAACCTCAACAAATGCCATTGCCGATGCCTTTTATTATATTAAAATGGGCAAAGCAGATATGATGGTTACAGGTGGATCAGAGGCTTGTGTGAATGAAGCTGCCGTTGGCGGATTTAATTCTATGAAAGCACTTTCTGAACGTAATGATGACCCTTCAACAGCTTCACGTCCTTTTGATTTAAATCGTGATGGTTTTGTGCTAGGTGAAGGTGCCGGAGCTTTAGTGTTAGAAGAATTAGAACATGCCTTAGCCCGTGGTGCAACTATTTATGGAGAGATTGGCGGTGCAGGTGCATCAGCCGATGCGTATCATATGACAGCCCCTCATCCTGAAGGGTTGGGTGCAACAAACGTAATGCGATATGCTTTAGAAGAGGCTGGATTAAAACCAGAAGATATTGATTATATTAATGTTCACGGAACATCCACACCACTTGGCGACCCTCAAGAAGTAAAAGCGATACAAAATGTTTTTGGTGAACATGCATTTAAAATGAACATCAGTTCAACAAAATCAATGACCGGGCATTTGCTTGGTGGTGCTGGAGCCATTGAAGCCATTGCTTGTTTATTAGCCATCAATAAAGGAATTATTCCTCCAACTATTAATCATTTTACAGACGATCCGGCATTTGACCCAAAACTTAATTTAACTTTTAACAACGCCCAACACCGCGAAGTTAAAGCTGCATTAAGTAATACATTTGGATTTGGTGGACATAACGCATCTGTAATTATCAAAAAGTACGAATAGCTTTTGATCTGGAAATCTCTTACAGGATTTTATCTCTCCAACTTCTCAACACATAAACTCCTTTACAGGAATATAAAAAGTATTGCTGGAATTATGCCTGTAACACTATCCTGCTATATTCAAGCTCTAAGGCATCATTCTGTTTCAAACACCATTCATGAAAATGGTTCGCGAGACAGCAATGAGCGATTGGAATATTTGGGCGATTCTGTTTTGAATACGGTAATTGCAGAACTCTTGTTTAACCGTTTTCCATATAAAAATGAAGGCTTCTTAACTGAGATGCGCTCAAAAATTGTGAGCCGCGAAAGTTTAAATGACCTTGCTATTAAAATTGGATTGAATCATATTGTAGAGTTTGATAAAAGAGCCGTGGGTAACAATACCAAAAACAGCATTTTTGGAAATGCCCTCGAAGCGTTTATTGGTGCCATATTTTTAGATAGGGGATTTTATATCGCCAAGCATTTTATCAATCATAAATTATTGGCTCATGTTGATATCGAAAAACTACAAAATACAGAAACCAATTTTAAAGGTAGATTGATAGAGTGGTCGCAAAAAAATAGCCGAGCCATGGAGTTTGAAAGCGAAGAAATAATCCATCAAAAGCAAAAGATTTATAAAATTAGAGTGCTAATGGATAGAGTAGTGATGGGCGATGCAGAACATATTTCTAAAAAGAAAGCTGAACAATTAGCCTCACAAAAAGCCTGCGAAACATTGGGTGTAACTATTGCTTAAATTCGGAGCAATTTATTTCTACTGTTAAATTACACCTCTATCGATTACTCGGAAATTTCATTCTATAATCTACACTTACCCCTCCTTTTGAAATATTAATGAGTTTGTTTTTGAGTAAACGTTTTTTGAGTTCCGATAAATGATCAACAAATAAAATTCCTTTCACATGGTCGTACTCGTGCTGAATAACGCGTGCGGCCATGCCATCATATTCTTCTTCATGCACATCAAAATTTTCATCCATATAACGGATAATAATATTGGGATGACGTTTTACATTTTCACGAATGTGAGGGATACTTAAACAGCCTTCTTCAAAATCCCATTTATCGCCAAATTCTTCTAAAATTTCGGCATTGATAAACACTTTTTTGAGATTTGGATATTTCTCATCTTCAAATGGAGTGGTATCAATAATAAAAAGATTAAGCGGTTTTGCAATTTGCGGTGCTGCCAATCCAACTCCATGTGATTCATACATGGTTTCAAACATGCTATTAATTAACATCTCTAAGCCATCATGATTTTTTTGAATGGTGGCTCCTTTTTTTCTAAGTACGGAATCTCCGTAGGCTACAATAGGTAATATCATTCAGTAATTATGAATTATAAATGTTAAATGTTGAATGCGCTATTGCAAATTCATTATTTACCATTTAGTAGTTAAAATTTTTTACTTCAAGATAACTTTGCAAAATAATGGCTGCACTAATTTGATCTAAACTTTTTTTGTTTGCTCTATCTTTTTTGTTTAAGCCCATTTCCAATAAAGTGCGTTTGGCAATGGCCGATGTAAAACGTTCGTCCATGCGTTCAATAGGGATTAAAGGAAAATTTTTGCGCAACAAATTTATAAATTTTTCAACATGAACAGCCGATTCAGAATCTGAACCATCTAATCGCATTGGTTTTCCAACCACAAAACATTCAACTTCTTCTTTTAACAAATACGTTTTTAAATAGTCGATTGCATCTTTAGCATGCACCGTGGTTAATGTATTGGCAATAATTTGCAACGAATCAGTAATGGCTAATCCAACTCGTTTTGTTCCATAATCAATTGCTAAAATTCTTGCCACAAATAAATTCTTAAATCATCAAAATGCTTTCCAACCTTGCGCTTTTAAAGCATGTTTATTTCCGCTTTTTGAAATCATATGAACACCTTCTGAACGTGGCACACAATGTCCAATTATGGTTATGTTTGGATCGTTTTTTACTTTATCATAATCAGCTGGATTTATCGTAAATAATAGCTCATAATCTTCTCCACCATTTAAGGTGGTCATGGTTGGATCAAAGTCAAATTCGCGAGCCATATTATAGGTTGTTGGATCAATTGGAATTTTATCTTCATAAATAGTAATTCCAATTTCTGATTTTGAACAGAGATGAAAAATTTCTGATGAAAGTCCGTCCGAAATATCAATCATAGAAGTTGGTTTTAACTCCGTCTTTTTAAAAAATTCAATCACATCTTTTCTGGCATCAGGTTTTAATTGCCTGCCAATAATATAATCATGCCCGTCCAAATCGGGCTGTGCTTGTGGGTTTGCCAAGAATACCTGTTTTTCTCTTTCCAACACTTGTAAGCCAACATAAGCGCCACCCAAATCTCCAGTTACACATAATAAATCTCCATCTTTTGCTCCGCTTCTGTACACAATATTTTTTTCATCCGCTTCACCAATTGCAGTAATGCTAATAATCAATCCTTGTTTTGATGCTGATGTATCTCCGCCAATTAAATCTACTTCATAAGCGTCACATGCGGCTTTTATTCCAGCATAAATTTCTTCAATCGCTTCAATTGAAAATTTACTCGACATACCAATAGAAACCGTAATTTGTTTTGGCGTAGCATTCATCGCATAAATATCCGAAACGTTTACCGAAACAGCCTTATATCCTAAATGTTTAAGGGGATAATAACTCAAATCAAAATGCACCCCTTCTAATAATAAATCGGTTGAAATTAATGTACAATGTTCTCCATTTTTTATCACGGCCGCATCATCACCCACACCTTTTAACGTAGAAGAATTTTTGTTTTCAAATACCGAAGTAAGGTGTTCAATCAACCCAAACTCTCCAAGTGTTTCTATATCTGTTCTGCTTGTGTTTTCTAACATCTTTATTTTTTATAATAAGTAAAAATTTTATTCGCTTCTTCATTCATAACTCACCTAATTCTATCGGCACTGCGTACTAAATTTTCATCTCTTCTAATAAGCAATAATGCCCTTAAATTTAAATACAACATAAAAATGAGTAACGCCATTCCCATCACTGATTTTACTGTTAGTGATGAAAAGTCAAACTCAGGAATGGATACAAATGCTTTAACATTTATGGCAATAATTAAAGCGGCAATAAAAACGAAATTAATTTTGGTATCGCGCATTTGTTTCACACGATTTTTAAAGCCAAGTATAATGTTTAACGTCCATCCAATAACGAGAGAAATTAAAGCAATATTGATGTATTGAATTTCGCTACTTACGATAACTCCATTTTCATATTTTTTAAAATAGATACCATTAATAATATAATCGGTTACCAATCCAGCAGTCATTTGGTGAGAGTTGATAAGTGCACCGCCACACGATACAGCAGCTATTAAAATGATAGCAATAAAATAAACTGTTTGAATACGTTGAATCATAATTTAAAATTTGAAGGGCAAAAATAATCTAAAATTCTGTTTTATAATGTTTGATATGAATTGATACATTTGCGAGATAAAGTTGATGCTCGTTTTGCTATCAACTAACAACCTTCAACTAACAACTAAAATGAAATCAACCTACATAATTGATGCGGTAAGAACTCCCGTTGGGAAATATGCTGGAGCACTAAGTTCGGTGCGCCCAGATGATTTGGGGGCTATTGTTATAAAAGCGTTAATAGAGCGCAATCCAAACATAGATGTAAATGCTATTGAAGATGTAATTTTTGGTGCGGCAAATCAAGCAGGCGAAGACAATAGAAACGTAGCTCGCATGGCTGCATTACTTGCAGGATTACCCGTAACTGTTGGAGGAAATACAGTAAATCGTTTATGCGCTTCAGGGTTGCAAGCTATTGTAGATGCAAGTAGAAGTATTATGGTTGGTGACGGTGAAATTTATATCGCTGGTGGAACAGAAAGCATGACTCGTGCTCCGTTTGTGATGCTAAAATCGGATAGTGCTTTTAGCCGAAATCATGAGATGAGTGATACCACTATTGGATGGCGCTTTACCAATAAAAAATTAGCCGAATTATATTATCCATACACCATGGGCGAAACAGCAGAGAATGTTGCAGAGCGATGGAAAATATCAAGGCAAGAACAAGATGCTTTTGCGGTTTCATCACAAGAAAAATATATTGCCGCACATGCTGCTAATAAATTTGCAGAAGAAATGATTCCCGTTTTTATTCCACAAAAAAAGGGGGATGCAATACGTTTTGATAAGGATGAACATCCTCGTAAAACAACCATTGAAGATTTGGCAAAATTAAAACCGGCATTTAGAAAAGATGGAAGTGTAACTGCGGGAAATTCAAGTGGGGTAAATGATGGTGCAGCAGCATTAATCTTAGCTTATGAAGATGCGGTAAAAAAATATAATTTAAAACCAATTGCAAGAGTTGTTTCCAGAGGTGTTGCAGGAGTTGATCCTGCTATTATGGGAATGGGGCCAGTGCCCGCCACACAAAAAGCTGTGGAACGTGCAGGTTTAAAAATGAGTGATATTGGTTTGTTTGAATTAAACGAAGCCTTCGCTTCGCAAAGCATTGCTTGTATGCGTGAGTTAGCGATTGACCCTGCCATCGTAAACGTTAATGGAGGAGCTATTGCCATTGGTCATCCGCTTGGATGCAGTGGTGCACGCATTAGCACAACGCTTATACACGAAATGCAAAAACGTAATGTGCGCTATGGTGTGGCTACCATGTGTATTGGTGTTGGGCAAGGCGTTGCGGTGGTGTTTGAAAGGGTTTAAAATTTCAGATTGTTATGCCGAACGGAGTTGAGACATTGCCTATTTAAACCTTGTGCTAATATAAAATCCGTTAACACGCAGCCTTAGTGTTCTTTTTGGTTAATAAACATTCATAAATTTTACCACAGAGTGCACAAAAAAAATTCACAAAGAACACAGAGATCTTTATTCAAAACCAAACCTTTTATCGGCTGATTTCATCTGCAACTATAAAATTTTATATTCGCAATAAATGCATTAACTGCAATTATAAATAATTATATTCGCAGCAGTGTAAACACAAAATCATGGAAATCACACGTTTTAAATCTGGTAAAAATATCAAACAATATGGTTATTCAAGTTTCTCGCCAGAGCTTGTAAATCATGAGTGGTTGGTGAATGATGCAAAGTTAAATCGATTGCTAAATGATGCCACAAGAAAGCTTGGTGAACTAGATGCGTTTTCATCTATGATTCCTGATGTTAACTTTTTTGTAAAGATGCACATTACCAAAGAAGCCACACAAAGCAGCAAAATTGAAGGCACACGAACCAGCATCGAAGAAGCCATTCAGCATGAAGAATATATTGCTCCCGAAAAACGTGACGACTGGCAGGAAGTTCATAATTATATTAATGCGATGAATTTTGCAATTACACAATTGGACAAACTTCCGTTAAGCAACAGGTTGATGAAACAAACGCATAAAAAATTGCTGTACGGTGTGAGAGGAAAACATAAATCTCCAGGAGAATTTCGCTCTTCGCAAAACTGGATTGGTGGAGCATCGTTAAAGGATGCAACATTTATTCCTCCACATCATACTGAGGTTTTAGATTTGATGAGCAATCTCGAAAAATTTTTGAACAATGATGAATTGCATACACCACCGCTTATTAAAATTGGCATTGCGCATTATCAGTTTGAAACCATTCATCCATTTCTTGATGGTAATGGAAGATTGGGAAGATTGCTGATTACACTTTTTTTAGTAAGCAATGATATTTTAAAAAAGCCGGCATTATATCTCTCTGATTTTTTTGAACGTAACCGAACAATTTATTATGATAATCTCACTGCCGTGCGAACAAAAAGTAATTTGTTACAATGGCTCACATTTTTTTTAACAGGAGTTTTGGAAGCTGCCGAAAATTCAATTCAAACGTTTCATGCAATTATTAAACTAAGAAAAGATGTGGAAGAAAAAAGAATTATCAAACTCGGTAAACGCGTTCCGCTTGCAATGGATTTGATGCAGTATTTATATGCCAAACCAATTGTGGATGCACCAGAAATTGCAACAGTTTTAAATGTGAATATTTCTACAGCACATCGGTTAATTCAGGATTTAGAGACGTTGAAAATTCTTAAAGAACAAACTGGATTTAAACGAAATCGTATTTTTGTTTTTAAACAATATTTAGATTTGTTCAACAAATAATATACTTTTTCATCTGCACATATAGGTTTTTATAATTGCAGTTAATTAATTAACTGCAATTATGGATTACTGCATAAATGAAGAGTTTCGTAAACACACTATTGGGATAATTGAAGAGGAAAAACGAATATTACTAAACTTTGGTATTCTTTATTAATTTGACTTTATTTTATCATATAAAAATATAAGTTTGACCAAATAAAAAAGCTCAATATGAAAATATTTTTCACGCTATCGTTTACCGTTTTTATTTCATCATTCATCATTGCTCAACCAACAATAACTTCAAATGTATTACCCGTAAAAGGCGATACCATTTTAATGTCGCTCGACTCCACACTTGTACCTGCTGGAGCAAACGGAGCAAATGTTACATGGGATTTTTCAACATCATTGCATCAAGATATTTTGATTGAGAGAATTTATCTTGATCCAACAAATACTGCATACAGTTCCAAATTCCCAAACGCTAAACTTTGCCGTACCGATGGAATAGGTGCAGTATATTCTTATTGGGACAATTCAAATAGTTCAAAATCCGTTTACTACGGTTTTGTTGAGCCCAATGTATACGATCAAAACTATAATAACTTACCGCTTAGCTATTATAAATTTCCAATAAATTATAATGATGTTTTTGTTGATAGTTTATCGGCAATAACTAATCCTGGTGGCATTGTTGGGCCTGGTAAATATTATTTTAATGCTGACGGTTGGGGAACATTAAAACTACCCCATAAAACAGTTGGCAATGTGTTGCGAACTAAATCTGTAATTTATATTGGCGATTCAAGTCCTTCTATAAATTCATATTCAATCACAACCGAATATGCTTGGTATCAGCCCTCAAAAAAAGAACCATTATTGGTAATTAGCTCTGTAATTATAAATCATACTTTACACAGAAAATTTGTGATTTATGATAATGGTACAAGCACAGGAATAAACGAAAGTGTACCTTCAGAAATTATAAAACTATTTCCAAATCCCGTTTCTGATCTATTAACAATTCGTATTGATGGAACCAATGTTAAAAAGGATTGCGTAGTTTCTGTTTTTGACATCACAGGTAAAATGCAAAAAACTTTTATCGTGAATAAATCAACCCCATTATTTCAAATTGATATGAGTGATTTACCAAAAGGAATATATTTTGTAAATATGCTTTTGAATGATAAACTACTTCAACAAAAAATAGTTAAAGAGTAATTTAGTTTCAGCTATTTTATTCTCTTTTGTAATTTATCCTATGCGCTATTTTATCCAACTTTCATATAAAGGAACACACTATCATGGCTGGCAAAGGCAGTTAAACGCTTCATCCGTGCAAGCTGAAATTGAAGATAAACTAAGTTTATTATTAGCAACAGAGATTGAAATTTTAGGCTGTGGAAGAACAGATTCAGGTGTTCATGCCAAACAATATTTTGCGCATTTTAACCATGAAAAAGTGTTAGATAGTGATGTGCTTTTAATGCGATTAAATAAAGTTTTATCAAAAGATATTGCCATTCACGAAATAAAAAAAGTGAAGGATGATTTGCATGCTCGCTTTGATGCAAAACTTAGGGTGTATGAATATTGGATTACCCAAAGACCCAATCCATTTTTAAACGAATATGCTTGGTATTTATATGGCAATGTAAATATTGATTTAATGAATAACGCTGCTAAACTCCTACTTACTCATCAAGATTTTGAATGTTTTAGTAAAGTACATACTGATGTAAATACTTTTTTATGTGATATTACTTTTGCAAAATGGGAGCTTCAAAATGATAAGTTAGTTTTTACAATTAAAGCCAATCGGTTTTTGAGAAATATGGTGCGCGCCATTGTGGGCACTTTAATTGAGGTAGGGAAAAACAAAATGACCATCGAGCAGTTTAAAAATATTTTGGAAGGTAAAAATCGCAATGAAGCCGGACAATCAGCACCTGCGCATGGTTTATATTTAACCGAAGTGCAGTATTAAATTTTATGATTATTGTAGGTTCAAAAATCAATTACTTTTGCACACGCTATGACCGAAAAAAAATTTAAAACGGGTTCTGCATTTGATTTCACTTTGCTAAAAAGAATTTACGCATTAGCCAAACCCTATAAATCAAAATTAATTACCGCTGTTGCACTTACCGTGTTGATGGCTTTTATGGGGCCTCTTCGTCCATATCTTATTCAATATACTATTGATAATTACATTGCATTTAGTGATGCTCAAGGACTCATTAATATGAGTTTGTTTATTTTCGTTTTACTCATTTTTCAATCATTGATGCAAGTGTGGAGTACTGTGCTTTCAAATTTTTTAGCGCAAAATGTGATTAAAGATTTGCGTTTAAAAGTGTACTCTTATCTTACTGGATTAAGATTAAAATTTTATGACAAAACTCCTGTTGGTACATTAGTAACCCGTACCGTTTCTGATATTGAAACCATAGCTGATGTATTTAGTGAAGGACTTATAAATATTACGGGTGATATTTTGCAAATCGTTTTTATTCTCATCATGATGTTTTATTCAGATTGGAAATTATCGTTTGTGAGTTTATCAGTTTTGCCCATTTTATTATATGCAGGGTATCTATTTAAAGAAAAAGTACGCATCTCTTTTGAAGAAGTAAGAACACAGGTGGCAAAGCTGAATACCTTTGTTCAGGAGCATATTCAAGGAATGCAAATCGTTCAAATTTTTAATAGAGAAAACAAAGAACTTCACAAATTTAAACTCATCAACAAAGAACATCGTGATGCAAATATTCAATCCGTGTTTTATTATTCTGTGTTTTTTCCTGTAGTAGAAATTATTGCCGCTATTTCAACTGCACTTATTGTTTGGTATGGCTCAAAAGGGGTAATGAGCCACGAAACCTCAATAGGAACTATGATTGCTTTTATCATGTATATCAATTTATTTTTTCGTCCTATTCGTCAATTGGCAGATCGGTTTAATACACTTCAAATGGGGATGGTAGCATCTGAGCGTATATTTAAATTGATGGATGATAAAGAAAATTTGGAACCAACAGGAACAGAAAATTTGGAAAAAATTGAAGGCAATATTTCATTTAATAATGTATGGTTTGGTTATAATCCAAATGAGTATGTGTTGAAAGGAATTGATATAAAAGTAGAGAAAGGAAAAACAGTTGCGCTTGTTGGAGCAACTGGTGCAGGCAAATCATCCATCATCAATTTGTTAAGTAGGTTTTATGAAATTGAAAAAGGAACGATTACCATTGATGGAAAAAACTTATATAACTTAAATATAAAAAGTGTGCGAAAGCATATCTCTGTTGTTTTACAAGATGTGTTTTTGTTTAGCGGAAGTGTGATGGATAATATTCGATTATATAATAAAAATATTAGCGAGGAAAAAGTTGTTGAAACAGCAAAATTATTAGGTGCACATGAGTTTATAAAACGACTACCAAATGCCTATAATCAAGATGTGCATGAACGTGGGGCAACATTATCGGTAGGGCAACGGCAATTGATTTCATTTGTGAGAGCCATGGTTATAAATCCTGCGGTTTTAATTTTAGATGAAGCAACATCATCCGTTGATAATGAAACAGAAAGTGTAATTCAAGGGGCTATTCAAAAAATGATGCATGGCAGAACTTCCATTGTTATTGCCCACAGACTTTCCACTATACAATATGCCGATGAAATTATTGTATTAGAAAAGGGAGAAATCGTGGAACGAGGAACCCATGCCGAATTGATAAAAAAAGAAGGGTATTATAAAAGATTATACGACCTTCAGTTTTCGGTTACAGCCGCATAATTTGTTAGCACGTTGAAATTAAATAGCTTTGTTTAAATCATTCATCTACTTGAAAAATTTTCTTTGTATTATTTTTTTATGTTGCTATCAAATTTCGCAGGCTCAACATGCCACAATTGTTGATAGTCTTGTTGCATTAATTGGAAAGGGAAAAGATACATCAAAAGTAAACACCTACAATTTATTAGCTTGGGAATACAGAAACTCCGACCTTAATAAAACAGACAGCTTTGCTAACCTTGCCATTGATTTAGCAATGAAAAAAAACTTTTATAAAGGATTAGGAAAAGCATACATCAACAAAGGGTTAGTTTATAAAAATGCCTGCGATTATGCTGCTGCACTTCAAACCTACAGATGGGCATTAGTAAATTTTGTAAAGGCAAATGATAAGTCTGGATTCTCATCAGTATATAATAATGTGGCGAGCGTATATTATTTGCAAAGCAGTTATACTAAAGCGCAGTATTATTATTTTCAATCCTTAAATATTTCTGAAGAATTAAAGGATCAAATGGGCATTGCCAAAACACTTAATAATATAGGCGTGGTATATATGGAGCAACAGCAATTTGAAAAAGCTATTCAATATTTTAAACGAGCCTATTCTATTCTATTAAAAATTGATGTGAATGAAGCAGCCGACTGTTTAAATAATATTGGAAGTGTTTATCAATACAAAGGAGATACAGCTCAAGCACTCAACAATTATAAAGAGAGTTTAGCCATCAATAAAAAAATTGGCGATAAAAAAGATGTTTCATCCGTGCTTAATAATATTGGTTATATGTATTATGAAATTGGCGATTATAAACAAGCGCTTGATCATTATCATCAATCATTAAAAATAGACGAAGAACTTGCCGACATCAGATCTATGAGTGCCAGCTATGGAAATATTTCTAACTGTTATATCAAACTTAAAATGCTGCACGCTGCTTCAAAATATGCAGAACAAATTTTATCCGTAGCAAAAACACATAACATCAGAACCGATATTACTGATGCCTATAAAATGCTAAATGAGATTGAAGAAGAAAATGGAAATTATAAACAGGCGCTCATTTATCATAAATTATACAAAGCCTATAATGATAGTGTTTTCAACGACCAAAACAATAACGTACAAGCACAATTGGAAGCAAGATATTTGAAAGAAAAAACAGAAAAAGAAAAACTCATCAATACCAAAGAAGGAGAAATGAGCATTTTTAAAGCCAAGGAAAAAGACAAAGAAGTGTCTCAATACATTTTATTGATAGGAATGGTATTACTATTATTTGTGCTAGTTATTTACGTGGTTTTTTTCTTATTGAGAAAGAATAAATATTCTTAATTTATAACTCAATTTTTTTAAGCGTTTTTTATTTAAAAAATAGCATATTTGCCCCTCTAACAAACAAACAAAATATTTATAAAAATGGCAGTATTAGTAGATAAAAATTCAAAAGTAATTGTACAAGGTTTTACAGGCAGCGAAGGGAGTTTTCATGCTCAACAAATGATTGAGTACGGAACAAATTTAGTAGGTGGAGTTACACCTGGTAAAGGCGGGCAAATACATTTAGACAAACCCGTTTTTAACACCGTTAAAGATGCAGTAGATAAAGCAGGAGCAAATGTTTCTATCATTTTTGTACCTCCTGCATTTGCAGCTGATGCCATTATGGAAGCTGCTGATGCTGGTATAAAAGTAATCGTTTGTATCACAGAAGGCATTCCTGTAAAGGATATGATTCCTGTAAAAGAATATATTAAAAGCAGAGATTGTAAATTGATAGGTCCAAATTGTCCAGGTGTTATTACTCCAGGGCAAGCCAAAGTTGGAATCATGCCTGGTTTTGTTTTTAAAGAAGGAAGAATCGGTATTGTATCAAAATCTGGAACACTTACTTACGAAGCTGCTGATCAAATTGTAAAAGCTGGTTTAGGCGTTTCTACTGCTATTGGAATTGGTGGTGACCCAATTATTGGAACCCCAACAAAAGATGCTGTTGAATTATTAATGAACGACCCCGAAACAGATGCCATTGTGATGATAGGTGAAATTGGCGGAAGCTATGAAGCTGACGCAGCGCGTTGGATTAAAGCAAACGGAAATAAAAAACCTGTTGTAGGATTTATTGCCGGACAAACGGCTCCTGCAGGAAGAAGAATGGGACATGCGGGTGCAATTATTGGTGGCAAAGATGATACAGCAGCAGCTAAAATGGCAATCATGCGTGAATGTGGTTTGCATGTTGTTGAATCTCCTGCAGAAATAGGGTCAGCAATGGTTTTGGCATTGAATGCTAAATCAAACTAATAAATTTTTTTTTACATAAAAAATCCCGCTTTGAGTTTCAAAGCGGGATTTTTTGTTATTATATAATACGTAGTTAAAACCTTTCAAAGGCAGTAAAGAAGAAGCTAGCTTCATTAGCTGCATTCTCATCACTATCCGAACCATGAACAGCATTGGCATCAATTGATTTTGCATATAAATTACGAATTGTACCAGGAGTTGCTTTTGTTGGATCTGTTGCACCAATTACATCTCTAAAATCAGCAACTGCGTTCTCTTTTTCAAGCACTGCGGCCACTATTGGTCCTGATGTCATAAAACTTACTAAGTCTTTAAAAAATGGCCGTTCTCTATGAATACCATAAAACTCTCCCGCTTTTTCTTCGCTTAGTTTGGTGTATTTCATCGCAACAATTTTAAATCCTTTGCCAATGATATGATCTATGATTTTTCCTATATGTCCGTTGGCTACTGCATCGGGCTTAATCATTGTAAATGTTAATTTTCCGCTCATGTTATTTTTAAATATTTAGGGCTGCGAAAATAGGACATTGGTTTTGACATATACAAGTATTCCATATTAATTTAAATTCTTTTACGGTGAAATTTAACACGTCTGTTGTTCATTTATATCTTGTAAAATAAGAGCGTTATATTTTACATCATGTAAGATAATTTGCCATTACCAAAAATATTATTACTTTCGTGGCGTAAAATATAAAATATAGAGGGGACCGAAAGTCCCCTCTTTTATTACACATGAATATTGTACAGCAGTTAACAGAATGGACAAAAGAGTTTTTACCTCCCCACTTATTTTTAGTGGATGTGGAGCAAAAACAAGGGAGCAAAAAAATTGCTGTATATATTGATGGAGATACAGGTGTTAGAATTGAAGATTGTCGAGTGCTTTCCAAATCATTAAATGCAAAACTGGATGAAATGGAGTTTGAAACGGAACCATTTTATTTTGAAGTTTCATCACCTGGAGTTGATAAACCATTGGTATTACAAAGACAATATGCAAAACATGTTGGTAGAGAATTAATGGTAAAACTAAAAAGCAATACCGAATTATTGGGCAAACTCACACAAGCAAATTCCAATAGTATTGTTTTAATGTTTAAAGATAAAAAGAAAGGTTATTTACCAAATGCAACTCAAAAAGAAATTGCTTTAGAGGACATAGCCGAATCCATTGTACAAATCAGTTTTAAATAAAGTAATAACTAAAATTAATAACTAAAAAGATGCACAGTGCAGGATTAATTGACTCGTTTAGTGAGTTTAAAGAATTCAAGAACATCGATCGCGCAACCATGCAGCGCGTATTGGAAGACGTATTTCGCAGCATGCTTCGTAAAAAATACGGAAGCGATGATTATTTTGATGTAATTATAAATGACAATAGTGGTGACTTAGAAATTTGGCACAACCGTAAAATTGTTCATGATGGAGAACTAGAAGATGCAGGAGGTCAAATTACTGTTTCGGATGCACACAAAATTGAACCTGATTTTGAAGTCGGTGAAGATGTAACGGAAGAAGTAACATTAGCGATGTTTGGTAGACGAGCTATTTTAGCCGCTCGTCAAACATTAATGTCGAAAATTCTTGAACTTGAAAAAGATGAGCTTTATAAAAAATATAAAGATCGTGTTGGAGAAATTGTTGCTGGTGAAGTATATCAAATCTGGAAAAAAGAATTGATGATTTTAGATGAAGATGGAAATGAATTACTACTTCCTAAAAACGAAATGATACCTGCTGATCATTACAAAAAAGGTGATAGTATTCGTGCTGTTGTTTATAAAGTAGAAATGTACAATGGTTCTCCTCGTATTATTTTATCACGTATATCTCCAGTATTTTTAGAAAGATTATTTGAAATGGAAGTTCCTGAAATTTTAGATGGTCTCATCACCATTAAAAAAATTGTTAGAGAACCAGGTGAAAGAGCAAAAGTTGCTGTTGAATCTTACGATGATAGAATTGATCCGGTTGGCGCTTGTGTAGGAATGAAAGGTTCACGTATTCATGGCATCGTTCGTGAACTAAGAAATGAAAATATTGATGTAATAAATTATACAAATAATATTCAACTATTAATTCAACGTGCATTAAGTCCAGCTAAAGTGTCAAACATAAAAATTGATGAAGAGGCAAGGCGTGCATCTGTTTTCTTAAAATCAGATCAGGTTTCATTAGCCATAGGTAAAGGTGGGCACAATATTAAGTTGGCTGGAAAATTAACAGGAACAGAAATAGATGTATACCGTGAGAGTGATGAAGATGAAGGCGATATTGATTTGGATGAATTTACAGATGAAATTGATGCGTGGATTATTGATGAGCTAAAAAATATTGGATGTGATACCGCCCGCAGCGTGCTTGCATTAAGTACTGAAGATTTGGTTCGCAGAACAGAATTAGAAGAAGAAACCATTGCCGAAGTACGTAAAATATTACAGTCGGAATTTGAATAAAGTGAGGAGGAAATGAAGCGATGAAGAAAATAATACGTTTACCTTCTTCACCGCTTCATCACTTAATAAAACATTAAAAATAAAAAAGCGATATTCGCAAAAGTTTTAAGGAGCAACAAATCGTAATGAGCGAAAAAACAGTAAGATTAAACGCAGTTGTTAAAGAGTTAAACGTAGGTATGCAAACCTTAGTGGAACACCTGTCTAAAAATGGACATCTGGTGGAGGCTAAGCCTACAACCAAAATTACCGAAGACCAATACAATATTCTGCTCAGCGATTTTCAAAGTGACAAAAAAGTTCGCGATGATGTGAAACAACTCAATAAAACCAAAGTTGTAAAAAAAGAAGAAATAAATATTGTTCCTCCTAAACCAAAAGAACAAGTTATTGAAGAAGATGATGACGATGACGGAATCCTCATAAAATCTGGTCTATCGGCAGGAACAAATAAAAAAACAGAAGCGATAACCCCTCCTCCAATTGTACTTGCAAAAGTTGAAGAAATAGTAGTTGAAGAAATAAAACCAATTGAAAAGCCAATTGAGAAAATTAAAATTGTTGAAGAGAAAACTCCTGAAGTAGAAGAAAACGATAAACCAAAACTAACAGTAATTGGTAAAATAAATTTAGACGACATCAATTCAAAAACTCGTCCAGATAAAAAATCAAAAGCTAAAAAAGACGAGGAAAGAAAAGCTGCTACAAAAGGAAAAAAAGTAGTTGAAGAAAAACGTGTAGTTGAAGAAGTAAAAATCTCTAAAGCAAAGAAAACAGATATCCTTCCAGCCGAAGAAAAAATTGCTGTACCAAATGTTATTGCCCTACCGCCTGTTGAAGAGGCTCAAGAAGAACAAGCATTTGAAACTAAATATGAGCAGCTCTCTGGCTTAAAGGTAATGGGTAAAATTGAACTGCCTGCAGAACCACCACCTCCTCCTCCTAAGGTTGTAAAAAAACCTCAACCTATTGCTTCATCTGATGAAAGTAATAAAATAAAAAAGAAAAGGCGCAGAAAGAATTTTGTTACTGGAAGTGATAATCCTGATGCTAAGAAAGGAACTCCTCCTCCCCCAAACACACTTTCAAGCAGACCGATTGTTGCCGTAACTCAACGCCCAGCACCAACTGGTGGCGGTGGAAGACGTTTTGACAAAAGCGCAAACAATAAGTTTAATAAAGGCCCACGTGTAGATGAAAATGGAAATAAAATAGAAATTACGGATAAAGAAATCCAAGATAAATTAAAAGAAACACTTGCACGTTTAAACCCTGGAAGCAAAACGCCTAATATTGGTGCAGTTCGTTCAAAAATTCGTAAACAAAAACGTGATGCTGCATCTGATAAACGTGATGAAGTAGCCGCAGAATTAGAAGGACAAAGAAATAAAATTAAAGTAACGGAATTTGTAACTGCAAATGAGTTGGCAAAACTCATGGAAGTACAAATTACACAAATTATATCTGCTTGTATGAGCCTTGGTTTGATGGTTTCCATCAACCAACGTTTGGATGCCGAAACCATAGCCATTGTTGCTGATGAGTTCGATTATGATGTGGAGTTTGTATCGGCCGATTTACAAGAAAATATTGAAGAAGAAATTGATGCCCCAGAGGATTTATTGCCTCGTGCACCAATTGTTACTGTAATGGGACACGTAGATCATGGTAAAACTTCATTGCTTGATTATGTACGTAAAGCAAATGTAATATCTGGTGAAGCCGGTGGTATCACTCAACATATTGGAGCCTACGAAGTAACTTTAGCCAATGGTAAAAAAGTTGCATTTTTAGATACTCCAGGTCACGAGGCGTTCACTGCCATGCGTGCTCGTGGAGCAAAAATTACAGATATTGTAATCATCGTTATTGCTGCCGATGATAGTGTGATGCCTCAAACAAAAGAAGCTATTGCGCATGCTCAAGCCGCTGGAGTTCCACTCATTTTTGCCATCAATAAAATTGATCGCGATGGTGCTAACCCCGAAAAAATTAAAGAGCAATTAGCCGCTATGGATATTTTGGTGGAAGATTGGGGGGGCAAATATCAGTGTCAAGAAATATCAGCCAAAAAAGGAATAAACATTGATTTATTATTGGAGAAAGTATTGTTGGAAGCAGAAGTATTAGACCTTAAAGCAAATCCAAATAAACGCGCAATAGGAAGTGTAATTGAAGCCACTTTAGATAAGGGTAGAGGGATAACAACAACTGTTATGGTTCAATCAGGAACTATGCGTGTTGGGGACCCAATTCTTGCTGGAACGCATCAAGGAAAAGTACGTGCCATGTTTGATGAACGCGGAAAAAAAATGACCGAAGCTGGGCCTTCAACTCCTGTTGTTATTTTGGGATTTGATGGTGCACCGCAAGCGGGAGATAAATTTTTAGTGGCTAAAACAGAACAAGAAGCAAAAGAGATTGCCACAAAACGTAAACAATTACAACGTGAGCAAGGAATTAGAGCTCATAAACATATTACACTTGATGAAATTGGAAGGCGTTTGGCCATTGGAAACTTTAAAGAATTAAACCTCATCGTAAAAGGTGATGTGGATGGATCGGTAGAAGCATTGGCAGATTCGTTATTGAAACTTTCTAATGAAGAAATTCACGTGAATGTAATTCATAAATCGGTTGGACAAATTTCTGAAAGTGATGTGTTGTTAGCTTCCGCATCTGATGCAATTATTATTGGATTCCAAGTTCGCCCAAGTCCACAAGCTCGAAAATTAGCCGAGCAAGAATCAATTGATATTCGTTTGTATTCTATCATTTACAAAGCCATTGAAGAAATTCAAGCCGCTATTGAAGGTATGCTTGCTCCAAAAATGGAAGAAAAAATTACTGGAAATGTGGAAATACGTGATGTGTTTAAAATTACCAAAGTGGGAACCGTTGCGGGTTGTATGGTTACCGATGGAAAAGTATTCCGTAATTCAAAAATACGTGTAATTAGAGATGGTGTGGTGGTATTTACTGGAGTGCTTTCATCTCTAAAACGATTTAAAGATGATGTGAAAGAAGTGGTATCAGGTTTTGATTGTGGGGTTACTATAGATAAATTTAATGATATGAAAGTGGGCGATAATATTGAGGCCTACGAAGAAGTTGAGATTAAGAGAGTATTGAAATAGTAAGTTAAAACGTAAAACAAAAAGCCCCCGAAAATATAAATATTTTCGGGGGCTTTTTTGGTATAAAAATATGCGAAAATTATAATAACACTTAAAGAGTTATGGAAACTTTGGAAACTTTTTAAAATCGGGTTTTCGTTTTTCAACAAATGCATTTTTTCCTTCTTTTCCCTCATCACTCATATAATATAAAAGTGTGGCGTTTCCCGCCAATTCTTGAATTCCGGCTTGCCCATCCAACTCGGCATTAAAAGATGATTTTAACATGCGCAAAGCCATTGGACTTTTATCTAATATTTTTTTGCACCATTCTATCGTGGTGTCTTCTAATATTTCAAGCGGAACAACTTTATTTACCAAGCCCATATCAAGTGCTTCTTTGGCATCATATTGATCACACAAAAACCAAATTTCTCTTGCCTTTTTTTGTCCAACAATTCGTGCTAAATATCCTGCACCAAACCCACCATCAAAACTTCCCACAATAGGACCCGTTTGTCCAAATCGAGCATTCTCTGCAGCAACTGTTAAATCACAAATCACGTGTAATACATGTCCGCCACCAATAGCCCAACCCGCCACCATGGCAATTACCGGTTTTGGTATTCTTCTGATTTGCATTTGTAAATCGAGCACATTTAAACGGGGCACTCCATCATCGCCCACATAACCACCATTGCCTCTAACTTTTTGATCGCCTCCACTGCAAAAAGCTTTGCCTCCCTCACCTGTTAAAATAACCACGCCCACTTCGGGGTTCTGACGAGCATGTTCCATAGCTTCGCTCATTTCCTGAACCGTTAATGGAGTAAATGCGTTATGTTTTTCGGGTCTGTTGATGCTAATTTTAGCAATACCTTCATAAAAAGAAAATTTGATTTCTTTGTATTCTTTGATTGTTTTCCAGGGATATTTTGATTGCATTTTTTTAAATTAATTTAATTTTTTTAAACGATTTAAACACCTTAGCATTTTCTTGCAGGTTAAAAGTAATTTCTAATACTGCTGCTTTTTTTGCAAGATCAAAAAAAATTTTAATTGCCTTTTTCAATTCATTTTCCGAATCACAAAAGTAATACCCTAAACCATTATCAAGCACTGTGTTTTTTATACTTTGACGATGAGGTGTTGTAAAATAATTTAACTGTTCTTTAACTGAAGACGGACCGTCAATTAAAGTAAAAATTCCTCCACCATAATTATTAAATACAATGATGCGAAGATTGTTTGAAACACAATGATTCCACAAAGCATTTCTATCATACAAAAAAGCCAAATCACCAGTAAGTAAAACAGTTGGTTTATTATTTATAAGTGCTGCACCAACAGCAGTAGATGTAGACCCGTCAATTCCACTTGTGCCTCTATTACCACTCATTTGCCAGCTTGGCTTTAAGTTTCCAAGTAAACTCACATACCTAATTACGCTACTATTTGCAATATGAAAATTACACGCATCCGGTAAATTATTTAGAATAATATTTGTTGCTTGAAGTTCAGAAAACGAGTTTAATTTTATGAAATGCGAAATGCGAAATGCCGCTAATTCATCAATCTTTTTCCAAAGCAGTTTATAATTATTCTGTTGCGTTGTATCTTCCTTTTTTTCAACCAACTCTTTTAGTACAATTTCTGGATTTGATTTAATAAATGCGGTTACATTATTATACGTGTTTACCAATTCATTTTGTTGTTGTATTCGAAAATGGTGTTTAGGTTTTTGCTTTTTTAACCACAGTTTTACGGCTTTTGAAAGAACAGAACCTCCAAATGAAATAATTAAATCGGGTTCAAGTTCTAGGAGCGTTTTTTCATCACTTTGCGAAACAATAAAATCAAAATGTGGTGCGGTACAAACACTTTGTTTATTGCTTAACACATCACACAAAATAACTACATCATTATTTTTGCTTAATTCGAAAAGAGTTGTAAATAAACCATTGTTTATAGGTAATTCGCCAATAAGAATCACCTTTTTTTCACTTTTAAGCCATGCCTTTTTAAGAGGAAGAAATGGTGAAGGGGTGAGAGGGTGAGGGGGTGCTGTAGTGAGGAGAGTGCTATGAAAAGAAAACGTTTTTTTAGCCGTAGGATACAAAGGTTCACGCAGAGGAACATTGATATGAACAGGTCCTTTTATAAAACCATTTGAAATGCCAATTGCTGTTAAAATAGTATTGGATGTTTCTTGTAAATTTTCTTTTCCATGAACGTAACAGGGCAATTCAAAACTTGCGAGTATGTTTTTTTCAAATACGTTTTTTTGAGTAATCATTTGCCCATCTTGTTGATTTAAAAATTCAGGAGGACGGTCGGCTGTTAAAACTATGAGCGGTATTTTTTGGTAAAATGCCTCTGCAATTGCAGGGTAAAAATTGAGAGCCGCTGTTCCTGATGTGCAAATTAAAACAACAGGTTGTTGTAATTGCTTAGCCATTCCAAGAGCAATAAATGCAGCACTACGCTCATCAGTTATAGAAATACAATTAACGTCTTTATTTTGTGTGAACGCAAAAACTAAGGGTGCTGAACGTGAGCCAGGACAAATCACAGCGTGTTTTATTCCAAGCTGGTTGCAGGTTTGCGATATGGCAAATACATGTTGTTGCAAGCGTTATAATTTTATCAGAAACTTAAATAACATCTTTTTTTAAAAGAAATTCGTTTATTGTTGTTGAATTGATTTTGCAACAGTACAAAATAGTTTTCGGGCATAGAAATAAAGTGTCTGTTGTTTTAAACAAATAAGCAAAACGTTTTCAAAAATATCATTTGCTGGGGGTTTGAAAAACAAAATCATTTTCTATTTTTGGAAACTTAAACTATTTAAAAACTTTAGAAGAAAGATTAATGAAAAAGATATTTGTGATATTAACTTTGGGTGCGTTATCATTTGCTGCTGTGGCACAAACTCAGGATCCAAAATCTCCTGGTTTTGATTTTGGGATAATACCAACAGACTCCAATGCAGCACCAATGGATGGTGATCAGGCACAAGAAGCACCTGTGGTTAAACCTTATGTTAGGATTACACTTAATGTTGATTCGGTTACAAATTTAATTTCTTATGTTGGTGTTGTTGAACAAGAGGAAACAGGTTCTGATTCTCTATACACAAGAGCAAAACGGTGGGCAGTAAAAAGGTTTACTGGTGGAGCAAAATCATTATATGAAGTTGATAAGCGCAATCAAAAATTAGTGATTAATGCGTGGTTGCCCGCATATGCTTATGGAAACAAATACACAAAGCGAGATATTGGAAAGTATGAATTTAAAGTAAGTGTATGGATTAAGGAAGGGCGTTATAAATATCAAATTTCTAACTTGGTACACGAGGGTGTGAAATCGAATGAGGGAAATGTAGTTAAAAATTATTTTGAGTATTACTACACCTCAACAACAAGTATTAAAAGTAGTGATATGATATTACGTTATGCCGATAAAGATATTAATAAGTTGATTGAGGATTTTAAGAAAAACATGAAGGATCCAACAATTGTGGATGAAGAAGAATGGTAACAGATGGGATTTAGAACAACTAAAAAACTCGTGAAAATAATTCACGAGTTTTTTTTAGTCTGAAATTTTTGCAGTAGTTGGGTTTCTTAGGTTTTGATAACTTGTTAAACTCATTGCCACAGCACCAATCATAATCTCTGATTCAACTTTTAATACTACGTGATTATCATCATCGCTAACCCAAATAGTAAGCGCATCTTCGCTTTTAAATAACGTTCCCTTTACAACTGTTGGTCGAGCTTTTATACATCTAAATTTTCCAACATCTGTGTTGATTGTTTCTCGTCCTAAAAACTTCATTTGATAGTTGTAAATTTTTCCATCTAAGTAAAAAACTGTTGGATACATATCTCCCACTTTTGCATTGGCTACATCCCATAATCTTGCCCAATAATACACACTTACCAAATCCTGAATGTATGGTTCTCCATCAACTGAACCTTTCTTTGCGGTTACTTTTCCATCCTCTTGTTTGAACAATGCAAAATCGGTGTCTTTATATTTTCCCTCTTCAATCGTTTTAGTATATTTTAACGGTACAATAGCGTCTTCATCCAAAAAAGTTTGATAATCATCACGCACTTTATTCACTAAAAAATCTACCGTTTTTGAAGAGCGCGCAGATACTTTAATATTCATGGTTCTTCGTCCGTCAATTATCACCGCATCTTTTCCTATTTCTAATGTTGCATAACCCGCATTAATCGGTCCGTAGTGCAAGCGATACTCTAATTTTTCGCCATAAGTAAATGATTTGTTTTCCACTTTTCTTAACTCTTGAGGCTTGTTGTTTTTATCCTCAACAGGTTGTTGCTTATTAAAAGCATAAGTAGAAACTATGCAAAGAGCCAATGCTAAAAGATATTTTTTCATATTATTTATAAAGTTGCTGTTAAATTCAAATGCCATACCAAAATACAGTTTCACTAAAAGATAAGCTCGTTAAATATTTTTTTGCATGAGATTTAAATGTCAAATTTTATTCCTTGAGCCAATGGCAATTCTTTGCCATAATTAATGGTGTTGGTTTGTCTGCGCATATAAATTTTCCAAGCATCAGACCCACTTTCTCTGCCTCCACCAGTTTCTTTCTCGCCTCCAAACGCGCCACCAATCTCTGCTCCCGATGTTCCGATATTTACATTTGCTATTCCACAATCAGAGCCGTTTACCGAAAGAAATTGTTCCATCTCGCGCATATTATTTGTAAAAATAGATGACGATAATCCTTGAGGAACCCCATTTTGCATATCAATGGCCTCATCAATTGTTTTATATTTTAACACATATAAAATGGGCGCAAATGTTTCTTCCTGCACAATATGATATTCGTTTTTTGCTTCAATGATACATGGTTTAACATAACATCCGCTTTCATATCCATCACCCAAAACAACTCCTCCATCAACAATTATTTTACCTCCTTCTTTTTTTGCTTTTTCAATGGCTGATAAATAATCTTCTACTGCTTTTTTATCAATTAGTGGCCCAACATGATTGTTTGAATCTAATGGATTTCCAATTTTTAATTGGCTGTATGCTTTTTTCAAAACGTCTAACGTTTTATCATAAATACTTTCATGAATAATTAACCTGCGTGTTGATGTGCATCTTTGCCCTGCTGTTCCAACGGCACCAAAAACGGCACCAACAAGCACCATGTTTAAATCTGCATGTTCGGAAACAATGATGGCATTATTACCTCCAAGTTCTAAAATAGTGCGACCAAAACGTTGGGCAACCGTACCTGAAACATGACGACCAATGCGTGTTGAGCCTGTAAAAGAAACCAATGGAACACGTTTATCATTGTTCATTAAATCTCCAATAGGGTTTCCAATCATCAAACAACTAACACCCTCAGGAACGTTATTTTTTTTCAATACATCAGCAATAATATTTTGACAAGCGATGGCACATAAAGGAACTTTTGATGAGGGTTTCCAAATACAAACATCTCCACAAACCCAAGCCAAAGCAGCATTCCAACTCCATACCGCAACCGGAAAATTAAATGCCGAAATGATGCCAACAATTCCCAATGGATGATATTGTTCATACATGCGGTGGTTGGGTCTTTCACTGTGCATGGTTAAGCCATATAATTGACGAGATAATCCAACCGCAAAATCACAAATGTCAATCATTTCTTGAACCTCGCCCAACCCTTCTTGCAAGCTTTTTCCCATTTCATAAGAAACTAATTTTCCTAATGCTTCTTTATTTTCTCGAAGCTTGTCTCCTATTTGCCTTACAACCTCTCCGCGTTTTGGCGCTGGTGTTTTTCTCCAAGTTATAAACGCTTCTTGTGCCTTAGTGACTACTTTTTCATACTCGCTATCTGTGGTACATTTTACCTTGGCAATTAATTTACCATCAACAGGCGAAAAGCTTTCTGTAGTATTTGCTTCTTCACTTGAAAAGTGTAGTGTTCCCGTTGATGTTCCATCATTGATATCTGCAATTCCAAGCTGTTTTAAAAAGTCGAGCGTCATGTTTTTTTACTATTTTAAGATGCGAATTTATGGAAGTATTGATGGAATACATGAATGTTTTTTTACCGAAAAAGTATTTCGGTTAGAAACATTTTTGTTTTGATATAATAACTGTTTTTATCTTGACACTATAAATTTTGAAAACATTGAAACATTTTTTATACAAGCATACCCTCCTGCTTTTTGTTTCGCTTACCACATTTGGTGTAGCATTTTCTCAAGAAATTAATACCGATACTTTGCGTTTAGGTATGTTCAATTTTATTAACGAACAGCGTATTGCCAATGGGCAAGAAGCAATGCTTGATGCAGATGCCGTTGACAAAGCTGCACAAGAACAAGCCAATTATTGCTCAGAAGTAAAGCAAGAAACACCTCTGCAAAAAGAGTTAAAAAAAAGTAACGCTTCGTTACGTGTAACTTTTTATGGTGGTATAAAAGACGGTGTACCTCAAGAAATTATTTTATCGGAGGCAACAACAGGAAAAGGAAAAACACTTTCCGATGCAGAAATTTTAGAAAAGGTAATTAAGAAGTTAAACAAAACTAATTTTAGAAAATTGTTTTTGCGTGCTGATATGTATTACTTAGGCGTAGGAACTTCCGTTGATCCGCTTACCAACAAAGTTTATTTCTGTGTGGTAATGGGCGATATCAATATCATAAATAATACCGCTGCGCATAGTAAAGATTTAGATAAGGCTTATGCCGTAAATACCTTTGCCGCACATTGGTGGTTTAGAAAATTGGGCTGTAAAATTAATTGCATTTTGGGAAAGTGTGATGATGGAACCGTATGTGGACAGTATGATGATTTGAAAGAAATTTATAGCAAAGTAGATATCGATAAGGGTTTTTATATCAAAGAAAATAAACTTTATTTAAAAGATGATTTTAAAAAGTATTTTATCACTACAGAAAAAAATGTGCGTACATTAATTGAAGATAACAATGATCGGTTGTTGGTTTATATTATTGAGCTTTCACAGTTTCCGTGTAATACAAGTTATAATATTTCTGTTGGAAACGCTTCGCAAACTGGATTAGAAATTGGTTTAAAACCCATCACACTTTCTCAGCTTAAATCAAAAGGAGATGTGCTTATTGATAAGCTTCCAAAAGGATTTTCAAATAATTTCGAAATTGGTTTAAAGGCTGTAAAATATTGTGATGAAAAAGTGAAATGTGATGTATGGAGTTTTTATGATAAACTCAATAGGTTAAAGCCCTATTTTAAACCCGTTGTGTACGAAAAACTTTCTGTTCTTATTGATACACAAGCTACACGTTTACCCGAACCGTTTATGGAATATAAAGCGTTAAGTTTTAAAATTCCATTTGAAAAAAACAAGTTTGATTATAACCCTGATGATGTTTCTCCGTTTATAGATAGTTTAAATGAGCCTCGATTTACCATTCAAAATATCGACATCATTGCTTATTCATCTATGGAGGGCGATAGTATAAAAAATGTAGAACTACAAAATAAACGAGCAGCAAGTATTGTAAAAGTTTTAGAGCTACAACAAGCCGGAACAAAAATAAAATACACCGTAAAAACAGGAAACTCTTGGGATATATTCAAAAAACAAATACTACTTACCAATTGGTATTATCTGGCTGATAGCACGTCAAATCAAGTAAACAAAAGATTAAACAGAGATACAGTTTTGCTTCATAAAATTGAGCCTTTGTTAAAAGAAGAACGTTTTGCAACCATACAAATGAAAGTAGCTTTTGATTTGAAAAAAATGAAAGAAGACGAATATTGGTTGTATCGTTTTAACAAAGCGCTCGACAAAAGAGATTTAAAAAGAGCGTTAAGTAATCAAGCGGCAATGATTGGTTTGTTACAAGATGGAAAGATGACCAACGAAAGTTTTCAGTCTATGCAAATTCCCGATGACCCAAAATATATTTCGCTGCATAATAATAAAGCGGTTTTTATAAAAGACGAAAAAGAACGCATTAAACAATTTGAAGAACTGAGAAAGTTGGCACCTGAAAACCCTATCATCAAATACAATTATTTGGTATTAAAACTAAATGCCTCAGCCGACCTTCCAGAAGATCAACGTAGAGAAGAGCTACAAATTTTAGCTTCATTGTATGGCTCTATGAATACTTCTGTGATACCCATAAATGTGCGTGGCATTTTAAACGCACGCTTTTATACCATCACTCACGAAGCACATAAATCAAAGAAACCAGAAACATATAGCAATGTAAAAGACTTATCAAAAAGCAGCCCAGTATTGGAATCTATTTCTTTGGCTGATTATTATGCCGATCAAAAACATTTTGATATTGCTGCTCAAATTCTAATCGATCATTTAAGTATGGTTGATGAAAATGATAAACCTTTAGCAAAAGAATATTGCTTACGTATTTTATATTTTGGAAAAGCTTCGGGCGCTGAAGCTTTTGAAAAAAGCTATCTTCAAGTGTTTAGATTATTACAAAAAACAAACCCCGATACATACTGCGAAATATTTAATCAATCAAAAGTATCGTTTAAGTTTTTTGAAAACCTTCACGTTAAAAAAATGTACTGCGATAATTGTCAACAGAAATAGTTTTCGAAAGTTTAATTCTTAAAATTTATAATCCCTCACCCCTTTTATTGGATTTAGTTTATTAAGGTTTAGTGTAAACGATATTCTGTGTACAAGCCTGTCAAATGGATTTTCATCCTTATAAGAATATTGTGATTGATTATTATAATATGTTTCAAAATCATCAGAATAAAACAACGGGAAGTTGATATCAAAAATATTTTCAACAACAACTAATTTTAGCCCTGCTACATATTGAACATGAATCTCCTCAACATTACTTACTCCTATTGCATTTATAAAATTTATATCAGCAAAAACCCTAATTGGAATAGGACCAGGAATTGTTGAAACCAAATTTGCTCCTGCCATCCAAGTTTTTGTGCTTAATGATGGTATAGGTATTTTTAAATATCCATCACGTTCAATTATTTGATGAGCAAACAAACCATCGGAAGCACTTCGGCCAAATAAAGCTTGGTCAAAAGTATAGTCAAATTGCCCAGTATTTCCAGAAGTTCTATAATTATATTCACCATGGCCCAAACTACCAGTACCTTGATATAAAAACGTTCCGGCAAAAAATATCACATCTAATTGTTTGTTTGGTTTATCATACGTAATTGTTTGTTTCGCTTCGGCAAATAATTTTACTGCTTGAGTTCTATTATAAATATGTTGCGCAGTAATTTTTAAACTATTTGGGTTGATTGCTTTTTTATTTTCAAGCGTATAAACAATTTCATTTATAGCAGAATTGCTGGCAATTTCAAACGGAGCTTCTTTTGTATAAGCGTTTTTTGTGTTGAATATTATTACCGAACGAACCCATATTTTTTGTTCAACAAGCGAGCGTTTATTGTTTTTGTTTAAATCAAAATAAAGGAAAGGAGACGCTTTATTATAGGTCATATCATTTCCAACACCCCCATAGCCAAAACGTGCTGCGTTAACCCCAAAATGAACTTGTTTGAACACTCCATAAGTTGTAAAATGTCTTTCTAAACTTGCATAACCAACTATATCGTTTGTGCCAAAAGAATACATTGGTGCCAAAGTAAAATCAAATTTTTTACGTGGTAATAAACCATTATAAAATGCAATTCCCAACATGGTTTTATTATACAAATTTGCTCCAATAATTGGCGTATAAAACAGTTGTGTTTTATATGGATTTTCAATATCGCCCAAAAATTTAAACTGTATGGGTTCTACACTTTTTAAAATTCCTTTAGTGCGAATGGTATTGTTGTTTCGATAAACATCAAGCGAGGTTTCATAAGCATCAATTCTGATTTTATTTGACTGCGTGTGTTCAAAATCAATTGTTTTTTTTCCTGTAAAACCATCAACCCATTGTGTATTATTAATGGTGTCTTTTACTATTGATGAAACAAGAAATGGCGAAGCAATTGTGGTTTTGTTTTTGATAACTATTTTATTGCTTTTTGCTGAAACTATTTTATAATCAGGTTTAATGGTTGTGTTCATCAAATCATTAAAAAACCAATCCAAGTTTTTGCCAGTAAATGATTTTGCGTGATTCATAAAATCATCGGGAAGCGGGTGTTTAAAT
The DNA here is from genome assembly GCA_025359805.1 of Bacteroidota bacterium. Taxonomy (GTDB): domain Bacteria; phylum Bacteroidota; class Bacteroidia; order UKL13-3; family UKL13-3; genus CAIUEQ01. The sequence continues at coordinate 33,942 of JANYDU010000028.1, forward strand.
TTCCATTTATCAAAATAGGTGCGCATCATTTCATCAAATAAACTATCGCCCAAATAGGTTTGTAAATGATGAAAAGCCAATGGTCCTTTTCCATAAATAATCATCCCATAGTTTGCATCCGTAAACTGCATTGATGGAATATTTATGGGTTGATCATCATTTGTTCTGGCGTTTAATAAATATTGCAATTGTAAAATGCCAAAATCTTCTTCGTCAATATTTGCATAAAATTTCTTTTTGGTCTTTCCTAAATTAACGCCTTTATGTAACGGTATTTTTATCGCACCTGCTTCACATCGTGTTTCATAATAAGTGTTTATGCTTTCGTCCATCCAAGGATAAATGCGTTCGTTATTCGCTATAATTCCATAAAACCAATTGTGCCCCACCTCATGAACAATTACTTGCTCGCTTGCGCTTTCTACATTTGTAATCGTTGGATACTCCATGCCACCACCCGCTTTTAAAGGCGTTACCACCACCGATACGTTTGAGTAAGGATATTCTCCTACCAATCGAGAATAAAAACTTACAGCTGTATCCACCCAATGTACTGAGCTTTTTTGGGGGAACATTTCATACAACCAAGTGGTGATTTTTTTTCCGCTTTTAAGTTGCACTTCACTTCTTTCAACACTAAATCTTTTATCACAAAACCACGCAAAATCATGAATATCATTTTGCACAAAACGAAGGGTTTTAAATTGCGTTGATGAAGCTGGGTTTTCTTTGTTTGAATGTGTTTTTTGTGTTTCAAATTTTTTTGCGCTTATTTCCATCAACCATACTTTTTCATCTTCATTTTGAAGTTCTCCGGTTGCTGCCAAAACATAGTTTTTAGGAACAGAAATGCTCACCTCAAATTTTCCAAACTCGCTATAAAATTCTCCTTGATTTAGGTAAGGAAAATAATTCCATCCATTTACATCATATACCGCAGGTTTAGGATACCATTGGCTTATGCAATAGGTTTGATCTTGATGACCCATTCGAGAAAACACCCTTGGGATTTTTACTTTAAACGGTGTGGTTATTTCAATTTGCTGCCCGGTTTTTAATGGCTGATTTAACTCTATTTTACAAATGTCAATATCATCCAACAAATACCATTTTACTTTTTGTCCGTCTACTTTAAAATCTAAAGAATCAATCCAACCTTTATCTTCATCACTCGAATAATAAAAATCTGTTTCACCATTTTCCATTTCTTGTTTTGCAAAAGCCGTTTCGATATTTTTATATGCGTTTGCCCAAAGGTGTATATAAATTTCATTGAGTTCGTTTGGTGAGTTGTTTACATACACCATTTTTTCTGTTGCACTAAGTGTGTGCTCAACATCATTTAGCCTCACAGAAATTGTATAGTTAACCAATTGCTGCCAGCCTTCTTGTTTTGTTTTGAGAAGCGTTTGAGCAAATAATATAGAGGGGAAAAGAAAAAAGAAAAAAAGGAGTCTCATCATCAGAAAATTTGATGCGGCAAAATACACGTTTAAAATAAATAGTTGGAGAGTAATTTAACTTCAGCGATTGCTTATTATTTTTTATTATCGGGAATGCTAAAGTTTTTCTTGTTAATTTTTCTTTTCTTCTCAACAATTAAATAAGAAAGAAACATTCCATCTACACTGCGGTTTACTTCTATTTCGTAATCGTTTTTTGCGAGTTTATATTTTTCGCCCAAAACTTTTTCGTCCATGGTAATAATATATTTTCCGTATGGTAAATAAAATTCAAAGTTGCCTTCAAAATCGGTAAGTGTATTAAATGTTTTTGCTCCGCTTGATGTAATTTTAATTCGAGAAAGATCGAAAGGTGCTGTTGCATCTACTCTTACGGCTTCTCTATCAATACCAACTTTTCCTTTAATTTTTACACCACGTACAAATGGAATTAAAACAATGCGGTCTTTAAATACAGAAACACTATCCGAAATATTTGCAAACCACGATTCATTCATGTCTAAGCTTTTTGCAAATATTTGAGCGGCTCCTTTAGGAAAATTTCTCATGTGTGCTTCACCTTCCTCGTTTGTTATTACTTCATCATTTCCCATCGAAATAACAATATTTTCTATTGGTTGTTCATTTTTATCTTTAATACCGTTTCCGTTTAAATCATAAAAAGAAATAAAATCTACATCATGGTTTTTCTTTTTTACAAATGGAATTGGAACACCAAATTCTTTGCGTACACCAAATCCAATATATACATTTTGGTTTACATATGTTGATGCGTTTTCTGTATTAAACTGCTGATTGCTGAAATTATATACATTACCCGAAACCAAATTATAGCTAAGGTTCACTTTAAATCTCCATCCATCGCTTGTAAAAAAATATAACTCAGGATACACACTTGCGCTATGTTGATTAAATACATTGTTATAGTAATAATTTAATCCTGTTTGCAACATAAAATGTGTGTTACTAAATAAGTATTGATGTTGTAATGATGTAGAAAAATTTTGTGGTGTTTTTTGGCTAATCGCACTTGTTTGAAATCCTGATGGACTTGCTGGAGCCATATTGTACCGAGCATTAACTGTAACTGTTTTATATAAAACAAAGCCGCTCCATTGCACAAAAAAACGCTCATCGTTATAAAGCGTATTAAATGGTTTGTTATATCCACCTTGCAACGTTGTAGAAACTCTCGTGTTTTCTTTTGGTTTGAAAACATTATAACTGAACCCCAAACCTCTTGAGTGATATGAATAAGTTGGATAGCTATAAATATTATAAAATGCCAATGGTTGAATAGAAGCATTCTTTTTTCCAATGTTTAATGAAATCTGATTGTTTTGAGAAAAATTATTAATGTTCTTTCCAAGCGTGTACGAAATATTGTTGTATCCGTTTACAAAAATTAAACTCATACGTTGAGTAAAATTAAACCGTGTGCTTTGGTTATAATAAAATCTTTCAATGTTTGAATTTGCGTACTCTTTTGTGCTTTTACCAAAACTTTGGTTGGTGTTAATTTTGTTCTTCAAAAAATTTCCATTGTATGATAAAGATGTAAAATATCCGGTTTTAGAAGTTTGATTAAACACATTACTTGTAAAGTTTGTAACCGTTGTTGATTGGTTAATATAAATCGTTTGACCCTTAAAAATATTAAATCCGGCTCTTACATTAAATGCATCTGTTAACGTTTTGGCAAACGTATTTTCACTTCTTCCGTACTCAAAATTAATTGCATTTTGTTTGTAATATTTCAATTCATAATTTGCTCCGTAAGCGTATGCGTTTGAACTCCCTGGTAAACCAGTATTGTTAATATAAAAGGCTCCAATTTTATTTCTTTTAGTAATGTAATAATCTGATTTAATTCCTCGTCCAAAACTTTGAATGCCCATCATTCCACCATTTATAAAACCTCCTTGAATACTTCCTTTATTATAATAATATCCCAAATAATACATGCTGTTTGCAAATGGTTTATCGTAATAGTTTGTGCTTGTTGTTGTTTGAAAATTATAGATCAACATTTTATCATTACTAATCTGCCCAACACCTCTTATATTTAATGTTGAGAAAGTAACGTCATTCATAATATTGTTTACATTTAAATCTACCACCATTGGTAAGCTTGCCGCACCGTATGGGTTCACTTTTTTATCATCCGTTAGTCTGATGAATTTAATTTTTTGTCCGCTTTGATATCCATTTCCTCCGCCCAAATTGGGCTCCACACTATTTACAAAAACAGTAAATGTTTTTTCTTCGTCTGCGTTTTCTGGTTTGTGGTTTTCAATATCAATACGGTTAAAGTTTCTTTCCCCTTGAAAATATTTGAAGTTAAAAGTAAATGTTGTGTCTTCAAAAGGTTTTAAAGTAATATTATAGTTTGGGTTTTTTAGTGGCTTATCGTTTGAATCCGACAATAAAGCATAAAGACTTGTATTGGTTAACGACAGCGAAATGGGTTGACTTTCTGTTCCGGTGTTTAATAGATTTACTTTAAAGTTAGTTAGGTTTGAGCCATTCTTAAAATATCTTTTTGTTGATGGCTCTACGCTAAGTAACCAGCTTGTTTTCTTTTCTGTATTGCTCCAAAAAAAGGTGTTTGCTAATTGAATATCATCTTCCGACATGATGTATGCGGAAATCATAAATCTTGTATTACCAAGAATTTGAACAGTAGGCAACATTCTCATTGGAAGAAATATCGAATCGCCTTCTTCCAACTCATAAAACCTATCGGCTTTAAAAAGTGTTTTCCAACCATTTGGGTAATCTACCGAAACCCTAAATTTTATTGTTCTTTCGGTGTTGTTGGTAATGTGCAATACGTTTGAAACAATCTCTCCCGTTGAAAGCAATATATCCTTCTCCACAAACTCTGCTGTTACTGCATTCGTTTTAATTACAGGCTTTGAAATATTGGAAAGTGAGTCGTTTTCGCTTTGGGCAAAAACAACCACCGCAATATTTTGCAGTAAAAAAAACACAATTTGTTTGATCCGATTTTGCACGTTTTTGGGGTTTAGTTAAGGAGCTTCTGTTAAAAGATATTTTAATCTCAATTGATACATTCCGCTTTTTAAACTTAATCCGGGAGCCAATCTATAATCTATGTCGAAAGTATATTCGTCATAATTATGAGTATATGTTCCTGGGCCATTCACATTTGCTGTACACGAACCTGCAGGTATGGTTATCCCCGTGTTCGATATCAAAATAATAGGCTGACCTGGTAATACATTCGCATTAAAAAAAGAACTTCCAGTCATTGATGTATTACATCTGTTTCTTACTCTTATTTGTAACTGGTTAATTTTGGGTATTGCCCCGGTTGATGTATGGGTATTGATTGCTTCCCATTCATCTGTGGGTGTTACAGGATTGCTGGAGTTATCTATGTAAATAAATAAGTTCCATCTGCAATCAGGGTTATTGGTTAGGCTATTATCAACCGTTACCTTTAATTGGCTTACTCCATTTTGTGTTATGCCCCCAACATATTTTCCAAACGAGTCAAATGTAAAGTCTACATTACTTGCACTGCTCATCATCAACATTACCTTGTCACAAAACTGTGCCGTTGAAATATTGTAGATTATTATACCAGCCATTAGCAATATTTTTTTTACTATTTTCATTGGGGCTTTTGTGTGTGTTATTTTTGTGTGTTTATTTAAAAGCCAGAAACGACATGTCGCTTCTGGCTTCTAATATTGGGGTTATTAAGTTCTATTGATCTTCTAATAAAATGTATTGAACATTCATCGTGTAAACACCTGGCTGAGCATAAGAACCAGCTCCGTTTGCAGAAACTAAATCTTGTTTTGTCGTTCCGTCAGCAGCAAATGCCATTGGGAAAACAGCTGGCAACCCTGGTAAAATTCTGTAATCAATTGCATAGTAGTAATCGCTTGTTAAACCACCAGCAGTTAAGTAACTTCCTCCTGCTACGGCATCAGCACCTGTTGCTGTAGTACCACTGTGACCAGCAATATATTTGTGTGCAGCTGTTGGAGGGGTTCCAGCACTAGCAGGGTCAGTATACAAACTGTTTGATCCTGAAGGACTTGCTACAGGAGGAAATACAGCGCTATAATCTTTAAAAGCACCTGTTGCTGCTGTTGCATTGTTATTTGCTTGCCCTTGACGTAATTCAAGTAAGCTTAATGGAAGATGATTGTTTGCACCACCTGATCCACCTGTACCATACTTAATTTGTTGATCCCAAAAACCAGCGCCAACGTTTCCGTTTGAAGTACCGATTGCATAAAGATCCCAATTTACTGTTGAGCTAATTTTTAGTATTGTAGCTGCGTATCTTGTGATACCTGCATAATACTTGTTGATGTCATCAAACACAAAATCTAATTGATTAGGTGTTGACATGTTAAGTTGTAAAATCGGCTGAAGATCCATTGTGATGGTTACATCTTTTTCGTCTTTCAACTGTGCGAAAGCTGTTGAAGCCATCCCGGCCAGAACTGCTAATGTTAAGATACTTTTTTTCATGTGATTAAGGTTTAAATACAGGACAAAGGTAAGCACATATTTGGTAAATACAAATGTGGGCTGCTCTTTTTACAAAATAAGTGGCTGTTTTTGCTGTTTATTGGCCGTTTATTTGTATTTTTATTTACTGAACCTCAATCTTTTAGTAAAAAAATCTTAATTATTTGAAAATTGTTTGTTTTATATATTAAAAACAGCTGTTTATATAGTTATTTTACCTCGAATTCTTTTTCTGCTGCCTCTACAACATCTTTACTTCCATAATCCAATACCCCAACCGCTGAGTATTTACCCTTTTCTAATTTCTCTGGTAATGAATACAAATAGTTCCTTGTGTATCCTGGAAGTAAAACAAACCTTGATTTAACTAATAGTCGTTTAGAAACCCCTGTATTGGTGTTTGTAAGTTGAATATAGGCTGAGCACGCAGCTATACCATCTCCAGTATTAACCAGTGTGAGCTCAATGTTTTTAGGCTTATTGTCAATACTTTGAACGGCAAAGTTTTTAATTTCAACCTTATTATTCTTAACAACAGGCGGGTTTTGGTATATAAACACTCCAAAAGCAAATGACGGTAAAATACCAAAAGCAATCTTTTGATCTCCACCTTCTGATTCTAACTTTTGTCTTTCTTTAGCTTCTTCAATCATCATAACACACCATGCTGCACTGTTTGCACCCTCGGTATCTGGTACATTAAGGGTAACTCTAATTTTTTGTTTTACCCCTGGTAAAAGCTCAACAAACGTTGGAGAAACGCTTATCCACTTAGATAAACTATGCTCTCCAGAGCCTGCTGCCATAAATGTTTCATGACCCGATTTGTCCATATCAAAATCTTTCAGCGACATTTTGAAAGAGCGCTTAACTTTCGTTTCATTGGTAATCGTTACTTCATATGTTTTACTCTCTCCCGATTTAATATTAAAATTGATATGAGATGGGGAAACTGCTACACCTATATCTTTAAGTGTTGAATCAGTTTGCGAGTATGCGTTTTTTGAAAGGCAAAAAACAATTAATGTAATTGCCATCAATAGGGTTGTCTTTTTCATGTTTTTCTCTTATTATTAAGTATGCAACAATATTACGTAGCAATTAAATATATAGCCCCTTCGGATTGCCTAAATTATCCGCATAATTGCTGCGTTAATGTCTTATTTAAATTACACCTTGTTTAAGAATGTGTTTTTGTTCACAAGTGTGAATTATATTAAAATACAAAACTTAATGCGCCATATATATTTGTTATTGCTAAATTTGTTTTGCTATGGAAGGAGAAGATTTTTTAGATGAAGAGGTGGTATCGAACGTGGAGCGTTATGAAAAAATGATACGCAACAAAACACAAGAATATTTCGATGCCGAAACATTAGAATCAATTGCCGAATATTATATTAACAGAGAAAAGCCAAAAAAAGCACTTGAGGTTGTTTATTATGGACAAGGACTCTTTGCTTATCACACGGGTTTTCTTTTTAGAAAGTCTGAGATATTTTTATCTCTTGGGAAATTTGATGATTCATTAGAAGAACTTGAAAAAGCCGAACTTTATGAGCCGTTTAACCCCGAACTTTTCTTGTTAAAGGGCGAAACATACTTGAACTTGGATATACACGCTGAAGCAGATAAATGTTTTGAAAAAGTAATGTTGCTTTGCGATGAAAAGGTGGATATGCTTTTTGAAATTGCGTACATATATGAAGATTGTAGCATATATGATAAAGCCATTTATTATTTTAATTTAGTAATAGAGGAACAGCCCGATAACGAACAAGCCTATTATGAAATAGCCAATTGTTATGATATTACCATGCGTTATGATAAGTGCTTGGAGAGCTATAAAATAATGATTGATTTGGACCCATACTCAACCAATGCTTGGTATAATATTGGAATTACCCACAGTAAAATGGGTGCGTTTGATAGTGCTATTGATGCGTTTGATTTTTGTTTAGCTATAGATGATGAATATGTTGCCGCCCGATTTAATAAAGCAAATTGCTTGGTTGAGTTAGATCGGTTTGGCGAAGCTATTGAAGAATACCGACAAACCATTGATAAAGAAGGCCCCGACCCTATTACTTTTTGTAACATGGGCGGTTGTCTTGAACGTTTAGATCAAAATATTGAAGCTAGAGAATATTACAAAAAAGCGGCTAAACTAAACCCAAATGTTGCAGAGGCTTGGTTTGGCGTTGGGCTTACGTACGAAAAAGAAGGAAACACAAAAGAATCCATAAATTATTTTAAACGTGCCGTAATGCTCGAGCCAGAAAACAGCGAATATTTGTTGGTTTTGGGTGAGGCAGAATATAAGCTTGGCCAAATTAGTGAGGCGGAAGAAATATACAAACGTCTTTTAGATGCCGACCCAACAATGATGGAGGCTTGGTTAGATTGGTCATTTATAAAGTTTTCTTTAAACGATTTAGATGCAGCAATTGATTTGCTTCGCGAAGCATTAAAAATTGAACCCGATTGTCATCAATATTTGTATCGAATAGCTAACTATCTTTATGCAAAAGGAGAAAATAAAGAAGCTACCCTTCATCTTGAAACCGCTTTAATTTTATTTTTTGATGACCATTTTTTACTGTTCGAAATCTCTCCCGAATTAAAAAATAATGATGTCGTAACTAATCTCATTGAACTATATAAAAAATAAACTTAATCTTACACACCGTTTATTTTTATCAACTTTTTTATATGAAAAATTTTAAATTAAAACAAATTCCCGACCGTATTGCAAAACCACGAAATAATGGCATCACAATGGTAATGGATAAGGGGCTTAGCGTTCGTGAAGCAGAAGATTTTGTTTCAGTAAGTGGCGATTATGTTGACTTGGTAAAATTTGGTTTTGGAACCTCTTTTGTAACCAGTAAACTACTCGAACAAAAAATTAAAATTTATACCGATGCAAACATTGGTGTTTATTTTGGAGGCACTTTGTTTGAAGCCTTTATTGTGCGAAACCAATTTGAAGATTATCTTACCCTTCTTCAAAAATATAACATGAAATATGTTGAGGTTTCCGATGGGTCTATTGAAATGCCTCACGATATAAAATGCGAATACATTACCAAGCTCAGTAAAAAATTTACTGTGCTTTCTGAGGTTGGGTCTAAGGATATTGAAAAAATTATTCCGCCATATATGTGGATTGACTTGATGAAAAAAGAATTAAAGGCTGGTGCGTGGAAAGTAATTGCTGAGGCTAGAGAAGCCGGAAATGTTGGTGTATTTAGGTCGAGCGGAGAAGTGCGAGAGGGTTTGGTTCAAGAAATTTTAACGCAAATTAACGGAGAGAAAATTATTTGGGAAGCCCCCCAAAAAGCTCAACAAACCTATTTTATTAAACTGGTTGATGCCAATGTTAATCTTGGAAATATCGCAACAAATGATGTAATTCCTCTCGAAACTTTACGTGTTGGATTAAGAAGCGACACTTTCAATTTTTTCCTTGGAAAAGGCGCAAAATATATTGCTAAGAAAAAATAATTATGCTATTACAAGAACAAATAAATGCAGATATAATTACTGCCATGAAAGCTAAAGATGAAGTTGGGCTTCGTGCTTTACGCGCATTAAAATCAGCCTTATTATTGGCTGCTACAGCCGAAGGTGCCACTGGCAAAATTGAAGATGAACAAGCTATTAAAATATTTCAAAAATTAGCAAAGCAACGCAAAGAATCGTTTGATATATTTATGCAAAATGGAAGGACAGAATTAGCTGCAATTGAGAAAGAAGAAATTGATATCATCGAAAAATATTTACCCAAACAAATGGATGAGGCTGAGATAAAATCTATTCTCGAAAATATTATAAAAGATGCTGGCGCAAAATCTACAGCCGACTTTGGAAAGGTAATGCCCTTGGCAATGAAATCTCTTTCTGGGAAAGCTGATGGAAAACTAATATCCGCCATATTAAAAGAGTTGCTCGCTTAATTTTAAAAAATCTATTAAAAATGACTGACGAAGAGAGAATAAAAAAAGCTTTTGAGAAAAAAAATTGGCCCGAAATAAAAACATCTGATAGCTGGGCAACATTTAAAATTATGGCGGAATTTGTGGAGGGCTTTGAAAAAATGAGCCGAATTGGTCCATGTGTTTCCATCTTCGGTTCTGCAAGAACTAAGGCCGACAATAAATATTATTTACTTGCAGAAGAAATTGCAAAAAAACTTGTTTACGCAGGGTTTGGTGTAATTACTGGTGGTGGGCCTGGTATTATGGAGGCTGGGAATAAAGGGGCTTTTGAAGCGGGCGGAAAATCTGTTGGGTTAAATATTGAACTCCCTTTTGAGCAGTTTCATAACAGGTATTTAGATCATGATAAAATTATCAACTTTGATTATTTCTTTGTTCGCAAAGTAATGTTTATGAAATATGCCCAAGGATTTGTGGCAATGCCTGGTGGGTTTGGAACTATGGATGAATTGTTTGAAGCATTAACACTTATTCAAACACATAAAGTTGCTCGCTTTCCTGTTGTTTTAGTTGGAACAGAATATTGGAAGGGTTTGCTCGATTGGCTAAAAAACACCATGTCCGAACAAGAGAAAAATGTAAACGCAATTGATCTCGAATTATTCAAATTGGTAGATACCGCTGATGATGCTGTGAATTACATTTTAGATTATTACGCAGAGATGTCTATCTCTCCAAATTTTTAATTGTTTTATTTTAACAGATTCATCATCTAACATCTAATTTTTATTGGTGTTTTTTCTTCCTGCAATTTTCTTAACCTTGTAATCTTGTAATCTAAAAAATATGTCAACACTAAAAGAAGACGCACTAAAATACCATAGCAAAGGGCGCCCCGGAAAAATTGAAGTGGTTCCCACAAAACCAACAAATAGCAAAAGAGATTTAAGCCTTGCTTATTCGCCAGGTGTTGCTGAGCCTTGTTTAGAAATTGCGAACAATATTGATGACGTTTATAAATACACCGCAAAAGGAAATTTAGTTGCCGTTATATCAAACGGAACAGCCGTTTTAGGATTAGGAGATATAGGTCCAGAAGCATCAAAACCTGTGATGGAAGGAAAGGGTGTTTTGTTTAAAATCTTTGCTGATATTGATGTGTTCGACATTGAAATAAATACTAAAGATACCGAAGAGTTTATTAAAACCGTAAAAGCTATTAGCCCAACTTTTGGTGGAATAAATTTAGAAGACATTAAAGCTCCCGAATGTTTTGAAATAGAAAGAAGATTGAAGGAGGAACTTGATATTCCTATTATGCACGATGATCAACATGGTACTGCAATTATTGTAAGTGCTGCGCTAATTAATGCATTGGAATTGGTTAACAAAAAAATTGATTGTGCTAAAATTGTTTATAATGGTGCTGGTGCTTCAGCTATTTCTTGTGCCAAATTAATGCTTTCGTTAGGTGTTAAAAAAGAAAACTTGGTGATGTGTGACAGTAAAGGTGTGATTAGAATAGATAGCCCAAACTTAGATGAAACAAAAAAATTCTTCGCTACAACACAAAACATAAACACATTAGCAGATGCAATGAAAAATGCGGATGTTTTTGTGGGATTATCAAAAGCAGATGTTGTGGATGCAGATATGCTTCGAAGTATGGCAAAAGATTGTGTAGTGTTTGCTTTGGCCAATCCAAATCCAGAAATTAATTATGATTTAGCCATAGCCTCTCGCTCTGATATTATTTTTGCAACTGGCAGAAGTGATTATCCAAATCAAGTAAATAATGTATTGGGATTTCCATATATTTTTCGTGGCGCGCTTGATGTTCGTGCTACAAAAATTAATGAAAAAATGAAAATTGCTGCCGTGCTTGCTTTGGCAAAACTTACTAAAGAACCCGTTCCAGAAATTGTAAACTTAGCCTACAACGAAAAAAATGTAACGTTCGGAAAAACATATATTATACCCAAGCCTTTAGACCCAAGATTAATTACAACGGTTTCTCCAGCTGTGGCAAAAGCAGCTATGGATTCTGGTGTTGCCAAAAACCCAATTACAGATTGGGAAGCATATAATACAGCATTACTCGTTAGGCTTGGAAAGGAAAGTAATTTTATAAGAGCGATAGGAAATAAAGCTCGCGAAAACCCGAAACGGGTAGTGTTTTCTGAAGCCGATAATTATAAAATTTTACGTTCCGCACAAATAGTAAAAGATGAAGGAATAGCTATTCCAATTTTATTGGGCAACAAAGAAATTATTTTAAAACTTATTGCCGATAATAATATCAACCTCGATGGGGTAACAATTATTAATCCTATTGAAGAGGCAGAAAAAATGAATGCGTACGCTGAGTGGTTTTATAAGAAAAGGCAACGCAGAGGAATAACTTTATATGAAGCAAAAAAGATGATGCGCGATAGGCATTATTTTGCTCCTATGATGGTTGAGTTTGGCGAAGCTGATGCGGTTATTTCTGGTCTAACAAAAAATTATCCAAGCACCATTAAACCCGCATTGCAAATTTTTGGTAAGCAAGAAGGAATAAATAAAGTAGCTGGTATGTATATTATGTTGAGCAATAAAGGAACATTGTTTTTTTCTGATACAACGGTAAATATAAACCCCACTATTGAAGATTTGGTTGATATATCAACACTAACATACAATGCGGTAAAAAACTTCAACATAAAGCCTCGCATGGCACTTCTATCCTACTCCAATTTTGGATCATCAGAGGGTGAAACCCCAACAAAAATGGCTACGGTGCGAAATATTTTAAAAGAGCGTTTTCCTTTTATGGTTGTTGATGGAGATATACAAGCAAACATTGCTCTTAATCAAAAAATGTTACAAGAAAATTTTCCTTTTAGTGAGTTGTGTGGAGATCCTGTAAACACTTTTATCTTTCCAAAACTATCAGCGGGAAATATTGCTTATAAGTTATTGCAAGAGCTTGGTGCTGCCGAAGCTGTTGGTCCTGTATTGTTGGGTCTAAAAAAATCTGCGCATGTATTACAACTTGGAAGCAGTGTTAGAGAAATTGTAAATATGGTAAGTATTGCTGTTGTTGATGCACAAGCAAAAGAGAAATAAAATAGCTCTTTAAACTCCATTAAACTGTTTTAAAAATCTAACATCGTTATTACTAAATACACGTAAATCTTTTACGTTGTATAATAACATAGTAATACGCTCTATTCCCATTCCAAATGCAAATCCTGTGTATTTTTCTGCATCAATATGGTTTGATTTTAATACTTCAGGGTCAACCATTCCACACCCTAAAATTTCTACCCAACCACTGTGTTTACAAATATTACAACCTTCGCCTTTACAAAACATACATGATATATCCATTTCTGCTGATGGTTCTGTAAACGGAAAATAACTTGGCCTAAAACGGATATTAAATTCTTTACCAAACATCTCTTTTACAAAATGATAAAGTGTTTGTTTTAAATCTGCAAACGAAACATTTTCATCAATATAAATTCCTTCTATTTGATGAAAAAAGCAATGTGCTCTGGCTGATATCGCTTCATTTCTATACACACGCCCTGGCATTATCGCCCTAATTGGCGGGGTTTCTGTCTCCATTAAGCGTACTTGAACGGATGATGTATGGGTGCGTAATGCAATATCTTTATCTACAAAAAAAGTGTCTTGCATATCTCTAGCGGGGTGGTTTTCTGGAAAATTTAATCCGCTGAAATTATGCCAATCATTTTCAATTTCTGGTCCTTCTGTAAATACAAAGCCAAGTTTATTAAATATCTCCACTATTTTATTTTGTGTAATTAATAATGGATGTCTTGAACCTAATTCTATTGGCTCTCCTGATAATGATAAATCCAAAAATGATTGTTTATTTTTATTTTTATCAGTTCCAAATTGCAATTGAGCATCATTAATTTTTTTATCAGCAATTAATTTCAACTCATTCATTAATTGACCAACACTTCTTTTTTCTTCATTTGGAACTTTTTTAAATTCCTCAAACAACTCATTCATCACACCCTTGCGTGACAAGTATTTTAGCCGATATAATTCCGCTTCTTCAATTGAATGAATTGAAGTATTTAAAATTTCTTCTTTTATTTTATTTAATTTTTCTCTCATCATTTTATCAGGTTCAACATCAAAACTAATTTAATTTTCAAATATCTTATTTCCCCGATTTCTATATTTATAAAATCTTATATAAAAATAGTATTAATAGTATATCGTGTTAATTTATAGAACAATTTTTTTTATAGAGTAGTGTTTTATTGGATAACCATTTTTCATCCACATTTCATCCACACCTAAGAGCGTTGTAAATAATGAATATTTTTATATTCATCCACAATGTTGATTACTTAAATCACATTAAATTGAGTATAACTTATTACAATATTTTTTGTGAATGATAAACATGTAATTTATTAATAAGTGTGTAGTTGTTAGAATAAATTTTAGCAATTGTTTTTACTAACATATTAAACAGTTTAAAAACACAGCTTATTAACAGTTTTACTATTTACTTATAATCAAATGATTACTTTAAAACTAATTATTAAAATTTAATAAGTTTATTTAAATCTATAGTTTGTTCAAGATCCCAATAAGCTTTTAAATTAATTAATTCGGGATTATAAAAAACACGTTCTGGTTGGCGTTTTAAGAAGAAATCTCCATTATCCCATTTTCCATTTTTATTTGTATCAAGAATTATTTTTATCTTATAATTTCCAGGTAATAAATAATCAAAAAGCGTTTCTTTTCCTTGTGTGATTATAAACTCTTTTATAAGCGTTGATTCATCCTCATTTAGTATTTGTATAATGTATAATTGATCACTTTTTGCTAATAATAAATTTAACTTTAATGAGCTATAATCCTTTAAACTTTTTGTTGTAAAACTGAACCTAGTTTCTTTATTGTATTGTTTATAAATATCTTTAAACGCAGAGTCTTTTATGGAGATAGTATAAGATGTTTTTTCGTTGAGCGGATAGGATAAAAAAAGTTTTTCAGAAGTGTTGTAATAATTAAAATTTGGTTTTACTCTAATAGTATCTACCTTAAAAATAGTAAGTGTTGTATCAATAATTTCGCAAGGGTTTTGAAATATTATTTTTATACTATCATTTAACTCTATTTTATTTTGAATTATAATATTAAATGAGGGTGGTTTAAGTTTTTTTCTAACTTTGATATTTAAAATATATAAAGTATCAGGAGAATAAAATTTAAATGAAGTAACACTGTCTTCTGTTAGCTGGTCACTAAAAATAAATAATGAATCAATATCATTTTTACCTTTAGATAACCATGTAAAATACTTAACATCTTTAATGGGTTTAATAGAAATATTAGTGGGTTTATAAACTAAAAAACAATACTTCCCCAATTCTCTTGAAAAAGTATCTAATATTCTATTTATAGCATATTTATCTGGCGAAAACAGCCATATTTTTTTATCTTTTAATGATGTATCTGTTGCGTTTAGTTGTTTTTTTATAAAAGAAATATCCTCGTTTTTATCATACTTTAAATTCTTATTTTCATCATTAAATGCAACAAGATAAAATTGTTTATCTTGTATATTTTCTAATGAAAATGAGCCGTCATTTTTTGACTTAGTAAAGTAAAAGGGTTTATGTTTATATATGATAGAATCATAAAAATTTTCAGCATCATATAATCCAACACTAATTCCCTTTTCTGTTTTGCCAGTAAAAGAATTTATTACTGTTCCAGAAATAATATTTGTATCTAACTCTGCACCTGTTGAAAACACGTAACGAAGATTTTCAATAACATTACCTTCATGGTTATCTATAACAGCATTGCCAAAATTAATGGTATAAGTTGTATTGCGTTTTAGTGGATTTAAAAAGGTAACATTTAGCACTTTTCCCCTCACTTCAAATTCAGGTTTTTCGTCTAGTGGGGGCGAAATAATTATTTGTTCATTTGGGTTATTCAGTATAATAAACTCGTTAAACTTTATATTAATCCCGCGCTCGTTAAAATTAACTTTTTTGTTTTCCGGGCTCATTTTTTCTACCAAAGGCGATGAATTATCCTTTGCGCCACCGCTTGGTGGAACTTGCACAGCGCAGGATGCAATAATTAAAACAAAAACAATAATTAGAACTCTCATCTGTTTTTAACAACGAACAACAAGCTTGAATAATCTTTTTTACTAACAGCATTTATGGTTGAAACTGTTCCAGAAATTGCCCCTTTTAAAAAAGATAAACGATTACCTTTATGAACCTCGCTTCGCATACTGATGTATGGGGCATCAAAAATCATTGGTCTTGTATCTACAACTTTAAAACCATGTTTTGCCATTAAAGCATCAAAACTTTTTTGGTTGAAGTGATATAAATGTCGAGGAACATCATAACCATCCCAAAATTCTTTATAATATTTAGCATCCCACGAATTAGAGTTGGGAACAGCAATAAACAAAGTTCCGTTTTCTTTCAATAATCGTTTCAATTGTTGCATACGTTCGTTCAACAAATGAACATGTTCTAAAACGTGCCATTGGGTAATTATATCAAAACTATTTTGGGTCAGACTATCTAATTCAGATTCGTTTTTTACTTCATACCCGAATCGTTTTTTCACATAATTAATTGCATCATCACTAATATCAATACCAATACTTTTGAATGTATTATCTTTTATTGCTCCGTCTAAAAAATAGCCTAAGCCACAACCCAGATCCATTAAATTACCACCATCATGATAGGACTTAATTAAAGCTAATTTTTGCTTGATACTAAAATCTCGCACCGCATCATAGAGTTTATACATAAAACTAAAACCTGCCTTATCTCCTGCGTGTGATACGTACCTTTCTGATTGATAATACTTTCCTATTTCATTAGAACTAGGGCGTGGGTTTGTAAATAAAAACGAGCACTCATTGCAGCGTAGCAATTGAAATAATTCGCCCGTGGCAACAAAATCTTTACACGAAAAAAGCGGAGTAAATAGGGTGTTTCCACAAACAAGACAAGATGTAAGGTTTTCCATCACAGCAAATAAAAGAAATTATCTTCCCAAATGCACCAACAAAACAGAAACATCTGCAGGAGATATCCCACTTATTCGTGCTGCTTGTCCAACGGTTCTCGGTTTTTGTTTATTAAGTTTTTCACGAGCCTCACTTGAAAGGGATTGTATAGATAAGAAATCAAAGTCATCATTTATTCGCAAACCCTCAAGCCGATTCATTTTTTCAACCATTAATATTTCCTTTTCTAAATACCCTTCATATTTTAAAAGTATTTCCGCCTGTAGCATTGCTTCTTCTTCAAAGGGGGCGATAAAATCATTAACCGAATTAAGTGCAAGTTGAATATCTTTTAGTGTTACTTGTGGCCTACTTAATATTTGTTCAAGTTTATAATTTTGTTGAATTTCTGCTGTGCCAAGCTCATTAAGCAAAGGGTTAATTTGAGATGGAGTAACA
Source organism: Bacteroidota bacterium (assembly GCA_025359805.1). GTDB lineage: Bacteria > Bacteroidota > Bacteroidia > UKL13-3 > UKL13-3 > CAIUEQ01. The sequence continues at coordinate 51,350 of JANYDU010000028.1, forward strand.
GAGGTTTTCTTAAAATATTGAACAATTTGATTGGTATCAGAAATTTTCTTTTTAACATTTTCTAAACGTTCATCAGATGCTAACCCAAGCTTGTTACTAATTTCTGTTAAACGTATATCGGCATTGTCTTGGCGAAGCAATAATCGATATTCAGCACGTGAAGTAAACATTCTGTAAGGCTCATCTGTACCTTTGTTTACAAGGTCATCAATTAAAACACCTATATATGCCTCTGATCGCTTAAGAATAAAGGCCTCTTTTTGATGAACATTTTGATGAGCGTTTATGCCCGCAATTAATCCCTGACATGCGGCTTCTTCATATCCTGTTGTTCCATTAATTTGCCCTGCAAAAAACAGGTTTTTTATTTGATGAGTTTCAAGCGTTAGTTTTAATTGTGTTGGTGGGAAATAATCATATTCTATAGCATAACCAGGTCGAAACATTTTAGCGTTTTCAAAACCAGGAATGAGCCTTATCGCCTTAAATTGTATATGGTCGGGCAAAGAAGTTGAAAACCCATTAACATATATTTCAACGGTATTCCAACCCTCGGGTTCTACAAAAATTTGATGTCGCTCTCGTTCTGCAAATCTATTTATTTTATCTTCTATTGATGGACAGTATCTTGGGCCTAACCCTTTTATTCTTCCTGCGTACATGGGAGATTCATCAAAACCTGTGCGCAGTATTTCATGAACCTTTTCATTGGTATATGTTATCCAACAGCAACGTTGTTTTTCTATATTTACAGGAGAGGTTTCTATAGAGTAAGAAAATTTTTTTGGGTTGAAATCCCCATCCTGACGCTCCATGTTTTCATAATTTAATGAACGACCGTCAATTCTTGGAGGTGTACCTGTCTTCATTCTTCCGCTTTCAAAACCCAACTCAATTAGCTGTTCTGTTAAACCAGAAGACGCTTTTTCTCCAATTCTCCCACCACCATATTGCTTTGTTCCAATATGAATAATACCGTTTAAAAATGTTCCGTTTGTTAATATCACGGAATCTGATTCAACTCTTTGCCCCATTCCTGTTACTACGCCCTTAACAACCCCATTTTTAGTTATCAACCCACAAACCATATCTTGCCAAAAGTCCACATTTGGCGTTTTTTCTAATCGCTCTCTCCATTCAGCTGAAAATTGCATTCGGTCATTTTGTGTTCTTGGGCTCCACATAGCAGACCCTTTCGAAAGGTTGAGCATTCGAAACTGAATGGTAGATTTATCCGAAACCAATCCCGAGTATCCACCAAGAGCATCTATTTCTCTAACGATTTGACCCTTAGCTATACCACCCATAGCAGGGTTACAGCTCATTTGAGCAATCTTATTCATGTCCATTGTTATTAATAGAACACTTGAGCCCAAATTAGCTGCGGCTGCAGCCGCCTCACAGCCTGCATGCCCAGCACCAACTACTACTACATTATATTTATTAAACATCTGGTTATCAATAACTTTATTTATATTTCACGTGAAACATGGGCTATTTTATTAAAGACAAATAATAATTTTCTTTGTCTCTTATCTTTTTAATTTCCTCTGGTTTTTTATCATTATACCCGCATAAATGTAAAATACCGTGGATTATTACTCTGTGAACCTCTTGTGTAAACTTGGTTTTGTTGATTTTTGCATTTTCTTTTACACGAATAATGCTAATATATATGTCAGCAGTAATCAAATCATTTTCACACATATCAAAAGTAATAATATCCGTTAGGTTATTGTGTTTTAAGTGTTTTTTGTTTATTTCTAACAAAAACGAATCACTACAAAAGTTAATGTCTATGTAGTTCAACTTTTTTCTCTCGAATATAATGGTATCATTTATCCACTTACGAATAACAATTTTTTTCGCCAATCTGTAGTTCACATCCACAAGATTGATTTGAATATTATTAGTTAAGTAACGTGACTGTTCCTGTTTTTGTTTTTTCTGATCCATTGGTACCAATAATAGTCATTTTATAAAAATAAACCCCTTGTACACAGCTTTGTCCTTTTATGTCTTTACCATCCCAACCTATAGTAAGGTCAGAAATCTTCACCACCTCACCACCCCACCGATCATATACTTCAAGATTTGATTTTTTATAATCAATATAGCTTCCTCCGGGCTGAAATGTAGTATTAATTCCCTGCGGGTTAAATGCATTCGGTATGTAAACTAAAGGCTCTCCAACAATACATGAATGATTAGAGTAACTGAAGTTATATTTTGCACTTTGCTTTGCAACGATATAATAACATATACCCATTGAGCCTATATAGACAGACGGTTTTTTGTCTATATAAACAGAATCAGCAGAAGAAACAGAATCGATTAACTCATAAGTGATCATATCGCTATTTATATTTGTGCCCCTATATATGATATATTTTTCAACACCACTATCCCAGTAATTGTATTTATCCCAAAATAAGGCGTTTTGATTGCCAGAAACTATTGTTTTTAGAAAAATTGAATTGGAAGCGACAGTTTCTAATGTTATTGTACCGCACAAGTTTACAGATTGAATTTTGTATTTAAAGCTATTATTTGAGGCGTCTATATTATCGTAATATGGCAATTGTGAAACATTATTTATAGTGCCAATATTAAGATAACTTATCCCATCCAAAGACCTTAATATATTCAATCTTTTCCACTCATCTTCTGGTTTAATTGTAACTTCAACCTTAATAGGGGTGTTGTCAACATTGTTCACGGATACATTTAGCAAAGAGATATTTTTGGGCTCACTTCTAAATCGGGTATTGATTTTTTTTTGGTTAGAAGTCGAAGTAACCAAATTTGTGGTATCCTTTATTGCACGAATATAAAACAGAATTGTGTCGCCTAAAACTATTTGTTCTGAATATGTCAAAATGTTTTCTGTGGTAGAATCCAATAGAAGTGTTAATCCAGAATTAATTTTTTTGAATATATAATAGTTTTTGATCTTACTCCAGCCGACATAGGGAGTCCATATTAATTGGGTTGTTTTTTTGCATGTATCAGTTTGGGTTGTTAGATATATTGTTTTATGTGGATTTACGCCAAAAAACCCGACATTATCGCAACTATCCACTACATTCAGGTCATATTTTTGTGAACCAATAGATGGGTCTGAATAAAAAAATGTGTCAACGATAAATGTGTCTTTGTTTCCAAATGGGTTTATTGATTTATATTTTCCTTTAGAGGCGCTGTCTAAATAAACAATATAATGACTGAAATTTTTAGAATAATTAGAATGCCAACCGATTATCACTTTATTGGCGCTGTCAACGCTTACCGAGTCTATTACACTTTGATATTCAGGAGATATATTAACTGGAAGGGTATCTGAAAATTGATAATGTTTTAATCCGCAGAAATCAACATTTTCTATACAATAATACCAGTTTTTTGCCCCAGCCCCAACATTTGCATTTATGTGAGTATAAGTCTGTGCGCTTATATTAGAAATAGAATCTATTAAACTAAAAGGACCCGATGTACCATTTCTTGCCCAAATATAATAATTCGAAAAAACATTACAAGTGTCGGTTGTTCGATACCAATATAATGTTACATTTAAACCATCATTGCATATTCTTCTTATATTAACAGGGTTTGTAGCGCTATACCCCAAGTTAATAACAAATAAAAGCAATATAAATAAAAATTTATTTCGCATTTTTTTTTCCAACGATCACCTCAATCAAATCTTGTTCTTGAAGATATTTGTTTGCAATCTCTATAAGATTATTTGGTGTTGTGTTTTTTACTTTTTCAATAAAATTATAATAATACTGATAGCTTAATTTGTAATCAATCAAAATTTTGTGTCTATCCATAATTGAAAAAGGACCATCAACACTTCTTAGAAATGAACCCATCATATAGTTTTTGGCTAACATTAATTCATCATGTGGAATAACTGTTTTTCTTAAATTACTTATTTCTCTATATATTTCTGTCAACCCCTTTTCTTGTAATGGAGCATTTATTTCAGTACTTATATAAAAGCAACCAGACCTTAAATAACTCTCAACAGAAGAGTGTATTCCATAAGTTAGCCCTTTTTCTTCTCTGATATTTCTCATCAACCTAGACCCAAAATAACCACCTAATATTAGATTTAGCAACTGTAGGCTACTATTATCTGGGTGCGTTCTATTAAACAAAGCTCTTCCAATTCTAATTGCCGACTGAACAGAATCTTTTTTTTCTATGAAATAACTTTTGGGCAAAGGATAATCAAATTCGGTAATTGGCTTTTTTGTTAATATAGAAACGGGTATTCCAGAAAATAATTGTTCGCACACCTTTAGTATGGTTTCGTCAACACAACCCGCCATCAGGATGTATTTTATACCCATTTTATAGTTATGATTAAAAAATGACACCAATGTTTCACGTGAAATTTTTTCATAATCAACTGAACTAGAATATGTTCCATAACAACATTGTTTCCCAAATATTGAAGAATAGAAAATGCGTCTGTTTAAAAATGAGTTTCTCTGCTCGTTTACTGCTAATCTTTGTATTGCATTAGTCTTATATGTTTCGAGTTCTTTTTCTGGGAAAACAGAGTCGCTAATAATTTCAATAATATAAGGAACACAAGAACTGAAGTGTTTTTTTAGGCAGTACAGGGTAACCACACTATCATCAGCGGTACAATGCGTTTGAAAATAGGCACCATAATAATCTAGTTGTTCAGCGATTTGTTTGGCTGAATATTTTGATGTTCCCTCTGCTAACATTGTATTTGTTGCAACAGCAACAGCATTCTGTTCTTGTTTATTTATCCCCCCATCGAAAACAAGGTCTAGCCGAATAACATCTTCTGTTCCAGCACTTATATAATGAATATTTAATCCAGTTTTTAAAACATATAATTGAGCCTGAATGAAATTAATATTATTAATCTCTTCCGATTCTGGAGCTATTTTCTTGTTAATATCAATCCTCATTTTGCCAGATAATAAACGGTTGAACAATTGGATTCATTGAGAATGTTATTGGAAACAGATTGAATATTGTCAGAAGAAACAGATAAATATTGGTTTGATTCAGTATTTACAAGATTAATATCGCCCAATAATTCACAATAAGCCAATTTCATAGCCTTGTTTAAGACACCGATATCGTTAAATCTGATATTTGTTTCAGTTTTGTTTTTAATTTTCTGTATTTCATAATCAGATATTGGACTTGATTTTATTTGTTTAATTTCCTGAAAAATAGCGTTTTCCGCATCTTTAATATTAATTCCTTTGATGAGTTTTCCTTCAATAATAAATAGACCAGGATCAATGTCACTTGTAATATAACAATCAATACTGCTGAATAATTTCTTCTCTTTAACTAAAGTATTATATAGTCTAGACGAACGACCCGCCCCTAAGACATCACACAGCATATCAGTTGCGTAATAATCTGGGCTTGAGCGCTCACAACAATGGTACGCTTTTATAATTGCATCTAATGGTACGTTGGTTTTAAAAGTTTCATGCCTTGCTAAGGTTTGTTCTGGCTCTTTCTTATATGGAACCCTTTTAGACACTTGCGCAGGAATACTAGAAAACCATTTATCTACAAGTTGTTTTGTTTTTTCTAATGATATATTTCCAGCAATAGAAAGAATAGCATTATTGGGGCAATAAAAGCGTTTAAAAAACAACTTTACATCTTCAATAGTGGCCGCTTCGATATGAACAATTTCTTTCCCAATGGTAGCCCATGAGTAAGGATGAACAGTATATGCTAATGGTAATATTTTTAACCAGAGATCTCCATATGGCTGGTTTAAATAGCGCTCTTTAAACTCTTCGATAACAACGCTCTTTTGAACAGTTAATGATTTTTGTGTAATATTAAGGTTTAACATTCTGTCAGATTCAAGCCAAAAGCCTGTTTCAATATTATTTGCAGGGAGAGTTAAATAATAATTTGTAATATCATTGCTAGTAAAAGCATTGCTTTCTCCTGCAGCTTTTTGAAGCTCTTTATCAAACTCTTTTATGTTTTTGGAGCCACCAAACATGAGGTGTTCAAATAAATGAGCAAAACCAGTTTTGTTAGGGTCTTCATCTTTTGAACCAACGTTATAAAGGATATTTAGTACGCACAACTCTGTCGTTTTATCTTCATGATGAATTACCGTGAGACCATTTTCTAATATGTATTTGTTGAAAGAAATCAATTTTATATCTTTTTACTATAAAATAAATACAAAAATATAGTTTTAATGCGTTTTTAGAGCATTTGTTATCCAAAACAATAAATATGATTGAAGGCGGTTAAATGTTTGAAATAAAGCAATACGCACATTTATACATTTTGTAACTGATTATAAGCAAGTTAATATAAAACAAGTAGGTTTATTAATATCTTTTTGGAGGATATAATAACTCTAAGCGTTCTTAAAACAGAAATCAATTTTGCGATTTTCATGCAAAAAAAAATCAACAATATTCTTCTCAAATTTAAAAGTACCTTTGCAAAAGAAGTATATAATTATGGCACTTAGAAAAAGACCAGAAGCAAATAATAGCCGCAATAAAAAGCGACCTAGTTCAACAAAAGGAGCGGCATCAAAAACATACAGAAAAACCAATAAAAACGAAGGAGACAAAACTCAAAGAAGGTTTTCCAAAAGAGGAGATAATGAAGGAAAGAGTTTTGTTCCCCCCAAGACATTAAGAGAAGAAAGAAAAGTTGAATCAAAAGGGAAGAGGGTGGCAGAAAAAAAACCGTTTAATAGAACAACCAAGGAGAAGCCGTTTGACGAAAAAAGAGCAGTTCGCAAATATTCTTCTATTCAAAAAGGGGACGAAAAAACAACATTTAAAAGAGGGAAAGCATCGGGAGGAAGGGATACAAAGCCAAGGATATATTCAACTGGTCATTCAAGAAATAATGAGGCAAAAAGCGAATATAAAAAAAGGGAAGATGGTGCAATAACAAGAACCCCATACAATAGATTTTCAAAACTAGATGATGATAGAAACAAATCCTCTAGAGCCAAAACAGAAAACGATATTGAAAGAGAAGAGAGACCTAAAACAAGCGCATCAAGATTTAACAAAAACCAGGACGACAGAAAACCGTTTTTAAAGAAACCAGAACTTAATAATAATAGGGTTTCTTCAGGAGGTCGTTCATCAACCTCAAGAACATTTAGCAACTCTAAAACAGAGTTTAATCGTGCAGGGAAAAGATCCGATACTAAAACAAACTTCGAAGAAAAAAGAACATATAAAACCGACAAAAAACCAACAGGAAAATCGTTTGATAAACTTTCAAAGCTAAGAGAGGAAGAAAGCTACAATGAGTTTGACAGTAATGATAATATTAGGCTAAATCGATATGTTTCTAATGCGGGAATTTGTTCTCGAAGAGAGGCAGATAAATTGATTTCAACAGGTTTGGTGAGTGTAAACGGAACGGTAATTACAGAAATGGGTTATCAGGTAAAAAATGGGGATGATGTGCGTTTTAATGGCCAGCGTTTATCAAGAGAAAAAAAGGTTTATATTATTATGAATAAACCCAAAGATGCCATTACAACTTTGGATGATCCTGATGGAAGAAACACAGTAATGAATGTGCTTGGCAATGAGTTAAGAGAGCGTGTTTTTCCAATAGGAAGGTTAGACAGAAACACAACAGGCGTATTACTTTTAACAAATGACGGAGAGCTTTCGCAACGACTTATGCATCCAAAATATGAAGTTGAAAAAGTATATAAAGCCACTTTAAATAAAGTTTTTAAAGGCGAAGATTTTTGGCAAATGACGAATGGTTTAGAGTTGGAAGATGGCTTTATAAAACCCGATGAAATTGCGTATCCAAATGCAAAAACAAAAATGGAAGTGGGCGTACAAATTCATAGTGGTCGCAATAGAATAATCCATCGCATGTTTGAACACTTAGATTATTTGGTTGATAAATTAGACCGAGTATCTTATGGTGGGTTTATGAAAACAGGGATGAAACGAGGAGAGTGGCGACACCTCAATGATAAAGAAGTTAAGAAGCTAAAGCGATTGGTTAAACTTGGCTAGAAATTATTAGAACGTTCGGTTTTCTTCAACCCAATTTTTTATATAGTCTGAAATTTCGTGTGTGTGCGCACCAGGTGCAAAAAGTTTTCCCACACCAATTTCATTCAGCTTTTGCATGTCATCATCAGGAATAATTCCGCCACCAGTTAAAAGCACGTCATTCATGCCTTCTTTCTTCATAAGCTCTGTTAATCGAGGAAAAACAGTATTGTGTGCGCCTGAAAGAATACTCACACCAATAACATCTACATCTTCTTGAAGAGCAGCTTGAATGACCATTTCGGGTGTTTGGCGAAGCCCTGTATAAATTACTTCCATGCCCGCATCACGCAATGCTGTTGCAATTACTTTTGCACCCCTATCATGCCCATCTAAACCAACCTTAGCTACTAAAACTCTTATCGGACGGTTCATCTATTTATTTTCTTTAATAGGAATAATTTCAAATGTTTTATTTCCTTTAATTTCTTTTTCGAAATACGATATAAAACTACTGTCGTTCATTTCGTAATAATAAATGGTGTCGCCCTTTTCAATCAAATTCGTCTTAACCCTTTTCAAGTATTTTTCAATTTTATCCTTTTCAGAAACCCTATTGTTGCTCACAACAGGATAGAGCTCTAATTTTTTTCCTTTAGGAATAACTATCCACGAATTCCAATAGTTTTTAACGTGATGATCTTTCATTGATACGACATAATAATCGCCAACTTTTGAAAACACATTTTTGCTGTTTAAAGTAAAGGTTTCACCCTTTTCTCCTTCTTTATACGACCAACCATTTGCGTGAACCGAAATGGAAATAGAATCATTAGGATCTTTAGATGATTGTTTTATTTTGAGATAATGATAGCCATGAAATTGAGAAGGGATAGAATCTTGTTTAACGCCTGGATATCTATCAAAATGAGCCATGCTGCATGATGAAACAAGAAGGGTGATTAGGATTAAAATAGCAGATATTTTTCTCATTTTTTAATGGTATTAAGTGCGTTTTGAAGACGCAATATCGTGTTTTCTTTGCCGAATAATTCAGCCATTTCAAAAAGAGGAGGACCACCAGCAACTCCAGTTAAACAAACCCGAAGCAGTTGAAGAAAATCTTTTCCGGCAACATCATTTTTTGTAAGTGCAGCATTGTATTGCTCTTCAATATTTGAGGATGAAAAATCATTTAATGAGGTTAAGTTTTGAATTAAATCATTTAAAACTATTGCAGATTTTTCGTTCCAACGTTTGGTTATTACGGCCTCATCATATTGCGTTGGGTTGATGAAAAAATAAACACCCATCGTCCATAATTCTTTTGTAAAACCAATCTTTTCTTTTACTAATGATGTTGCTTTTTCAATGTAAGCATCGCTAAAACTTAACCCATTTGCAAGCACTTCTTTTTTCAATTCAGCGGCTAATGTTTTATCGTCTGTTTTACGAACATATTGTTGGTTAAACCATTTTGCTTTGTTCTGGTCGAACTTAGCGCCATGCTTGCTTACACGATCAATTGTAAAAGCTGCTACCAACTCTTCTTTGCTAAAAATTTCTTGTGGTGTACCTGGGTTCCAACCTAAAAAAGCCAACAGGTTTATAACCGCTTCGGGCATATAACCAACCTCTCTATAACCACTTGAAATTTCTTTTGTGGTGGGGTCTTGCCATTGCAATGGAAATACGGGAAAACCTAATCTGTCTCCATCGCGTTTGCTTAATTTTCCGTTTCCTTCTGGCTTAAGCAAAAGGGGTAGATGAGCAAACTTTGGCATTACTTCTTCCCAACCTAAACTTCTATAAAGCAACACATGCAAAGGAGCTGAAGGAAGCCACTCTTCGCCACGAATTACATGTGTAATTCTCATCAAATAATCATCAACAATATTGGCTAAATGATAGGTTGGCATTCCATCGCTTTTAAACAAAACCTTGTCATCCATTTGTGAGGTGTTTACCGTAACCCAACCGCGAATTTCATCATGAAACTTTACTTCTTCTTTTCGGGGCAGTTTAAAACGAACCACATAATCAGCATTCCTTTCTAACAATCGAGTTACTTCATCTTCAGAAAGTGTTAACGAGTTTCTCATTGTGGTGCGCGTAATGGCATCATATTTTGCATCCACATTTGAAGCCTTAAGCCTTTCGCGCATTGCCTCTAAATCTTCAGGAGTATCAAAAGCATAGTAAGCATGTCCGCTATCAATTAATTGTTTCACATAATCTCTATACATGGGCTTGCGATTGCTTTGCCTGTATGGCGCATATGGGCCATCGCCAAAGCCAATTCCTTCATTAGGTGTTATGCCTAACCATTTTAATGATTCAATAATGTATTCTTCTGCACCTGGAACAAAACGTGTTTGATCAGTATCTTCAATACGAAGTATAAAATCTCCGCCATGTTTTTTGGCGAACAAATAATTGTATAATGCTGTGCGTACGCCACCAATATGTAACGGACCGGTTGGGCTTGGAGCAAAACGAACACGAACTTTTCTATCTGTCATAATTGAGGCAAATATAAGTATTTGCGCATGAGTTCAAAGGTATTATGCTTGAGAAATCAGCCCTAAAACACTTTCAAATAATATGCGTCCATCGGTATTGTATAAATCTGGATCAACGGCACGTTCGGGGTGTGGCATCATTCCAAAAACATTTCTTTTTTCGTTGCAAATTCCCGCAATATTTTCTAATGAACCGTTTGGGTTTGAAGCATCATTTATATTTCCGTTTTCATCGCAATAATGAAAAAGTATTTGTTTGTTTGATTTTAGGTTTCTCAACGTTTCGTCATCACAATAAAAGCGACCCTCGCCATGTGCAACAGGAATTCTTAGCGCTTTGTTTAAATCAATTTTTGAGGTAATTAATGAGTCTTTTGTTTGTGCTTTGATAAACACATTTTTACAATTAAACTTTTGGTGATTGTTGTGCAATAATGCACCAGGAAGCAAATGAGATTCACACAAAATTTGAAAACCGTTACACACGCCAAAAACATTTCCTCCATTGTTTGCAAATTCAATTACGTTTTGCATAATAGGAGAGAAGCGAGCAATAGCACCACTTCTAAGATAATCACCATAAGAAAAACCTCCAGGAAGAAAAATTAAATCGCACGCTTGCAAATCATTTTCTTTATGAAAGAGTTCAACAGTTTCGCAACCAAAAATATTTTTAAATGCATATATCGCATCTTGATCACAATTGGAACCGGGAAAAATTACTATACCTACTTTCATGTGTGCGAATGTAAAATGAGAAGTTGGAAGTTGGAAGTTTATGTGCACAAAATTTAACTCAATGTATAAAACTCAACGGCTTCGGTATTGTGGTTTCTAATTACTCCTGTACTTACTAAGTTAACAAGCATTTTTTGAGCTCTCCATCTTGAAATATTTAACAACTTACACAACTCTTTTATATTAATGCGATTATTAACGCCCAAATATTTAAGCAGTGATTCTTCATGCTTAGAGAATTTAATGAGTGTTCCCTCTCCAGATGTGCTGCGCCTCAACACATCAACAACAACCTTACTGGCAAGTAATGATTGATCTTTTACACGAATATGTGCCCACCATTTTCCTTCCTCATCTTTAGCATAATAAGGTTTATCTTTTCCCTGTGGAATAATGGCTTCAATAACAATTTTATTTCCCATTTCCCACTCTACTAATTCTAGTTCAATTTCGGGTTTGCAATAAAAATGAGCAGCCAAATCAAGCATGTATTTTTCGTCTTCACTTTTTACTCCTGAAATAATTTTATTATCGTTTACCCCAACTAATAATCTTCCGCCTTTATGATTAGCAAATGCGCTCATTGTTTTTGCAATTTTTGAAGCTGAAGAAATCGTTTTTTTAAAATCGAGCACTTCCGATTCTCCCTTTGCAATTAATTGTAAAACGTGGTGAAGAGCCATTTTAATTGAGTTAACCAACGAAGCAAGCTATGGTTTAAAAATTAAGTGAACAAATTTTTGTTTTAATAATACCCAGTGCCAATATTTGCGCCACTTTTAAAAAACAAAAAAATGAGCTTACCAATAAAAATATCAGTAGCAAAAGGAGATGGCATTGGCCCAGAAATAATGGAAGTGGTTTTGAGAATATTTGATGCAGCAAAAGTTCCGCTCGAATATGAGTTTATTGATATGGGTAAAAACCTTTTTGAACAAGGATTTTCAAGTGGGATGACTCCTGAGGCAAAAGCAAGTGTGGAACGAAATGGCATATTGTTTAAAGGCCCGATGGAAACACCAAAAGGCAAAGGGATGAAAAGCATCAATGTAACAGCACGAAAAGTATGGAGCACATTTGCTAACAGAAGACATTTTAAATCACTACATGGTGTTGATACTGTTTTTTCGAAAGCAGGAATTCCAATTGATATTACCATTGTTAGAGAAAACATTGAAGATACATACGGAGGGGTTGAACACATGGTTACCCGTGATGTTGCAGTTGGAAGACGTTTTATTTCGAGAGCAGGAAGCGAACAGGTAATTCGTTATGCTTTTGAAATGGCAAAAAAAGAAGGCATCAAAAAAGTTACCTGTGGACACAAAGCCAATATTATGAAAATGACAGATGGCTTATTTTTAGAAGTGTTTTATGAGATTGCTGAAGAATATCCAGAAATAAAATCTAACGAGATTATCGTTGATGATTTGGCTATGAAATTAGTTTCAAAACCAAATGAATTTCAAGTGGTGGTATTAACCAATTTACAAGGGGATATTATTTCTGACTTGTGTGCTGGTTTGGTTGGCGGACTTGGATTTGCGCCATCAGCAAATATTGGCGATAGCATTTCTATTTTTGAAGCTGTACATGGAACAGCTCCAGATATTGCCGGAAAAAACATTGCCAATCCAACATCGCTTTTAATGAGCGGGTTGATGATGTTGCGCTATTTTGGAATGATGCAATACGCAGCAACAATTGAAAACGCATTGCTATATACACTTGAGCAAGGCATACACACAGGAGATTTTGGCGATAAAAATATTCCATCAAAAAACACAACCGATTTTGCCAATATCATTATTAATAATTTTGGGCAGCAACCCAAAAAAGGAAAAGCAAAAGACATTGCCAATATTCCAACAATGTTTAAAGCACCGTTGCAACCAGATAAGCAAAAAATGATGGCATCTGTAGCTCTAGAAAAAGAAACCATTGTGGGGGTTGACCTTTTTATTGAAAGCGAATTATTGGCTTCAGAAATTGCAGAAATTTTAAAACCCAAATTACGACAAGGATTTAAGTTGGTAAACATTTCAAATAGGGGCACACAAGTTTGGCCAACGGGCTCAAAATTTACCGAATGTGTAAATCATTATGCACTGCGTTTTGAAGCCCGAAAAGATGCCGAGATTGAAGCGGCAGATATGTTTGCATTTGCTACAGTTCTCTCATCAAAAATTAAAATTACCTCCATTGAATTATTAAAAATATTGGGCGATAAAAAATCATATTCATTAGCCCAAGGTCAATAAACGATTATTTCCTTTTAAATAGAATGAAGTTTTTATTTTCGTTTTTGATGAGCGAAAACGAAAAAAACATTTCCATAAAAAATTGGGCAGAAGATGATCGCCCGCGCGAAAAACTATTGCTCAAAGGCCGAGCAGCACTTAGCGATGCAGAGCTCATTGCTATTTTAATTGCAACAGGAAATAGGGAAGATTCAGCTGTGGGTGTGGCAAAAAAAATCCTTTCTTCGGCAGGAAATAATTTAAATGATTTGGGGAAATTATCCGTTAACGATTTAAAAAAAACAAAAGGAATTGGAGAAGCGAAAGCCATTACCATCATTGCTTCGCTTGAATTAGGAAGACGAAGAAAAAGTGAAGAAGCCCAAGAGAAAAAACAAATCATAACAAGCAAAGATGCGTATAACTTTTTTGAACCTTTAATAAGTGATAACAAGCACGAAGAGTTTTGGATTGTGATGTTGAATAGAGCCAATAAAATTATTGGACATAAGAAAATTAGTGAAGGTGGAATAAACGGAACAGTTGCCGACCCAAGAATTATTTTTAAGCAAGCATTAGAAAACTATGCTACATCTATTGTGCTTTGCCATAATCATCCATCAGGAAATATTATACCAAGTAATGAAGATATTAGGCTCACACAAAAAATAAAAGAAGCGGGTAAATTATTAGATATTTTAGTTCTGGACCACATCATTATTGGCGATAAAAAGTATTACAGTTTTTCCGATGAAGGAAGCTTATAAGAGCCTAAAAAGCACATTACAAAATTGAGTTCAAAAAAACTACTTTTGCCATTGTGATAGCATTAATAAAAAGGTTTAGAAAATGGATTCGTAAGTATCCCACCATTCACAAATTTATGAAATTTGGATTTGTGGGCGTGGTAAGCACGCTTGTGAGTTTATTTGTGTTTTGGATTATTATGCTTCAATATCCTCAATACAATTTGCTATCAAAAGCGATAGGCTATGTAATGGGTTTTTTTGTAGGGTTTACGCTTAATAAATTATGGACTTATGTTGATCATGCCGAAGAAGGAGAAAAATATTTATTAAAATACATGATTGTTTATGCGGGAACCTTTGTGGTGTATTTACTTTTTAATTATGTATGCGACCATTATGTTCATCCAGAAAATTACATCGCACAAATAATTACTAATTTTGGATTTGATAATTTATCACAATGGATATTATTGAGAGGAACATTGGTTACCAATATTCTTTCCATTTTTGTGAATGTGACGCTCAATTTTGTAGGAACAAACTACATTGTTTTTCGGGTTCCAGAACCTGACGAAATTTTTGACTAATCTTTTTTCTTGAGTTTCTTTTTTTGTTTTGAAGACATGGTGTTGATGCGTTTGTAATACCCGGTTTTGCTTGATGTCACCCAAATAATTAATCGCTGTCCGGTTTTTAATTTTTCTGATTTTAATTTATTCCACGATTTAATTTCTTTAGTATTTACATCAAACCAATCGGCAATATCATTAATAACATCACCCTTTTTTAAGGTATATGAAATACGTTTTTTATCAAAAGTTTTATCTTGTTGTTTAAGTTCTTTTTCGTTTTTTATTTCTGTTGGTTTTGATGAATCTGAAGGAGCTTGTTGAATAGCAACTGGAGCAAATTCTGTTGGTTTTGGTAAAGGATTATAAACGGAATCTTTGAGCAGGTCAAATTGTTTTCCTTTATTTTTAGGTAAACGAAGCCAATATCCATCAAGGTTATAGGGAATAATATCTTTTTTAAAAATAGGATTTAGTTTTCTGAGTTGATCGATTGGAATATCAATAGTTGTAGATATTTGTTGAAACGAAAGCCATTTATTCACCAACACACTATCTGTTTCTATGTATAAATCAGGGAAAACAGGTTTAATTCCATGTTCTCGATAGAAGTTTAAAATATAAACAGCAGCAATAAATTTAGGATATAAATCTTTCGAGGCCTCTGGAATAAATGGATAAACATCCCAAAAATATAAACTGTTTCCCGCCATGCGAATGCACTTATTTAGCATCACAGGTGAACAACCATAAGCCGCAATTGATAGTGGCCATTGTTTGTAAATGCTATTCAAATCTCTGAAATGCGAAGACGCAGCAGCGGACGATTTGTTGGGGTCTTTACGCTCGTCAACAAAAGAGTTTACTTTAAGCTTATACATTTTTGAAACATTGTACATCATCATCCAAATACCTGTTGCACCAGCAGGGTTTATTGCAGAAGGCTCGAGCTCCGAAACTGCCACCGCTAAATATTTCATATCAAGCGGAATGTTTTTTGAACGAAGCGCACGTTCAATCATTGGAAAATAAAACTTACTTAAGCCAATAATCTCCCTTGTTTTTTCGGGGTTATCTAAGTATGCGTCAATATATTTTTTAACAACAGGGTTATATGTTAAATCAATAGGAGACTTAAGTGTTGAAAGCCGATTGATATATTGTTCTTCTGTTCCTTTTTGTTGGGCAAATGAAACTAAAACGAAACAGATAATTAGGGATAACAAAAACGATTTTAACTTCATTAATTATTTTGATAAAGAGGTGTGAAAACAGATCAAAAAATCAAATATTTTTTGCAAAGTTCATGAGTTCTCCTTCGCTAAAATTTGCGCTCATTAGTTGTAAACCCATAGGTAAACCTGCATTGGTTTTTCCCATAGGAATTGATATAGCAGGGTTTCCCGAAATATTTGCATGAACGGTAAAAATATCTGCCAAATACATGGCTATTGGATTTGCGGCTTTCTCGCCAAGTTTAAATGCAGGAGTTGGCGTAGTGGGCGATAAAACAAAATCGTATTGAGATAATATTTCTTCTGTTTTTTGTTGAACAAGCCTTCTTACTTTTTGGGCTTTAGTGTAATACGCATCATAAAACCCCGAAGATAAAACAAATGTTCCAAGCATAATTCTACGCTTCACTTCTGTTCCAAAACCTTCACTACGAGAACGAGTAAATGTGGTTTCGAGATTATTAATATTTTTGCTTCTGTAACCGTGTGTTAACCC
Organism: Bacteroidota bacterium; assembly: GCA_025359805.1. Classification (GTDB taxonomy): domain Bacteria; phylum Bacteroidota; class Bacteroidia; order UKL13-3; family UKL13-3; genus CAIUEQ01. Next base: position 67,929 of record JANYDU010000028.1, read on the forward strand.
CGAAAAGCGAGACAGGTTTGAAGAAGCCTCGGCTGTTGTTAACACATAATAAACAGGAACTAAAAAATCTAAAAAGGGAAAACTTATTTCTTCAACAAGATGTCCTTGTGCTTTTAGTTTATTGATTTTTTCAAGGGTTGCTTTTTTAACTTCTTCATCAATACCCTCATGTTCAATGCACTCTTTTATATAAGCAATTCTAACTTTTTTTTCTGTGCTAAAAGCTTTGCTATATTCAGGCACAATTTTGCTTGAAACAGTAGCATCGTGTTCATCTTTTCCAGAAATAACCTCCATCAAGAGTTGCATATCTTCTATGTTTTTTGTGATGGGTCCAATTTGGTCAAATGAAGAAGCATATGCCAAAAGCCCCCAACGAGAAACCCTTCCATAAGTTGGTTTTAATCCAAACAATCCACAAAAAGCAGCAGGCTGACGAATAGACCCGCCAGTATCAGAAGCAAGTGCAGCTAAACATAAATTTGCTTGAACAGACACCGCAGCTCCACCTGATGAACCCCCTGAAACCCGCGCATTGTCAGCGGCATTTAAAACCGGCCCATAAGCTGATGTTTCGTTAGAAGCACCCATTGCAAATTCATCACAATTTAACCGCCCAATGATGATGGCATCTTCTGCTATTAATCGTTCAACAACGGTTGCCGAATAGAGTGAGGCGAACCCTTCAAGAATTTTTGACGAAGCCGAAACGTGATGGTTTTTATAACAGAGATTATCTTTTAAACCAATAACCATTCCTGCCAATTTTCCAGCTTTTCCAGCTTTCATTTTTGCTTCAATGAGTTCCGATTTAGCTGATGCCTCATCGCTATAAACTTCTAAAAAAGCATTGAGGTGTTTATTGTTTTCGATGTTGCCAATATAAAACGAAACGAGTTCTTTAAGGCTAATTTTACCCGAAAGAACATCGCGTTGAATGCTCAATAAATTATTATAAATTTCCAATCTACTTGCTTGTGTTTTCTGTTTTTTCTTTTTCTTTCATTCCGTCTTCAATTTGTGATTTAACCGATTTTTTTGCATCGTTAAACTCACGAATTCCATTTCCTAAGCCACGCATTAATTCAGGAATTTTTTTACCACCAAAAAGTAACAGTACAACAAGTAAGATTACAATCATTTCTGATCCGCCTAATCCAAACATATTCTTAAATATTAGACTGCGAATTTAGTTTTTTATTTGATTTTAGGTATTAAAAAAATCACGAATTACCAATCAATATTCAACCTAAAATTTATTTTATGATGAGCTTATTCTTCATCGCGGATTAAACCATTTTCGTCAATGATAATGGAATCATTTATTAACGTATCAGATTTAACAATAAATTTTTTTGCAGGACCTGTAATTGAAAAACGATGATTCAAACCAATAGTGTCTTCTGGTAATAAAACATTTCTACGAATCATAATGTCTGTTAAAAAGTGATATTGCCTGCCAACAAAATCTTTCTGAAAACCATCTTTTCCAAAGCGCCACATAAACCCTTTTGGGCGAGGAATAATGGTGGCTAAAAACAAACACTCGTTTAAGTTTAATTCCGAAGGGCGTTTTTGAAAATAAAACTGTGATGCTTCTCCAATACCGTAAACATTAGGCCCCCATTCAATAATATTTAAGTACACTTCAAACATTCTATCTTTTGATGAAAGATGATTGTTCTCCAAAATATAAACCAATAAAATTTCTTCCAACTTGCGCGACAATGTTTTTTCTCGAGTTAAAAAAACATTTTTTACCAACTGCATGCTAATTGTACTCGCCCCTCTTGAAAATTTTCGGGTTCTAATATTTTTGATGATAGATTGACGAAAAGCTTCGTCAATAAATCCCCGATGATAAAAAAAAGAAGGGTCTTCGGTGGTAAGAACACACTTTTTCATAAAAGGAGAAACTTGTTCAAGAGGAGTATAATTGCTATTTGCTAAACCAACTAAAATAGGTCGTTGTGGTTTTCCTTTTTCAATTGGAGTGTAAATAAAATCGCCATTCAGTTTACTCAAATTGGCTTCACCATATTTTATAATTTTTAAATTTTGCTTTGATAAGTTGCTTTCAAAAACTAAACCTTGAGGATTGTTTTCATTATAAATAAAATCAAGCGAGTAGGTAAAACTTCCTTCGGCCTCCATTCCTTTAAAATGCGTGAACAGCCCTTCTGGCAAAGAGCTGATAAAAGATTGTGCCATCGTGTTTTCGATTCTCACACTTAGCTGAAAAATAGTATCAGGGCTGTTTTGAAATTTTATAAATGGATGAAAACTTACTTGATTAAATGTAACGGTTGACGAACTATCAAGTGAGATAAAATTGGTTCCAATCAAATAATTATAATTGAATTCGGCATGTTCAATCACTACATCTTTTTTAGAAATTTTTGGGTGGTTCACTAAAAAATTTGCTATAGAGGCAGTGCCTTTTATTTGTAATTCATCGCCACCTAATTCTACTGAAGCCAAATTTAAGTGAACAGAATCAAAACCAGTAACAACATGAAAACGCTCGTCAACATAAGGAATGCGAACTTTTCCTGTATCTGCATTATAAAATAAAACATCAGCTTTTTTATTTTTGGGCGATGCAAATCCATTAATAATCCAATGCTGGGTAAATGTATTTGTGCTCACTTCAATTGTAGATGCAAGGTGCTCTTCGTGCAGTGTAAGCTGTTGCATATTAAAAGTTACTTTTTTTTCATCATCGCTTATTCGCAAAGCAAAATTTTCGATGAGCACTTCGCTTGGAACTTGTGCCAGCACTTTTGAAATTAATTGATAAACGACCTTAGCATAATTTACATCTTGATTGCTTTTTACATTTTCAACGAGTGTAGAATCTTTATTTTTATGATTTAAAAACGCATCAATATTTCTTCCATCAGCATTTTTAATCAGATTAATATATCCGTTTTTTAAGATTAATTCTTTTACTCTAATATCAAGAATTAATGCATACCAAAATCTAACACTACTTTGCAGCGAGCCAATTTTTATGAGTGTATCTTTTCCATCTGGAACAATAGTAATTCCTTGTATCTCAACACCCGCTATTCCATTAAATGAAGCATCGTCATAAGCAAATGAAGTTTGGTAATCGTTTCTAAATTTTGCTGTTATTTTTTCGAGCGCTTTATTGAGTAATAGATTTCTGAAAGAAAAAAAACTTACAACAGCCAATAAGAAAAAAACACCGACAATTTTTGTCAGTGTTAATATATATTTTTTAATGTGTTGTTTAGTTAATGCCAACTATTATTTTTTCATTCTTAATTAAACGGTCATCAATTCAACTTCTTTTGCTGCGGTTAAATCATCAATCTTTTTAATGTACCCATCAGTTGTTTTTTGAACTTGTGCTTCGGCACCTTTTGCCTCATCTTCTGGCAATCCTTCTTTCTGCAATTTTTTAACCACTTCGTTTATATCCTTACGAATATTTCTGATAGCAATTTTAGCAGCTTCAGCTTCGCCTTTTACTTTTTTTACAATATCTTTTCTTCTGTCTTCGGTTAATGCGGGAAGTGTGATGCGAATAATATTTCCATCATTGGTTGGATTAAGACCAAGGTTTGCTAAAACAATTCCTTTCTCAATGGATTGCAACATACTTTTATCCCAAGGTTGAACGCTAATTGTTTTTGCATCGGGAGTAGAAACATTTCCAACTTGATTGATAGGAACTAAATTCCCATAAGCATCTACTTTTACAGAATCAAGCATACTTACATGTGCCTTTCCAGCACGTATTTTTGTAAACTCACTTGCTGCATGTTCAACGGCTTTGTCCATTGCCGATTTTAACTCATCAAATACAGGTGTTAATCTTGGATCACTCATAATAAAAATTGTTTTTTATAGCTTTCGAAAATAGATAAAAACGAGCAAAAACAAATTGTTTATCTAAACTCATATGCTAAACCTGGAATAATTTGAGTAAGCAATGTTGATGGTGCATCGGTTGCAATTGCGCGCCCTTCAATCTTTGGTGATACCGGTGAAAACTCTGCGAGATAATCTTCAACCACATCATGTAACATAATTCCTTGCTTAACAGGATTGTGAACATTGAGCATTCTGCACAGCACATTATCAGGGTCTCCATCACGTTCGCAAGCTACCATTGTATAAATTTTTTCAGGGTCGAGTGGTTCATCTTTTATGCAAACTTCTTGTACTCGTTTACCTTTTTCATTGCCAATAGTAAAGGTAACTTTCATTCCATTAAAACGCACAAACCATCCTCCAAATCTTTTTGTTGCATCTTTTGAAAAGGCATTTTCCAATTCTTTTTCTAACCAATTTAAAATTTGTTTTCCTTTTACGTCTGCTGTTTTTACCTCAGAGTTTACCGGTAACATACTCCATAAATATTCTTTAGTGATATTGGCTACTTTTGTTTTGGGGTCGGGTACTAAAGGGGGACAAAACCGAAATCCATTACTTATAGCTATATCTGTTTTCATCTTCCACATTACAGCATCCGTTATTAAATTATCCATTGGGGTTTCAATAATATAATAGCGCATTAATGGTGTTTTTGTTTGACCGATAACTTCGCTCAATACTTTTTTATAGGGTTCTTTGGCTTGTGCCACCCAATGTTTCATCTCTTCGTCTTCTTTATATTTTTCAGGATCAACATCAATCAATTCATATACCTCATCTTTAATTTTTCCATTTTCAATTACGATATCAAGCTTGCCAACAAATGATGCGAATGCTCCAGGTTCGGTTACTTTACTGTATTTTCCTTGTAATGGTTCTCTGATGCGTTCATGTGTATCAGCCCCTAAAATATAATCAACCCCTTCGGCACTTTGGTGGTTGGATAAATGTAATTGTTGAGCAAGCCCCATGTGAGAAACAACAAATACCATTGCACACCCTTTTTCTTCGCGCAATATTTTTACAAACCGCTGTAAGTTTTTTTCGGGTTTTGTAAATTTAATTCCTTTTGAATAAGCTGGCGATTGACGAACAGGAGTGAGTGGATCATTGTATCCTATGAAGCCAATTTTTGTTCCACCCAAATTAAAAATTTGATAAGGAGGAAAAATAAGTGCGTGCTCTAAATCGTCATTATTATACATATTGGCACAAATTTTTGCGGCTGTATAATTATTCATATCATGAATGAGCATTTGCTTGCCATATACCACCTCCCAATTACCAGGCAATACCAAATCATAATTCATTTTATTGATGAGAGGAACTATGGCTTGCCCTTGCGTGAGTGATGCAATACCACTTCCTTGAAAACAATCGCCACCATCAATTAACAAGGTGTTTAATGGATTTTGTTTTCGTAAATCATTTAGCATAGTACGAAGGGTAGCAAATCCTCCTCTTTTTTTAAAAGTGGGTTTCCCATTTTCAAAAAAAAATTCATCATGAATATCTAATTGCCCATGAATATCTGAAGTATGTAAAATAGTGAATCGTTGCGCTTTTCCTTTTATTAAAGCTGGGTTTTTAATGATGTCGGATAGCTTATCTTTTTCTTGTAACCAATAAGAAATGGCGGGTCCAAGTCCTAAACCCACAGCACTCATTCCAACATACTTTATAAAATCTTTACGCTTAATTCCGTGTTCAGATTTTTTTTCATTGGCATTTTCAACACGCTCATGATGACATGAACAATTACAATTTGGCTCAAAACATTTTTGTTCATTCATCTATTTTTCTGTTTTTAATGTGGCAGTTTATCTTTTATAATTCCATATGTATAGGTGCCTAATATGGCGCTAAGCAATACCACCACTATTACCAATAATCCACTTCCAATTAAGGCATATAAAGGCCCAGGACAAGCACCAGTTAAAGCCCAACCAAAACCAAAAATTAATCCGCCAAAAATATTTCCTTTCGAAAATTGTTTATCAGCAATTTTTATTTCTTCGCCATCAATACTTTTAATTTTATATTTTTTGATGAGCCACACAGAAATAATTCCAACTACTACAGCACATCCTATGATGCCATACATTTGAAAAGCTTGAAAGCGGAACATTTCTTGAATGCGAAACCATGATACGACTTCGGCTTTTATTAATATAAAACCGAAGATAAACCCTAACAGTAAAAATTTTATTTTGTTCATTAGTTAAAAATTTTATAGTGAAATTATAAATTCATAATGATTGGAAGGATAAACCACGTCATGATTAATCCTCCAGCAAAAAAACAAACACTTGCAATGAGTGATGGAAACTGCAAATTGGATAAGCCAGAGATGGTATGACCAGATGTACATCCGCCAGCATAGCGTGTTCCAAAGCCTACAAAAAAGCCTCCCACAACCATTACTATAAACCCTTTAAGAGTGAATAAAGAGTAAAAATTAAATAGTTCTGTAGGCGCTAAACCCGAATAATTTTTTATGCCCAATGCGTTTAAATCAATGATGGTACTTTCAGAAATTTGAACAGGATTTGGATTTTGAAAAATGCATCCAGCAACGCATCCCCCTAAAATAATTCCGAATGCAAAAATTAAATTCCACGATTCTTCTTTCCAATTGTAATCAAAAAATTTTGCTTTAGTTGGAATACATGCAGCACATATATGCCTAAGTGAAGAGGAAATCCCAAATGCTTTATTGCCTAAAATAAGTAAAGTTGGCACCATTAATCCAATTAAAACACCAGATACATACCAAGGCCATGGTTGAGTTAATATCTCCATAAAATAATATTTATTTAAGGTTACATATTTAAGAAATAAATTTAATTATTTTCTCTTTTTAAATTCGGCAATTGGTTTAAACGGACCATACTTATGTTGTGTTTCACTAAAGTTATCAGCATAAGGACCAAAGGGGTGATCAACAGGTTTTTTTGTAATGTTTGGCCAATCTTTACTCAAATCTTTTTGCGGTCGAGGTTGTGAGTTTACAAACGCTGCCACATCCCAAGCCTCTTCATCTGTTAGTTGTGTGTTTGCATGTGATGCGCCAAAAGGCATATTATCTTTTACAAACCCTGCAAACCGTGAAATGCGAAATAATCCTGCACCAATATTGTAACTGTTTCTGCCCCATAGAGGTGGATATTGAAATGCAATTTGATTTGGATTTAATATTCCTTCGCCATTTTTTCCGTGGCAAGTTTTGCATTTTAAAACATATACATTTTTTCCTGTTTTAGGATTGGTTGCGCGGGTTAAATAATTAAGATCAACGATGCCTGCACCTTCAGGTTTTTTATCTTTAATAGCATCTTTTCCAACCCATAAAATATATTCTTTTAAGGCAATCATTTCTTTGCTGTTGGTGTCAATTGCATTTCCGTTTAAGCTGCGTTCAAAACAATCGTTTATACGTTTCATCACATTTTCTACAGTACCCGAACGTTCACGAAATTTTGGATACGTTGCCGCAACAGCACTGTAGTTATTTCCAAATAATTTTGTACCCGCACCTAAGTGGCAGTTTTGGCAATTCATTCCATTTGTTGTGCGCGATATTTTTCCTTTTGAACCAAAGTAAAACGCAGTATTTGAAATCAGTTCCTTACCATATTTTATGAGCAGGTCTTTTTCAGAATTTCCTAATAAATTTATATCTGGAGCAATCCATTTTTCAACTTTTAAAGAAAGAACTTTAGTGTCATTTTTGGTGATTGAAGAATGTACTTTTCCTCGAAATATTAAATACACAAACAGCAGAATGCAAACTGTGCAAACCATAAATAGCAGTAATATTAAACTACGAGATAAAGAATTAAGTTTTTTATTTTGATTGCCCATGCTTTTTTACGAAAACCAAAAATAACAAACCAAAATAAATTGTGAGAAAAAATTATCCTCCAATAATTTTTAAGTAACGTTCCATTGCGTGCAACTCTACTTCGGCAATGAGTTCAATAAAATCTGTTTTACTGTTTTGTGTTTGAGCTTTTTCAAGCGCGTTGTAGTAGCTCATTCTACTTTTTGAATCTCCTTTTATATTAGCGATTACGTAGCCATGTTTGAGTAAAATTAAATTCATTACCAAACGAGAGGTGCGTCCATTTCCATCAATAAATGGGTGAATGGTTACTAAACGTTCGTGCATTTCGGCAGCTAAAATTACTGGATGAAGTTTTGTTTTATTGATATGGTACCAATGAAAATAATCTTCCATTTGTTTACCCACTAAAAATGGTTGGGGAGGAGTAAAACCGCTTCCTTTTATCATCACTTGTACCTTGCGATAAACGCCAGCATTCATTTGGTCTATTCCTCTTAAAATTAAATGATGAATAGCCAATACTTCGCGCTCGTTAATGGTTGTTTTTTTTTCAATTAAATGTTTTACATATTCAATAGCTTCTTTATGGTTAATGGCTTCTAAATGCTCGCGCATACTTTTCCCCGAAATGGTTAAACCTTCGTTTATGACCAAATCGGTTTCCTTTAAGGTAAGCGTATTTCCTTCTATACGATTACTCTCGAATGTGTATTCTAATTCTAATGCTTGTGCAATTCTGTAGCTGTCAAACTTGCGAAATTTATCTAGCTTCTTTTTTAATTTATCAATATCAGTTATGATTGATTTGATAGCTTTAGGCATTGCCAACCGATTACTTGAAATTTTGTACTTGATTTCCGCTTCGGCAGCTATCATGGCTTTTAAAGCCAAATCATTATCATCACCAATTTCGTAAAGAATTTTTTCTTTGAGCCAAGCCACCATTAATTCATTGGAATCAATGTTTAAAATTTCAGCAAGCTTATGAACTTGCTCACGTGTGGGTTTGCGTGTTCCGCTTTCAAACTTACTTACCAACGCTTGATCAATACCCAGTTTTTGAGATACTTCACGAAGCATTAAACCCTTTTTTTCTCTGGCAGTTTTGATGATGGTTTTCATTGTTGACCAAAATTAACATGACAAATTTAGTCAAAAAATTAGCTCAAACAAATTAGCACATTAAATAATCCCTAGTTCTTTTTTCAAAAACTTACCCGTATGGCTTTTTTGCTCTTTACAAATTTCTTCGGGTGTTCCTTCACATAATACTTCACCGCCATACTTTCCGCCTTCAGGCCCAATATCAATAATATAATCGGCCACTTTTATCATATCCAAATTATGCTCAATCACTAAAACGGTATTGCCTTTATCTACTAATTTTTGCAATACATCTAATAGCACACGCACATCTTCAAAATGCAAACCTGTAGTAGGTTCATCTAAAATATAAAACGTGTTTCCTGTATCACGTTTGCTTAATTCGGTGGCTAATTTTACACGTTGTGCTTCGCCACCACTAAGCGTTGTGCTTTGTTGCCCGAGAGTTATGTAGCCTAATCCTACATCATGCAAGGCTTCAATTTTGCGTAAAATTTGTGGCGTGTTTTCAAAGAATTTAACGGCCTCATCAATTGGCATATCCAACACATCATTAATAGATTTTCCTTTAAAACGAATTTCTAAAGTTTCACGATTGTAGCGTTTACCATTGCAGGTTTCGCACCTCACATATACATCAGGCAAAAAATTCATTTCAATAGTTCGCATCCCTGCACCTTGGCAGGTTTCGCATCGGCCACCTTTTACATTAAATGAAAATCTGCCAGGCTTGTATCCCCTAATTTTTGATTCTGGCAAACCCGCAAATAAATCTCTTATGTTTCCAAAAACCTCAACATAAGTTGCAGGATTGCTTCGGGGTGTTCTGCCAATTGGGCTTTGGTCAATTTCAATTACTTTATCAATATGCTCAATTCCTTTAAACTCTTTATATGCTAAAGGTTTTTGGAGCGAATTATAAAAATGTTGTCGTAAAATTGGATACAGCGTTTCATTAATTAAAGATGATTTTCCGCTTCCACTCACACCCGTTATACCAATAAACTTCCCCAAAGGAAATTCAACCGAAACATTTTTTAAATTATTGCCTGTTGCACCTTTCAACACTAATTTTTTTCCATTTCCTTTTCTGCGTTTTTTAGGAACTTCAATTTCCTTTTTCCCATTTAAATATTGAGCAGTTATAGAATTTGATTTAAGAATTTCCGCCAACGTTCCCTGCGCAGCAATATGTCCGCCATGCGCACCCGCACCATAACCAATATCCAAAATATAATCACTTTCCGCCATCATATCTTTATCATGCTCCACCACAATTACACTATTTCCAGCATCACGCAAGGCCTTTAATGAATCAATTAATCTATTGTTATCTCGTTGGTGTAAACCAATGCTTGGCTCATCTAAAATATATAAAACACCCACTAATTGTGAGCCAATTTGTGTGGCTAACCTGATGCGTTGAGCTTCGCCACCGCTTAATGTTTTTGAAGGAGAATTTAATGTGAGGTAATCAATCCCAACACCTAATAAAAAACTAATTCTGCTTCTTATTTCTTTTAAAATTTCGGAAGCAATAATTTGCTGCTTATCGTCAAAATGTTTTTCAACATCATCAAACCATTTTCCGAGCGCAGTAATTTCTAAAGCGGCTAAATCAGAAATATTTTTACCCCCAATTTTGTAATGAAGCGATTCTTTTTTTAATCGTGCACCATGGCACTCTGGGCAAGGTTGAATTTGCATAAACTCTTCGGCCCAACGATAAATGGCATCATAACTTCTTTCATGATAATGGCGGGTAATTAATGGAATTAAACCTTCCCAATGCGAAGTATAATTTTGTGTGTAGCCAGAATTGTATTGATACGGAATAACTATTGGCTCATCGCCTCCATGCAAAATCACTTGCAAGGCATCCTTCGACATTTTTTCAATTGGATCAGCAAAACTGAATTTGTGCTTTTTAGAAATTTCACGCAGTTGTAAAAAGGTCCAATTTTCACGTACCTCTCCAAGCGGAGCAATGGCACCTTTATTAATGCTTAGTTTTTTATCAGGGATAATGGCATCTTCATCAATAATACTTTTAACGCCTAATCCATCACATGTGGGGCAGGCACCATAAGGCGAGTTAAAAGAAAAGGTGTTGGGCTGTGGTTCATCATAACTAATTCCGCTTTTTGGATCCATTAAAAACTTACTGAAGTGAAAAGATTTATTTAAATCATTATCCAATAAAACCAAAGTTCCTTTACCCATTTTGAGTGCACTTTTTACACTTTCGCCAATTCTAAATCGGGCATCTTTTTTGGGTTCAATTCTGTCAATCAATACTTCAATATCATGAATTTTATATCGGTCGACTTGCATTTTTGGAATGAGATCTTTCACTTCTCCATCCAACCTAACCTTGGTAAAACCTTGTTTACGTATTTGTTCAAACAGTTCTCGGTAATGGCCTTTTCTTCCTTTAACAAGCGGAGCCAAAATGGAAATTTTTTTGTTTTCAAATTGATTAATAATGGTGGAAATGATTTGTTCTTCTGTCATTTTAATCATTCTTTCTCCACTCTCATAACTATATGCATCAGCTGCTCTTGCATAAAGCAAACGCAAAAAATCATAAATCTCGGTAATGGTTCCAACTGTGGAACGAGGATTTTTGTTGACGGTTTTTTGTTCTATAGAAATGACTGGTGAAAGCCCATTTATTTTATCTACATCGGGTCTTTCCATATTACCAATGAATTGACGAGCATAAGCAGAAAAACTTTCCATATACCTGCGTTGCCCTTCTGCAAAAATAGTGTCGAAAGCTAATGATGATTTTCCGCTTCCGCTTAATCCGGTTATGGTTACTAACTTATTACGAGGAATTTTTACATCAATATTTTTTAAATTATGTTCTCTCGCACCAAGTACTTCAATATATTCTTCTTCATTGGAAGAGGTTATTTTATTTTTAGACTGTGTTTGTGTTTTTGGCATTTTTATTTTTCGGATAGTCCTATTTTAAAAGCGTTAGTATTGAAATATAAAGGCGAAAGTAAGAGGAATGTTTTAAAGATAAATGTGATTTTTACTTTGTGTCGTGTTATATTGGCGCAAAGATTTTTAATGGTTGTGAAAAACGTTTTCTTATCAATTGTATGTATCATTTTATTAGTTGACCGGGCACACGCACAACAATATTCATTTTCACATTTAAGTGTTGATGATGGTTTATCACAAAGCTCTGTGTATGGAATGTTTCAAGATTCAAAAGGTTTTTTGTGGTTTGGAACAGCAGATGGATTAAATAGGTATGATGGCAAAACCATGAAAAACTACAGGTCAGAAGGGAATGAAAAGTTAAGAGGAAATGGAAATTTTTTTGGATACAATATTTGTGAAGACAAAACTGGAGACCTTTGGTTTAGCGGCAGAGATGGACTATTAAAATATGACTATATTAAAGATAAAATTTTTCGATTTTTTCCTAACAACGATACAACAAATTTTTCGAAACTTATTGAAATATTAGGAGTTACACCCGAGCAAAACCTTTGGTTTTGGAGTAGAGGAGAAACGATTTATTGTTATAATATAATCAATAAAAAAGTTACGAGTTATGCTATTCAAGATCCTACACTATTTCCACACAAACATCTATATAGAAGTGCAAAAATGGATAACAAAGGAACGATATGGTATACCCTTAAAACAGGTATTGGGACGTATAGCATTTATACAAAAAAATTTAACACGTATTTGATTCAGTATGCTCAGGAACTCGCTTTGCCTAAGCAGGAAACGTTTGTTTTGGAACCTATAATGTTTGAACCAAATGGAGATATATTAGTTTCATCAGGAAATTCTTTGTTACAATTTTCCCCCCAAAAGAATAGGCTAACAACAATAATAAAAAGGACCTCCAGTGTTGCATATTTTTGTGGTGTAAAAGACGGTAATGGAAATACATGGGTTGGCACTCAAAACAATGGCATATTCTATTATTCCGATTCAGATAAAATAGTAAAACAACTTAAACAGAACAAACTAAATCCGTCTTCTATTGCATCAAATATGGTTACTAATTTATTTATAGATCGATCGCAAAATTTATGGATAGGAATGGACGGAAAAGGACTTTGTAAAACAGATTTAAAACAACCTAAGTTTAACCATTACTTTATTAACAAACCTATGGGTTGGAACTTCAGTACTAATTTTGTTAAATGTATATATGTTGATGATTTAAATAGAATTTGGATTGGTACTCACGATGGAGGGATAAATGTATTTGACAGAACAAAAAATACGGTTAAAGTAATTTTAGAAAAGGAGCTGGCAAAGAATACGGTTTCATGTTTTATTAAAACGCCAAAAGGGCAGTTGTTGGTTGGTGGCAGTGCTGGAGTCGCGTATCTGAATTTAGAAACAGGGAGCACCTCTTATATTCCTTTTAAAGAAAAAGTTTTTATTAAACCAGGCCTTAACCTAGTATATAAAATGATTTTTACAATACAGGGAAAACTAATTGTTGCAACTAGAATTGGCTTATTTGAAGGAGAAGAGCGCGGAGGAGTTATTACAAAAATAAAAAAAGTAGAGAGCACAGGTTTAAGCTATTTCTCATCAGTTTATCAAACAAAAGACGAACAAATTTGGGCTTCAACATTAGAATCAACATATTTATATGTTTTAAAATATAAGAACAATAAGCTTGAAAAAGTAGATTCTCTTCTTAATGGAATTAATGTGAGATGTTTTTATGAAGACACCATAAAAAATATATTATGGATGGCAAGCGAAAAAGGGTTAATAAAATATGATTTGCGAAAAAAAACGCATCAAAATTTTAACCAGTCAAATGGAATTGCGAATGAGTATTTATATGCTATACTGCCTGATAAAAAAGGGTTTTTATGGTTAAGTACAAACAAGGGGCTATCATGTTTTGATCCCGCCAAAAACACATTTGTTAATTACGATAATACAGATGGTTTGCAATCTAATGAGTTTAATACAGGAGCTTATTTCAGCAGTGAAAAAGGGGAATTTTTTTTTGGTGGGGTTAATGGTTTTAACTCTTTTTTTTCTAATGAAATAAGGAATAATTTTTACAAACCAAAAGTTGTATTAACGGGTTTTAAAATTCAAGATGAAGAAGTTTCTTCATCACTTGGAAACAGCGTTTTGCTTTCGCAAATAAGTTTGCCCTTTTATCAAAATACGGTATCGTTTGACTTTGTTGCTTTGGAGTTTACTCATGCCGAAAAAAATAAATACAAGTACATTTTAGAAGGTATTGATAATAATTGGGTAAACAGTGAGGGTAAAGGATTTGCAAGATACTCGGGCTTGAAACCCGGCTCTTATATTTTTAAAGTTAAAGGCTCTAATAATGACGGAATTTGGAGTAATGAAAAAATATTAATGCAAGTAATTATTCTTTCTCCTTGGTGGACCAGTTGGTGGTTTATTTTATTATCGTCAGGCCTTTTTATTTTATTTATTACCAATATAGTGAGGGTAATTTTTGCGAAAAAACTTCGCGAACAACAACGCGTTATTGAAAAGCAAAAAGCTGTGGAACATGAACGCGCCAGAATTTCAAAAGATATGCACGATGATATGGGAAGCGGGCTATCAAAAATTGCCATTATGAGCGAGTTATTAAAAACAAATTTGAAAGAAGAAAGGGAAACAGAACAAGTAGAAAAAATTTCTCGTACGGCTAAAGATTTGGTGGATAGCATGGGGCAAATAGTTTGGGCAATGAATCCCGAGAACGATACACTTGAAAATTTAACGGCATACATTAGAGCATATACAGTTGATTTTTTTGACGAAAGTTTTGTTGAATGCATATTCACTTTTCCTGATGAAATTAACACAATCAAATTAACACAACAACAAAGGCGAAATATTTTTTTAGTGATTAAGGAATCGTTAAATAATATTTTAAAATATGCCGAATCATCAGAAGTTCAAATCCAGTTATTTATTCAGTCAAAACAACTTCATTTAATTATTTGTGATAATGGAAAAGGGTTCGACATAAGCCAAACCAGACGATTTGGAAATGGGCTCATTAACATGAAAAAAAGAATGGAAGAAGTTGGTGGCGAATATCAAATTCAATCAATACTAAATAAAGGAACTACAACAACCATTTATATTTTATTATAAATACGCATTTAATGCGATGGTTTATATAAAAATCAATAAGTTATTTTACAACTTCAAAATATGAAGACCAGAGTAGCAATAGTTGAAGATAATAACGATATCCGAAAAGGGTTGATGATGATTATAAATAACACCGAAGATATTGAGTGCTCTCAAACATTTTCATCTGCCGAAGAAGCCATTAAAATATTACCATTAAATTGTTCTGATGTTGTGTTGATGGATATTGATTTGCCCGAAATGAATGGCATTGAGTGTATAAAAATTCTCAAAGAAAAATGTACCCAAACACAATTTATGATGCTTACTGTTTTTGAAGATGACGCAAAAATATTTCAATCACTTAAAGCAGGTGCAAGCGGATACATGCTAAAAAAAACATCATCAATGCAATTGGTTGAAGCTATAAAAGATTTAGCTAATGGTGGCTCTCCTATGAATGCCCAAATTGCCCGAAGGGTAGTGGCATCGTTTCAAAAAGTAGAAGAAAAAAAAGCACTTAAAAATGCCGAAGAATTAACCAAAAGAGAAATTGAATTATTAGAACTTTTATCAAAAGGATTTAGGTATAAAGAAATTGCCGAAAAACTTTTTATTAGTGCCGATACGGTGAGAACACATATCCGAAATATTTATTTAAAGCTTCACGTAAACTCCAAAATTGAAGCCATTAATAAGGTGTTTGATAAATAAAAAAATACGCATTTTGTGCGATTTTATTTCCTTTTATCAACCCACATCTTTGAAGTATAAATTACTTCATTATGAAAAAAAATATTTTACTGCTTTGTATTCTCGTTTCTGGCTTAACTATGAAAGCCCAAATGCGCACCCTTTTAGGATTCTCTACACAATTTAATCCGCAGTGGTTGAGCGACTCACTAACACAATACACACAATCAAATTTTTACTTAAACTCGAGTACACATAAATATGACTCAGTAACTTTCGAGAATCGAATTTTTAAACACAATGGAAAAATTGATAGCATTTTAAATGGAATCCATTATGTGATTATTAACGATACCATGCACCTCGACACCTTTTTTTTACAAACTAAATCTGTTGGCACACATTATACTGATTCATCTGTTTTTATTGATTATAATTATCAGAGCCAAACGTTTACTCCAACTTATCGTTTGTCTGTTTCTTATGTCAACGGAAAAATAAAAAACTACTATAGCGAATATCACCAAACCACAGGATGGGATGGACAAATGAATTTGTATGCTTACAAATATGACGGAACCGGAAAATATTTGGGCGCTGATTATTATACCAAATCTATAACAGGACCTTTTATAATTGCTAAAACGATTAAAAGAACTTATAGCGGAAATACAATTAGTAGTGATTCGATATTTTTTCCTCCAACAACCGATGTAGGAGTTTATACATATTTAAATCCAACATTATTAAAACTAACATCTTTTAGAAACAATGTGCAATCGCCAGGATATACTTTTATTGATTTTGATATTAACAGTAAAGCCAAAAGCTATTTTGTTTATCAAGGAGTTGATACACCAAATGTTAAAATAATATTTACCAATAAAAACACTCTGAATACAAGTGTTGGAGAGGTAATCAAAAAAATTGCAATAAACATTTATCCAAACCCAACGAGCAATGAAATTAACATTTTAAGCTCCGAAACAATTAATCGTGTTGAGATTTATAATCTCACAGGAATACGTCAAATAACCTCGATGGAAAACCGCATTGATGTTTCAAACTTATCGCCTGGAATTTATTTCATCAAAGCATATTCATCAAACAATATATCAACACAAAAATTCATCAAACAATAATTAAAACAACATATGAAAAACGTAAAAACGCTTTTGATTTTATTGCTTCTTTCTACTGCTTCTATAGCACAAAATGAATGCACACAAATTTGGAAAAACACTTTTCCTGTTGAGCCAAAATGGCGAATGATTAATGCTGATGCCACCTTAATTTTAGAAGGCACACTTAATGAAGTAGCCATGATTGATGCCATAAGTGGCAGTATACTTTGGCAACTTAATTTCAAAAAATCGCTTGGCATAAAATCGGCTAATGGTTGGGATTGGGATAAAGATAGAGGCGTGGTAAAAGTGCGCGTAAAAGGGGAGAAAAAAGAGGAAGAAAAAACAACTTATTATGAAGAGAAAACTGGAGTTGCAATTAGTGATATTAGCGCGGTAGTTTTAAATCAAAAAAAGGTAAAAAACAAAAAACGCTACAACAGTTATTTATATCTTAAAGATAAAGGATTAACGTTAAGCTTAACGTATCAAAAACGCACCATGGGCGAATTAATAAAACGCAAACCCTTATCAATAACAATTGAGTGCAACGGCAATAAAACTTGGAGCAAAACGATTGAAGCAAAAGTTACCACAAGCCTCTGCGAAAATAGAGCTGAAGGAGGTGAACCACTTATTGATTTTAATGTTCAAGGAGATAAGGTATTCCTAATTTATGATGGTGTTTCTGTAATTGATTTAAACAGCGGCAATGTTTTGTGGCAAACAATTTTTGATAATGCAGAGTATGATTTTGGTCTTTTCAAATCAACACAAACATTAGGTAGAGCGGGTTCTCCGCTTTCAACAGATGATGGTGTATACGTGGTAGACTTATCAAAAGATCAACATTGCATTAAAAAATTTGAGATTGAAACAGGCAAGCTCGTATGGAAAAGCGAAGCCTTTGATAAAGATGCCATAGTTCCTGAATTGAGCATAATAAATAATGTGTTAGTTGCGCATTTTGGCGGTAGGGTTACTGTTGAAACTTATATACCTGCACAAAGTGGAAGCGGAGATACCTATAAAACAGAGCCCAAAATGAAAGGCGATTTTAGTTTAAAAGGATATGATATAACCAACGGAAAATTGTTGTGGGAAACAAATAAAATGAAAGAACTTAGCGATAAATTTAGCAATGCATTAACCAACATGGTAACAATTGACAATGCAGTTTACGTAGCAAGCGATAAAAACTTTTATGCCTTTACATCTAATGGAAAAACAAAATACAATACGCCAATAAATAAAGTTGGGTTGGGTAATCCAGTAAAAATGTTCAGCCATCAAAACAATATTATTATCATGTTTGAAGAAGGTGTTGGTAGTTTTGATATGAGCTCGGGAAAACAAAATTATACAACAGATACTAAAAAAGCTTTGGGCGAATTTATGGAGGGAAATGTTTTTTATGTGTGGACAGGAAGTGATGTGTTTAGTTTGGAAGATTTTGTGCGATTTGATTTAAACAATGGGCAAATTATTTCAAAAATGAAAGACACCCCATATCCTTTCTTTTCTGAGGATGGCGAAGAGTTTATAAAATTTAAAGGCGAGCAATATTTTAGGTATAAAACCAAATAGTTTTATGCACCGCCTATTATTATTTTTACTATGCTTGGTATTATTTCCAAGCATAGTTTTTTCGCAAAAAAAAGAATATTCCTACACACCAAAACCTGGCGAAGTGTTAATTGATGCAAAGCTAATTAGAGGGCAACTTGGATACACACAAATGATGCTTAGCGAAGCTGATACTTTTGCAAGCAGAAGGGTTGACGCTATAAATTTAAAAGCAGAGTTTCAACTCCTGTCTAATTTGTTTGGGTACTATAATCGCTTTGTAATTTATGATGCTCTTTATACCGAAATGCTTTTTGGCAAAATGCGTAATGAACCTATACAACATAATAAAAATGATATGGAGTCAAAGTATAGTTTTATGTTTCGGTGGGGCTATGATTTTTTTGCAGGATATAGAAATAATAAATACGGAATATTGGGTGGCGTTAGACCAAGATTTATGTACACAAGTGTTGGCGATTTATCTATAATGGGCAACTCGCTTGGCTATTTTTTATATACCATGCCTTATGCCATAAAAGGCGAATATAAATTAGGGTTTCATAATGAGTTTAGAATGATGCTAACTGCGTGGAATAATTTTTCTTCCACAACACCAAATAGTGGCGTACGCTTAGAAATTCCTTTTATACCATCGGGTCGTTGGTGGTTGTTTGGTGAATATGAAACCTATAAAAGCAATGTTGATTATGTGTTTGGAATAAAACCTAACAATGCCAATTATACAACATTAAGTATTGGGTTTCGTGTGGGAAGTATGTATTAACTTTTTAACCCAATCGGTGTTGCATAGTATGCTGTATTTGTGAGTACAATTGCATGGGAGAAAACTTTCTCCAAATCATATTATCCAACTCTCCTCCAAAATTCAAATAATAATCAATATTACTTTTTCTAAATTCTTCTAAAACATGTTCATGAAAATTGATTGCTACAATCCAACCGTCTTCAACATCCTGAAACCACTCTTCATAATAACTATCATCACTGGCATGAAAATTCAAAATATTTTCGCCAATTAAAATAAATTTAGTAATTCCATTTTCAACCAATGCTTCAATTACATTTCGTTTTAAAAACATAATATCATTGGTAATGGCATCGTTCCATTCGCCCATCATTTCAAGCACCGCAAAGGTTTTATCATAGTCAACAAAAAGAATTTTAATATATAAAGTGGGCGAGCCAAACTCGTCCCATTGAGGATGAATAGCGTAGTTATAAATGGTATGCGTATATTCAAACTCACTGTATTCTCGCTCAAAAAATGGCGATAAATCATCCTCTTCCGATCGATATAAATCTCTCCATCTATAAAAGGGTTCTAAATCCTGCATGGCACAAAAATAAATTTACAACAACAAATTGAAAGGTAATTTTTATGATTTAAAATATAGTTGCTCAATCTTTGTAACTTCATGCAAATGATTATTTTTGCGCACCATTTACAAATTGTTAACTTAATATATTATAAATAAACATGTCGTATTTATTCACTTCAGAGTCCGTTTCAGAAGGACACCCAGACAAAGTAGCCGATCAAATTTCGGATGCCCTTATTGATAATTTTTTAGCGTTTGATCCTAACTCAAAAGTTGCTTGCGAAACACTTGTAACAACTGGCCAGGTGATATTAGCAGGAGAGGTAAAATCAAGCGCATACTTAGACGTGCAAACCATAGCTCGTGATGTGATTAAAAAAATTGGGTACACAAAAAGTGAATATATGTTTGAAGCAAATTCGTGTGGTGTACTTTCTGCCATTCACGAGCAATCAGCGGATATTAATCAAGGTGTAGATAAAAAGAAAAAAGAAGAACAAGGTGCAGGTGACCAAGGGATGATGTTTGGTTATGCAACCAACGAAACGGATAATTACATGCCCTTAGCATTAGATTTAGCGCATGGTATTTTAATTGAATTGGCAGCTCTTCGTAGAGAAAATAAAGAAATAAAGTATTTACGTCCAGACGCTAAATCACAAGTAACTTTGGAATACAGTGACGAGAATGTTCCTGTTAGAATTGATGCCATTGTGGTTTCTACACAGCATGATGATTTTGCTGCAGAACCAAAAATGTTAGCCAAAATAAAAAAAGACATTATCGATATTTTAATTCCTCGCGTAAAAAAGAAATATCCAAAATACGCTCACTTGTTTAACAATAAAATTAACTATCATATTAACCCAACAGGTAAGTTTGTTATTGGTGGGCCACATGGCGATACTGGTTTAACAGGGCGTAAAATTATTGTGGATACCTATGGCGGAAAAGGTGCCCATGGTGGTGGTGCATTTTCAGGAAAAGATCCAAGTAAAGTAGATAGAAGTGCAGCTTATGCTACTCGTCATATTGCAAAAAACTTAGTTGCAGCAGGATTGTGTTCAGAGGTTTTAGTTCAGGTTTCTTACGCAATTGGTGTAGCTCAACCAATGGGTATTTTTATCGATACTTATGGTACGGCAGAAGTAAAAATGACCGATGGTCAAATTGCCAAAATTGTAGAAAAAGTATTTGATATGCGCCCTTACTTTATTGAACAACGTTTTAAATTACGTACTCCAATATACAGCGAAACGGCTGCATACGGGCACATGGGTCGTAAAAATGAAATCGTTACCAAAACGTTTACCTCTCCTGATGGAAAAACAAAAACCATGAAAGTAGAACTGTTTACTTGGGAAAAATTAGACTACGTAGAAAAAGTAAAAAAAGCTTTTGGAATCAAAAAGTAATTACTGAAATCTTGGATAAAAAACCGTAGCATGTGTTACGGTTTTTTTATGTTAAACATTTTTTGGCAAGAGAAAACCATAAACTTGTAATTCAAAATTTTGTAAAAATGAAACGGATATCTTTCAAAAAAGTTGCCATTGCTTTAGGTGTAATACTTGTTGTTCTTCAATTTATCAGACCAGCAAAAAATGAAGGCGAAGCTTATACGACAAATGATATTACACATACCGTTAGCGCACCTATTCCTGATGATGTGAAAAAGATATTAGAAACATCATGCTTTGATTGTCATAGTAATCATACAAATTATCCTTGGTATACCAATATTCAACCCATTGGCTTATGGATGCAAAACCATGTTGATGACGGCAAAAAACATTTAAATTTTTCGGAATACAATACCTATAAACCCAAGCGTAAAAAACATAAACTAGAAGAAATTGGAGAGGAAATAAAGGAACATGAAATGCCATTATTTTCTTATACGCTTATTCATACTGATGCAAAAATGAGTGATGAGCAAATTGCTTTAGTAACTAATTGGGCAAATGCAGAAGTTGAAAAAATTATTTTACCCGATAGTTTAAAAGGTGCTGAATGAATTTTATTTGTAGCGTGTTAACAAGCCTGAAATATGAACTTATAGGCTTTTATTTATCAAGGCGCAATAATAAATGCAACCTTTTTTTCACATTTGTTTGTGAATTACGAAATCATACCTATTTTTGCCACCCCTAAATTAAAACTAACTGACTGTGGACGCAATAAGTTATAAAACAAAAACTGTCAACAAAGCTACTGTGAACAAAGAATGGTTCATCGTTGATGCAGAAGGACAAACGCTTGGTCGTTTTTCTACCAAAGTAGCTAACATCTTAAGAGGAAAGCACAAACCGAGCTTTACTCCAAACGTTGATTGTGGTGACAATGTCATCATTATCAATGCTGAGAAAATTCGTATGACCGGTAACAAGATGAACGATAAGGAATATGTATTCTTCTCGGGTCATCCTGGTGGGCAACGTTGGGAATCAGCTAAAAGTCTTTTAGAAAGAAGACCAACTTACGTTGTGGAGCACGCCATTGATGGAATGCTTCCAAATAATAAATTGGGCAGAGAGATATTTAGAAACCTATATGTTTATGCAGGTTCAGAGCATCCTCATGTTGCACAACAACCTAAACCTTTAAAATTCGAAACTAAATGAGTGTAAATAACGCTTTAGGCAGAAGAAAAACCGCAGTAGCAAGAGTATATCTTTCTGCAGGTTCGGGAAATATTACAATTAACGGCAAGGAAGCTAAAGTTTACTTTCCAACTATTTTATTACAAAACGCCATCAACAAACCATTTGAAGTAACCAATACTTTAGGTCAGTTTGATGTAAAATGTAACGTAAATGGCGGTGGAGTTTCTGGACAAGCGGATGCTGTGAAACTAGGTGTAGCAAGAGCACTTGTGAAATACAATGCTGAATTGAAACCATTATTAAAAGCAGTTGACTTGATGACACGTGATCCACGTATGGTTGAACGTAAAAAACCAGGTCAGAAAAAAGCCCGCAAACGCTTCCAGTTTGTTAAACGTTAATCCTGAAAACTACTACGATGTCAAATATCAATAACGAAGAATTATTAGCAGCAGGTGTACATTTTGGTCACCTTACCCGTAAGTGGAATCCAAAGATGGCACCATACATCTTCATGGAAAAAAACGGAATCCATCTTATCGATCTTAACAAAACAGCCGTGAAGCTTGATGAAGCTTCTGCTGCTTTGAAAAGTATTGTTAAGTCTGGAAGAAAAGTGTTGTTTGTTGCCACAAAAAAACAAGCCAAAGAAATCATTGAGAAAGAAGCTCAACGAGTAAATATGCCTTTTGTAACTGAGCGTTGGTTGGGTGGCATGTTAACCAATTTTGCAACGGTTAGAAAATCTATCAAAAAAATGCAAGGAATTGATAAACTTGCTACCGATGGTACTTACGCTAATATCTCAAAGAAAGAAAGATTGATGCTTGATCGCGAAAAGTTGAAGTTGAAAAAGTTGTTTGGGGGTATCGCTGATTTAAATCGTCTTCCTGCAGCGTTGTTTATTGTTGATATTAAACGTGAACACATTGCAGTTGCTGAAGCACAAAAATTAAATATTCCAACTTTTGGAATTGTTGATACTAACTCAGATCCAACTTTAGTAGATTTTCCAATTCCTGCAAATGATGATGCAGCAAAATCAATTGCTTTAATTGCTAAAGCAATGAGTGATGCCATTACCGAAGGACTTTCGGAACGTAAACGTGAGAAAGATACGGAAGTAGAAAAAGAAGCCATTTCTGAAAAACAAGATTCATAAATAAGAAAATCGGCTTAGGCCGATTTTTTTTAGTCAAATTTTAAATTCAAACATTAAATAAAAATAAGATGACAACAATAAGTGCATCAGATGTAAACAAGTTGCGCCAAATGACCGGTGCTGGAATGATGGATTGCAAAAACGCCTTAACAGAATCAAACGGTGATTTTGATGGAGCAGTTGATTATTTAAGAAAAAAGGGTCAAAAAGTTTCTGCAGCCCGCGCTGATAGAGAAGCAAAAGAAGGAGCTGTAATAGCAAAAACAAGTACTGATAAAAAATCAGGAATCATTATCCAATTGAGTTGCGAAACGGACTTTGTTGCCAAAAATGAAGACTTCGTAAAATTTGCTAATGCAATTGCAGATTTGGCTATGGCTAATAAACCAGCTAATGCAGATGCTTTAAAAGCATTACCATTTGAAGGCTCAACACTTGCAGAAAAACTAATTGAACAAGTAGGAAAAATTGGGGAGAAAATAGATGTGGTTCGATATGAATTAATGGAAGGCGAAAATATCGTTCCTTATATTCACGGTGCAAATCGTTTAGGTGTTTTAGTTTCTTTAAATAATGCAGCTAACGATGCTAATTCAGCAGCAGGAAGAGATGTTGCGATGCAAATTGCAGCAATGAATCCTGTGGCATTAGATAAGGCAGATGTTGATCCAACAGTTGTGAATAGAGAAATTGAAATTGGAAAAGAACAAGCAAGAACAGAAGGAAAACCAGAAGAGATGTTGGAAAAAATTGCTCAAGGTAAGTTAGGTAAATTTTATAAAGAGCAAACATTGCTTAACCAAGAGTTTGTAAAAGACGGCTCTAAAACAATAACACAAATGCTTGATGGAGTTGAAAAAGGACTCACCGTTAAAGCATTCGTAAGAGTTGCTTTAGGCTAAAATAGTTTAAGTCCCTCGCAATTGCGAGGGACTTTTTTTTTGCCTTATACTTGTATAAAATTTATCGAAACACCTATTTCGAGAGAAAAAAGCTTAGTCAAAAACAAATAATAAAATCATGAAATACAACCGAGTACTTCTTAAATTAAGTGGTGAATCACTAATGGGCGATCAACAATATGGGATTGATTCGAAAGTTTTGGAACAATATGCAACAGAAATTAAAACCGTTTTGGAAACAGGAGTTCAGGTTGCGATTGTTATTGGAGGAGGAAATATTTTTAGAGGAGTACAGGGTGTTTCTGGAGGAATTGTAGACAGGGCACAAGGTGATTATATGGGTATGCTTGCCACCGTTATTAACGCGATGGCTTTGCAAGGTGCGTTAGAAAGAAATGGAATGAAAACGCGTTTGCTTTCAGCAATAAAAATGGAACAAATTTGTGAACCATTTATTCGCAGAAGAGCCATGAGGCATTTAGAAAAAGGACGTATTGTAATTTTTGGTGCAGGCACAGGAAACCCATATTTTACAACAGATACAGCCGCGTCATTACGTGCCGTTGAAATTGAAGCCAACTTGGTTTTAAAAGGAACTCGTGTAGATGGAATTTATACTGCCGATCCTGAAAAAGATCCCAATGCAACACGTTTTGAAAAAATATCTTATAGCGAAGTATACGAAAGAGGACTAAATGTGATGGATTTAACAGCTATCACACTTTGTCAGGAAAACAATGTTCCAATTATGGTTTTTGATATGAACAAAGAAGGAAACTTTTTAAAGGTTTGTAATGGCGAAAATGTGGGAACGTTAGTGAGCTAAAATCTATAAGTGCTCTAAGTATTCTTTCAAAATAATAGAAAACCAAACCGTATAATTTTTGGGGTGAAGTCTCATATCAGTTATTAGCTCTTGCATATTTATCCATTTATAGGAAGCAACTTCATCATTATTAATATTAGGCTCTTCATTTGTTGTTCCAATATAAATAAAATCCAATTCGTGCTCAGTTAACCCATTGTCAAAAGCGGCTTTGTAAATGAAGTGAAATTTTTCGGTAAGAGTACAATCAAAGCCCATTTCTTCTTTTAATCTGCGGTGAGCTGCATCAATTGTTTTTTCGTTTTCACGTGGATGGCTGCAACATGTATTTGTCCATAAACCACCCGAGTGGTATTTATTTAACGCACGTTGCTGTAATAATAACTCACCTTTTTTATTAAATACAAAAACAGAAAATGCCCGATGTAATAATGCCTTTTGATGAGCCTCATGTTTTTCCATCAAGCCAAGTTCAGTATCGTTTTCATCAACCAAAATCACAAACTCTTTTTGTTTCATGAAATGGAATTTAGTTTATTTTTTTCTGTTTGTGATAGAAGGGAAGAGGATTTCAAATAATTTATAATTCGCAATTGAAGGTCTTTATCTTTAATTGCAGAAATGGATTTCAACAAAAATAATTTATCAATAGAAATATTATTGGCGTAATTTAAAAACTTGGGAGAGTGACTTTGAATACTAAAACGTAAATAAATAAGTTCAATATTGTTTTCATCTTTTGCTATGGCATTTTCTAAAATATTTTTGCCTTCGTTAAACGAATTTAATTTTTGCCAAGGATAAAAATAATGTTTTGCCATAATCATTTTTACAGCGCCTTTATAACCAAGTAATACATTGTTAACGGATGAGTTGTTTTCTATTTCTTGAAGAAATTTTATTCCAATGGTTTTCTTGTAAATAGACTGTTCATAAGCATTTCGGGCATCATTAATAGTTAGTGCTTGTGTGGTAGAAACACCTATTATATACGAAAATAAAGCAATAATTAATTTCATTACAACATATTTAAACTGTGGCGAACATATGAACCGAAGAACAATGCATATTTTTGTTTATTTGGAATGCGGACTCTCTCGTTCAAAATTTTTGTTGCTGGCAACGCTACAATTTTGCGTAATAAATTGGAATAATATTTATAGGCCACATACACACCAAACCGTGCATTTTTTGGCAAACGCTTAACGCCCTCATATCCCAATTGAAAATCGGATAAAATATCGGCTTCAATTTCTTTTTTGGTTAACGTGTCGAACTCGTTGTGCTGCAGTTGAGGAAAATATACACGCCCAAGTTCTTGCTTATCGGAATTAAAATCTCGCAAAAAATTTATTTTTTGAAAAGCAGAACCCAACTTCATAGCGTTATATTTTAACTCATCGTATGTTACTTGATTTCCTTCTACAAATACTTTTAAACACATCAATCCTACAACTTCTGCCGATCCTAAAATATATTCTTCGTAATTTTTTTGAGAATATTTTCTATCATCCAAATCCATTTCCATGCTGTTAAAAAATGTTTCTATTAAATGTAAATCAATTTGATATTGGTTAACAACAGATTGAAAAGTATTTAAAATAGGATTTAAACTTATTTTGTTGGCAATAGCTTTATAGGTTTCGGCTTTAAACTCTTCTAATAAAGTACGTTTATCAAAGCCGTGAAAAGTGTCTACAATTTCATCTGCGAATCTTACAAAACCATAAATACCATAAATTGGGGTGTGAAATTTTTTTGCTAAAAAACGAATCCCCATTGAAAACGAAGTACTGTAAGTATTCGTTACCATTTTGCTGGTTCGTTGAGAAAGGTGATCAAACAATTGTTTCATACTTTTTACGAGTTTAAAGTTGTTCTTTACATATTAGATTTGCAACCACTTTGCCGCTTATTATACTTGGCGGAACACCAGCCCCTGGAACAGTTAGTTGCCCAGCAAAGTATAAGTTACTCAATTTTTTGCTTTTCATTTTTGGTTTGAGAAAGGCTGTTTGATTGAGGGTATTTGCCAATCCATAAGCATTTCCTTTGTAGGCGTGATAATCGTTTATAAAATCAGTATGAGCGTAACTGCGATTATAAATAATATGCTCCTTTATGTTTTCTCCAGTATGTTTTTCTAATCTATTCATCAATAAACCAAAATAGTGATTTCTTGTTTTTTCGCTATCAATTAAATTTGGAGCAACAGGAATTAACAGAAACAAGTTTTCACACCCTTTTGGTGCTATACTCTCATCAGTTTTAGATGGAACACACGCGTAGAATAGCGGTTTTTTTGGCCATTTGGGTTGGGTATAAATATCATTTGCATGTTGCATAAAGTCTTCATCAAAAAATAAATTATGATGAAGCAATCCTGATATTTTTTTATTTACACCAACAAAAAACAATAGTGATGAGGGGGCCATTTTACGTTTATTCCAATATTTTTCAGTGTATGTTTTATCTTTTTCAGCCAATAAGTTTTGCTCGATATGATGATAATCTCCAGCACCAACAACAATGTCAGCTTCAACTATTTTATTCTTTGTGTGAATTTTTGTTGCTTTACCATTTGCTGTTTCAATTTTTAATACCTCTTCATTTAATTCAA
Source organism: Bacteroidota bacterium (assembly GCA_025359805.1). Taxonomy (GTDB): domain Bacteria; phylum Bacteroidota; class Bacteroidia; order UKL13-3; family UKL13-3; genus CAIUEQ01. The sequence goes on from JANYDU010000028.1 coordinate 95,745, forward strand.
TTTTTACATTTTGAGAAATAGCAATCTTTAAAAAGGCGTCAATAATTTTATGCATTCCGTGCATTGGATACCAAGTTCCCAAATTCATATCAGCATAATTCATTAAGCTATAAAGTGCGGGGGTGTTTTTGGGAAGAGCACCCAAAAATAAAATAGGAAACTCCATTAACTCAATTAAAAATGGATGAGAAACAACACTTCGAATATGTTTTTGCATACTGGTAAGCACATCCATTTTTAGCAAACCATTTAACAATCTTATGTCGGCAAATTCAAATATCGAAAGGCTTGGTTTGTAAACTAAATCGTTCATGCCAACTTCATATTTATACTTAGCTTCTTTTAAAAATTGTTGTAAACGTTTTCCGCTTCCTGGTTCAAATCGTTCAAATAAATTTTCGAGTGCATTAGTATCAGCAGGAATATCAATTCCTTCGCCATTTTTCCAAAATATCTTGTATGAAGGGTCAAGTCGTATTAAATCATAAAAATCGGAAGTGGTTTTTCCAAAATCATTATAAAACTTTTCAAACACATCAGGCATCCAATACCAACTTGGCCCCATATCAAAAGTAAAACCTTTGGCCTCAAAGTTTCTTGCTCGTCCACCTGCTTCATTGTTTTTTTCGAGTATGGTAACATCAAAACCTTTAGCACCCAGATAACATGCCGCTGATAATCCTGCTATACCAGAACCAATAATAACCACTCTTTTTTCTGTCATTTGGGTGAATTTTAAATGTAACATCAATGTTCTAAAAATGTTTGTTGAACTCTTGTTAAACAAACCGAGCGGAATTTGGATAAAAAATTTTAAAACAATTTTCTTTTTTAAACCTTTTGTTTTTATTTGGAAAAATGTTAATTAATATATTATTTATTTCTCTCACCTTTTGTTTTATGGAGTTTGTTGCATGGTTTACTCATAAGTATGTTATGCATGGGTTTCTGTGGTATCTTCACAAAGATCATCATCAAGGACATGATGGTTTTTTTGAAAAGAATGACAGCTTTTTTTTGATTTTTGCTATACCAAGTATCTACTTTTACATAACAGGTTTTGCTGCTCATGATTTTAGGCTATACATTGGTATTGGTATTTCATTATACGGGTTAGCGTATTTTTTTGTTCATGATATTATTATTCATCAGCGATTTAAATTACTGAGAAATTGGGACAATAAATATATTATTGGAATTAGAAGAGCGCATAAAATACACCATAAACATTTGGCAAAAGAAGAAGGTGAAAATTTTGGTATGCTACTCGTTCCTTTTCGCTATTTTATAAAAAACAAAAAACAAATTATCTAATGTCTGTATATGCTTGGCTAATGGCGGGGTCTTTTCTTTTTCCATTTATATTCAGCTTCGAAAAAAATGTGGCCTATTATAAACAATGGGGTTCATTGTTTGTAGGAATATTAATCAATGGAATATTTTTAATTTTATGGGATGGGTGGTTTGTTCGCATGGGTGTATGGAGTTTTAATCCAGAATACGTGTGGCCAATGCGGTATAATAATTTGCCTATAGAAGAGTGGCTTTTCTTTTTTGTAATACCATACAGCAGTATCTTTATTTATGCATGTTTAAAAGTGTATATAAAGAAAAATCCTCTTGAAAAACTCAAACAACATATTACTTTATTTTTTATTTTTTTAACTTTTGCATTGGCTCTGCTTAATTCTGATAAGTTGTATACTTTTTACAATTGTCTTTTTGCATTTATTCTTTTGCTTGTTCATTATTTTTTTTTGAAAAAAGACTGGATGGGATACTTTTGGTTAGCTTACTTTATTCATCTCATTCCCTTTTTTATCATCAATGGAATATTAACAGCGTTGCCTGTTGTGGTTTATAACAACATGGAAAACCTTGGTGTTTTTATTTATACAATTCCTATTGAGGATAGTATTTATTCACTTACCTGTTTATTGATTCCGATTACAATAATGGAGAGTTTGAACAAACTAAAAAGCAGTTAAAATCGATAATCACAATATTAATTTAATAGGTAAATTTTATTGTTATCCTGTGTTCATGTTATATTCGTAAACTATGATTCGCATATTTAGTTTTATGTTTATTTTTTCTTTCAGTTTTTCTTTGTTTGCACAAGATAAGGAAGAACAATTGGCAGCGCATTATTTGAGTAATAATGAGTTTGAAAAAGCAGCCGATGTATATGAACGACTGTTTTCTAAAAACCCTCAATCATCATACATTTATGAAAATTTATTAACCTGTTATTTTAAGCTAAATAAATTTGATGATGCAGAGAAGTTAACCAAAAAGCAGATTCGTAAAAACGATGGAAATCCTTATTATTTGGTTGATTTGGGATACGTGTATAAGAAAGCAGGCAATGCCGAAAAATCAAAAAAACAGTTTGAAGAAGTGATAAATAAAATACGGGGAAGTGAAGAACAAACTATTGAAACAGCGAATGCTTTTCAAAAAAGAGGAGAGTTAGATTACGCTATTAATTCCTATTTAAAAGCAAGAAAACTAAACGGAAATAACCATCAAATTTTTTGTATTCAATTAGCCAATTTGTATTCCGAAAAGAAGGAAACAAAACTTATGATTGAGGAATATTTAAACGCCTTGCAAGCCAATCCAACAATGGAAGAAGATATTCAAGGATACTTGCAATTATATTTAGATAACGATGCCGATTATGAATTAATGAAATTGGCATTACTCAAAAAAAATAAAGAATTTCCGGGTGATGATGCCATAAGTGAAATGCTTATTTGGATGTATGTGCAGCGAAAAGATTTTGATAACGCGTTTACGCAAACCAAAGCTTTTGATAAACGATATAAAGAAGACGGAAGAAGATTAATTGATCTTGGATATTTAGCCATTTCAAACGAAAAATTTACTGCAGCAACAACAATTTTTTTATACGTGGCAAGTATTGGAAAAGAAAAACCATTTTATGTAAATGCCCGTTTGGGAACTCTTGATGCCGAGAATAAAAAAATATTCTTTAGCGGAAATTATACCGAACTCGATTTAAAAAAACTGGAAACAGATTATACAAACTTCTTAACAGAGTTCGGAAAAAATTATTTTTCGGCACCTGCTGAGCGTGATTTGGCAAGACTTCAAGCGTATTACTTACATAATTTTGAAAGCAGTATTCAATCATTTAAAGAATTGATTGATATGCCAAGATTGGATAATAGATTTAAAGCTGAATGTAAATTAGAGTTGGGCGATATTTATATTTTAAAAGGCGAAGAGTGGGAAGCGATGTTACTGTATGGGCAAGTTGATAAAGAGTTTTTGGAAGACCCACTTGGGCAGGAGGCAAAGTTTAGAAATGCCAGACTTTGCTATTATCTCGGACAATTTGATTGGGCGCGTGCGCAGTTAGATGTGTTAAAAACAGCTACTACTCAACTTATTGCCAATAATGCACTTGAGCTTTCTTTGTTGATTCAGGATAATACATTGGATAGTGTTGAAGAGCCTTTGTTGATGTTTGCAAAAGCAGATTTATTTTATTTTCAAAACAAAACAGAAAGAGCATTACAAATTTTAGATAGCATTAATCTTGTTTATCCACGCCATACTTTAGATGACGAGATATTGTATAAACGAGCTGAAATATTTTTGAAGAAGAGAGATTATACAAAGTCATGCGCATATTTAGAGCAGCTCATAAAGGAAAATGGTTCGGATATTTTGGGTGATAATGCACTTTTTTTATTGGCAACGATTACCGAAAAAAACTTGAATGATAAACCTAAAGCCATGAAATTATATGAAGAGTTTATTGAAAAATATCCTGGAAGTTTTTTCTTGGTTGAAGTTCGTAAACGCTTCCGTTCGCTGAGAGGAGATCAAATTAATTAATTTTTTTTGTGGTCAGCAACTTACACTCAACAATTATCCAAACCATAAAACAAGGCAAAGCTTTTAAAGCCATTGGCATCAAATAATCAATCCTAATATTTCGAGGAATAACATCTGTTGGAGAAAGAGAAGTGAGCACAAATACAACACAAATTAAAGCCAGATTCCATTTTGATTTTTCTTCATTTACATACCAAATGGCAACACCAATCACGGGAATAATATAAGTAGATGATTCGGCAGCATGGCTAAATATAACACTCCAAATCATAATAGATGCCAAAAATAATTGCTTAAAATAATTGCTTTCAAATTGTTTGTATCGAATATACTTTACACAAAAAACCGCAATAGCCAGCACTTGAATAATGCTAATATAAAAACCATAATCAGTTGGCTTAAAAATATTGGCGAGCAACCGCATTACTGATATATCGTGGTTGATGGCGTGGTCGCCTACCAAAGTATTAAACCACGATTGATATAAAATAATTAACTCATTAACCGAAACAAATGCAAGCGGACAAACTAATAAAACAATGCTCCATAAAATTCCGTAGGCAATAAATTTTCCCTTTTGCGGATATAATAAAAACAATGCAGCACCCAAGATGCCAAATACTTTTATAAAGGTTCCGAATGCAATTAAAAAAGCAGCAAGGCCTACTTTTTTGTTTTCGAAAGCATAAAAAATAAACAGGAACAATGCTCCCATTAAAGGATTAATCTGCACATTTTGAATAGCTGTAATTAATTCTATCAAAATAAACCACCAAATGAATACTTTTTTTGCATCATGGAGTTGTAATAACTTCACACCAAAAAAAACAGAAAAAGCATTAAACAATGTCCAAACTACTGCCCCAACTGGCGCTGGCAACAAAGCAAATGGAGCAATAAATACGGCAAACGCAGGGCCATATAAAAACTCATCTAAAAAACCATACGTGGAATCATTTGGGAAAAAGCCATACAAAGTTTGGTGATTGATGAGGTGGTAAAATGAATTCCTGTAGATGAGAAAATTATTGAATGAACCAATTTTTACTTTTATAATGGTTGCAATTAAAACAACTAAAAAATAAACTGTAGCAATAAAATATACGTTTGAAAATAGGTTTTTAAAGGAGAATTTTTTCTGCATGGTCTTCATTATTTTTTGATAAATGAAATCACTCTTTTAAATTTGTCTCTCAAAAATTTATTTTTTATTTCTCCATTTAAATCTGGCTCAGATAAATATCCTTTGAATTGCTCACCAAGGTGTAAATAAAACTTGAAAAAGGTAGAATTACTCATTCCCCATTTTTGTAAAAACTGCGTATATCCATCATTCTTTTTTATTCGCGATACACTTTTAGAAATAAAATGATAGACCCTACTTTCCGAAACACCTTTGTAATAGCGAACTCCCGCTTTCCATAATTTCATCATCATATCAGGATCAGAACCCATGCCCGGAGAAAACTCAATACTTAATCCTCCAATAACTGTCCAAATATTTTTGTGCAATAACATCGGATACCAATTTCCACCCGTCCAATCGGCAAATGGAAGTTGAGCATAGTCTTCTAATAATTTTTGCTCGTTAAATGTTTCTATGCTCTCGCCAAAATCATAAGGAGCTATCACGCAATTGTTTGTTGTTTGTTTGTGTTCTATGGATGTGGAGTTGATGGCAAAATATATATGGTCCAAATTTTTCAACTCATCATACAAAGGCTTATCCCAATTTGGACAAAAATATTTATCATCATCGGTTAGTAAAATTAAACTGGTTGATGCCAATACCGAAGCCGCATTAAAAGCAAAACACACACCAACATTTGTAAGTGAGTGTGAGTAGGATATTTGCCGCTCCTTTAGCCATTCAATGGTTCCATCTGTTCCTTCATTAACATGCACGATGATTTCATGTTCATATACTGAATTTTTTTTGATGCTATTTATGCAACATTTTAAATACGGCAAATTATTCCAAGAGGGAATAAGAATAGAAAAAATTCCTTCTGTTTTTTTTGAGGGATGAAATGAAATTAAGCCTTGTTGATTCACAGTCGCAATTTAATCCCTAAAGTTTTGCAATGAAATAAATTTTTATCTTGCACTTTTAAAACAAAAAATTTCTATGATTATTTATAACGTAACCATAAATATTGAAGATGATGCTGCCACAGCTTGGTTAACATGGATGAAAGAAACGCATATTCCTGATGTAATGAGCACTGGGTTAATTTTGGATTATAATTTTTCAAAGCTCTTATCAAGACAAGAAGATGAAACGGGAGAAACCTATGTGATACAATATTTGTGTGAAAGCATGGCTCATTATGAAAAATACCAATCCGAATTTGCGCCTGCATTGCAAGCCGAAACACAAAAGTGTTTTGGAGGAAAATTTGTTGCATTTAGAACTTTGATGGAGAAGGTAAGTTAAAATTTAAATGCGCACACACCAATAAAAACACCCATTTAAACTTTTAAATGTTAATTTATTTTGTTTTACAATTTATTTTGTTTTATGTTGCGCTTGCATTTAAACCAAATAAGTTATGGATACTTTAAAAACATTAATCGAAATTTCTTCAATAGTTAAGGAAGAAATTAACAGAATTCGCTTCGTTGCCGAAGACGTTTTAGTTTCTGACGATCAAAAATCATTGAGACGATCTGAACTTAACAAAGCAATGATGCTTGGTAATTCTGAAAAATCAAAAAGTAAAATAGTTTTCGCTACAAACGAAGGTTTGAAAAAAGTAGAAACTACAGTTTGGGCTGTAGATGATTGTGAAGTAGTATTGAAAGCAGGGATATTTATTCCTATTCACGCTATTTGCCATGTAGCCTTACTGTAAAAAGTAAAGCTATATTATCATTATTCGACCGTTACAGATTTTGCTAAATTTCTTGGTTGATCTACATTGCATTCACGCATCACAGCTATGTGATACGAAAGTAATTGTAATGGAATTGTAGCAAGCAAAGGAAGCATTGATTCTTCGCATGGCGGAATGTAAATAACATAATCCGCATGGTTTTTTATTTCTTCATCACCCTCTGTTGCAATGGCAATCACTCTGCCTTTACGTGCTTTTACCTCTTGAATATTGCTGATTACTTTTTCGTAATAACTATGTTGAGTTGCAATTACAACTACAGGCATTGCTTCGTCTATCAATGCAATTGGACCATGCTTCATTTCCGCAGCAGGATAACCTTCGGCATGTATATATGAAATTTCTTTTAACTTAAGTGCACCTTCTAATGCAATTGGAAAACCATATCCTCGTCCTAAATATAAAGCATTAGTTGAGTTTTTAAATTCTTCAGCAATTATTTTTACAAGGGGGTCGGTGGCAAGTGTTCTTTCTACTTTTGAAGGAATTGTTTCTAATTCAATTAATAATTCACGTAAACGTTGTGAACTTAGCGTTCCTCTTTTTTGACCTATTGAAAGCGCCATTAAAATTAATGCAGTAACTTGTGCAGTAAAAGCTTTTGTTGATGCAACACCAATTTCAGGACCAGCATGTGTATAAGCACCAGCATCTGTAAATCTTGGAATAGATGAACCTACAACATTACAAATTCCAAAAATTGTTGCGCCTTTACTTTTAGCTAATTCAAGCGCAGCAAGCGTATCAGCAGTTTCCCCAGATTGTGAAATGGCTATTACAAAATCACTCTCATCAAGTACTGGATTCCTATATCGAAATTCTGATGCATATTCAACCTCAACCGGAATACGTGCAAAATCTTCAAATAAGTATTCGCCTACTAAACCAGCATGCCATGATGTTCCGCATCCAATTATAATAATACGCTTTACATTTTTGAGTTTGTCTTCAAATTTGTCAATACCCGCCATTGCAATCATGGCATCATTAATATGAGTACGTCCTCGGAAACTATCCAAAATAGAACGCGGTTGTTCATAAATTTCTTTTAGCATGAAATGCTCATATCCACCTTTTTCTATGCTTTCTAAGTTAATCTCAAGCTCTTGTATATAGGGTGTTTTTATAGTGTTGTCAATGGTTTTTATAGTAAGTTCTGTTCCTTTAATAATGGCAATTTCCCCATCGTGTAAATAAATCACATTACGAGTGTACTCTACAATTGGTGTAGCATCTGAAGCAATAAAATGTTCATTTTCTCCAACTCCAATTACCATCGGGCTGCCTTTTTTAGCACCAATCAGATAATTAGGGTCTTGTTTTGAAAGAATAACAATAGCATAAGCACCTATTACTTGGGTTAAAGCCATCCTTACAGCTTCTTCAAATCCCAAATCATTATTTTTATACACTTCTTCAATTAAATGTATCAAAACTTCTGTATCTGTATCACTTTTAAACTCATGTCCGCGTTTAATTAATGCTTGTTTTAGGGATGCATAGTTTTCGATAATTCCATTATGAATAATTGCAAACTCGCCAGAACCTGATAGATGAGGGTGAGCATTTACATCATTAGGTACGCCATGTGTAGCCCATCTAGTGTGACCCATACCTGTGTTAGCATGAAGATCTTTCCCTTCAATAGATGTTTCTAAATCAGAAACTTTTCCGCTTTTTTTATAAATATTAAGATTTTTTTCAGGGGTTAATAGGGCAACTCCTGCACTATCATAACCTCTGTATTCAAGTCGTTTTAGTCCTTTTAATATAATAGGACAGGCCTCACGATGGCCAATATAAGCTACAATTCCACACATAGATTTTCAAAAATACTATAAAGATTGAAGTTTCAAAACGGGTGAGCCCAAATGAGTTTCCGTTTTTGAATAAGGAAGATTTGGTAAAAGGGTATTTAGGTTTAACAATAATTCACTAAACTGATTAAAGCTTAAAGTTTGCTGGCTATCAGATAATGCTTTGGGTGGTTCTGGATGAATTTCGATAATTAGTCCATCAGCGCCAGCAGCGGCAGCGGCCAATGCCATTGGCATTACCCGAGATGCCACCCCTGTACCATGACTAGGATCTATGATAATAGGTAGGTGACTTAATTCTTTTACCAAAGAGATAATGCCAAGATCAAGAACATTTCTACTCATGGGGTCAAAACTTCTTATACCTCTTTCGCACAAAACAACTTTATCATTCCCCCCACTCAAAATATATTCGGCAGCCAATAACCAATCATTTAATTTTGCGCTCATTCCTCGTTTCAACAATATTGGTTTATCAATTTTTCCAAGTTCATTTAATAAAAAAAAGTTTTGCATATTTCTGCTACCCACTTGAAGAATATCAGCATATTGATAAACATCATCCAACAAACTTAAATCAAGTATTTCGGTAACAACATGTAGGTCAAACTCTTGAGCAGCTTTGTGTAAAAGCTTTAGCCCATCGACACCTAAACCTCTAAATGAATAAGGGGAAGTGCGCGGTTTAAAGGCCCCTCCGCGAATAAATTTAATTCCATTTTTTGATAAAAATTCAGCGGTTTTATAAATCTGTTCTTCATTTTCAACAGAACAAGGACCTGCCATAATATTAAATTTACTATTACTAATTTCAATTCCACTAACATCGAAGGATGTTTTTTTCTTCCAAACATTACTGGCTAATTGATAAGAGGTTTCTATTTCGTAAATTGATTCTACAACGGGTTGATTTTTTATAATTGATGGCTCATTAAATTTGGGTAACACAACAATATTTTGTTTTTCTATATATTGAAATGCAATAGAAAAAGAATTTAACAAGTTAAATAAATTCTGTTTTTCTTTTACTAGTGAGGTATCTTTTAACGCAATAATCATTTCTATTTGATAACAGTATAACTAAGGTTTAGTTTAACTTTTTTGAGTGATGTGTTTGTGTTCAAAACAAGTCGGCCATCACCAATTCCATAATAATAGTCATTAGCGGGCAATATAAGATTCATTCCATAATTAATATTTTGTTTGGTTGATCGATATGTATTTAATATGGCTTGAATATGTCTGATAATATTAAAACTATATTGATGTAATGATGGATCATAACTTCCTCCATAATAATTTTTAGGGTTGGTTTCAAACTGATCTTCCAAAAAAACATTTCTTCCTAAAGAATCAGATCCAAGTAAAAACAAATTATTGGGAACAGGGTATATAACATCATTTTCATAACCATCTTGAACTGTAAAAACCATTTCGGCTCCAATAATAGCAATGGCATGATCTTTTGCAATATCTAAAATATTGGGCATTAATATTCTAGTTTTAATACCAGTAGCAGCCTGAACATAACATTCATTTGAATGAGCTGAACTCGTGTAAGGACGTAATGGTAAACTTGTTGAATGTTTGTACTGATTAGCAACTATGTCTGTTGATTGAATCGGAAATTCAATTTCTTGATTTCCTCCAAAATAAACCACGATTCCACTAGTTGATTGCCTGAGGTTAAAGTTAGCAATCGCTCCTTGACCTGGCATCATTTGACCATCTGGAGTTTCGGCTAGAATGGCCAATCCATTAATGTAATTTTGAAAAGCATCATTTGTTAAAAATGCCCCTGCGGCTTCTGCTTGCTGTAATTTATTTGTAAATGCATTGCTCAACTTTATTCTGATATGTGGTTGAGTAACGTATGAAATCCCATTTATTACTTCATAGAAACTATCTGTAAAGTTAAACACTCCCGAAAAATAACCTATTGGAGTAGGCTTGTATCTTGAACCATTTTCTGAAATTTGATATTCTCTATTTGAAAAATAACCCGAATCTGTTGAATTAATTAAATGCTCTTTTAATTCATAAATACTAATCTGTTGTGGAGTAGAAATATTTCCATAATAGGAAGTTGTAAATACAGGTTTCAATCTGAGAACAACAGAATCAATAATGGCTCCGCCAAAAGAAAACTGACTGATAGGAATACTAAACTGACAGAAGATATTGGCTTTCGACCTCCCAAAAACAGGATCATTCATGTCTCCTAACATGTAATAGGAGAGAGATTTTGTTGGGATAGAATCGTGCTTTGCGCTAAATAAAATAAGTGATGTTGTATCTGTTAGATGAACATTAAAGCCATTTCTGGCACCAATAAAATCGGCACCTATGGTATTAGGGTCACTCTGTTTACAACCAGTAAAAAGGAATGCAGAAAAAACAAATAGTGAAGTAATAAACTTAATTCTGTCTCTCAAGCAAGCTGTCATACAATTCTATATACGAATCCACGTAACCATCTTCATTTTTGTGATCCATAAAAATTTTGCCCTTTTGTTTTTTCATAAAACTAGAAACTTCAGGGTCAATATCAGAACTACAACTTACAATTGCATCAGCATGTGCTATACCTGATTTATACAAGGCAGTACATGATGAATCACCTAATGACGAAATCTGTTTGTTGTCTAAAGAGTTAAGACTTGCTTTACGGGCAAAATCTTTTCCTAAAGTAGCTTCAAACTGATTTTCAAAAACAGAGTAAACCACTTTTGCGTTTCTGAAAACGGGCTCATCTTTATAAAGAGTTTTCATATACAATGGAATTAAACTGGTCATCCAACCATGGCAATGGATAATGTCTGGCTGCCATCCAAGTTTTTTAACGGTTTCGAGTGCGCCTTTACAAAAGAAAATAGTTCTTTCATCATTATCAGCGTAAAACTCATTATTCTCGTTAGAATATACAAACTTGCGGTGGAAGTAGTCTTCGTTATCCAAAAAATACACCTGCATTTTAGCTTCAGGCAACGAAGCCACCTTAATGGTAAGGGGGTTATCATTGTCGTCAATAGTGATGTTGATACCTGAAAGTCTAACAACCTCATGGAGTCTGTTACGTCTTTCGTTAATACATCCGAAGCGGGGCATTAAAACCCTTATTTCATTATCCTTTTCCTGAATTGCTTGTGGTAATCTTCTTGCTAATTCTCCAACACTGCTAACTTGTAGGTAAGGGGTCATTTCCGAGGAAATGAATAAAACTTTCTTTTTTGCCATAAAAACTTTGTGCTTAAAAAAGTATGCAAAGTTAATTAAAAAGCTAAAAAATTCATTAATATTCGCCCTTTATAATCTATAGTAAGTCATAAAGCACAGATAATTAATTAACTAACGTGAAATTATTTAAAGAAATAAATGCTTTCAGGAAGTTTTTGAAAGGTAAAAGACAGAATGGGGTTCAAAATATTGGTTTTGTTCCTACGATGGGTGCACTACATTCTGGACATATTTCTCTAATAAACACATCAAAGCAAAATAATCAACTTACTATTTGCAGCATTTTTGTAAATCCTACACAGTTTAATAATACCGATGATTTGGCAAAATATCCTCGAACAATAGAAAATGACATTAAACTTTTAATAGAAAATAATTGTGATGTTTTATTTTATCCTGAAGTGAGTGAAATGTATGTTGATGATGAACAAACAAATGTTGAAGATTATGGATTTATAGTCGAAACTTTGGAAGGACGTTTTAGACCTGGGCATTTCAATGGTGTAATTACAATTGTTAAAAAGCTATTTGATGTAGTGGAACCTACTAATGCGTATTTCGGACAAAAGGACTACCAACAATGTGCAGTTGTAAATCAACTCATCATAAAAAATAATCTATCGGTAAAACTTAATATTTGCTCAACACTTCGTGAAGTTGACGGTTTAGCTATGAGTTCACGCAATGCAAGGTTAACTATTGAAGAACGTGAGGCAGCAGCCATAATTTTTCAAACCCTTTTTCAAATCAAGAAAAGTTTTAATACCTATTCAATTGATGAGTTAACAACCAAATCTATCACTCAACTTCATTCTTCGCCATTAATAAAAGTAGAGTATCTCGAAATTGCAAACCCCACAACATTAAAACCATTGGTTGATAAAGATGAACGTACAAAAGCCGTTGCACTTATAGCTGCTTGGTGTGGAAATGTGCGTTTAATTGACAACCTATTGTTGTTTGATTAGGATTTTTTTTTGTTTATTTGAATAGAATGCAAACCCAAGAAAATTTTCTTACTGCTGCTGAGGCAATAGTTTTTGATATTGATTATCGAAAAAAGATAACAGATAGCATTGCTAACTATGAAACTGCATTTGAAAAAGGCTTACAACAGTTCTCAAACCTTGAATTAGCTCGTGAAAGAGCTGCATTTATAAAATGGAAAGTTCTTGAGAATCTTGATAAATATTTGATAGAATTTGAAGCCAGTGTGATGCGAAGAGGAGGTAAAGTAATTTGGGCTCATGATATTGAAACGGCTCAAAATGAAATTGGACAAATTATTAATCGCACGCACGCAAAATCCGTTGTAAAGAGCAAAACAATGGTGGGAGAGGAAATAGGGTTAAATGATTTCTTGCGAAAAAAAGGTGTTGTTGTTCATGAAACTGATTTGGGAGAATTTATTGTTGATCAAGCCAACGAACCGCCATTTCACATTGTTACCCCTGCTATGCATAAAAGCAGAAGTGATATTGCAAGATTATTGAATGAAAAAATTGGTTCGTCATTGGATGCTGATGCTGCCGAAATGAGTGATGATGTGCGTAAAGAGTTAAGGGATAAATTTGTTAAAGCTGATATAGGAATTACGGGTGCCAACTTTTTAATTGCCGATAGTGGTATGGTTGCTATTACTGAAAATGAAGGCAATGCTCGACTTTCATTTTCTTTTCCTAAAACACATATTGTAATAGCTGGAATTGAAAAAGTAATTCCAACCATAAATGATCTTGATTTATTTTTTCCCTTATTAGCAAGTTATGGAACAGGACAAAAGCTAACTACGTATAATTCTATAGTTGGTCCAAAAAATATAGATGATGATGGTAGTGTGGGAGAGTTTATTGTAATGTTGATTGATAATGGACGATCAAATTTATTGGCACAAGGAGAACAACGACAAGCTTTAGGTTGTATTAAATGTGGCGCATGCTTAAATGTGTGCCCTGTATTTAAAAATATTGGAGGACATACTTATGGAACTGTTTATACGGGTCCTATTGGTGCCGTAACAACACCACATACCAATGGCATGAATGAATTTAAGCACCTAAGTTATGCGTCACCTTTGTGCGGAAAATGTACAGATGTTTGTCCTGTTAAAATTGATTTACACAATCACCTTTCCCGAAACAGAAGAGATTCTGTGGCTTCTGGTACTGCTAAAAGTGGCGAAAAAATAATGTGGTTTACTTGGAAAAAAATGATGCTTGGAAGAAAGACTTTAAATAAGGGAACCAGTATTAAAAATTTTATGCTTAAACAATTTTTTAAAACTTCGTGGGGTGAAAGAAGAGAGTTTCCAAAACTTTCCGAAAAATCATTTAATCAATCGTGGCGAGAACGATTTGGGCAATAAGCACCCCGTCTTTTTGATTTGTAATATTTTCCGAACAAATGTTATCTGTATCTTTTTTGAACGAGTTGTTCCAATTCTGTTATCAATTCATTTTCATTGCTCCATCCATACTGATGTTTTAGTTCATTAAAATATCTCATTGCTTCATTTATATCAGAAGATGAATTAAGTTGATCAATAGCTTTTGCATATTCAACAGTGTTTTCTTTAAACAACTCATTTACGAAGGCAATTTTTTTATTTAAGTTGATGGCTGATTTTAAACTTTCAACTTTGGCCTCATTAAATCTTTCGTTAAAATCGGGTTGCTTAGCACTTGATATTTTTTCATGTAATGAAATTTCTGTGTGAGGAATATGTATGAGAGGATTGTTTTTTACAATTGGCGAGTCGTTAAAAAATGGCGGCTCTATTATTTCTGTTTTTTCTTCTTCAACAATAAGTTGCGTCATTTCTGGAATCATAATTTCTTCAGGCATGTTGCTTATCAGGTTAAGTTCTTTTGTCTCAAATTCCTCCATATTCATGGGCACAGATTCTTCATGTTGCTCAACAATAGGGTCTGTTTTTTCAACAATAACAATATTTTCTATTGGCAATTTCACTTCAACACCATTTTCTATTTTTGATTCAACCGCTATATTATTTTTTACATCAATGTTCAATATTGAATGATAGATATCTACGCATTTCTGTTTTAATAATTCTTTATCTAAAGCATTAAGCGGTAAATTATTTTCAAGAAATTGTTGATTGATTTTACTCAATTCATCAAGTTGAGTTTTTATTATCGTTAGTAATTGAATGGAGTTCATATAACAGTATTTAGTAAAACAAATTTCTAAAAGAATGTGCCACTACCAAATAAAAAAAGACCACAAGATGTGAGTTACTTTAAAATTTTATGGATAATAACGGAATGTTAAAAACATAGTTATTTTTACAGCAATAACTCAACTATGTTTTTAGAGCCAAGTTTACGATCAGCGCAACATAAAAAAGGATGGATAGAAGTAGTCTGTGGCTCTATGTTTTCGGGTAAAACAGAAGAGTTAATCAGGAGGCTTAACCGTGCAAGAATTGCCAATTTAATAGTAGAAATTTATAAACCATCTGTTGATACTCGTTATCACGAAACAGAAATTGTTTCGCATAATTCAAATACAATTAATTCAACTCCAGTAAATTCTTCACTCAATATTTTATTGATGACAAAAGATGCAGAAGTAATTGGAATTGATGAAGCACAGTTTTTTGATAATGAAATTGTGTATGTATGCGAAACGCTTGCGCAAAGAGGGGTAAGAGTAATTATTGCCGGACTTGATATGGATTATTTAGGAAAACCTTTTGGACCTATGCCTGCTTTAATGGCAATAGCGGAATATGTTACAAAGGTTCACGCTATTTGTATGGTGTGCGGAGATTTGGCAACACATACTTATAGAAAAACGAACGATAACGCTTTAGTAATGCTTGGCGAAAAAGATATTTATGAGGCTCGTTGCAGAAATTGTTTTAACGAAGGAATGAAAAGAATTTAAAAATCTGTACTCATCGAAATATAAAATACAGGTTTTTGATTTACCTCTCTATCTTGAATTCCCCAAGCCATATCGCCTCTTATAAAATATCCAAATAGTTTACTGCGTAACCCTCCTCCAAATCCCGCAACAATTGGATCTCGTACATTAATAACTGTTGCTTGTGTATATTGATTTACAATTACTAATTTTTGGTTAAACGTGTTATCATCAGAATATGGATTTGTTCCTGTCCAGGCAGTGCCAATATCAAAAAACGGAACAATTTGAAAGTTAGAAATAAAGTCGGAGCGAATAGGTTTGTTAATTAAATAACTGAAAATCGGAAACCTAATTTCATTGTTAATTACAGCAAATGAACTTCCGTTTCTTATATTTTGATTAAACCCTCGCATGTTTGTGGCAAGCGCTTGAAAAGCATAAAACTCATTGCTTGTACTATTATTACTGTTATCATAATTGGGGAATAAAGAGTTGTCTACTCCACCCATTACATATTTAACTTTCGCCTGTCCGAATGAAGTATTATAAGTTACACGAGTACAAAAAATAAGTTGACGATGAATTTTTTGGTAATGCCTAAAATCAAAACCTATTGTGTTTAGTTGTACATTATTATCTTGTGCATTATAATACCTTTCATAAAAAATTTTAAAGCGAGTACCGTTCCATAAGTTCAACCCTTTTGGAATGGTATTGTCATACACATACTCCGTTTTAAAGCCAACCCAATAAATCAATCTGTCGGGTGTTTCTATAGACTGTTGGCTGGTTGATTGGTATATGTCACGGTCTTGTCTTGCAAAAACATTTAACCTTAAACTTGCTACCGGACTAAAAGGATATTTGATTACATAACGTAATTCGTGCGATGTACTTTTTATAGTTGTAGTTCCATCTGATCCATTTCGCACTTGACGGTAAAACATCAGTTTTTGATCGAGTCGTTTCTTTAATGTTTCATAAGATAAAAAATAATCTGTGCCATTAAAATCGAGGGGAATTCTAAATCCAGCAGTAATTCTATAGTCTTCCAACAAATCAACCATACCTAATTTTACCATGGCATTTAAACCTGGGTTAAATAAATTTTGCCCAGCTGGAGTAATAGGTTGGTAGTATGAATTGATTACGGAATTGTCCAATTGTGTTACAAAATGATCTGGAAAAAAAGTAACATCATAAAAACGAGGAGCGGCTAATTTAAATATTTTTGCACTTTTAATTTCGGCCTGCTGAAAAGAGGGTTTTACATCTTCGGCTTTAAAAATTTTAGGCGTAAAATCGTTTACAAAAAAATAGGCGTTGCTATCAACTGTTACTTTCTTATCTGTATTTGGGAGCTCTACTCGTTCAATAGTTTTGGGCTGGCGCGTATTAAAAATTTCAGGACCCGTAACAAAAGGTTTTGTAGCAAATCCACTTTTTAGTCGATATAAATTTGGATATGTTTCTACCTTTTTACTTTCTTCCACTACGTCATTTATCACAGGCGAATATTTGATATAATATTTTCCGTTTTCTTTTACCATATCATACACGGTTTGATTTTGGCGGCACATATCTTGTGCTAAAATACTACGGTCGTAATTGGTAATTGGATAAGTAAACACTACATCTTTGGTATGAATTATGGTATCAATTTTTGCAACGTTTTCATTTAATAGAATCCGTTTTCCATCATACAAAAAACTTTCGCCTTTGGTTTCAAGTGTTTCAAAATTTAAGGTATCAGTTGGTGTTGTATCTTTATAGTTTATTTGCAACTCGGTATAATCATATTGCTCTTCTACACGCACTGCATAACGATTTTCAATCCCATTGTATTCTGTTAAATAGGAGTAAAATTGAGTGTTATAATCCATAGGTTGTGTTTCATTTATGTTTGGAGTGTTGCTCAATCGTTTCATTTTTTTATTACCTGTTTCAAAATCATATAAGAAAATATCGAAGTTATTATCAGGGCGTAGTGCAGTGCTTTGAGCTGCTCCTAATAATTCATTATTTCTGTTTGAGCTGAAAATTATTTTTGTTGAATTTTCTACAAAGCGAGGATATAAATCATCAGATGGATCATTGGTTATTTGTCGTTCCTTGCGGCTTTGCATATCATACACATATATGTCTGATTGACCTTTGCGAATAGCCGATAACACAATTGTTCGTCCATTATCAGCATAAGAAAAACTGGTAATTTTATCAAACTTTAAAAATGTAAGTGTTTCTTTTTTCTTTGATTTTATTTCGACTGTTGTGATAAAAACTTTCCCTTTTTTTTCATGCACATAAGAAAATTTATCTCCTCCCGGATGCCATGATAAAATTGGAAAAGAATGATCAAGATTGGTTTGGTAATATTTTAATCCACCTTTGTGAATGCGTTTTGATTTGTTGGTTTTAGTATCTACCAACCAAACTTTATATTTACCCGAATTGTTTGTTGTAAATGCTACATAATCTCCTTTAGGCCCAACTTTCATTTGAGGTTCAACAATGGGACGTAATCTTTTTTTGATTTTGAAATCGTTGTTTGGAAGTTTGCGGTTTACATCTTCTTTGGCATATTGTTCTTGATAATATTTCAACCAATCTTTCATCGTTTGATTCATGTCATAACCTGTAACATAAACTAAAGCACTTTCAAAATTTCGGCTCAATCGTGTAACATAAATCATATTTGCCACCACCTCTACGCCATATTTATCAACTAAAAAACGCCAAAATGAATGTCCTGCAAGTTGCGCATCACTTTGAACAAGCCTATTAAATTTCACTTTCTTTTTTGAAAGAATAATATCTTTCATTTTATTATCTTTTTCTACATCCCAATCTTTTCCTAAGTATGAAGTAAGTCCAAATAATTGCCAATCGGCAAGATTTAATAAAGCGGCATTTTGTAATCTTTCTTGAATGCTTCCTCCAAATAATAATTCGTTGATTAGTACCAACGACATTCCCGATTTTATTTGTTGAACAAAATGATCGTGATTTCCATCAAAATAAATAAATATTTTATTGTTTACTACTTGCGTGTAACCACCAGTATTTTGTGGCACATCCGTTAATCCAAAATTAGTTTGCTTGTAATCAGAGAGTGTATTGTAGCAAATAATTTCAACACGCCCGCTCAACCTGTGATCTACAATTTTTTCAATTTCATTTAATTGTTCTTCGGCAGTTCGGCAAGCAAATGTTCCAAGTTCTCTTCCACCTGAATAAAAATAAGAATCAAAATTTTCGCTACGAACAAACGACCATTCAAACTTTCCGTATTGAACTCTATTTTGCCCAAAGTTGGTGTACATGCCTTGTGCCGCAATTTTTTGAGAAAATATTGCTATACAAAAAAGGAAAATAATATATTTTATAAAACGCTGTTGCACTAAATTTACAAATAGGTAAATGCAATCAAATTTGCATATTCTATTCCTGTAAAGCAAATGAAAATTCAGTTAAAATCGCATCTTTGTTAAATGATTCAAGTAAAACAATTTACTTTTAACGAATTTCAGGAAAACACGTATGTGGTTTATGACGAAACCAATGAATGCATTATTGTTGATCCCGGTTGCCATCATCATGCGGAACAAAAAATGTTAACTGATTTTATTGACGATAATAATTTAAAGCCCGTGAAGCTTATTAATACGCATTGTCATATTGATCATGTATTGGGAAATAATTTTGTTGCTAATAAATATAACCTTGAGTTGTATTTTCATAAAGATGAATTAAAAACTTATAGCGAAACGGGAAGATGGGCACAGCTATTTGGTTTAATAATGGAAGAAATTCCTGAAAAAAAGATATTTATAAATGAAGGTGATCAAATCCATTTTGGACATTCCGTTTTTGATATATTTTTTACTCCGGGGCATTCTGTAGCCAGTTTATCTTTTTATAATAAAGAGCAAAAAATATGTATTTCGGGTGATGTATTATTTTTAGAAAGTATTGGCAGAACCGATTTGCCGGGAGGTAATTTTGAAACACTTATCAATAGCATCAAACAAAAATTATTTACTTTGGCTGATGATGTTGCAGTATATTCAGGACATGGATACCCAACTACAATTGGTCACGAAAAAAAATTTAACCCGTATTTGAATGGGTAGTTTTTTATTTAACTTTTTGATAAGGAATTTTAAAATTTAATAATTCTTTTGCTTCAACATTTAGTGCATCGGCTAATATAAAAAGATTGGTTACGCTTGTTGCTATTTGTCCTCTTTCAATTCTTCCTATTTGACTTTTAGTAAGGTTACTCTCGCAAGCAAGTTGATCTTGTGAAATATTTTCAGCCTCTCTTAGAGAGCGAATATGAGCTACTAAAGTTGCGAGCCGTTTTATATCTCTTGCTGATTTGCTTCCGATTTGTTTTTATATATTATTGAATAATAATTTTCAAATTTTTATAAAGTCGCTTCAAAATATTTGCAAAAATTTATTCCTTTACACAATCATTTACCAGGCATACCATCAGCAACAGAAATGCAAAAGGAAGGAAGTCTTAATATTGGCGATATGCAATTAAAATTGCTTGAAAAGGTGGAAGTGTTAACTTCGTATGTATTGGAACTCAAACAACAAAATGAAGAGTTGAAAAGCAGATTATGCAATTTAGAAAAGAAATAATTTTGGCATGCGGTATACTACTATTTTTAGCAAAAGTTAATGCACAATCATCGTGGCATTTTGCTGCTAAAGTATCTGTTACCAATTCCAATTTTGCGTTTAACAAAAGCTCAACTATATACAGTTCTAAATGGGATAAAGTGGATGTTGCTTTTGTACCTAAAATAGGGTTTGCTATTTCGGCAGAAATTGAAAAACATATTTATAAAAAATGGAGTATTACAGGTGCAATTAAATATTCTAAGTGGGGAGGGAAAATCAATTCAACGATGAGAGCCTATGCATTAAACGAGTTTGATATGGATATTAATTATCAAAGTATTTTGATACCTGTTTGTTTGAAATATTTTTTTTGTAACAAAAACAAAACATCATTTCATGTATTTGGCGGATATGCTTACTGCAATACTTTTGATTTAAATTATGTAGCTAAAACAAATTTTGGGACAGCACAACCTATTAATGAAAAAATGGATTTAACCACAGGTGTTTTATGTTTTGGTATTGGCGCAGAGTATAAAATTACAAATAAAATTTATGGATTGCTATCTTTAGAAGTGAATAATGATATGCTATTAAACAATAACAGAAAACAAAATTACCAAGGTATAAATGGTTTTGATTATATACCTATAAATTATAATTTATTTGAAATAAATTTTGGAATAAAGATTTAACGATATGAAGAAAAATATTTTTGTTTTATTGTTGGTAGGTTTTTCATTACACCTTTTTGCACAACAGAAGGATACTTTATTTTTTTCTGATTCATCTTCAATAAAAACAAAAAAGACGAGCAGATTCAAGCATCATTTCGGGGCAACATTATCCATTTATAATAATATGCTTTACATTAATAAAGACCTTCATTATACGAAATCATCTCCTTTGCAAACAGGTCAAACTTTTGCACTTTTTTATGAAATTGCTTATAAAAAACGTTTTAGCACAGAGTTGGGAATGCGTATTTATAGTGCTAGTAAAAATGCAATTAGTTTTACTACCGACACCTTAAGGTTTGATGTGAATATGAATACGGCCATAATGTATGACATATACATATATGAGAAATATTATATTAATAAAACGTTTAAAAACACTTTTGTAGGATTTGGGATATCATATAGTGAAATAAATTTTTATTGGGATGGAACAATGTTTAATCATAACAAACCATTAACAACTATAGGTTCTAATTATAATTCTAATAATTATGTAACCAATATTTCACTTGTGATAGGAAAAGAGTTTGCAATAAAGAAAATGCTATTTGATTTTAGATTAAGTTATAACCACCCCGTATATTTTCAAAACAATAAACCTCCAAAGTTTGACTATACAGAAGGTTTGTCAACAACTTTTGCAAATCTTTATGGCACTCAAAATATATTATATAGGTATGATAATATTCAATTCGGCATTTCATTTAAATTATAAATACATGAAAAAAATATTTCTTTTATTTTACTTGATATAATATTCCTTGTTCAAGTCAAATCACAATTTTGACTTTACAGATTGTGCAGTACTCACACATACCTATAATGGATTTGTTGTATAGTTTACTCTCTCCAAATCCTGTTACTGGAAATTCAATATTATCTTATCACTTACCTGAAAGTGGTCATGTAAAAATAAGTGTTTGTAATTCTAACTTTGAACAAATTTCAGTTATAGAAGAATCAAATAAACTAAGAGGAGATTTTACAACTACCTTATCAGGAGCTGATATGCCAGTTGGTCCAAATTATTATATGATTGAGTTTACAAGTACAAAAATATCACGACAGATTAAACGGTTTTCAGTGATTCATTAAAATAACTTCTCTGTAATAGCATTTAGTTTTTCATCCGAATAATTTCCAGAAGTGTGGTATATTATTTTACCATCTTTATCCAATACAAAAAATTGTGGTTCACTTGCATCATCAATAGATGCAGCTTTCATAAATTCTTTTACATCTTGTTCACTCATCATAAAATTATCGTGTAGTTTTTTATCGGTATTTTTCTTGGCACGCTCTTTAATTTCATTGGTGGCTAACTTGGCAATTCCTTTTAACATTCCCACAAAACATAAATTGGCATCATACATTCTTCCCGCCATTAAACCGCCCATACCTTCGGCAATTAGTGAGTTATACAAAGGCGTGTTCCAAGCCCTTAATGCTTTTTCGGCTTTTGCAGATAGCGCCATTGCTACAACCGTTTTCTTTCCCATCACATCAGCAGGAATACTTACTTTTTTATCATTCAAATTTTCGCAAACCAATACCGGAAATTGTTGAGCAAAACTTGTAATAGAAATAATAGAACAAAGAATAAAAAATATTTTTTTCATGGTGCTTAAAATAAAAAGAGGAACAACTATTCATTGCTCCTCTTTAAAATTATTTATAAATAAATTATGCGTTTACTAATGTTTTATAATCGGCAACGTTCATCAATCCATCTACTTCGCTTTTATTTGAAATGGAGCATTTAATCATCCACCCATCGCCATACACATCATTGTTTACTAACTCCGGTGCAGTATCTAATTTTGCATTTACTTCAAGCACATCGCCACTAATTGGCATAAACAAATCCGAAACAGTTTTAACCGCTTCAACGGTACCAAATACATCATGTTGTTTAACATGTTTGCCTTTTGATGCAATATCAACGTAAACAATATCGCCCAACTCATGTTGAGCAAAATCAGTGATGCCAATGTAAGCAACATCACCATCAATACGAACCCACTCGTGGTCTTTAGTGTAAAGGAGATTTTCAGGAAAATTCATAACTAGTTTTTATTTTAAATCAGCCGCAAAATAAACTTTCTGATGATGAAAAAAAATGAATGAAAGAAATCTATTTATCTTGCGGGCATGGTTGGTAAATTATACCTTGTTCCCACGCCTATTGGTAATCTCGAAGATATTACTCTTAGGGCGCTTCGCATCTTAAAAGAGGTGGATGTTATTTTAGCTGAAGACACCCGCCAGAGCATCAAATTATTAAAACATTATGAAATTGAGAAGACATTAATTCCTTACCACATGCATAATGAACATCGCGAGCTTCAGCGGTTTGTGAAGATGCTTGAAGATGGAAAAAATTTGGCCTTAATTAGTGATGCAGGAACTCCTGCTATTTCGGATCCAGGATTTTTAATTGTGAGAGAATGTTTAAGAAACGAAATTGCTGTTGAATGTTTACCGGGTGCCACAGCTTTTGTTCCAGCATTAGTAAATAGCGGATTGCCAAGTGATAGTTTTTGTTTTGAAGGATTTTTGCCAGAAAAAAAAGGCAGGCAAACGATGCTAAAAAAATTATGCGAAGAAGAACGAACCATTATTATTTATGAATCGCCACATCGGCTGTTAAAAACATTGCAACAATTTAAAGAATATTTTGGTGACGACAGACAGGTTTCTGTTTCACGTGAGCTCACAAAAATGTTTGAAGAAACCGTTAATGGAACCATTACCGAATTGATTGCACACTTTAGCGTAAAGCCAGTTAAAGGAGAAATTGTAATGGTGATTGCTGGGAAGAAAAGTTGATGCAAATCGAAAAACAATTACGAGTGCATTTCTAATAACTCGTGTAAAATGCCATCTTTCAATCCAGCACTTGGCGCAGATAATTGTTGAATATCGGCCCACTTTAAAATACGCAAATAAATATCAGCAGAAGGTTCAATCACATCTGCTCTATCAGGGTTTAGTTTATAGAATTCAATGCGATTTTTCATCGTCATCTTTTTAATATTTTTATAAAAGTCGTCCAATTGTTGGGTAGAAATTCTTAGCTCCGCAGATGTAGGATTAATGATAGATGCAATTTTATTGATGGTTCCACTTGTAGCAATGGCATTGGTATGTTGCACATCAGTAACATGGCTTTTTACATACTCTTCCAATTCTTTCCAAGCCTTTTTATTGATGCCATTATCAAGCAATCTAACTGTTCCAATATTAAATGAAACAGAATCGTAAGCTTTGCAATTTTTAATAACAGTCATCTCTGTACTTCCACCACCCACATCAATAGTTAAATAATTTTTTTCGGGTTTAAACAAGTGCGCAATTGATTTTAAAATTAATTCCGATTCACGTTTGCCATCAATAATATCAATTTTTAGTCCAGTGTTTCTTTCTACTTTTTCGGCAATTTTATTTCCGTTGCTGGCTTCACGCATGGCACTTGTTGCGCATGCCATATAATGTTCTACACCGTAAGCTTCCATCAATAATTTAAAGGCCTCCATGGCTTTATAAAACACTTGACGTTTTTCCTTCCCAATTTTTTGTTCTTTAAACGCATCATCACCCAACCTAATTGGAATACGAACAAACTCTACTCGTTTGTATGGTTCAGGTCCTGAAGTGTCATTTAATCTGGCAATCTGTAATCGCACAGCATTTGATCCAATATCTATAGCTGCAAATTTCATCATGTAATTTTTTCATTCGCAATATGAATGATTTGGATGAAATTTAATAAAGTAAAATGTTAAATAATTTCTAAATCAAGAATTTTGATTTATTGACGAATTTTAATGTAAAAATATAAAGGCTAATTTGATGCACTTTTCAATATCACTCTTGAGATAGAGTCAAGTCTACCTGATTTTGCGTATAAAAGATTTAGCTCATTATCAAGAATTATGTATGATGGGAATCCACCAATTGTATCACAACTTGTGCATATTTGTTTGAAGAATTTTTTATATTTTGGATGTGGATTAAATTGCTTACCATAAACATTGATGTCTAAAATAAAAGTTGGCGACCTAAACTTCTTATAAGTTAGATATTGTTTATATTCAGAAATATAAAACCAATCATCTGCTGTGAAAAAAACCAATGTATTGTTTGTATCTTTCTCTAATGAAGCAAATTCATCAAAAGAGTAATTTGCAGACGGACACCAATAGGTATATGAAACAATAATATTTATTTTTCTATTGCGCAGTTTTAAATATTTTTTTAACTCCTCATGGTTTATTGAATATATTTCATTTTCATTTACAACGTAATTTAATTCTGTTAGATTTTTGGGTGCTTTTTCTTTACTTAGTTTTTGATTTGTATAAGTAGGGTTTACACAAGAATAGTAAACAAATAAAATTAATATCAGAAAAAATCTACTGTTCATTTTTTTAAAACGAAAATAGGGGATAATCCCCCTATTTTCTTAAAATTAAAATATTAGTTACTTCCAACAAGATTAACTTTATAACCACCAAAACTTCCAAGTGAATTATCAATATGATATGTAGCAGCTGGTATAGTTAAATTTTTGTAACCTAAATAATTAATCTCTAATACCATATCTTCATCTACAACAAAGTCTGTTGCTTCTGCTGGCATACTTGAAACGTCATCAGTTACATAAAAAACCAGAGGTTTGAAGTTATTAGTTAATGGATCTATTTGTAAATATGCTGGGATAATTCTCCCTGGATTTTGATTAGCAGAAACCATGAACTGTTCTTCATCCAAGCGAGGTATTGGTTTCGGAAACAATCCACAAACCCCCAAATGTTGGCAACCGTATCTTTTTTGCCATAAGCGAAGAATTGGAAGACTTGTTGTTTCAAAGTTTGGATTACTCCAATTAAACAAACTTAAATCTGAGTTATAAGTCAATTTAATTGAATTTGATAATGTCGTTATATCGACACTTGATGTTGTTCTCGATGGATTACTTAGTATAGGTTTTGAATTGTTTTTAGTGACTGATGTTTGAGAATCTTCTTTTGAATCTTGTTTTTTACACGATACAGCCAAAAGAAAAATCATACAACTAAAAAGAGATAATCCTTTTACTAAAATCTGAATTTGTTTTTTCATTGTCTTTGTTTTTAAAATTAAGTTTAAATAAAAAAATAGGCGTCCCTATTGCTTCTATAAAATAAATTTGCGCTGCAAATAATTTAGCAAAACAAATTTTGATGAAATAAAATTACAGTAAAAGAAAAATTCGTGTCCCAAATGGACAATCGGTGTCTGTTTTGGACAAAATGATTTTATTTGTAACTAAAAAGTTGAAACTTAAAAACAAGAAACAATGCTCGACCACAAACAATGCACCAGAACAAATGTTCAAAAAATAGGCAATGCCATGCGGTTTATTCGCAATACTTATAGCGAATCTGCTGATGCTATTAGTGCAAAAATGGGTTATGTTAATGCCAGTGCATATTGCAAATTAGAACGAGGAGAAAAGAAAACTTTATGTATTGAAAAGATATTATTGTTTTGCGAGCATTTTAATATCAGTATAGTTAATTTGTTATTAATCTCCGAAGTTGAAAATTTTAAAAATAAAATAAACACATGGTCGGAGTTTTATACTGCACTAGAAAATTTGCCTAATGATATTGCAACAAAATTATTGGAGCTAGTCCCCCCCCCCCCTCCCTTACAAAATCAAATAAGTAAGTGTTTGTCTTTGAAAAAAATGTTAAATAATTATTTCTTAAGCCATTTAATATACCACGGCAAATTGTTGATGTGCAATTTGAAATAATTTTGTTTTGTTGCACCAAAACCTTTGAAAAACTGCGCCACTCCTACTATTTCCGAGCCTTCAAAATCGAGCAATAAATTTTGATTGCTGTATTTTTCAATGATATGATTGAACAAAAAATACATGGCTCGTTTTTCTTTTCCTTCGCTATTTGCTGTTCCCATGAGGTAAAATATTCTGTTGTTACTTATTGCAAAAACAGCACATGCCAAAATATTATTTTTCTCATTTCTCACAGCCAAAGAAATAAGAATTTTATTTTCAGCAATGGCATCCGTAATTTTTGCAAAACGATTGTAATCATTTTCTGTAACATTTATAGTTGCAATTCCTCTTTGCAAAACGTACATATTAATTACATCTCTGGCAGAACATTCGGAAATTATCAAATTTAATTTGTTTGATTTATTGGTATTTCTGCGTGAGTGATCCGAATAGTTTTTGAAAAGTTTTGCGTATGGTTTATCAAGATAAAGAATATAATTTTTTCTTTTAATCAAAGCCGCTGTCGAATTTTCATCAGGTAACGAATTTGCGTAATTCAAATTGAAATCGATGTATGGGTATTTTTTCGGAATTGCCTCAATAAAATCGGTTAATTGTTCGGCACCAAACATGCTTTTATAAAACAAACCAAGCTGTTGCGTAAATAGTGGCTGATACAAATAATTGACAGAAAATTTCTTCCCTTTTACAAGCGGAAAAACAGCTTCATAATCATCCAAAATAAGTGCATCCCAATTTTTTGCAGCTACATCCAAATACCAAGAGTAGCCATAAATCATTCCATTAAGTGAGGTTGAAACACACTCATCCCATTTGGTTTTATCTATTTGCTGATGTGTTAAATAATTAATCAATTTGTTTTTGGGTTTTGATGGAAGCTAAAGTATGTAATTT
>JANYDU010000049.1 GCA_025359805.1 Bacteroidota bacterium
AAATGTTCCCATCCACACATTACGTGCTTCAGTGCCCATCACTGCATGAATACGCTCGCGCATTTCCTTTGCGGCTTTATTTGTAAAAGTGAGTGAAAGAATATTAAATGGATCTACTCCATTTTTTAGCATATGTGCAATGCGATAAGTGAGTACACGGGTTTTGCCTGAGCCCGCTCCGGCAACAATCATCACAGGCCCTTCAATTTGCATAACAGCCGCACGTTGCGACTCATTCAACAGTTCTAAATAATCCACGAAACAAATTTAAGGTATCAATAGTGTTGACTAAAATGAAAATATCAACATAAAATTGGGAGGTTGGAGATTAAAAGTTAGAAGTTTTTATACTAAAGTTAATTATCATTTAGATATTTAACAAACCTCGTTAATCACTTAAAAAAATCTTCATTCATAATCATCAATGCAAATGCTTCTTCCCTGCACATAACAAATTACTTTCCTAATTCATCCACCCAAAACATAAAAGGCATAAAAGTTTTTAATCCTTCAGCCACCAAAACGTCACCCGTTTCTCCTTGCAAAATAATACGCATGGGTTTCTTAAATTTCATTTCATATTCGCTCATACTTTGCAAGCAAGCGCCACAACTTGTAATCGGTTCCTTTACCACATAGTCATCAGCTTTTACAGTTATTGCCATAGCAATAATTGGCACATCAGGATATTGTGAACCTGCATAAAATATAGCCACTCGCTCGGCACACAAACCACTCGGGTAAGCAATATTTTCTTGGTTACTTCCCAAAATTATTTTTCCGTTTTCGAGCAATACGGCACAACCTACATGAAAT
Organism: Bacteroidota bacterium; assembly: GCA_025359805.1. Taxonomy (GTDB): domain Bacteria; phylum Bacteroidota; class Bacteroidia; order UKL13-3; family UKL13-3; genus CAIUEQ01. Next base: position 817 of record JANYDU010000049.1, read on the forward strand.
TTTGAATAGGGTGCATAAGAACTATGTACTGCTTCTTTAGCCTGTTTTAATAATGCCATATCAGTTTCAAGCAATTCACTTATATCAGTATATTTTTTTACTGTAGATATTTTTTTTATTTCTTCCATCTATTCAAGTTTACGAAAAAATAAATAACTATGTTAGTTTCGCTGCTCTAAAATTATTATGAAAAATATACTTGTTATTGGTGCAGGATTATCCTCATCCTATTTAATTAAATATTTACTTGATAACGCTCATTTGCATAACTGGCACATTACAGTTGCTGATGCCGATTTGATTCATGCTCAAAACAAAATAAATAATCATATTAAAGGAACTGCAGTGTCATTAAATATTAATGATAGTGTGGAACGTGATGAATTGATTTCAGAAAATGATTTAGTTATTTCTATGCTTCCTGCATCAATGCATATTTTGGTAGCTAAAGATTGTATTACCCATAAAAAACATTTAATCACGGCTTCCTACATTTCACCCGAAATGCAAGCTCTTCATATAGATGCCATGAAGGCAGGAGTTTTATTTTTAAATGAGTGTGGGTTAGATCCTGGTATAGATCATTTATCGGCCATGAAAATAATTCATGATATACAACACAAAGGCGGAGTAATTACTTCTTTCAAATCGTTTTGTGGAGGATTAGTTGCCCCAGAATTTGATGATAATCCATGGAATTATAAATTTACTTGGAACCCTCGAAATGTAATTTTAGCCGGACAAGCAACTGCAAAATATTTAGAAAATGGAGAGCTAAAATTTATTCCATCGTCAAGAATTTTTACTCAAACCGAAGAAATAAAAGTGGATGGATATGGGGAATTTGAAAGCTACGCAAATAGAGATTCGTTGAGCTATATAAAACCTTATGGAATTGAAAGTGCACAAACTGTTTTACGCGGAACGCTTAGAAGAAAAAACTATTCCATTAACTGGAATAACATCATAAAATTAGGTTTAACGGATGATTCATTTATTATTTATGACGCAGATAGATTAACGTATAGAGATTTTGTGAGTGCATTTACACCAGGACATGGAAAGGAAAATTTAGAACTACGCGTTTGTGATTTTTTATCTATAAAACAAGATGCTGATGCATTTAAAAAATTACAATGGTTAGGTTTATTTGACAACATAAAAATTAATTTAAAAGAAGCTACTCCAGCTCAAATTTTACAAAATTTATTACAACAAAAATGGACATTAAATAAGGGTGATTTGGACATGATTGTGATGCACCATGAAGTAAAATATATAAATGAAATTGGAAATTGTGAATTGGGAAATAAGAAGTTAGATGAAGGAACAAAAATGAACACCATAATAAGTTCATTGGTAGTTAAAGGTGAAAATGAAGTACTAACTGCAATGGCTAAAACAGTAGGTTTGCCAATGGCTATTGCGGCCAAATTGATATTAACTAACCAACTAAAAGCACGTGGTGTGCACATGCCAACCACTGCCGAATTTTATATTCCAATTTTAAAAGAGTTAGAAAAATTTGGGGTAAAATTTGAAGAGAAATTTGTATAATTATTTTTTTTTAGAAAAAATAAATGAATTGATAACCTCTACTTCATAAAAGGCAACTTAGGCATTGCTCTTCCCGTTCCTTGAAACTTACTCATGGTACGCATCATTTTACGCATTTCTTCAAATTGTTTGAGTAATTGATTTACTTGTTGAATATCGGTTCCACTTCCATTTGCAATTCGTTTTCTACGCGAACCATTAATCAAATCAGGATTATTTCTTTCTTGAGGAGTCATAGAATGTATGATCGCTTCAATACCTTTAAACGCATCATCACTAATGTCTAAATCTTTAATTGCTTTACCAACTCCCGGAATCATTGCCATCAAATCCTTGAGGTTTCCCATTTTTTTGATTTGCTGAATTTGTTGCAAAAAATCTTGAAAAGTAAATTGATCTTTTAATAATTTCTTTTGAATGCGATTGGCTTCTTCTTCATCAAAAACTCCTTGTGCACGCTCCACCAATGAAACAATATCACCCATTCCCAAAATACGTTGCGCCATCCGATCGGGATGAAAAACATCAAGTGCTTCCATCTTCTCTCCGGTACCCACAAATTTGATAGGTTTATTTACAATTGATTTTATAGAAAGTGCAGCACCACCTCTTGTATCACCATCCAATTTAGTAAGAATAACTCCACTAAAATCCAATACATCATTAAACGCTTTGGCTGTATTCACAGCATCTTGTCCCGTCATCGAATCAACTACAAATAAAATTTCTTTAGGATTAAGGGCTTTTTTAATATTTCCAATCTCCTCCATCATTTGTTCATCAATACTTAACCTACCAGCAGTATCAACAATCAACACACTTATTCCTTGTTCACGAGCAGCCTTTAGCGCATTTTCAGCAATTTTTACAGGACTTTTATTTCCTTCTTCAAAAAAAACAGGAACGTCAATTTGCGCTCCCAATACTTTTAATTGCTCTATAGCAGCCGGGCGATACACATCACAAGCAGCCATCATCACTGTTTTTCCTTTTTTCTTAATGTATGAAGCCAATTTTGCAGAGTGTGTAGTTTTACCCGAACCTTGTAAACCAGCCATTAAAATTACTGCAGGATTTCCTGCTGTATTCATATCAACAGTTTGCCCACCAAGTAGTTCAGTTAATTCATCGTTAACAATTTTAACCATTAACTGCCCCGGAGAAACACTCGTTAAAACATTTTGTCCAATAGCTTTGTCTCTAATAGTATCAGTAAATTGTTTGGCAATTTTATAATTCACATCCGCATCTATCAGTGCTTTGCGAATTTCTTTAACGGTTTCGGCAACGTTTATTTCAGAAATTTTTCCTTGACCTTTTAAAGTCTTGAATGCTTTTTCGAGTTTACTACTTAAACTATCAAACATAATTTGTTGTAATTTTGAAGGGCGAAAATAATTTAATTTGATGATTTGTTGATGTGATAATTTAATGACTGAAAATAATCCAATAATATTTTACGATGGCGTTTGCGGACTTTGTGATAGAAGTGTGCAGTTTATTATTAAACATGATAAGAAAAAAATATTTCGGTTTGCAGCTCTTCAATCAAAATTTGCTTCAAAAATGTTAGGCGATGCAATCACTTTTGATTCATTTATATTTTACGAAAACGGAAACGCCTCTTATCAATCAACGGCCGCTTTAATGATGTTTAAAAAACTTGGAGGGTTATGGAGTTGGTTATATGTTTTTGCCATTGTTCCAACTTTTATCAGAAATGCTATTTATAACTATGTTGCCAAAAACCGCTACAAGTGGTTTGGCAAGTTTGATAGTTGTAAAATTCCTTCTCAGGAGCAAAGAGCCTTATTTTTGGATTAATAACCCAACTTCAATACTACTCTTTAATGATTTTAACATGCTCTGTTTTATCTGCTGATGAAAGATAAAGCAAATAACAACCCGAGCTTAAATTACTTGTATTAATTGATGTTTCATTTTGCAAATTTTGGGTTGAAGCATCCACTATTTTTCCTGTTATATCAACAAGTTTATATTCAAAATATCCTTTTACCTGAATCAACAATTTATCTTGTGTAGGATTCGGAAACACCTTATTATCTGATGAGCCTAATAGCAAATTATTTATACCTGTTACCGGTGCTGTTTTTTTGTATAATACCAAAAGCGATGCTTGTTTTACACATCCATTTTCATTTGTAATAATTGAAGTAATATAATTTGAATCGTTTTCGCCCCATTGCACTGTAACTGCATTTGAATTAAACCCAGAGGTAAGATTTCCATGATTAACATCCCAACCATAATTGTACTTAGCACTATAAGTCACAGAATAAGTGAGTGTTTGATATGGTGCTGCAATTTGATTCTGACCTAACACGGAAAAATTAGGCAGCTGTGATACCTTTATGTTAATGGTATCAATATTATAAAAATTATCATTCGACATCTCAACCCAGTATTTACCAGTACTTGTTGGTTTGATATTAATGGATGCAGTTGTATCTGAGGTCGACCACTTAAAATGCAAATCATTACATTTATTATTTACACTTAATAATAATTGAGCTCCTGAACAAATGATGGTGTCCCTTTGTTGAAGTTGAGAATTTTGAAAAGATAAAATGGTATTTGAATAGTTAAAAAAATTAGTTGGTGATTGGGTAATAACTGTTACGTTGCCATTGTTATTATTAATGAGGTAAGATGAATCTGAAACATTAGCTGGTATTAAATACGGTTTTAAATTATTAGTAATTGCTGTTACATTTCCATTACAAAAAAACGTGGTATCGTTTAAAGGAATATTTATTTGATTTTTTTCTACAATGTTGGCTACATTAATTTTAAAAGCTCTATAACTTACTGCCCAAGCTGGCATCGAAATTTCTAATACTTTATTATCAAGTGAATCCACCTCTGTAAATGTTGGCGTTGTACCTCCCCAACATATTAAAGTATTTCCATTATCCAAACGTTGAACGCTTCCCATATAATCACTAACTACATCGGGCACATTACGGTACTTCCAAACCAACGTTGCATTTAACTTTGCCTCATCAATTTTATATTCCAAAGCTCTTGAGTAACGAGCTCCTCCAGGTCTAAGGTTTCCATCATCAAAAAGTGTAATATGTCCATTAGGCAATCTTCTAATATCATGTTGATATGAAAACCCAAAACTATCTTGGAAAAATTGAAACATATTTTGTTTCGCATTTTGACCAAGCCTCCAAATTAATTTTCCTGTTCTCCTATCTATTCTTTCAATTTCATTTAAATGGCGAGAAGAAAGCAACAATGTTGTATCACTATCAATCTCTATGGCATTGCAATGGGCATAGTCAATTGTGCTTGCCAAAAGATTTATTCCTACAGCATCCGTTATTGCCAAATGATCAAGCGTTTTCCATTCAAAAACTACATTGTTATTTGAATCTAACTCCTGAATAATAAGTCCTAAAACACTCGCATTAGTAGCTCCTCCCAAAATGGTATCATTCATATTTATACTAACATTCTGTTGAGCTAATAAAAAATAATGACCTGTTCTTTTATCAAATTGCAACTCGTGATTATCTGTGGCATAACCATTACCTGCTCTCACCGTATCAATAACATTAAATGTATTATCTAATATAAAATAGGCATTTTTATCCCAGTCAAAATAGCAAAAATTTCCATTGCTTAATTGCTTAAAATCCAAGGCGTAGCCATTCGTCAATTTTTCAAAAACTACCAACCCTTTTTCATCAACTATCATACATCTGTTTTGGTAGCTTTTAACGTACGAAATAGTAGATATAAAATAATACCCATTAGTTGAATTATTAGTTGCTAGTAAAGAAATTGGAATTTGTGATGATAACGTTTTTTGTAGTGCTGCATTTGCCACAGCCCCAGTAGATGTTGTATTTAATGATGAAGTTTCTTTAGTATCAGTATGAGTTGACAATAAATTGTTTGGCGTTAATTCATTATTTATAAATTCAGAAGATATTTTACTTGTTGTGTAAAATGAAAACGAAAATGGACTTACCTGTTTATTATTCTTTAATTGAAGTGTTGTTTGAAGTAAAACAGTAATTTTTGAATCCATTTTTAATGCTTTCAATGGATGCAATAAGATTGACTTACCATCATCCAATATACTTGCTATAAACTTATAATGATTATTTTGATTATCCACTACATCAAATAAATTATTATCTATTGAGTTAATCACATCATTAAATCTTATAACAATATCTGTTGAAGCATGATTATTAAAACTCTGTGGGTTGGGCAATGTATATATGACAGATGAAGGCAATTGCGCTAATACTGTACTGCTAAGCAAGAGTAAAAATGAAACATAAATGATACAATGACTTTTTATAAATATATACGAGCGTTCCATAATTTTTTTGATTACTACTTTTGAGTATAGTTTAAAAATTTGTTTCGAATTAACAGCATAATTTAGTTTTTCAATATTAATATTTTCTTAATTTACGTTTATTCATCCACTAAAAATGTTGATAAATTTCTCAATCGTACTGTAAACAATATTTTGTTTTCAAATTGTTATTGTTTTTTTCCGACTTTCGTCAAAATATTTTCACGCTACCATGACAAAAAAAATATTCCTATTAACATTTATCATTTACCATTTAGCTTTTAACATTTCTATTGCACAAGCGCCTCGCTCCTACACTTCTTCAGAAGTATTATTACAACTAAAAAAGTTGAACACTGTTGGTTCAGTACTATATATCGCTGCACATCCCGATGATGAAAACACACGATTGCTTGCTTACTTAGCAAATGAAAAATGTTTACGTAGCGGCTATTTGAGTTTAACGCGTGGCGATGGTGGACAAAATTTAATTGGATCAGAACAAGGTGTAGAATTAGGAATTATACGTACACAAGAATTGTTAGCTGCAAGAAGAATTGATGGTGCCGAACAATTTTTTACACGTGCCTATGATTTTGGTTATAGCAAAACGCCTAAAGAAACTTTTGAAAAATGGAACCACGATTCTGTTTTGGGTGATGTAGTTTGGGTGATTAGAAATTTTAGACCCGATATAATTATTACACGCTTTGCAACCGATGGCAGCGGTGGACATGGGCATCACACAGCATCGGCAATTTTAGCAGAAGAAGCATTTGATGCAGCAGGCGATCCGAAACGTTTTCCGGAACAATTAAAATATGTTGATGTGTGGCAACCTCGAAGATTATTTTATAACAGTGCTGCACGTTTTTTTAACCCCAATGCCGATATTAGTAAATTAATAAAACTCGATGTGGGTGGATACAATCCTTTACTTGGAAAAAGTTATGGAGAGATAGCAGCCGAAAGCCGCAGCATGCACCGCAGCCAAGGATTTGGAAGTGCCAAACAACGCGGAGAAAGTTTTGAATATTTTAAACCCATAAAAGGCGACACCGCAAATCTGAAAGACATTTTTGATGGAATTGATTTTAGTTGGAACAGGGTGAAAGGGTCAGGAAAAGTTGGAGAAATGATTACAAAGATTGTGAAAGATTATAAAGTTGAAAATCCTGAAAATTCAATGAATGACATTGGGAAAACTTTTAAATATACATTAGATGAATTTCGAAAAAAAAATTATTGGTCATCAATAGACTTAGAAACTAAGTTGTATGCATTATCCTCAAAATGTTCCGGAATATTTATTGAAGTTGTATGCAATACTTTTAATTATTGCCATTCCGATAGTGTTGAATTAATAATAAACATTGTTAACAGAAGTCATCGACAAATAAAAATATTACATGTTGATTTACCAGAAATTGAAAACCACTATATAGGTGATAAGAGTGGCTACATAAGCATACCTGATACTTTTATTCAACCAAATAAAATGATAACTACAAAAGTTAGATTCAAAAGCAAAAATGAAGGGAAAATTGGAAATTTATTTTGGCTCGAAAAAAATATAAAATCAAACTTGTTTTCTTATGATACAAAAATGAAACAGGAATATACTTATCAGAATCCATCACTAAAAAATGGATTATTCTCAATTTTATGTTTAAGAAATAATAAAGAAGACGAAGCATATACAATTGAAGTACCAACAAACATCCAATACAAATGGGTTGATCCATCTCGTGGCGAGCTATACCGTCCTTTGGTAATTACTCCTCCCGTGATGATAAATCTTGAAGAAAAATCGATGGTGTTTGCTGATGAAAAAGAAAAAGTTATTAAAATAATTGTTAAAGCAGGAAAAGATAATGTGCAAACAAAAGTAAAATTAGAATTACCACAAGGATGGAAATCTGAACCATCAGAAATCAATAGTCAATTAAGTAAAAAAGGTGAAGAACAGATTATTCAATTTAAAATAACGCCTCCTGTAAATAGCAATGCGGGAATAATGAAAGTTACAGCAATTGTTGATGGCATAGAATATTCAAAAAGCATTAAAGAAATTAAATACGACCATATTCCTATTCAAACTTGGTTTCCGGATGCAGAAGTAAAATTGGTAAGGTTAGATATAGTAAAAAAATTAAAACGCATAGGTTATATTCCTGGTGCTGGTGATGAAGTAATACCTTGCCTAACTCAATTGGGTTATGAAGTAATTACACTTACAGATGATATGATTGGCAAAGAAAATCTTTCACAATTTGATGCGATAATAACAGGAGTTCGTGCATATAATGTAAATGACAAACTGCCTTCATTCAAACAAAAACTAATGGATTATGTGAGCAATGGTGGCAATTTAATTGTGCAATACAATACCAATAATTTTATATCACAATTGAGTGGAAATTTTGGACCTTATCCTTTTAAAGTTTCTCGCGATAGAGTAACAGATGAAAACGCAAAAGTAAATTTTGAATTGCCCAATCACCCAGTACTAAACACACCAAATAAAATTACCGATAAGGATTTTGAAGGATGGATTCAGGAACGTTGCATTTACACTGCAAGCGATACCATTGGCAATTATGAAATGCCTTTAAGCATGAGTGATGCAGGCGAAAAACCAAATAAAGGAAGTTTAATCATTGCAAAACATGGCAAAGGAAATTTCATTTACACAGGCTTAGTTTTTTTTAGAGAACTTCCAGCAGGAGTTCCAGGAGCTTATCGCTTGTTTGTAAATTTAATTGAGTTGGGAAAATAAGTTAAACTTCCTTATGCTGTAATCCTTCAGCAACAGCAAAAATATGCAACACATGTGGAAATAACGCATCCATACTTTCGCTTGCGCCTTTAGTAGAACCAGGCAATGCAAGCACCAATGTTTTCCCAATCATGCCTGCCACACTTCGCGAAAGCATGGCATAAGGAGTTCTATTTTGCCCATAACTGCGAGAAGCTTCCATAATGCCCGGAATTTCTCTATCCAATAATGGCTTTACAGCTTCGGGTGTAACATCGCGCTTTGAAAGACCTGTTCCTCCTGTTAAAATAATCATATCAAAATGCTTCGCTACAAAATCTTTTATTTGATTTTGAATGATTTCAAATTCATCGGGAATAATAATGTATTTGTTTTGGGTGATATGAAATGATGCCAATTTTTCAATGATAGATTTACCCGCTTTATCTTCTTTTTTACCCGATGAAATACTATCGGAACAAACAATAATTGCTGTTTTTAAGTTTGAGTAGGTTTGATTTTTGAAATCAGACTTCCCTCCTTTTTTTTGCATCAATGAAATATTTTTAATCTCTATATGTTTATCAATTGGCTTCAACATATCATACATAGTAAGCGCTACAATACTTGCTCCATGCATGGCTTCCACCTCAACACCAGTTTTATAAATGGTATGAACTTCTACTTCAATGTCAATCGTTAAATCAATAATATGATAACTAATTTTTGCGAATTCAATTGGCAAAGGATGACAATCAGGAATAACATTTGAAGTGTTTTTTATAGCTAATAATCCCGCTGCTTTTGCCATTTCAAAAACATTTCCTTTGGGCACCAGATTGTTTTTTATAGCATCAATTGTTAATTGATTAGACACCTGAAGAATGGCTTTGGATATGGCTTTACGTAAAGTATTATTTTTATGTGTAATGTTTATCATAACAAGTTTTGCTAATTAAGTTGTTTGTTTCCAAACTGAATTACCTTCTTCAAAAAATTCTTTGCCCCAAATTGGAATATCTTTTTTTAATCGTTCTACAATTTCTGCGCAAGCTAAAAATGCGGCTTTACGATGAGGGGACGAAACAAAAACAAATAATGAAATTTTGCCTGCTTCCACTTTTCCTAAACTATGATGAATATGTAAACAGGTTAATTCAAATTGTGCAAACATATCTTCTCTAATTTCAGAAATAATTTTATTTGCCATGTTGATATAAGCTGTATAATCAATATGCGAAACCGTTTTTCCATCAATCACATCAGCACGCACCTGCCCTAAAAAAATATCATGTGCACCAATTGTTTTTTTTGTTGAATGTTTAGCAATCGAATCAGCTATAAACTGTGGTTCAATTGGCCCTTCAACAAAATAATGATGTGTTTTATTTACTTCCTTTTTCACTGTTTTTATTTACTAAATGTTGAGGTAAAGATGCTATTCCAAAGGCTAAAGTAAATACCTTTTTATCATTATTTTTTCGCACAAAAATACTTGCAGCAGCTTTACTTCTATTTCCTTTTTGACACATAAAAATAATATTTTCTACCAAAGGAATATCATTCCACTTAATCTCTAATTCTTGCAACGGAATTTCCAAAATGGAATCCATATTTAGCTTGGGCTGTTCTGATCGTTCACGCACATCAATAATGATATAATTTTTTGATGACTGTAAAAGATTTTCTAAATCATTTACATCAATCTCCTCAATATTATCTTCAGTTTCACAGTTAATTTTATAATTCCTCTGCATTAACTCTTCCATATTTGAAGGTATCAAATGCTTCCATAAACTTTCATTACGTTCAATTTTTATGTGTTGAAAATTCATCGTTTTCAAATCACACAAGAGCAATTTTCCTGAAAGTACTTCTCCAATTTGTGTAATTATTTTTATCGCTTCTGTAGCTTGTAAAACGCCAATAATACCGGGTAAAACGCCAATAACTCCTGCTTCATCACAACTTATTTCTGTATGTTTATTTTGAGGAAATAAGCAACGATAAGTTGGCCCGTTTTGAAAATTAAAAACAGTTGTTTGTCCTTCAAAACGATAAATCGCACCAAATACAAATGGTTTATTAAGCAATACACAAACGTCATTAATTAAATAACGCGTTTCAAAATTATCGGAACAATCAACCACAATATCATATTGATTGACGATATCAATTGCAAGCCGATTATTGAACAAAGTATCAAAAATTTCTACCCTAATTTTTGAGTTTATTTTTTTGATGGAGGAAGCTGCTTCATGCGCCTTATTTTTTCCGATTGATGATTCATTAAATAAAATCTGCCTGTGCAAATTATGAAGATTAACCACATCAAAATCAACAATACCAATTTGCCCCACACCTGCGGCTGCCAAGTATTGCAGAACCGGACATCCCAAACCACCGGCACCAATCACCAACACTTTTGCTTGTTGCAATTTTAGTTGACCAGTATCGCCCATTTCGGGTAAAATAATTTGTCGTTGGTAACGTAAAAAATCTTTTGCTTCCATTATCATTAACCGCCAGAAAATGGAGGTAAAAGAGCAACCTCATCACCCTCATTTAAAATTGTATTTAAAAATATCAATTGTTGATTTACTGCTAATTTAAAATCGAGTGTATTTAAAAATGAATATTGAGTTTTAAATTCATTCATTAGTGTATTTGTATCAAGAACTTTTACTATAGAAAAATCTTTCCCGATTTTTTCTTTTATCACTCCAAAAAAAATGACTTTAACTTCCATTTAGTATCAATTATATTTTAAATAAAAATAAGTTTGAGTGATGCAAATAAAAGTACAACTGCCAATACTTTTTTGATAATTGATTCTTGTTTAATATTGCTTCCCCAACTTGCTCCAATCAGGCCTCCAACAATTGATACTAACACAAATAAATAAAAATTTGAATGGAGTTGAATCAATTTATCAAATCCAAAACCTATTAAACCTGAAACAGAATTTACAACAATAAATAATGCTGATACGGTTGCCGTTTCTTTTATTTTACCCCAACCTAAAAGTAAAATGATTGGGCTTAAAATAATACCTCCTCCAATGCCAATTATTCCAGAAAAAAAACCTATTGCTGCACCAATTAAAACGGCATAAAATAAGTTTAAAGGTTTTTTTTCTGTTTGTTCTTTTCCAATCATTCCAAATAATCTAAGAACAGGAAACAATAATAAAACACCCAAAATAATTTTATAATAATGAGTATCCACAGAAATAAGAGCACCTAAATATGCTGCCGGAATGGAAGATATGGCAAATGGCCAAAACAGCTTAAAATCAAAATATCCCTTTCGATAATATTGGATAAATGAAATGGATGAAACCAAAATATTTAACAATAATGCAGTTGGTTTTATCTCATCAGGCAAAAACCCAAACAACGTCATGATAGCTAAATAACCACTTGCACCGCCATGTCCAACTGATGAATAGAGAAACGCTACAATAAAAAATAATGGGGCGATATAAAATAAAATATTCATGTAATTCTGTAAAAAATAACTTCAAATATCTTTTTATGAGTAATAAAAATATTTTCTATGAAAATGGTATTTCAATCCTTCAAATACAAATTATTACTCGAACCTGTGAGCTGTTTTCCTTAACTCTTCAGGAGATAAACTTTTAAAATATTCGTACGTAATTTTTAGTCCTTCGGCTCTGTTTACTTTAGGTTCCCATCCTAATAATTTTTTAGCTAAAGTTATATCCGGCTGGCGTTGTTTAGGATCATCTTGTGGTAAATCTTTATAAACCATTTTTTGATTGGTTTCAGTAAGTTTTATAATCTCTTCACCAAATTGTTTGATGGTTATTTCATCTGGATTACCAATATTTACTGGATAGACATAATCACTCATCAATAGTCGGTAAATTCCTTCTATCAAATCATCCACATAACAAAACGAACGCGTTTGTGAACCATCTCCAAAAACTGTTAAGTCTTCTCCTCTCAAAGCTTGCCCAATAAATGCCGGTAAAACACGTCCATCATTCAATCTCATTCGTGGACCATACGTATTAAAAATTCTCACAATTCTGGTTTCCACTTGATGATAAGTATGATATGCCATTGTAATTGCTTCCTGAAAACGTTTTGCTTCATCATAAACACCACGTGGACCAACAGGATTTACATTTCCCCAATACGCTTCTGTTTGAGGATGCACAGTTGGATCGCCATATACTTCACTGGTTGATGCCACTAATATTCTGGCATTTTTTTCTAAAGCTAAACCCAAACAATTATGTGTACCGAGCGAACCTACTTTTAGTGTTTGAATAGGAATTTTTAGGTAATCGATAGGACTTGCAGGTGAGGCAAAATTTAAAATATAATCAAGCTTTCCAGGTACATGAATAAATTTACTTACATCATGATGCAAAAATTCAAATTGTTTTAGCCCAAATAGGTGTTCAATATTTTTCAAATCTCCAGTAATGAGATTATCCATTGCAATCACATTATAACCTTCTTTAATAAATCTATCACAAAGATGAGAACCTAAAAATCCGGCTGCACCAGTAATTAATATCCGTTTATTTTGCATCTTAAATTGTTTTAACTCCTATACAGTAATAATCAAAACCTAAGTCTTTCATTTCATCAACATCATAAATATTTCTACCGTCAAATATGGCATTTCCTTTCATCAATTTTTTTACCACTTGAAAATCAGGGGCACGAAATACCGGCCATTCTGTAAGTACTAATAAAGCATCAGCATCGATTAAAGCACTTTCAGGTTTCAAAGCATAATCAATTTGTTCGCCTAAAATTTTCTTTGCTTCATGCGCTGCAACCGGATCAAATGCTTTTACATTTGCTCCGGCATCTAATAATTTTTGAATAATAACTAACGAAGGAGCTTCACGCATATCATCGGTTTTTGGTTTAAAGGAAAGCCCCCAAATGGCAAAAGTTTTTCCTTTTAATTGCCCATTAAAATGTTTGAGCACTTTACTAAACAAAACAGTTTTTTGATTTTCATTCACTTCTTCAACAGCATTTAAAATACGCATATTGTACCCATTTTCAGAAGCTGTTTTTATCAATGCTTTTACATCTTTTGGAAAACAACTTCCCCCATAACCAATACCGGGGTAGATAAATTTATTTCCAATACGTGCATCACTTCCAATTCCTTTTCGAACTAAGTTTACATCTGCCCCCATTATTTCACATAAATTAGCCACATCATTCATAAAACTAATTTTGGTGGCAAGCATAGCATTTGCAGCATACTTAGTCATTTCTGACGAACGTATATCCATAAAAATAATGGGATGCCCGTTTAATAAAAATGGCTTGTATAATTTGCGCATAATATCTTCGGCTCGTTTTGATTCAATCCCAATTACAATTCTATCTGGTTTTAAAAAATCATCAATAGCTGCTCCTTCTTTTAAAAACTCAGGGTTTGAAGCCACATCAAACGGGATATTTTTATTTCTTTTATCCAATGATTCCTGAACGGCTGCTTTTACTTTTTGAGCAGTTCCAACAGGCACTGTACTTTTTGTAACCACCACACCATAGTCATTCATGTATTCACCTATTTCTTTGGCAACGCCTAATACATATTTTAAATCGGCACTTCCATCTTCGCCTGGAGGAGTTCCCACTGCAATAAATGCTACATCACATCCAGCAATACTTTCAGCTAAACTAGTTGAAAAATGCAAACGTGATTCTTCTACATTTCTGGAAACCATTTCTTCTAAACCTGGTTCATAAATAGGTAAAATACCTTTTTTTAAATTCTCAATTTTTTTCTGATCAATGTCAATACAAGTAACATCAATTCCAACTTCGGCAAAGCATGTTCCTGTAACTAATCCAACATATCCTGTTCCTACAACTACTATTTTCATTTATTAATTAATTTGATTTTTCTTGTGTGTGTTCTTTACAAAATTTGAGTACGTGTGACGAAATATAACTTAATTGTTCCTCATTCATTTCGGTACTAATGGGTAGCGAAATTACACATTTACATAAATTTTCAGTTATAGGTAAAGTACCTTCCTTAAACTGCTCAGTTGAATAAGCTTTTTGAAAATGAAGCGGAATAGGATAATACACCATGCTAGGTATATTTTGTTCGGCAAGATATTTCCTTAATTCATCTCTATTTATTCCGCACGTTTGAAGTGTGTATTGATGAAAAACATGAGTTGAATGTTTTACCCTCACTGGTGATAATAAGTTAGGATGATTTTTAAACGCTTCATCATAAAAGTCGGCAACAATATTTCTTGCTTTTGCATACTCATCCAAATGCTTTAGTTTAATATCAAGTATAGCAGCTTGTATGGTATCAAGCCTCGAGTTTACCCCAATTTCATCATGTTGGTATTGTATAGATTGACCGTGATTAGCCATCATTTTTAAACGCTTGGCAATTTGTTCATCATTGGT
Source organism: Bacteroidota bacterium (assembly GCA_025359805.1). Classification (GTDB taxonomy): domain Bacteria; phylum Bacteroidota; class Bacteroidia; order UKL13-3; family UKL13-3; genus CAIUEQ01. The sequence goes on from JANYDU010000049.1 coordinate 15,914, forward strand.
AAACATGGCTCCACCATCGCCCATACATCCTAAATTTTTTGATGGAAAAAAGGAAGTACATCCAATTGTTCCAATAGTTCCCGCTTTCATTTTGCTACCATCAGTAAAAGTATAATCTGCTCCTATAGCTTGAGCAACATCTTCAATTACAAATAAATTATATTTCTTAGCAATGCTCATTATCGTTTCCATATCGGCACATTGCCCAAATAAATGAACTGGAACAATTGCTTTAGTTTTAGCAGTAATTGCTAATTCTATTTTATTGGTATCTATTAAAAAAGTTTTAGGATTTACATCAACTAAAATCGGTTTTAGCTTTAACAGTGCAATTACTTCGGCAGTTGCCACATAAGTAAATGCAGGTAAAATAACTTCATCACCGGGTTGTAAATTAAGAGCCATCATGGCAATTTGAAGCGCATCCGTTCCATTTGCACAAGGAATAACCGCAGTAACATTTAAATAAGTAGCCAAATTATCCGCAAATATTTTTACTGCGGGTCCATTAATAAATTGCGTTGATGAAACTACATCCATTATAGCTTTATCAAGCTCTTGCTTAATTTTAAGATACTGCGATTGCAAATCAACCATCTGAATTTTTTTCATATTTTCCATACTGATTAGTTGCAAATATATTTCAATCTGTTAGTATATAAAGAAAGTGTTTACTTTTGAAACCGATGAAGCGCAAAATACCGATTTACTTGTTTTCAATTTTATTGCTTTACTATCCAGTTATTCTGAATGCGCAAAACAAAAAGTTTGACAAAGAAGATAAAATTGCCAATAAAATTTTAAATATTCAGTTTCATTATACTACTGAATTTGCTGGTGGAGATATTCAACAACGTTTTGGAATCATTCATAATATTGGCATTGGGTGGTTGTTTAAAACAAAAAAAAATTGGCTGTTTGGTATTGATGCAAGCTATCAATTTGGAAATGATGTGAAAGAAAATGTACTGTATAATTTAACCAATAGCAGTTCAGTTATTTCAACAAATGCGGGAGCACCTGCAGTTATAAGTCTTGGCGAACGTGGTTTTAATACGTTTATAAAAGTGGGAAAAATAATTCCAATAAGTAAAGGAAATTTAAACTCAGGATTTGTTATGATGGCAGGTGTAGGATATTTAGCACACAAAATAAATATTAATGTGGCACAAAATAATGTTCCTTCACTAACAGATGATTTAAAAAAAGGATATGATAGATTAAGCATGGGATTTGCTACAACACAATTTATTGGATATTATTTTCAGAGTAAGAATAGAAGAATAAATTTTTATTTAGGCCTTGATATCATAGAAGCTTTTACGCAAAATAAACGTGGCTACAATTATGATCAAATGTCTTTCGATAATGGACATCATACCGATTTGTTTTATGGACCACGCATTGGTTGGATGATTCCAATTTACCTTACCACAAAAGATCAGGACGAATTTTATTATAAATAAATTGGATGGATTTTATCAGTGTATTTTTATATGATGTTGGAATATTTTTTTATAGCGTAGTTGCTAAAATTGCTTCACTTAATAATCAAAAAGCAAAGTTATTTATTGATGGAAGAAAAAATATTTTTGATGCCATTTCCGCAAAATTAAAAAATGATACTCATCCTAAAATTTGGTTTCATTGTGCATCACTTGGAGAGTTTGAACAAGCCCGACCAATTATTGAATCTATAAAAGCAACTCATCCTCAATATAAAGTTATTGTTACTTTTTTTTCTCCATCAGGGTATGAAGTTAGAAAAAAATATGATCAAGCAGATTACATTTTTTATTTGCCACTTGATACTAAATCAAATGCCCAAAAACTAATTTCTCTTTTCAACCCTTCAACTGTTTTTTTTGTGAAGTATGAATTTTGGTTTCATTATCTTACACAACTTCATCAGCAAAAAATTCCCACCTATTTAATCTCTGCTAACTTTAGAACCAATCAACTATTTTTTAAATGGTATGGTTCATTTTTCAAGAAGTTGCTCCAGTATTTTGAGATTATTTTTACCCAAAATGAAGAATCAAAAAAACTATTAAACGAAATCGGAATTAACCATGTAATAGTTAGTAAAGACAGTAGATTTGATAGAGTATATACAACAATTAAAAATGTTCAATCACTTCCAATTATCGAACAATTTAAGCACAAAAATTTATTAATCATTGCAGGAAGTTCATATACTCCAGAAGAAAATTTAATTAATAATTTTCTTCTTCAAACTTCACAAAAAATAAAAATAATTATTGCCCCACATGAAATTGATTCTGCTCATATAAAAACTATTGAACATACTTTCGCAAATTTTAAAACTATACTTTATTCCAATGCCAATACTTCTAATGTGATTGATAAACAAGTATTAATTATTGATAATATTGGGCTACTTTCTTCCATTTATCAATATGGAGACATTGCATTAATTGGTGGAGGATTTGCAAAAAAAGGATTACATAATATGCTGGAAGCTGCTGCTTTTGGAATGCCTATTTTATTTGGACCTAATAATCATGATAAATTTCCTGAAGCCAATCAGATGATTAAATATGGCGTTGCATTTACTGTTTATAATAATAATTTAGAGTTTAATCACTTGATGGATGAGTTTATTTCAAATACAGAAAAACGAAACAAAATTTCATCTTTATCAAAAAAATTTATTACAGAAAACATTGGCTCAACAGAAATTATTTTATCAACTATTAAGTTTTAATTTTTGCATTTAGCTTCTTCAATTTTTACATACAATTTTTATTATATTTTATAAAACTATCTATCAATTGTTTAGCCTATTTTTTACATTTTTTATATACAAACAGTTGTTTAAAGAAATAAGTAACATATATTTGCATACGATTAAACAAATAGTTAACTACCGCATTTAGTAACTATTTTCTAAAATCTACCCTAATCATTCAGCAAAAATGAAAACCTTAGTCACGTTTATATTTGCTGTTACTCTACTGTCGGGCTGTAATAAAACCCCAATTGCCTCGGTTGAGTTATCAGACAAAAATCCAACAGTTGGTCAAGAGATTGATGTAAAAAACGTGTCGTCTGATGGTGATTTGTATTACATTAAAATGAAAGGTGCAGGTTTGTTTAATAGCAAATTATTTGTTAGTAAAACATTTATCATTACACAAAAAAATTTCAAATACTCTTATTCAAATCCAGGAACTTATGAAGTAGAGGTTTCTACAGAAAGTACAAACTTCTTGTCGAGTACAGAAACAATTACTTCAAAGTATACCATAAACGTAATACCTGTTGCAACGAATTTGTTAACCGTTCAATAGTTAATTAACAAAAATATATTCAGCTTTCGTGAGTAAGGTTGAATAAAGACCGGGTTAGCTTAATAGCGCCCGGTTTTGTGTTTAAAAAAGATAAGCTATTGGATTAAAAAAAATATTCATTTTCCAAATCACTCACTTGTTTAGCAAGTGCAAATTATTAGTTTTACAACTATGAATGAACAGGATCCAAAACGCGTAAGACGTGTTAGATACAATGGTACACATCCAAAATCCTTCAAAGAAAAATACAAAGAATTGCACCCTGAGCAATACGCAAACGATATTGCAAAAGTTATAGAACAGGGCCGTACTCCTGCAGGAATGCACCGTTCAATTTGTGTTAATGAGATTATAGCATTTTTAAAAATAGTTCCCGGACAAATAGGGTTGGATGCCACGCTTGGTTATGGTGGGCATAGTTTAGAGATGATAAAGTATTTGCTTCCTGGAGGACGTTTATATGCCATTGATGTAGATCCTATTGAATTGCCCAGAACCAAAAACCGTTTGGCATCTTTGGGTTATGGATCAGATGTTTTAGTGATTAAAAAAATGAATTTTTCAGATATAGATTTAATTGCTGCCGAAGCAGGATTAATGAATTTTGTACTTGCAGATTTGGGCGTTTCTTCTATGCAAATAGATAATCCCGAAAGAGGATTTTCATATAAAGTAGAGGGGCCTTTAGACTTAAGATTAAACCCCAAAAGTGGAAAATCTGCTGCCACTCTTTTAAAAAATATTTCTTTACAGAAATTGGAAAATCTCTTCATTAAAAACGCAGACGAACCTTATTATGAACCCATAGCTAAAGCCATTATATCTAAAATTTCAAAAGGAATACCTATAGTAACTACAACCCAGTTACAAGAAATTATTGGAGAATCGTTGGAGTTTATTTCTCCAGCTAATCGTAAAGATATCATTAAAAAATCTTGCCAACGATGCTTCCAAGCATTGCGAATTGAAGTAAATAATGAGCTTGATGTATTAGATAAATTTTTAGAAAAACTTCCTGATGTGCTCGCTTCTGGTGGACGAGTTGCCATACTTTCGTTTCATTCAGGAGAAGATAGACGTGTAAAAAAATCTTTCCAAAACTTATTTCGTGAAGGAATTTATAGTGAAGTTGCTCCAGATCCTATTCGCCCATCAGTAGAAGAAATAAATACTAATCCCAGAGCACGTTCTGCAAAGTTGAGATGGGCAATAAAAGTTTAATGGAAAGAACTAAAATATAATCAGAGAATAATTGTCAAGGGTTTTTCAATTGGTTATATACGATGGAAGTTGAAAGATTGTTTTAGTCACTACTTCTCTTCCTTAAAATTTTGTAACGTATATAAAATTCCAATATTCAACACTTGAGAAAATTGCACATGTTTATCTTGATCATAATCATACAATACAACTGTAC